>NZ_JBXAKV010000021.1:0-92788 GCF_058798795.1 Pseudomonas sp. GW822-FHT07A10
TCGCTGCTGTCAACACCTCTTTTTCTCCGCTTTCGACCGAGAAGATCGAACCGTCAATAAGGCGACAATACCCTGCCCTACCAACTCCTTCTGGCCTCGATGAACTGAAGCGTAACCGCTGTCGAAAACTGCGTAACTCGTTGTTTACCAAGGAGTTTTCCGTTTCGACTGCGCCGGAAGTGGGGCGAATTATAGACGTCCAGGATCTGCCGTCAACCCCTGATTACGCTTTTCTATCAGGATGTTCAAAATCCCTGCTTATATATAGACGCAACCGCAACGAATGCGCAGTATATTGCCCAACACATTACGCACTACTCTCGTTTCTCACCTCGGACGATGCCACACAATGAATGACCACCCCCGCAGCCTTGCCTCTATCCTGTTCTCGGTAGGCCTGCTCTTGATAGCTATGGCATCGATCCAGTCCGGAGCCTCCCTGGCCAAAAGCATGTTCCCGGTTATCGGCGCTCAAGGGACCACCACCCTGCGGCTGATCTTCGCCAGCGTGATCATGCTGCTGCTATTACGCCCATGGCGAGCGAAGCTCACCGCAAAGTCCCTGCGCACGGTAATTGTCTATGGGATGGCGCTGGGCGGCATGAACTTCCTCTTCTATATGTCCTTGAACACTGTCCCTCTGGGTATCGCGGTAGCCCTGGAGTTCACTGGCCCATTAGCGGTCGCTATTTATGCCTCACGTCGGGCGATCGACTTTCTGTGGATCGCTCTGGCAGCCGTGGGTTTACTGCTGTTGATTCCGACTGGCGCCACGAGTGCAGGTATTGATCTGGTTGGCGCAGGTTATGCCCTTGGCGCCGGTGTCTGCTGGGCGTTGTACATTCTGTTCGGCCAGAAGGCTGGTGCCGACAATGGCGTGCAGACCGCCGCATTGGGCGTGATGATTGCTGCACTGTTCGTAGCCCCCATCGGTATCGTCCATGCTGGTGCTGCACTGCTGACACCCTCACTGATTCCCGTGGCCATAGGGGTCGCGATTCTGTCCACTGCCCTGCCCTACACCCTGGAGATGGTCGCCCTCACACGGCTGCCGGCCCGGACCTTCGGCACATTGATGAGTATCGAGCCCGCGTTCGGTGCACTGTCCGGCCTGTTGTTCCTCCATGAATACCTTTCCCTGTCACAGTGGATGGCAATCCTGTGCATCATTCTGGCGTCCGTCGGCGCAACCATGACCATGGGGAGCGCCGCCAAGCCCGCAGTTGCGGCGGATTGATACGAGATTTGACGAAGGTCTGGTATTTACCGCTCAATTAGGCCATGTTTAGGCCACGTAACTCAGTGTCAGACATGGACTTTTTCAGATAGGGATATCAGAACGCTTCAAGCAAAAGCGAATGCAGGCAGACCCGGGCACAAAGATCCGGAGCCTCAATAAGGACAGCAATGAAACGAATTTTGATACTGATCGCCGTGCTTGCAGTTGCGGGCTGCGCGGCGACCTCGAAAACCCAGATCAAACACGGCAAGAAAGGGCTGCATATCAACTGTTCCGGGCTGTCGTCCTCCTGGGACCAGTGCTACACCAGCGCTGCCAACTCGTGCGCGCCCAAGGGTTACAAGGTGATTGCCAAGTCAGGGGATGCGGTCGAAGAACCCGGGGATTATCCGTTTGGCCTTAACCCGGCCGGGTATACCAGCCGCAGTATGATCGTCATCTGCAAGTAATCCTCCAACCCTGTTGGGCTTGCCTAGCCCGATAGGCGCCTCGCCCGGGATGCTGCTAACGTTCGTCAGTCACTGACCGTTCAGCAAAGGGCGACATCCATGACCACCGCTATCAATAACAAGAAAATCGTATTGGTCGTCGGCGCAGGCGATGCCACCGGCGGCGCCATCGCCAAGCGTTTTGCCCGGGAAGGCTACGTCGCCTGCGTCACACGTCGCAGCGCAGACAAACTTCAGCCACTGGTAGATGCCATCACGATCAGCGGCGGCGAGGCTCATGGCTTTGCCTGCGATGCGCGCAAAGAAGAGGACGTGATTGCGCTCATCGAGCAGATCGAAACCGAGATCGGCCCCATCGAAGCGTTCGTCTTCAATATCGGCGCCAATGTGCCGTGCAGTATTCTCGAAGAAACCGCTCGCAAGTATTTCAAGATCTGGGAAATGGCCTGTTTCTCAGGGTTTCTCAACGCTCGCGAAGTGGCCAAGCGCATGGTCACCCGCCAACGGGGCACGATCCTGTTCACCGGGGCCACCGCCGGCTTGCGCGGTGCCGCAGGGTTTGCAGCCTTCGCTGGCGCCAAGCACGGGATTCGCGCCCTGGCCCAAAGCATGGCCCGCGAACTGGGGCCGATGAACATCCACGTCGCCCATGTGGTGGTCGATGGTGCCATCGACACCGACTTTATCCGCGACAGATTTCCGGAAAAATACGCGACCAAGGATCAGGACGGCATCCTCAATCCCGAGCACATCGCCGAAAACTATTGGTACTTACACAGCCAGCCACGGGACGCCTGGACGTTCGAGCTGGATCTGCGCCCCTGGAACGAACGCTGGTAAGCCTTCCCCTTCGACAAAAAGAAGAGCACATCGACCATGAGCAAAACCGTGGAGTTCTTTTTCGACCTCGGCAGCCCCGCCACCTACCTGGCCTACACCCAACTGCCGAAAATCTGTGCGCAGACCGATAGTCAGCTGATCTACAAACCGATGCTGCTGGGCGGAGTTTTCAAAGCCACCGGCAACGCCTCCCCGGTGACCATTCCAGCCAAGGGTCGCTACATGTTTCAGGATCTGGACCGCTATGCCAAGCGTTACGGTGTGCCGCTGAAGTTCAACCCGCACTTCCCCATCAATACCCTGATGTTGATGCGCGCGGTCACGGGTATGCAATTACGTCATCCCGAACGCTTTCAGGCGTTTATCGATTGCCTGTTTCACGCCCTGTGGGTGGAAGGGCGCAGCCTCGATGATCCCGCGACCGTTGCCGCCGTGCTGACGCAAAACGGTTTCGATCCGAATGAAGTGCTGGCACTGACCGCCGATGAGAACGTCAAAGCCGCCCTCAAGCAGAACACCGAGGAAGCAGTACAACGCGGTGTATTCGGCGCACCGAGCATGTTTGTCGGGAATCAGCTGTTCTTTGGCCAGGATCGGCTGGACTTCGTCCTTGAAGCCCTGCGGGCACAATAGCCAGGCATGAGCCAGGCACTGTTTCCAGCGCCTGAACTCAAGCCGATCAAATAGCCGCGGTCCGGGTGTTCAACCACTCAAGGGCCGCGCCATCGAGCAACGGGCTCAGGCGCTCGCGCACTTCGGCATGGTAGCCGTTGAACCACTGCTTTTCGTCTTCGGTCAGCAACGACGGTTCCAGGCAGCGGGTGTCGATCGGGCACAGGGTCAGGGTTTCGAACTTCAGGAATTCACCGAACTCGCTCTTGCCCGCCTCGCGGTTCAACACCAGGTTCTCGATCCGCACGCCCCAGCGGCCCGGACGATAGGTGCCCGGTTCGATGGAAGTGATCATCCCTGGCTGCATTGCAGTTTGCGGCGCGGCTGCCGCCTGATAGGCGATGACTTGCGGGCCTTCGTGAACGTTGAGGAAGTAGCCGACGCCGTGACCGGTGCCATGACCGTAGTCGACACTTTCGGCCCAGATCGGTGCGCGGGCAATGGCGTCCAGCAACGGCGACAGAATGCCCCGCGGGAACTGCGCGCGGGAGAGTGCAATCACGCCTTTGAGTACGCGGGTGCAATCGCGCTTCTGCTCGTCAGTCGGCGTCCCCACCGGCACCATTCGCGTAATGTCGGTAGTACCGCCCAGGTATTGGCCGCCGGAGTCGATCAGCAACAGGCCGTCACCCTCGATGACCGCGTGCTCTTCTTCGGTGGCGTGGTAATGCGGCATCGCACCGTTGGCGTTAAACGCAGCAATGGTGTTGAAGCTCAGCGACACATAATCCGGGCGCCGGGTGCGGGCCGCGGTCAGGTGTTCGTCGATGGTCAGCTCGGTGATGCGCTCACGCCCCCATGCCGCCTCCAGCCAGGCGAAGAATTCGCACAGCGCCGCGCCATCCTGCTCCATGGCCCGACGGATGTGCTCGGCATCGGCCAGGCTTTTTTGTGACTTGGCCAGGGTGGTCGGGTTCAGGCCTTCGACCAGTTTCACATCACTGTTCAAGTTATCCAGCAGACCCGCCGTGACCCGCGCCGGATCGACTTGCAGGCTCGCGCCGCTTGGTATGGCGCGCAAGGCGGCGGCCACTTCGCTGTAATCGCGCAGGGTCACGCCGTCCTGTTCAAGGATGGCACGCAGCTCGGCGCTGACTTTACTCAGGGCGACGAACAAGGTGGCCTGTTGCTGGCTAATGAGCGCGAAGGACACAAACACCGGGTTGAACGACACATCGCCGCCGCGCAAGTTGAACAGCCAGGCGATGTCATCGAGGGTGGCAATGAAATGCCAGTCGGCACCGCGCTCTTTCAACACGTCACGCAGCTGGGCGAGTTTTTCGCCACGGCTGACGGTCGCCTGAGGCGGTAAGTGTTGATAAATCGGCTCGTTCGGCAAGCTCGGGCGATCACTCCAGACTTCGCTCAGCAAATCGATGTCAGTGCGCAGACGTGCGCCGCGTTCTTGGAGTTTGCTGCTCAGGGTACGCGCCGACGCCATGGCCATCACCGCGCCATCGACTGCAACGACACCGCCTTCAGGCGTTTGCTCGGCCAGCCAATCAAGCGGGCCGGGTTGACCCGGTTGCAGCTTGACCAGCTCGATACCGCTGCCCTTGAGTTCCTTGCTCGCTTGTTCCCAATAGCGGCTGTCGGCCCAGACGCCGGCGAAATTCGGTGTGACGATCAGCGTGCCGACCGAGCCATGGAAACCCGACAGCCACTGCCGCCCCTGCCAATAGCCCGGCAGGTATTCCGACAGGTGCGGGTCGGCCGACGGCACCAACAGAGCATGAATGCCCTCCCGGCTCATCAGCTCGCGGGTTTGCGCCAGGCGCCGGGGTACCAATCCATTGATCGAAGGCTGCGTACTCATCGTGTCTCCTGCTTACCACTTCATCATTATTGTTTGGTGCCGATCAGAGTCGGCGCTTAAGGACCTGTCGCCCAGAATGCCGGAGCACTGGCGGTGGCCGTTTTGATCAGGTGCGCAGCCTGGTCGATATCTTGCTCGGTGGTGAAACGCCCCAGGCTCAGGCGAATGGTGCGACTGGCCGAGCGCGCGTCATGCCCCAGCGCCAGCAGCACATGAGATGGCGCATTACTGGCGGAGTTGCAGGCCGACGTCGCGGAAAACGCGATCGAGGTGCTCAACGCCGCGGAATTGAACTCGCCTTCGTTGAAAGTCAGACTCAAGGTATGGGGAATGCGCTGGGTCGGACTGCCATTGACGCGAATACCGGGAATGCTCAGCAGCTGATCGAGCAAGCGTTCACGCAGGCGCACGATGGTGGCTTTTTCTTCATCGAACAAAGCGGCCGCCAGCGCGAAAGCGGCGCCCATGGCTGCGATCTGGTGCGTCGCCAGAGTACCGGAACGCAACCCGCCCTCATGACCGCCGCCGTGGATCTGCGCTTGCAGGCGCTGTTGCGCGCGAGGCCCGACGTACAGCGCGCCGATGCCTTTGGGGCCATAGACCTTGTGCGCCGAGAATGACATCAAATCCACCGGCCATTGGGCCAGGTCGATCGCCACTTTGCCCACGCCCTGAGCCGCGTCAACGTGGAACAACGCATCACGATCACGCACCACCTGGCCGATGGCCGGGATGTCGTTGACGGTGCCCAGTTCGTTATTGACCAGCATCAGCGACACCAGAAAGGTGTCTTCGCGCATCGCCTCGCTGACTGCTTGCGCAGTTATCAGGCCTTCGGCATCGGGCACCAGATACGTCACGGCAACGCCGGCATCCTGCAATTGTTTGGCGGTGTCGAGAATTGCCTTGTGTTCAATCTGGCTGGTGATGATATGGCCGCCGGACACACCGCGGGCCTGGGTAACGCCCTTGAGTGCCAGGTTGTTGGATTCGGTGGCGCCGGAGGTCCAGACGATCTGCTCGGCCTGGGCGCCCACCAGTTCGGCGACCTGGCGCCGTGCGTGCTCGACCGATTGCCGGGCCTGTTGACCGAAGGCGTGGGAGCTGGACGCTGGATTGCCGAAGTTACCCGTGAAACCCAGACACTCAACCATCACCTTGATGACCCGCTCATCCACCGGCGTGGTGGCGGCGTAGTCGAAATACAACGGACGTTTATTCATAGAAGACTCGCAGAGCGTGTTCCGGGATCAGGAAGCTCGTCACTGGAAATATCAAAGCGCCGCCTTATGAGCGGCGCCGAATTTGCAGAACGATAGCAATACCTGATCGGAGGCCGTTAAAGAAGAACAACTTCATTTAAAAGTGCGTAGGAACGCTCCTGAAGTCGAGCTTAACAGGCATCGGGCAACCGGTTGAAACAATGCGTCAGCTAAAACTTTCAAGCAACAACGGATACATGGAAGCCACCAGCAACAAGGCCATGCCCCAGTTGAACAGGCGCAGCCAGCGGCGATCGCGCAGCACATTGCGCAACAGCGTGCCACAACCAGCCCACACACCGACGCTCGGCAGGTTGATCAGAGCGAAGACCGCGGCAATCACAATCACATTGGTGAAATAGCCCTGCATCGGCGTGTAGGTGCTGATGGCACCGATGGCCATGATCCAGGCCTTGGGGTTGACCCATTGAAACGCCGCCGCGCCCAAATAACTGATCGGCTTGCCCTCGCCCTGCTCACCCTCGGCGACCGGCCCGGAATGCGCAATCTTCCAGGCCAGGTACAGCAAATACGCCGCGCCGACATAACGCAGCACGGTGTAAAGCAGTGGATAGGTTTGAAACACCGTGCCCAGGCCGAAACCGACGGCCACCACCAACACGAAGAAGCCGCAGGTAATGCCCAGCATGTGAGGGATGGTGCGGCTAAAGCCGAAATTCACGCCCGAGGCCAGCAACATGGCGTTGTTCGGGCCGGGGGTGATCGAGGTGACAAGGGCGAACAGGGCAAAGCCCAGCAGCAGGTCGAGCGAGAGCATGGGGGGGGCAGTCCATCAGAGTCAGTCAGGTGTTGACCCTATCGCACGCCTTGAGGGAAACCCATGGACAGTTGCGTGAAAGTTCGAGCAGTACAGTTGTCGCTCAGCTTTGGCGACCGTGCAGCTGTACTGTGCGCTCGGCGTTCATCTCGCCTTGCTTGTCAAAACTGATCGATTTGGTTGGCTGGCCAAGCAATTCGGCTTTCTTCGCGTGGTACTCCTCGAAGGACAAGCCGCGACGATTCAAGGCTTCCAGCGCCAGTTCCCGGGTTTCTTCAGCGGTATAGGGGCGTAGTTCCGGTGAAACATGACTGGCGCATCCGGCGAGGACGGAAACGGCGAGCAACAGGAAAGTGGCGAGTAGAGTTTTCATTTCGAGCGTCCGGATAGCTGGGTTCGGGGCAATGAACACAGGCTACCGACGCGCCCCGACGGGCAGAAATCAATGCTCTCGATAGTGGGTATTGGGAATTGGTGAACAGGCAGTAAACAAGCGTCGCGCCACAGAGAAACTGTCGATCCAGGTTCTTACCGCTGATGCACCAAAATTACAGTGCAGCGCGTTGTCGTGACTGCGGCTACTCGTCGGGCACTCGGTTGTGGCGAAGGGGTTGACCTATAGTTATCCGACCGGAAAACGGCGAAGGAACACCTTAATTCCACAACAATAAAGGGAGAACCGTCATGAGCGTCAAACCTATTCCAGAGGGTTATCACAGCATCACCCCTTATCTGGGCATTCAGAAAGCTGCCGAAGCCATCGACTTCTACAAGAAAGCCTTTGGCGCCACCGAAGTCATGCGCCTGGCCATGCCCGACGGCGGCATCGGGCACGCCGAACTGCGTATCGGCGATAGCCCGATCATGCTGGGCACACCCTGTGACCAGGGGCCCTTGAGCAACCCGGACAAATCGCCGTCCGTGGGCCTGCATTTGTATGTGAACGATGTGGACAAGTCCTATAAACAGGCCATCGATGCCGGTGCCACGGTGGTGTCCGAGGTCAAGGATCAGTTTTATGGCGACCGCACGGGGACCTTGAAGGATCCCTATGGGCATGTGTGGTTTCTGGCCACGCGCAAGGAGGATCTGACGCAGGAACAGATCGAACAGCGGGCGAAGGAGATGTTCAAGCAGGGTTGATAGCTTCGGTACGTGATCAGGCCCCATCGCGAGCAGGCTCGCGATGGGGCCTGATCACATTCAACATCAATATTGGCCGTTCCCACACAGCGCAGAAACACGAAACATTTACTTTCATATCCCCTTTCGGGATTTCCGATGCTCATACGTCTTATTTAGATGCAGCCGGTCGCGTAGGCAAAAGCCACGACCGGGCCTTTCATGGACCTCAACGCTGGGAAGCCCGCAGCAGAGGTCCTCTCATCGAAACAAGACCTTTAATCATGTCGAAGAAATCCCGCTCAAAACTCTGGTTTCTGGTCCATAGCTGGCTGGCCCTGCCCATCTGGTTCTTTGTATTGATCGTCTGTGTGACCGGCACATTGGCGGTGGTCAGTCAGGAAATCGTCTGGCTGGCCAACCCGCAAATGCGCGCCAGCCCGCCTTCGGACGACGCGCCGCTGCTCAGCTATGACCAGATCATCGCCGCCATCAAAACGGCCGAGCCCCAAACGCTGGTCGAAAGTATCAACCGTCCCGACGAGTCGCATTTCGCCCTGGACGTGAAGGTCAGCTACCCGGACGGACGCTCGGTGACGGTCTATGTGAATCCCTACAGCGGAGCGATTCAGGGCACCGCTCCACCCTTCAACTTCCAGGCCTTCACTCGCGCGCTGCATGGCTGGTGGCTGGTGCCATTCACCAACGGCTACAGCTGGGGCTGGTATCTGGTGTCGTTCCTCGGCTTGCCGATGCTGGCTTCACTGGTGACGGGGCTTGTGGTCTACAAACGGTTCTGGAAAGGCTTCTTGCGACCGACCCTGCGCATTCGTCATGGCGCGCGGATTTTCTGGGGCGACTTTCACCGGCTCAGCGGCATCTGGTCAATCTGGTTCATTGCGGTGATTTCCGTCACCAGCACCTGGTTCATGATTGAAGCGATCCTGTTCGATAACCATATTTCGATTTCCACCGCGCCGGTCGCCCCCGTCGTCCCGCGTGAGAGCGTGCCGCTCACCGCCGATGGCGCACCAGCGCCGATGATCAGCCTGGAAAGCGCGATCCGCGAGGCCAAGGAACGCATTCCCGGCCTGGAAGACAGCTCTGTCAGCCTGCCCGCCAATGCCTATAGCCATCTTTTGGTGAGCGGGCGCAGTTGGTACCCGTTGATCTACCAGAGCGCCGAAGTCAACCCTTACACCGGTGACATTTCCACCACGCGCCTGCTGTCGGATCGTTCGGGTCTGGAGCTGGTGACCGAATCCATGCGTCCGCTGCACACCGGCGATTTCGGCGGTATCTGGATCAAGCTGATCTGGTTCTTCTTCGGCCTGATCCTGAGCATGATGGTCCTCAGCGGCTTGTTGATCTGGACCAAACGCACCGCCCTGGCTACAGCCAATGCGCTCAAGCGCAGCAACAAGCGTCCACGGGCTGCGCTGACCGGCCAGCCCGCCCCGGCCATGAGCCGCGAAGCCACGGAGGGCAGCCGATGAGCCAGGTCGCAGCAGAAAAACCACGCTCGCCGCTAAGCCGCTTCTGGCACACATGGCGCTTCCACATCAACGTGCTGCTGTTGCTGGTGCCGCTGGGGTTCATGCCCAAATACTTCGCCGACGCAGCGCTGTTTCGCGGAGACACCGGCCTGGGTGAGCGTGAAGTCGGTGAAATTCAGGTCGGCCCCTGGAGCCTGCGACTGGCTGAATTGCGCAACGCAGCCCCGGTATCCGATGGCCCGGCCGGCTACTTGAAGTCCTTCAATGCTGCGCTCTGCGACAGCTGTCGCGATCAGGTCAAGGCGACTTACCTGCGCATTGGCAAACCGCGCAGCCTGCGCGCAGCCGGGGTGATTTTCTTCGGCACGCCCTACCACATGGGCGCCGCGCTGCCGGTACCCGAAAAGACCAAAAACGATGCTGAGCTGTGGATCACCATGGAAGGCTGGGACGGCGCCATGCATCAAGCCTCCATCCCCCTGAGCCAGGCGTCCCCGGCCACCGTCGCATGGCTGAACAGACAAGGAGGCAAACCATGACCAGCGTTTTTCGCCCCGTTTTACTGGTGCTCTGCACCGTCTTCAGCGCCAGCGTCCTGGCCCACAACCCGATGTGCGAATGCAAGGCCATCGACGCCGAACAGATCCGTTGCACCGGTGGTTTCTCCGACGGCAGCGGCGCGCCGGGCGTGACCCTGGATGTGATCGGCTACGACGAAACCATTCTGGTGCCAGGCAAGCTCGGCGCCGATTCGACCCTGACCTTCAAGAAACCCGGCGCCGAATTCTACGTGCTGTTTGACGCCGGTCCCGGCCACGTGGTCGAGATCGACCAAGCCGACATCGAGGCGCCCTGAGCATGATCACGCCAACCACCCAATTGGTGCGCCCGGCCGGAGCCGGCCATGAAACCCTCTATGTGTTGCTGTTGTGCCTGATGATTCTGGCGGTGGCCGGTTCGGTGGTCGCCTGGCGCGGCGAGTCCCGGGAAGTGAGCAGCGTCGGCAGCCATCAACTGGATGCCCGCCGCGACCTGAGCGCATCCGAGCAAGGTATTTACGCAGACCTGCGGGTCACGCTGGATGAAATCCACCTGTTGCGCGAGGAACAACAAGCACTGCCCACGCCCGCCACCCTCGCCGAGGAAGGTTTCGCGCCGTTTGCCCAAGACGCCAGTTCTGTCAGTCGAGGCGGTCATGCCTGGCAATTGCTGGACGCCAAGGCGTATTTCGGCCAGAGCCAGACACCCACCGTGGCCGGCTCGTTTCTGATGCGTTTGACCGCTGACGACGATGCGCCAGACGTCTGGCTCAATCGCGGCAAAGCCCTCACTACCCCGGCTGATCTGACTGACGCCGCACTCGAAAGCGCCGGCTGGCAGCAGATCGTCGCGCAATTCGATGCAGGGGTCACCCGCCAGCATCGGCACTGAACCCTCGCCCTCACCCGAGAGAAGACCGCTTTCCCATGCCTAGTTCATCTCAACGTCGTTTTTTGCGCCTGCTGCTGGTCGGCCTGCTTGCCTGTTTGCTGACGCCTCTGGCCAGTGCCGACGAAGCCAAGCGTCTGCGCATCGGCATCACCCTGCACCCTTATTACAGCTACGTGGCCAATATCGTCGGCGACAAGGCCGAAGTGGTGCCGTTGATTCCGGCCGGTTTCAACCCGCACGCCTATGAGCCCCGCGCCGAGGACATCAAACGCATCAGCGGGCTCGACGTGATCGTACTCAACGGCGTGGGCCATGACGACTTCGCCGACCGCATGATCGCCGCCAGCGAAACCCCGAATATCAAAGTGATCGAAGCCAACGAAAACGTGCCGCTGCTGGCCGCCACCGGTGTCGCCGCTCGCGGTGCCGGTAAAGTGGTGAACCCGCACACGTTCTTGTCGATCAGCGCTTCGATTGCCCAGGTCAACAACATTGCCCGCGAGTTGGGCAAGCTCGACCCGGCCAACGCTAAAACCTACACCCAGAATGCCCGCGCCTACGGTAAGCGCCTGCGGCAGATGCGCGCCGATGCCCTGGCCAAACTGACCCAGGCGCCGAACGCCGAACTACGCGTGGCCACGGTCCATGCCGCCTACGACTATCTGCTTCGCGAGTTCGGCCTGGAAGTCACCGCCGTGGTCGAGCCGGCCCACGGCATCGAACCCAGCCCCAGCCAACTGAAAAAGACCATCGATCAACTGCGGGAGCTGGACGTGAAAGTGATCTTCTCGGAGATGGATTTCCCTTCCACCTACGTCGAGACCATCCAGCGTGAGTCCGGGGTGAAGCTGTATCCGCTGTCGCACATTTCCTATGGCGAATACACCGCCGACAAGTACGAAAAGGAAATGACCGGCAACCTCAACACCGTGGTTCGGGCGATTCAGGAGTCCGGCGCATGACCGCTCAAGAAACCCTGACCGTACAAAGCGCCGGCCCGACCCTCGACTTCGCCGAAGTCAGCCTGACCCTCGGTCGCACGACGATCCTCGACAACGTGACCTTTCAGGTCCGGCCCGGCAGCGTGCATGCCCTGGTCGGCCCCAACGGTGGCGGCAAGAGTTCGCTGATCAAGACCCTGCTCGGGCAGATGCCGCATCAGGGCCGTTTGAGCCTGCAATGGCCCGGCGAACCCGGGACGATCGGCTACGTGCCGCAAGCGCTGGAGTTTGATCGCGGTTTGCCAATGACTGTCGACGACTTCATGGCGGCCATGTGTCAGCGGCGCCCGGCGTTTCTCGGCTTGAGCACGCATTACGCAACGGCCATTGGCGAGGCGCTGGAACGGGTCGGCATGCAGGACAAACGCAAACGGCGCATGGGCGCGCTGTCCGGCGGCGAGCGCCAGCGGGTTTTGCTGGCCCAAGGGCTGATTCCGGCGCCACAGTTGCTGGTGCTCGATGAACCGATGTCGGCGCTCGATGAGGCCGGTATCCAAGTGTTCGAACGGCTGCTGGGCGATTGGCGCCAGAGCGGCATCACCGTGCTGTGGATCGAACATGATCTGGAAGCGGTCGGGCGTCTGGCGGACCGGGTCACCGGGCTCAATCGCCGGGTGCTGTTCGACGCCACGCCGAAACAGGCGCTGACCCCGGAGCGACTGCTGACCTTGTTCTCGACCCATCCCCGGAGCGCTGCCTGATGAGTTACGAAGCCTTTCGTTTGATGGTCCAGGGTTGGGCCTCGTCGGGTTACCTGCCGGAAGCGCTGGCCTATGGATTTGTGGTCAACGCCCTGCTCGCTGGATTGCTGATCGGCCCGGTGCTGGGCGGTTTGGGCACGCTGGTGGTGGTCAAGCGCTTCGCATTTTTCTCAGAAGCGGTGGGTCACGCGGCGTTGACTGGCGTGGCCATCGGCATTCTGCTCGGTGAACCTTACACCGGGCCTTATGGCAGCCTGTTCGGTTACTGCCTGCTGTTCGGGATCTTGCTGAACTACCTGCGCAACCGCACGGGTCTGGCGCCGGATACGTTGATCGGCGTGTTTCTGTCGGTGTCGTTGGCACTGGGCGCAAGCCTGCTGTTGATCCTGGCGGGCAAGATCAATGTGCACATACTGGAAAACGTGCTGTTCGGCTCGGTACTGACGGTCAACGGCAACGACCTGCTGGTATTGGCGATCGTCGGCTCACTGGTGATGGCACTGGCCCTGCCGCTGTACAACCGCATCATGCTTGCCAGCTTCAACCCGCAACTGGCGGCGGTACGTGGCGTGGCGGTGAAAACCCTGGACTACCTGTTCGTGATCCTGGTGACGCTGATCACGGTGGCAGCGGTGAAAGTCATCGGCGCGATTCTGGTCGGCGCCCTGCTGGTGATTCCGGCGGCGGCCGCGCGCTTGCTCAGTCAATCGCTGAAGGGTTTCTTCTGGTGTTCGGTGCTGATTGCCACGGTGAGCACCCTGTGCGGAATCCTCGCACCGATTGTGTTTGACCTGCCCATCCCGTCCGGTGCCGCGATCATTCTGGTGGCCGGTATCGCCTTCGCCCTGGCCGCGATCGCTCGCGGCATCGTCCCAAGTCTGAAAGGGAACCTCGGATAAATGTGTTTTTCTCTGCGTCAACTGACCCTTGCCATAGCCCTGTGTGGCCTGGCCAATACTGGCTTTGCGGCGGACAGCGCCAAACCGCTGCACGTGCTGGCGTCCTTGCCGATCACCTATGGTCTGGGCGAAGTGTTGCTCAAAGGCACCGAAGTCAAACTGCAACGGGCCGCTCCAGACAATCTGCCCGGCAGCCGACAGACCGCCTATTTCACCGGTCGTGGCGCTCCGGCGCTGGCCAAGCTGGCGACCGACGCTGATGCCGTGATTGGTCTGCGTTCCCTGTGGGCGGATGATCCGCTGTACCCGATATCCCGGCGCAGCAATATTCGTATCGTCGAAGTCGACGCCGCCCGCCCGGTGGACGGCGCCCTTCCCGGCATCGCCGTGCAGCCCGGCAGCAAGGTCGACGGGTTGAACAGCCAGCCGTGGCTTTCCAGCAACAACATGGGGCGCATGGCAGACGTGATAGCGGCGGACCTCGTGCGCCTGGCGCCGGCGGCCAAACCGACCATCGAGGCCAATCTGGCAGCGCTCAAGCAGCGCCTGCTCAAGCTCAGTGCCGACAGCGAAGCGCGGCTGGCCAGTGCCGATAACCTGAGCGTGATGAGCCTGAGCGATCATTTCGGCTACCTGATCGGCGGCCTCAACCTGGAGCTGATCGGCCTCGATCCACGGCCGGATGCTGAGTGGACGCCTGAAGCGCTCAAGCAGTTAAGTGCGACGCTCAAGGACCATGACGTGGCGGTGGTGTTGCATCATCGACAACCGTCGGAGGCGGTGAAAACGGCGATCTCGCAGGCGGGCAGTCGGTTGGTGGTGTTGAGTGTCGATGCGGCGGATCCGGTGGCCGAGCTGGAAGGGAATGTGGATCAGCTGATCAAGGGGTTGAGCGGGGCGTAACGTCAGTTAAACCCGCGATGACGGCCGCGCAGACAACAGAGATTTCAAACGTGAAAAACCCGCTGACCGTCACCGGTTCAGCGGGTTCTTTTTGCGCGGCGACTCAGTGAGCCACGGCCGCCTGCTCTTCCATTTTCTGGCGCAGGCTCAGTGGACGCATGTCAGTCCAGACCTCTTCGATGTAGGCCAGGCATTCCTTTTTCAGGCCGCTCTTGCCCACGGTGCGCCAGCCTTGTGGCACGGCTTTGTAGTCGGGCCAGATCGAGTATTGCTCTTCGTGGTTGACCACGACTTGAAAGAGGATGTCCTCGCGGTCGAATACTGACGTCATGCTGTCTCTCCATCGCTATAGGGTGGGCTGCACACCGTGCGCAGCCGTTATGTAAAAAGAACGTTCGAGGCGCCGGAAAATTTAGAGGCTGGCGGTGGCTGCAGCCATGGCCCTGCCGAAAATGTCGGCCACTCGATCGATTTCGGCGGCGGTGATCACCAACGGCGGCAGAAAACGCACGACACCGCCGTGACGCCCGCCCAGCTCGAGGATTAATCCGCGCTTGAGGCATTCGCGCTGCACCAACGACGCCAGACGACCGAATACCGGTGGATGGCCTTGAGCGTCCGGCGCACCAGCTGGGTCGACCAGTTCAACGCCCAGCATCAAGCCACGTCCGCGAATATCGCCCAGCTGCGGGAAGTCCCGCTGCAGGATGTGCAGGTGTTCGCTCAAGCGCTCACCCATGGTGGCGACGTGCTCGCAAACCTTGTGTTCGGTCAGGTAGCGCATCACCGCAGAGCCTGCGGCCATGGCCATCTGATTGCCGCGGAAGGTTCCGGCATGGGCGCCCGGCAGCCAGGTGTCGAGCCAGTCGCGATAGACCACCACCGCCAGCGGCAGGCTGCCGCCGATGGCCTTGGACATCACCACCACGTCCGGAATGATTCCGGCGTGCTCGAAGGCGAACATCTTGCCGGTGCGGGCGAAGCCGCTCTGAATCTCATCGACGATCAGCGCCACGCCGGCCTGCTCGGTGATGCGCCGCAAACCGCGCAGCCAGTCGAGATCGGCCGGAATCACCCCGCCCTCGCCCTGCACCACTTCGACGATCACCGCAGCCGGCAGTTGCACGCCAGCCTCTGGATCGTTCAGCAGGTTCTCCAGGTAATTCAGGTTGACCTGCACTCCCTGCGCGCCACCGAGCCCGAACGGGCAACGGTAATCGTAGGGATACGGCATGAACTGCACGCCATTGCCGAGCAAGGCACCCAACGGCTTTTTCGGTCCCAGACTGCCCATCAGGCTCAGCGCGCCTTGACTCATGCCGTGGTAACCGCCCTGGAACGACAAGACGGTGCTGCGCCCGGTGGCTGTGCGCACCAGTTTCAGCGCGGCTTCCACGGCATCGGTGCCAGTGGGGCCACAGAACTGAATCTTCGCTTCAGCGGCCAATGCCGGCGGCAGCAGGCCGAACAGGTCCTGGACAAACCGGTCCTTGACCGGCGTGGTCAGGTCGAGGGTGTGCAGCGGCAGTTCATCGCTCAGCACTTGCTGGATCGCTTCGATCACCACCGGATGGTTGTGCCCCAGGGCCAGGGTTCCGGCACCGGCCAGGCAATCGATGAAACAGCGGCCTTCGACGTCTTCGACATAAATGCCCTTGGCACGTTTGAGTGCCAGGGGTATGCGTCGCGGGTAGCTGCGGGCGTTCGATTCCTGTTGGCTCTGACGGGCCAACAGCGGCGATTCGTTGAACTGATAAAGCGTCTCGGCAGGCGTCGGGGCAATCCGGGCCGGCTGATCTTCGATAAGGCTGGTAGCGACTGACATCTCTCGACCCCTGTTGATAGTGACCAAAACTGCACACCGGGCAGGTGCGCATTCCGTTCATGGGGCGCACTTGCAGGTTTTCCTGTTCTGGAAACGCATCAAGGGCTCGAGGATTTAGCCCCTCGATCAGCTTTCTATGAAGGTGGCGCCAGCGCCTTGTGCATGGGAATGGCATGAAGCCCCGCCACCGTGAAGGCTTCAGCGCAAGCCCGGTAACCCAAACGGCGATAGAACGCTTCGCCGGTTCGGGTGCTGTTGAGCCGCGCCTGAGGCAATCCCTGAGCGATCAACCAAATCTCGAGATCGTGCACCAGTGCTTGTCCGGCGCCTCGTCGAAACCATTCCGGTTGCACGTAACAAAACGCGACCTTACCGCTGACTGCGGCCATGGCGACACCGACCGGTTTGTCTTGCAACAGGGCGATGTTCAGGTACAACCGCGGGTCGTTCAGCCAGGGCTGCACGTGTTCGATGGTTTTGTTGTGGGTCCAGGTGGCAACCGTTCGTGGATCATTGCGGTGGTCGAGCGCGCAGCCAACGCGAATGGAGCGCTCGACGATCCGGCTGATGATGCCGGCGTCGGCAGACGTTGCCTTGCAGATGTGTATCGATGCAGTCATGGCGCTGTTACCTCAATCCATTGAGTCAAAGCTGCCGGGGACGATAACGCCGTGGGGGCCGGGTGGCCAACGGAGAGACGTTACATTTGGTGTGCGACATAGACACCCTTTGGGAGCGGTGTCTGTTAGACAGGTTGCAACGGCATCGTCAATTCAACCCGCAAGCCATCCGGCCGGCTGTCGAAATGCAGGGTACAGCCGCAGCGCTGGACGATGGCCTGGACAATCGCCAGGCCGAGGCCGCAACCGGTGCTCTGGCCGTTGCGCCAGAAGCGTTGAGTCAGGTGTTGCAAGTCGTCTTCGGCAATTCCCGGGCCGTGGTCGCGCACCAAAAAGTGCACACGATTGCCATTGGTTTCCAGGCTCAGCTCCACCGCCCCATCGCCCGGCGTATGGCGCAGGGCGTTGTCGAGCAAGTTGCGCAATGCAGCAATCGACAGCACTGCGGGCATTTGCAGCGGCGCATCGGAGAATCTGGCCGGCACCTGAAACTTGATCCGCTGACGATCGCCGCTGGCCGCATCCTGAATCGCCAGTTTCGCCACCTGCTCAGCGCTGCACTGCACGCCATCATCGAACGACAGGCTGCCCTCGACACGCGCCAGCAACAGCAATTGTTCAAGGGTACGGTGCAGGCGGTCGGCGCCCTCTTCAGCCCGGGCCAGGGACTGATCCCGCGCGGCACCGTCGGTCATGCGCGCCACTTGCAGATGGGTTTTGATCGCAGTCAGCGGGCTACGCAATTCGTGCGCCGCATCACCGGTCAGGCGCCGTTCACGCTCGATGGTCTTGCCGATGCGCTGGAACAACTGATTCTGGGTTTCCAGCAACGGCTGCAATTCGCTGGGCAACGGCTGGATCTGCAATGGCTCCAGAGAATCGGCGCTACGCCGCATCAACGCATCGCGCATACGATTGAGCGGTGCCAGCCCCTGACCGATGCCGAGCCACAACAGGCACAGGCAGCCAAGCAGCGCCACGCCGACCGGCACCGAAGCCGCCAGCAGAATGGACATGTTCAGCGCTTCACGCTCGATCTGCCGGTCGGCGGTAGTGATGCGCACATCGCCCCGCGCCAGGGTGAAACTGCGCCATGGCGCGCCGTCGATAATCTGATCGTGGAAGCCCATTTTCTCGGCTTCCAGCGCTTGCTCGGGGTTGCTGTGGCTGCGGGCCAGAATCTCGCCGCGCAACGAGCTGACCTGACAGGCCATGCCGCCGGGGATATTCAGTTGTTCAGCGCTGAAATGGGTGCCCTCGCCCTTGCTCGGCAACGCCGGCAGTTGCTCCAGTAGCCCGGCGACCATCCGCGCCGAGGCGACCAGCCGCTGGTCGAGGGAAAACATCATCTGGTTGCGCAGATCGCTGAGCATCCAGGCGGCGGCCAGGGCCCAGATCAGCGCAAATGCGGCGCCGAGGGTCAGGCTCAGACGCAAACGCAGGCTCATCACTTCGATTCTTCTCCGCCATCGGCCGGCCCCAGGCGATAGCCCAGGCCACGCACCGTCTCGACAATGCCATTGCCGAGTTTACGCCGCAGGTGATGGATATGGACGTTAAGGGCGTTGCTTTCCAGCTCATCGTTGAAACCGTAGACGCTGTCTTTCAGTTGCTCGGTTGAGAGTACGCGACCACGGTTGTGCAGCAAGGCTTGCAACAGCGATTGCTCGCGACGGGAAAGGTCCACCGGCTGGCCGCCCAGCATGGTTTCGCGGCTGCTCGGATCGTAGGTCAAACGACCGTGCTCGATCAGGTTAACGCTGCGCCCCGCCACTCGCCGCAGCAACGTGTGCAGGCGCGCTGCCAGTTCGCGCAGGTCAAAAGGCTTGAGCAAGTAATCGTCGGCCCCGGCCTGCAAGCCGTCAACGCGATCGGTGACCGAATCCCGCGCCGTGAGAATCAACACCGGAATCTCCAGGCCGCTGTGACGCAACTGCTGCAACAGCTTCAGGCCATCCTCATCGGGAAGGCCAAGGTCGAGCACCATGACATCGAACTCAGCCACCTTGAGCATCGCCCGGGCAGTCGACGCGGTGGCGACGTGCTCGACGGTCAGGCCTTGTGCGGTCAGGCCGGCAACAATACCGCTGGCGATCAGCTCATCGTCTTCGCAAACCAGTACATGCATGGGAGCCCCCAGGACAAAAAAGCGAGTGAAGCAGCTGAGGATTAAGCCGCAATTATGGCAAGGCCCACTGCCGACGAGAAGCATCGCTGCCGTTCAGCCGTCGCACCAGCGTATCAGAGGGGTATTTGATAATCGCCTGATCATTTCAGTGCGTCAGTTAGTTGGCAGTACACAGACCGGTTTCAAACCGAAACAACCTCCCTCTAAAAAACCATACTGAATAGCATTACATCGCGATAATCTAAACCCGACACAAACCACAACCAACCACTCATTTAAAAACACCACACAAACAAAACCTCACTTAACTGAAAGGATTCAGTTCATGCCAAAACTCAACAACTTTGTTGCCGTCGACTGGCGCGCCGGAAAAGATAAAATCTATTTCTTCTTCAAAGACACCAATCAATATTCACGATTTGATATTGCCTCGAACACGGTAGAAGCGGGTTTTCCTGCCAATATTACATCCGGTAATTGGGGGGCCGTTCATGCTCAACTCAAAAACCTGCGTTTCGGATTCACAGCTCCTGCACTGGGCGGTTCCTGGGGCGGAGGCGATGATATTCTGTGGCTATTTTATTACGGCGGCGATACGCCGATGGTCTGCAAGTACGATCAGGACCTTGACAAGCCAGTCGCAAACTATCGCCTTGAAAACTCCCCATGGCACTCCCTACTTCCTTACTTTGACAACATAGTTGCCGGCACGTGGTGGGATACCTTTGCGCCAAAAAATGTATTTCGATTCCTGATGAATGATGGGCACTACATCACCTTTAACTACATCACAAAAACAACCACACGACTGCCGATAACGCCCGACTCCTGGCCAGGACTGTCACACTATAAAGATCGAATTATAACGGCGGTGCAAAACGACGCGCCCCTTATCGACACCTACTACTATATTTTCCTCACGAACAACGAATACATCAGGTACAACCTCAAGAACAACAAGGCAGAGACCGGCCCTGTGAAAATCAATGACGGCAATTGGCCCGGACTCTTGCGGGGCTGAGGTTCAAGGCCAGGCGGCGGTTAATCATCGGTTAATCGCCGCCACCCATTGTGCACCTCACTTGCACAGGGATAAGGCTTACCCATGCGTCGACTGTTTCTATTTTTCGTTCTCTTGATCTCGGGTGTAGCCCAGGCAGGGACCAATCCGTTCGAAGCCAAACCCGAATTTCTGCCGGTGGAAAAGGCATTCGTCTTCACCTCCGAACGCCTTGATTCAGGTGAAACACAGCTCTATTGGCAGATTACCGACGGTTATTACCTCTATCAGAAGCGTCTGAAATTCGATGGCTTGCTTGGGGAGCAGCGTCCTGTGTTACCCGAAGGTGAAACGCACAGTGACGAGTTCTTCGGAGAGCAGCCGGTATATCGTCAGGGTCTGGAACTGAAGATTCCGGCCGGTGCCACCGGTCAGATCAAGGTAGGTTTCCAGGGTTGTGCCGATGCCGGCTTGTGTTATCCACCGCAGACTCAGGTCGTGGACCTGGGCGGCAATGTTGCCACTGCAGTGGTCAACGAAGCACCGGATCAAGCCCTGGCCAGTGACCTGCAACAACGTGCGCTGGGCTGGAGCTTGTTGGTGTTCTTTGGTCTGGGCCTGTTGCTGGCCTTCACCCCTTGCTCGTTGCCGATGCTGCCGATTCTGGCGGGGTTGATCGTTGGCAGTGGTGCCACGCCCAAACGCGGTTTTGCCCTCGCCGGCAGTTATGTGATCAGCATGGCGCTGGTGTATGCGGCGATGGGTGTTCTGGCGGCATCGCTCGGCGCGAACCTTCAAGCGCTGCTGCAGAATCCATGGCTGTTGGGCAGCTTTGCGGCGGTGTTCGTACTGCTGGCCTTGCCGATGTTCGGTTTTTTTGAACTGCAATTGCCGGTGGCCGTGCGGGATCGGCTGGAACATGTTTCACGCAGCCAGCGCGGTGGCAACCTGATGGGCGCCGGTGTGCTGGGGGCCTTGTCCGGTCTGTTGGTGGGACCGTGCATGACTGCCCCATTGGCCGGCGCCCTGCTCTATATCGCCCAGAGCGGCAATGCGCTGCACGGCGGGTTGATTCTGTTCGCCCTGGGCATCGGCATCGGTGTGCCGCTGTTACTGCTGGTCACCGTCGGCAATCGCTTCCTGCCTAAACCTGGCGCATGGATGAACCTGCTCAAGGGTGTGTTCGGTTTCCTGTTTCTCGCCACGGCTTTGCTGATGCTGCGTCCGGTGCTGGATGAATCGCTGTGGCTCGGTTTGTGTGGCGGTTTGCTGCTGATCACCGCCTACAGCGCCTGGAAGCAGTCCCAGGGATTTGGCCGCGTGGCCCACCTGTTCGGCGCCAGTTCGCTGCTGTTGGGGTTATGGGGCAGCCTGCTGGTGGTCGGTGCGGCGGGCGGCAGTGACGATCCGTATCAGCCGTTGCAGGTGTACAGCGCCGGTCGTACCGGCGCTGTCTCGCCGAGCGCTCACGATGCATTCACTACGATCAAGGAGCCCGCGTCCCTGCAACGTGAGCTCGACGCCGCCAAGGCCCAGGGCCAATGGGTGCTGCTGGACTACTACGCCGACTGGTGTGTGTCGTGCAAAGTCATGGAAAAACAGGTCTTCGGCAAACCCCAGGTGCTGGATGCGCTGAGCGATGTGCGCTTGCTACGGCTGGACGTCACCGCCGACAATGCCGCCAGCCGCGAACTGCTCGGCCGTTATAAAGTGCCGGGGCCGCCGAGCCTGTTGTGGATCGGCACCGACGGCGAAGAGCGTCGCAGCCAGCGCATCACCGGCGAGGTCGATGCTGGCACTTTCCTGCAACGCTGGACCACCACCCGAGACGCTCGTTAATGCTGACCTTTACCCTCGGCACCTTTGCCATCGCGCTTAACCATTTGCTGCTGATCAGTGCCCTGGCGCTGGCGACGTTTGTCGGCTGGCGGGTGGCCAAGCGTGGCGGCGAGAACCCGGAATCGGTACTGTTCAGCCTGTTCCTGTTGGGCATGTTGGCGGCCCGGGTCGGCTTCGTGATTGCCTACTGGGCACATTATCGCAACGACCCGTGGCAGATCATCGACCTGCGCGACGGTGGTTTTCTTGCCTGGCCAGGGGTGGTCGTGCTCCTGCTGGCGACGTTGTACCGAGGCTGGCGTCAACCGGGCCTGCGTCGGCCGTTGGGCTTTGGCGTGGCCAGCGGTCTGGTGTTCTGGCTGCTGGCGAGTTTCTCCCTGAGTATTTACGAACAAGGCACGCGCCTGCCGCAGATCACCTTGCGCAATGCCGCTGGCCAGACCCTACAACTCAGCGACTACCAGGGCGGCCCATTGGTCATCAACCTCTGGGCCACCTGGTGCCCGCCGTGCCGCCGGGAAATGCCGGTGCTGGAGAACGCCCAGCAACAGCGCCCGGACCTGACCTTCCTGTTCGTCAACCAGAGCGAAAGCATGCAGAGCGTCGCCACTTTCCTCGAAACCCAGGGCCTGAGCCTGACCAACGTGCTGTTCGATGGCAGCGGTCGATTGAGCCAGGCCGTGGGTTCCATGGCATTGCCGACTACGCTGTTCTATAGCCCCAACGGGTATCTGTTGGGCAGTCACCTGGGTGAGTTGTCGGAAGCCAGCCTGGCCCGCGCCCTGGAACACTTCGACACCCCGAACCCGGCCACCTCGGCCACGCCTTCAAGGAAATTGCCATGCTCCGCCTCCGCCACCTGCTGACACTGACCCTGGGTGCTGCCCTGCTGCACCTGCCGTCGGTACAGGCCGAAGAACTGCCTGAAGCAATCAAGAAGATCGAAGCCAAGGGCGCCAAAATCGTCGGTACCTTCGACGCGCCCGACGGCCTGCGCGGTTACGCGGCGCAGTACCAGAACCGCGGCATGACGCTGTACCTGACCCCGGACGGCAAACATGTGCTGCTCGGCAATCTATACGACGCCGACGGCAATGACCTGAGCAGCGCACCGTTGCAGAAACTGGTCTACGCGCCGATGGCCAAGGAAGTCTGGGGCAAGATGGAAGCAAGCAGTTGGATCGGTGACGGCAATAAGGACGCACCACGGGTCGTCTACCTGTTCAGCGACCCGAACTGCCCGTACTGCAACATGTTCTGGGAACAGGCACGGCCGTGGGTCCAGGCCGGCAAGGTGCAGTTGCGACACATCATGGTCGGCATCATTCGCGAAGACAGCCCGGGCAAATCCGCCGCGCTGCTGGCCGCCAAGGATCCGCAGAAAGCCCTGGAAGAACACGAGAAATCCGGCAAGGGCAGCTCGCTCAAGGCCTTGAAGGACGTACCACCGGCGGTTCAGGCGAAACTGGCGGCGAACATGAAGTTGATGGAAGACCTGGAACTGGCCGCCACTCCGGCGATTTTCTACATGGATGAAAAGGGCCAGTTGCAACAACAGCAAGGCGCGCCGTCGCCGGACAAGTTGCTGAAGATTCTCGGGCCCAAATAAAGATCAAAAGATCGTCCGAAGGCTCGGGCCGCGTTCGGACGATCTTTTTAATCAAGCGCTACACGGATTTCTGTCGGCCAGAAATTTCAGCAGCGCATCTGTAACAAACTGCGGATTCTCCAGACTGGAAATATGCCCCGCCTCCGGCACCAGCACATACGGGCAACCGATCAACTCGGCCATCTCTTGGGTTTCCGATGGCGGCCGAGGTTTGTCCTGGTCGCCACACATCAACAGCGTGGTTTCAGGGTTCAGCTGAGCCAGGCGCGGCAACAAATCATCACGACTAAACGTGATCCGCCCCATCGGCACGATGCTTTCACGCAGCCGGTTGACTGGCAATGCAGCCAGCCTGGCGCGGAAATCCTGATACAAAGCCGACTGCGGATCGATGCCCGGACGGAAGAAGATCGGCACAATAATGTCGAGCAGTTGCGACGAGATCTCACCGCTGTCTTCGATCTGTTTGAACAGCGAGAAGTAATACTGACGAGTCGGTTCCGGTTCGACACCAACGTAAGTATCCATCAGCACCAGCCCGTTGAGCCGCTGCGGCGCCGACAGTGCCAGGCGAACGCCCCACATGCCACCGACCGAAAGACCGACCAGCGTGACGCGATCGATGTCCAGATGATCGAGCAATGCCAGTGCCTGACGCGCCACGTCATCCAGCGACGTCATGCCCTCGGGCATCCGCCCGGACTCGCCATGGCCCCAGAGGTCCAGGGCAATGACCCGATAGTGCTGCGACAGCACCGCAATCTGCGGCGCCCACATGGCCTGGTCCCACAGGTAGCTCCCGGCCAGCAATACCGCCGGACCTGTGCCTTGATCTATGTAGTGAAGCGCTTGTCCATCAACCGTTACGAAGGGCATCGACTGTCTCCCTGGTGAAGTAGGATCCATAAAAAAAGCCACGGGAAGCCTGAGCCGCGTGGGCTCGGCAGTCAACCCGGATTAAAGGCCCTCCAGCTCCGCCATCAGGTCATTCAACCGATCCACCTTCTCCTCGGTAATGTCGCTCGCCGCCAACCCGTCGATGTACTCGGCCAACTCCGCCACCGTGCTGCACTCGAACATCGCCCGCAGCGGCACGTTGCGTTGCAGGGCTTTTTGTACCCGCGAGGCAATTTGCGTGGCCAACAGCGAATGCCCACCCAGCTCGAAGAAGTTGTCACGCACACCGACCTTCTCAACCTTCAACACCTCAGCCCAGATATCCGCCAGGGTTTGCTCCAGCTCATTGCCCGGCGCCAGATAGTCCTGGCTCTGCAACTGGCCGATCTCCAGTGCCGGCAAGGCCTTGCGATCGAGTTTGCCGTTGGCGTTGAGCGGCAGCTTGTCGAGCCACAACCAGTGCAGCGGCACCATGTATTCCGGCAACTCGGCACGCAGGCGCTGCTTGATCCGCTCCAGTCGTTCGTTCGGATTGAGCGCCGAATCCGCTGCCACCAGATAGCCGACCAGATGCTTGCCGTTGACGCCCTCCTGCACCCCGACCGCCGCGTCGCGGACTTCCGGCTGCTCATGCAGACGCGCCTCGATTTCACCCAGTTCGATGCGGTAACCGCGGATCTTCACCTGATGGTCGATGCGTCCGACGTATTCCAGCACGCCATCACTGCGCCGACGGGCCAGGTCGCCGGTGCGATACAAACGATCACCCGGTGCGCCGAACGGGTTCGGCACAAACACCTGCGCGGTGCGCAACGGATCGTTCACATAACCGCGCCCCACCCCAGTGCCGGCCACGCACAACTCACCCACCGCCCCCAACGGCACCAGCTCCTGCGCGCCATCGAGCAGGTACAAACGGTTGTTGTCGGTCGGCGTACCAATCGGCAGATAACTGCCACGCGTCGAGGCCAGGTCGACCCGGAAGAACGCCACATCGTCCGAGCATTCCGCCGGGCCATATGCGTTCACCAGTCCCATCTGCGGGTAACGCAGCAACCATTGATGCGCCAGTTCCGGCGGCATCGCTTCACCGGTGGGCAACATCCAGCGCAGGCCATCGAGGCTCATGCAGTCCTGGGCGAGCATGCCCTGAATCAGCGACGGCACGCTTTCCAGCACGCTAATGCCCTGGCTCTGGACGTGAGCCAGCAAGCCTTGCGGATCATGGGCGATGCTGTTCGGCACGATGTCCACCCGAGCGCCGAACAACGGCGCCGCGAGGAATTGCCAGACCGAAATATCGAAGCTTTGCGAGGCAGTCTGGGCGATCACATCGGCGTCACTCAGTTTCAAGTACGGCACCTTGCTCAACTGGTTATTGAGCATGCCGCGCTGCTCGACCATCACGCCCTTCGGCAGGCCGGTGGAGCCCGAGGTGTAGATCACGTAGGCGAGGTTGTCCGGGCCACTGTAAATACCTGGATTGGCCACCGAAACGTCGCTCGCCTGCACGTCTTCCCAAACCAGCAATCGAGGCCGGTTGGCACAACCGAATTCCTCCAGCAGCGCGACGGCTTGTTCACGGCACGCCTGAGTACAGACCAGTAACGGCGTGCGGCTCAGGTCAATGATCCGGCTCAGGCGCTGACTCGGCAGGCCCGGGTCCAGCGGCAAGTAACCGGCACCGGCCTTGAAGCTGCCGATGATCATGCCCAGCAGATCGAGGTTACGCTCGGCGAGCAGCGCCACCGGTTGATCGAGGCCGACGCCTGCAGCGATCAAGGCATGGCCGAGACGGTTGCTGCGCTGGTTCAGCTCAACATAGCTGTGTTGCTGATCGAGACAACTGGCGGCAATTCGCTGCGGATGCCGGGCAACCTGCGCTTCGAACAGTGAGACATAGCTCTGCTCCAGCGGATAGTCGTGTTGGCTCTGGTTGCAGCCATGGATCAGGAAGTCCTGTTCCTCGGCGCCCAACAGCGGCAAATCGGCCATGTCACCGTGGAAGCCCTCGACCAGCGCCAGCAACAGGCGCTTGAACTCACCGAGCATGCGCTCGACGGTGGATTCGTCGAAGTAACGCTGGTCGTAGGACAAGTGCAAGCCCAGGTCATCCCCCGGATAGCAGACCGCCGTCAACGGGAAGTTGGTGTGGGTGCGGCCCGAATCCGAAGTGGCATTGAGGCTTTGCGCACGGTCCAGCACCGAGACTTCCACCGGGGCGTTTTCGAACACGAACAGGCTGTCGAACAGTGGCTGGCCTTTAGGCAACTCGCTGTTTTCCTGAATGCTCACCAGCGGCAGGTACTCGTATTCGCGCAGTTGCATGTTGCTGTCGAGCAAACCGCTGAGCCACTGACGAACGCTGCAGCGCTGATCGTCCTCGGGCATTTTCACCCGCAGGGCGATGCTGTTGATGAACAGCCCAACGGTGCGCTGCATCTCTGGCATCTCCACCGGACGCCCGGCCACCGTGACGCCGAACAACACGTCGCGATCGCCGCTCAAGCGACGCAGCACCAGCGCCCACGCCGCCTGGGCGAAGGTGTTGACGGTCAACTGATGGGCCTGGGCCAGTTCGCGCAATTGCGCGCCGTCCCGGGCATCAAGCCTCGTGTAACGGTCGCCGACGATCATGCCGCCGCTGTCGCCGGCATGTTCACGCAGGAACGGCCGGTCGCTCGGAATCGGCGTGGTGCGCTCGAAACCTTGCAGGCTCTGCCGCCACCACTGCCGCGCCTCGGCCAGGCTCTGGCGTTGCAGCCAGCCGATGTAATCGCGATAACGCGGCGGCACGGCCAGTTGCGCTTGCCGGCCTTCGCCGAGGGCGGTGTAGATCTCGAAGAAATCGTTCATGAGCAGCGAACGGCACCAGGCATCGATGAGGATGTGGTGGTTGCTCATCATGAACCAGTAGCGCGCCGCGCCCACACGGATCAAGCGCAAGTGAAACGGCGCCTGATTGAGCAGATCGAACCCGGCCTCGCGCTCGCTTTTCAGCAGCGCCTGCAGCTTCGGTTCTTGCTCGGTTTCGGCAACCGCGCTCCAGTCCAGATACTCGATCGGCGTGCTGCCCGGTTTATGGATCACTTGCAGCATGTCTTCGCCGACGTTCCAGCAGAACGACGCGCGCAAGGCTTCGTGGCGGGCGATCACCGCTTGCCAGGCCAGAGCGAAACGCTCGGGGTCGAGCTCGCTGTTGATGCGGTAGCGGTCCTGCATGTAATAGAGGCCGGTGCCCGGCTCGAGCAAGGTGTGCAGCAGCATGCCTTCCTGCATCGGAGTCAGCGGGTAGACGTCTTCGATCATCGACGCTGGAACCGGCAGTGCGTCGAGTTGCGGCTGAGTCAATCTGGCCAGCGGGAAGTCCGACGGTGTCAGGCCGCCCGCGTGGTCGCTCAGGCAGTGCTGGATCAGGCTGTGCAATTCATCCAGATACGCCTGCGCCAAGTCGGCGATGGTTTGCCGGTCGTGGCGTTCGGCGCTGAAGGTCCAGCGCAGCACCAGTTCACCACCGTACACCTGACTGTCGATGCTCAGTTCGTTGGGCAACGGCGCATGCGGATCATGGGCCGCACCCACCGGCTCATCGAGCGGACGGAACAGCGCATCGCTGCCGAAGCTCTGGTCGAACTGGCCAAGGTAGTTGAAGGTGATCGGCGCCACCGGCAGCGCGGCCATGGTCTGTCGGCACAGGCCATCGGCCAGGTAGCGCAGCACGCCATACCCCAGGCCTTTATGCGGCACCGCGCGCAGTTGCTCCTTGATCGCCTTGATCGATGCACCCTGCCCGTTCGCAGGTGTGAGGCGCAGCGGATACGCGCTGGTGAACCAGCCGACAGTGCGGGTCAGGTCGATTTCGTCGAATAGGGTTTCGCGACCGTGGCCTTCGAGTTGAATCAACGCCGACGCATGACCGCTCCAGCGGCACAGCACACGGGCCAACGCAGTCAGCAGTAAATCGTTGACTTGGGTGCGATAAGCCGCCGGCGCCTGTTGCAACAGTTGGCGGGTGTGCTCGCTGTCGAGGCGCACGCTGACGGTTTGTGCGTGACGATTCTGCTGCCCGCCCCGAGGCCGATCACACGGCAATTCAGCGCTTGGGCCGGCCAGTTGCGCCTGCCACCAGCTCAATTCTTCCCGCAAGGATTCGCTGCCGGCATAAGCCTGCAACCGTGCGGCCCAGTCCCTGAAGGCACTGGTTTTCGCTGGCAGTTTTACTGACTGCTCTGCGTCCAGTTGGCGATAAACCGTTTGCAGATCGTCCAGCAGCACCCGCCACGACACCCCGTCCACCACCAAGTGGTGAATGGCAATGAACAACCGTTGTTGCCCCTCGGGATCATCGACCAGCAGCGCCCGCAGCAGCGGCCCTTGTTCAAGGTCGAGGCTGCGCTGGGCTTCGGCGAACAGCGCCGCGCATGTGTCCATCGTCGGCACCTGCACTTGCCACAGCACGGCAGCGTCGGAAACTGCCTGATGCTCGGCCTGCCAATGACCGGCGACTTCGGTGAAGCGCAGGCGCAAGGCATCGTGCTGTTCGATCACTGCCAGCAGCGCTTGCTCCAGGCGATGCGGCTCCAGCGCCACGGTCGGCGCCAGCAGCAACGCCTGGTTCCAGTGTTGACGCTGCGGGATTTCGGTGTCGAAGAACCAATGCTGAATGGGCGTCATACGCGATTCACCCGTGAGCAAACCTTGCTCGGCGGTGAACTGCTCGGTGCGGGTCGCCACCGCAGCCAACGTCTGTACGGTCTGGTGCTGGAACAGGTCGCGCGGGCTGAAGTGAATACCCTGCTGCCGCGCCCGGCTGACCACCTGGATCGACAGGATCGAATCGCCGCCCAGTTCGAAGAAGTTGTCGTTAAGGCCGACCTGCCGCACGTTCAACACTTCGCACCAGATGCCGGCCAGGGTCAGCTCAAGTTCGTTGCTCGGCGCCACGTATTGCTGACGATTCAACTCCGGGTCCGGTGCCGGCAGTGCGCGGCGGTCGAGTTTGCCGTTGGCGGTCAGCGGCATCCTGGCCAGCAGGATCAAGTGCGTCGGCACCATGTAATCCGGCAACTGAGATTTGAGGTGCGCCTTCAACGCTTCGCGCAGTGCAGTTTGTTGCGCTTCATCCTGCTCGGCCACGTTTGTAACCAGATAGCCCACCATTTGCTTGCCGCTCGGCGCATCGAGCGCCAGCACGACCGCTTCACGGATCGACTCATGTTCCAGCAGACGGGTTTCGATCTCGCCCAGTTCGATGCGAAAACCACGGATCTTCACTTGATGGTCGATACGGCCGAGGTACTCGACCAGGCCATCGGCGCGCTGACGGACAAGGTCGCCGGTGCGGTACAAGCGTCCGCCGTTCGCGGCAAAAGGATCAGCGACAAAGCGTTCGGCGGTCATCCCCGGACGTTGGTGATAACCCTGCGCCAGACCGGCGCCGCCGACATACAACTCGCCGGTCGCGCCTTGCGGCAGCAACGCCAGATCGGCGTCGAGAATGTACGCCACCCGAGCGCCGATCACGCTGCCAATCGGCACGCTGCCCAGCCCTTCCTCCAACTGCTCGGGCGCCAGGCTGGCGAGCGGCATGACCACGGTTTCGGTCGGGCCGTAAGCGTTGAAAAACAGGCTCGGCTTGAACGCCGCGCGAATCCGCTGCAAGTGTTCGCCAGTCAGGGCTTCGCCACCGGTGATGCACATGCGCACCGGCAGGGTTTCGCCCTGGGTCGCCAGCCATTGCGCCAACTGACTGCCGTAGCTTGGGGTGAAGCCGAGGATGTTGATGTTGTGGCGACGAATCAGCCCGCAGATTTCCTGCGCGTCCCACTGGCCTTGAGCGCGAAGGACCACCTGCGCACCGCTCAATAGCGGCACCAGCAGACGCTCGGTCGCAGCATCGAAGTTGATTGAATAAAAATGCAGCTCGCAATCATCCGGGCGCATGCCGAAACGCTCGATCACCGCGCGGCAATGCATGGCGATTTCACCGTGGGACACCACCACGCCTTTCGGTTTTCCGGTCGAGCCCGAGGTGTAAATCAGGTACGCCTGATGCTGCGGCATACTGATAAACGGCAGCTCGCTGGCTGGGTAATTGGCCAGGTCCGCGGCATCGTCTTCCAGGCACCAACGACCGACGCTGGCCGGCAATTCACCGAGTGCTGCGAACATCGCCGCATCGCTGAGCAACAAACCGATGCCGCTGTCTTCGATCATGTAGCGCAGGCGATCCAGCGGGTATTCCGGGTCCAGCGGCACATAGGCGCCGCCCGCCTTGAGGATTGCCAGCAAGCCGATGACCATCTCCAGCGAACGTTCCAACGCCAAGCCGACCCGCACTTGCGGCCCGACACCGCGCTCACGGAGCATCCAGGCCAGACGATTGGCGCGGCTGTCGAGCTCGGCGTAGCTCAAGGTTTGCCCGGCGAACGTCAGCGCCGGCGCGCCCATGCGCACCAGCGCCTGCTCAGCGAACAGCTGATGAATGCATTGATCGAGGCGATGCTCACCCGGCTCGATGCCGAGGCTGCCGAGCAGGTTTTGCTGTTCAGTGGCGTCGAGCAACGGCAGCTCACTCAAGCGCTGTTGCGGATCGGCCAGCAACGCTTCCAGCAGATTGCGCCAGTGCCCGGCCATGCGTGCAATGCGCGGCTCATCGAACAGATCGGTGCTGTAAGTCAGGCAGCAACCGAGGCGATGGTCGAGGTCGGTGACTTCCAGGTTGAGGTCGAACTTGGTCGCGCGCGCATCGTTGGCCAGGTACTCGACGGTCATCCCGGCCAGGGTGCGGCGCTGCTGGAATTCCCAGCGCTGCACGTTGCACATCACCTGGAACAGCGGGTTGTACGCGGCGCTGCGCGGTGGCTGCAGGGCTTCGACCAAGTGATCGAACGGCAGGTCCTGATGGGACTGGCCTTCGATCACCGTGTGGCGAACCTGCTCGAACAACTCGCCCACGGACATCTGCCCGTCGAGCTGGCAACGCAGCACTTGGGTGTTGAGGAACGCGCCGATCAGCCCTTCGCTTTCCGGGCGAATGCGGTTGGCCACCGGCGCACCGATGCGCAGGTCGGTCTGGCCGCTGTAGCGGTAAAGCAGCACGGCCAGGGCGGCAGTCATGGTCATGAACAGGGTCAGGCCGTTGTCTGCGTTGAAGGCACGAACCCGCGCCGCGAGGTCATCGCTGAGGTCGAAGCGGAACAGTTCGCCCTGATGACTTTGCACCGGCGGACGCGGACGATCAGCCGGCAATTCCAGCAGCGGATGTTCACGGCCCAGTTGCGCGGTCCAGTAATCGAGCTGGCGCTGACGTTCGCCGGATTCCAGCCACTGACGCTGCCACACGCTGTAATCCAGGTACTGCACCGGCAAGGGTTGCAGTGGTGATTCGCGGTCATCGACGAACGCTTCGTAGAGCGCGCTGAGTTCCCGGGCGAAGATGTCCATCGCCCAGCCTTCGGTGACGATGTGGTGCAGGGTCAGCACCAGGTAATGTTCGTGCTCGGCGGTCTTGACCAGGCAGGCGCGCAGCAACGGTCCGGTTTCCAGATCGAAAGGCGTGTGCGCCTCGCTGTCGGCCAGTTGCTGGACTCGCTGCTCACGGGTATCGGCCGCCAGCGCGGAGAAATCCTTCCAGTCCATGCGCAGGCCGGTGTCCGGATGCACCTGTTGCCGGGCCACGCCGTCGACGCTCGGGAATGTCGTGCGCAGGGTTTCGTGACGCAAGATCAGCGCTTGCAGCGCCGCTTCGAAACGCCCGACATCCAGCACGCCGCGCAAGCGCGCCATGCCGCCGACGTTGTAGGCCGGGCTGTCCGGTTCCATCTGCCACAAGAACCACATGCGTTGCTGGGAATAGGACAACGGCACCGGTTGGCGGCGGTCGACCTTCTCGATCGGTGGCTGCCGGTTGGTTTTGCCGCTGGCCTGGATCAAGCGAACCTGTTCGGCAAACGCGCCCAGCTCACTGGCCTCGAACAGCGCTCGCAACGGCAACTCGACGTCGCAGGCCTGACGGGTACGGGAGATGATTTGCGTGGCCAGCAGCGAGTGGCCGCCAAGGGCGAAGAAGTCGTCGCGCAGACCGATCTGCGTCTGGCCCAGCACTTCACGCCAGATGCCGACGATTTGTTGCTCAAGCGCCGTGACCGGTTCAACGTGCTCGCGGACGTGCCACTGAGGTTCCGGCAAGGCGCGGCGATCGAGTTTGCCGCTCGGGCTCAAGGGCATTTGGTCCAGACGCATCAGTTGCGCCGGCACCATGTATTCCGGCAACTCGGCGGCCAGCACGGCTTTCAGGCGTGCGGCTTGAGTGTCGAGGTCTTCAGTGGAATCAGCGGCGGTGTAGTAACCGATCAACTGCCCGCCGACCGCCGTTTCGCGCACCAGCACCACCGCTTGGGCGACGCCGGATTGTGCCAACAGCCGCGCTTCGATCTCTTGCGGCTCGACACGAAAGCCACGCAGTTTGACCTGCTGATCGAGACGACCGAGGTATTCGATTACGCCATCAGCGGTCCAGCGCGCACGGTCGCCGGTGCGGTACAGACGCGCGCCCTGCTCGCCCAGTGGATCGACCACGAAACGCTCAGCGGTCAGCCCCGGACGGCCCAGATAGCCCCGGGCCAAACCGATACCGCTGATGCACAGTTCACCCGGCACGCCGGCCGGCACCGGGTTGAGGTCACTGTCGAGCACCCGGCACAGCACGTTGCCCAATGGCCGGCCAATCGGCGAGCGCTCGCCATCGGCGGTTGTGCAGTGCCAGTGGGTGACGTTGATCGCGGTTTCGGTCGGGCCGTAGCGGTTGTGCAGTTGCACCGCCGGCAGTTGCGTCAGCACGCGGTTGCGCAGTTCGGTGGGCAAGGCTTCGCCGCCGGAAAACACCCGGCGCAGGCTGGTGCATTCGGCGGTCAGCGGTTCGTCGATGAACAGCGAAAGCAGCGGCGGCACAAAGTGCAGCGTGGTCACGCCGTATTGCTGAACCAGTTGTGCGATGCGGTGTGTATCGCGATGTTCGCCGGGACCGGCGATCAGCAAGCGGCACCCGGTGATCAACGGCCAGAAACACTCCCATACCGACACGTCAAAACTGATCGGGGCTTTTTGCATCAGCACGTCGGTATCGTTCAGGCGATAAGTGTTCTGCATCCATTGCAGACGTTCAGCGAGCGCTGCGTGAGTGTTGCCAACGCCCTTGGGCTGGCCGGTGGAACCAGAGGTATAAATCACGTAGGCCAGGTTGTCGCCGTGCAGGTGCAGACCCGGTGCATGGCTTGGCCAGTTCTCCAGGTGCAGGGCATCCATGGCAATCACGCAGACGCCATCAGTGGCCGGCAAGCGGTCGAGCAATTCGGTTTGGGTCAGCAACAACTCGACGCCACTGTCGCTGAGCATGTAGGCCAGGCGCTCAGCCGGGTAATCCGGGTCCAGCGGCACATAAGCGCCGCCGGCCTTGATGATCGCCAGCAAGCCGATCAACAACTGCGGTGAACGTTCGGCGGCGATGGCCACGCACACATCCGGGCCGACGCCTTTGTCGCGCAGGTAATGCGCCAAGCGGTTGGCCTGAGTATGCAGTTCAGCGAAGTCCAGGCTGCCGCCGTCCCACAGCAACGCGGTGCGCTCCGGGATCTGGCGTGCTTGTTCGCTGAGCAGTTCCGGCAACCACTGCTGCGCCGGTTTGCACGGAGCAACGCTCCAGTCATTTTGCTGAGCCTGTTCGGCGGCGGTCAGCAGTTGCAGATCGCCGATCGCTTGTTGCGGACGCTCACAGACGGCGAGCAGCAGGTTGCTGAAATGCTCGGCCAGACGCTCGATGGTCGCCGCGTCGAACAGTTCAGTGGCGTAGTCGAACGACAGACTCAAGCGCCCGTTGCGGTCTTCTTCGCTGTGCAGTTGCAGGTCGAATTTGGCTTCGCGGCTGTGCCACGGCAGCTCTTCGGCGAGTAGCCCCGGCAAGCGGCGCAGTGCACTGAGATCCCGTTGCTGGTGGTTGAACATGACCTGGAACAAACCTTGTTCGCGAGCCTGGGGGAAGGCTTCGAGCAGCTGTTCGAACGGCAGGTCCTGATGCGCTTGCGCGCCCAATGCGGCTTGCCGGGTTTGCGCCAGCAACTCAATGAACGGCAGACGCGAATCCACCTCGGCGCGCAGCACCTGAGTGTTGATAAAGAAGCCGATCAACCCCTGGGTTTCCAAGCGTGGACGGTTGGCATTCGGCACGCCGATGCGGATGTCGCGCTGGCCGCTGTAGCGATGCAGCAGGCTCTGGAACGCTGCGAGCAACAGCATGAACGGTGTCGATTCATGGGCCTGGGCGGTCTGGCGAATCGCGTTGCTCAGGCTCGCGTCCAACCGCAGGGTGTGGCGGGCGGCGCTATGGGTGTGTTGTGCCGAACGTGGGTGGTCGGTGGCCAGGCTCAGGGTCGGATGCTCATCACCCAACTGCTCTTTCCAGTAAGCGAGTTGCCGTTCGCCCTCCCCTTGCGCCAGCCACTGGCGCTGCCAACTGCCATAGTCAGCGTATTGGGTCGACAAGGCCGGGAGGCTGGTGGTCTGGCCTTGAGAGGCCGCCGCATACAGGCGCGAGAATTCATCGATCAGAATGTTCAGCGACCAGCCATCCGCGATGATGTGATGCATCGTCACCAGCAGTTGATGATCCTCATCGTCGAGGCGCACCAGGGTCACCCACAGCAGCGGGCCGTTCTCCAGGTCGAACCGGGTGCGGGCTTCGTCCTCGCGGATTTGTTGCGCGCGGGCTTCACGCCCGGCGGCAGGCACGTCGCTGATGTCGATCACTTGAAGATTGAATGCAGCGCCAGTATCGACCTGTTGCAGGGCCACACCGTCGCGCTCGAAAAACCGCGTGCGCAGGGATTCGTGACGCTCGATCAGTTGCTGGAAACTGGCGCGCAAGGCGTCTTCGTTCAGTTCGCCGCGCAGGCGCAAGGCGCCGGGAATGTTGTAGGCGCTGCTCTGCGGGTCGAGTTGCCAGGTGATCCACAAACGGTTTTGCGCCAGGGATTGCGGCATGGCGTCGTTGCGCGACAGCTGAGTGATCGCGCCTTGGGCGAGGCCGCCATCCTGTTGTTGCCGGGCGACGGCGGCGGCGAACGCGCCGAGGGTCGGCGCTTCGAATAACAGACGCAGACTCAGCTCCAGACCCAACGTTTCACGCAGGCGAGCAACCACTTGGGTGGCGGCGATGGAGTTACCGCCGAGCAGGAAGAAGTGATCGTCGGCGTTGACCTGCTTGACCTGCAATTGCTCGCACCAGATCTGGCCGATCAGGGTTTGCAGTTCTGAACTCGACTCGCTGCTGCCTTCACTTTCGTTCGCTGCCGACGGGAAAACCGCATAGCTGTCGAGGCTGCCATCGGCCAGGTGATTGCGGCAGGCCGAACGTTGCAACTTGCCGCTGGAAGTCTTGGGCAGCGCCCCCGGATTAAGCAATACCACTACGCTCGGCGCTTCCTGATACGCCTCGGCCACTGCCTGGCGGATGGCTTTGATCAGCGCCTCGGGCGGCAGGATTTTCTGCACGCTGCGGCTGATTTCTGCGGCGATGCCGATACCTTCCTGTCCCTCGAGGTTGACCGCGAACGCAGCCACGCGACCTTTGCGCACCATCTCCACTTCACGCTCGACGGTCTGCTCGATGTCCTGCGGATAGAGGTTATGGCCACGAACGATCAGCATGTCTTTCAGGCGCCCGGTGATGAACAGTTCACCGCCACGTAAAAAGCCCAGGTCGCCGGTGCGCAGCCAGGTGCGGCCTGCGTGCTGGACGAAGGTCTTGGCCGTGGCTTCAGGGTTGCGCCAGTAGCCATGGGCGATGCTCGGCCCGGCGGCCCAGACTTCACCGACCGTGTTGTCGGCGAGTTCTTCGAGCGATACCGAATCGACAATCAGCACCGCATGATCCGGCTGGCTGATGCCGCAACTCATGACCGGACTGCCGTCGCCCGGTTCGGCGCGGTTTTGCGCCAACGCCTGATCGTCCACCCGCAATGTCGGAATACCCTGACCGCGCGGAGTGCCGGCAACGAACAGTGTCGCCTCCGCGAGGCCGTAAGAAGCCATGAAGCTGTCCGACGTAAAACCACAGGCCGAGAACTTCTCGGCGAAGCGTTCCAGGGTGTCGAGGCGAATCGGTTCAGAACCGGAATACGCCACGCGCCAGCCGCTCAAATCAAGGCGCTCCAGAGCCGATTCGCTGACGCGCTCGCTGCACAGTCGATAGGCGAAGTCCGGCCCGCCGCTGATGGTGCCGCCGTATTCGCTGATCGCTTCCAGCCAGCGCAACGGGCGACCGAGGAAGTACGCCGGCGACATCAACACGCACGGCACACCACTGAAAATCGGCTGCAGCAGACCACCGATCAGGCCCATGTCGTGGTACAGCGGCAGCCAGCTGACAATCACGTCATCAGGATTGAGGTCGATGCCAAAGCCGTGACGAATCAATCGTTCGTTGGCCACCAGGTTGCCGTGGCTGACTTGCACACCTTTAGGCAACGCGGTGGAGCCAGAGGTGTATTGCAGGAAAGCGATGTGCTCGCCTTGCAGGTCCGGCGCAACCCAGTGTTCAGCCAGGGCGCTGTCGAGGGTGTCGACACATAGCAGCGGCGGCGCCCCGTTGATTTGCAGCAAGGCGTCGCGCAGGTCGGCGCTGGTCAACAGCAGGCGCGGCTCGGCATCGCTGATGATCGACAGCAGGCGCTCTTGATGATGACGACGGGTCGATTCCGGCGGATAGGCCGGCACCGCGATCACCCCGGCGTACAGGCAACCAAAGAACGCCGCGACGTAATCCGGGCCGCTGGGAAACAACAGCACCGCGCGATCACCGAACGACGCCTGGGCCTGCAAAGCGCCGGCAATGGTTCGCGCCCGTTGGTCCAGCTCACGATAACTGAGCACCACAGCCTGATCCTGGGTTTCGGCGAGAAAACGCAAGGCCACCCGGTCCGGCGTCAGGGCCGCGCGGCGCTGGAGGGCTTGGACCAGTGTGCTGGGGAGTTCGAACGCGTCGGTCATGAGGTTTCCTGCCTGAATTCGGCTTGCAAGTGGAATCGGTTTTCATATTTCACGCCCGTTCACGGGCATGCAGGACGCGGTCTTCGCCGACCGCGCAAGGCTTGGGAATGCTGTTTTGGCCGGGGTTTGCGCCCGCAGCCATTCACCAATGAGAACGGATGAGGTCTTGGAATAATTAGTCGCCGGGCTTGAGCGCCGGCAGGCTTGTGGCCGGTGGGTGAGTCAGCGTGTTGCCGTTCTCACTGCGCACCTTCATGAAGCATTAATTCTCTTTCTCAATTGACAATCATTATCATTCAACATAATTTGTCGCTCGATATGTAGGACGGCTCCGACCCCCTTGTCGTCCCACAACCCTATTTGCAGCAAGGTGATTTCCAATGACGGAACAAGTATCCACAAGCAGGTGCGATTCACCGCTACTTCAGGCCTTCGTCGACAACCGAATGATTCTGGTCAAGATTGCCGCCCGTATTACCGGCTGCCGATCCCGCGCCGAAGACGTGGTGCAGGATGCGTTCTTCCGGTTGCAATCGGCACCGCAGATCACCTCGTCCATCAAGGCACAGCTCAGTTACCTGTTCCAGATCGTGCGCAACCTGGCGATCGATCACTACCGCAAGCAGGCGCTGGAGCAGAAGTATTCGGGCCCGGAAGAAGAAGGCCTGAACGTGGTGATCCAGGGCGCTTCGCCGGAAACCTCGCATATGAATTTCTCGACCCTGGAAAACATTGCCGATGCACTGACGGAGCTGCCCAGCCGCACCCGTTACGCCTTCGAGATGTACCGCCTGCACGGCGTGCCGCAAAAAGACATCGCCAAGGAACTGGGCGTCTCGCCGACCCTGGTGAACTTCATGATTCGTGATGCGCTGGTGCATTGCCGCAAAGTGTCGGCCAATCGTGCGGACACCTTCGCACGTCGCTAAAAGCTTCGCGGGCAAGCCTCGCTCCACAGGGAATATTGCCTGTCACTGTAGGAGCGAGCGGTGCGGCGATCCGACTTGCCCGCGAAGACTGACTCAAGCCAACGAACACCGATCAAAAAACCGCTCACGCCCCAGCATCATCAGCGCCGCGCGCTTGTGCGGGAAGTCGAACTCTTTCTCGCAGTGAAAACACTGATTATGCAGATGCCCGATCATCTTCGCGTTGTCGGCGCGAGGTTCGGCGACCACCCTTTGAGTGCGCGGATCATCGAGAAACAGGTAGTGCACCAGCGCCGATAACCAACTCGCCACTTTGTGCGGGCCACGGTGATTTTCCTCACCCACCAGCATATGAATGCCACGGTCGTAATCGGCGACATCATAGAACGGCGCAATGCGATCTTCCTTGGCCCAGTAGGCTTCAAAGTAGGCAAACGGCTGATCATCGAAGCAACCGATCAGGGTCAAGGTGTGCGGGTCGGCTTCGAGCTTGCTCAGGTATTCCCGATGCTTCTCGAGGCTGCCCTCCTCCTGCCAGAAACTCGCGACCCGCGGGCTGTTCTGCCAGCGGTTGAAACGCACCAGATCCTGCTCGATTTCTAGTGTACGCAGGGAAACCCATGCACCGAGCCGCGCATCAAAGCGTCGATAAACCTCACCACGGGGTTTCACCGCACGCTGGGGGTGGCGCTTGCCGTCACTGATGACCATCTGCTGTGGATAGCTACCGGTCAACGACTCACCCAGCCAAGGCTGAGGCAATTGCCAGAACAGTGTGCGTTCACAGCGATATTGACCGTTGACGTCGGTCGCGATCAGCAATCCGCTGAGCAAGGCTTCGGTGGGCACTTGATCGAGGTGCCAGGTCAGACGCTGACACTGCGCATCACGGGCAAACAGCCAATAACAGGCCGCCCAGAATGCTTGACCGTCAGGACGGCCAAAGCGCTCCTCCAGCCGCAAATGCAACTCGGGCTCGCGGGTCAGCCGCAGTTCGATCAGCGGCTGCCCTTCCAGGCTGAGGCTCAGGCGACTTGTGGTTTCATCGGCTACAAGACGGTTGCCTGACGGCAAGGCCAGGGCGGTCAGGTCATTCAGATTGGACATGGATCGGGCTCACGGTAATCGTCGACAGTTAACTGAGGTGACGTGAGCCAGGCAGGGAAATTTAACGAAAAGCACCGCGAACCTTAATCAGCGTTCGCGGTGGCATGCACAGCCTGGATCAGTTCCAGGCGATTGACGTTACGCAGGTGCTAGATCGACCTGACCCAGATTTCGCGGAAGGCATAGTCGTTGCCGTTTCCGGTGGCGACATGGTTAACGATCTGCAACTCCATCTGTGATGCACTCGCGGTAAACGTACCTTTGAGCGGCGCCCAGGCCATTGATGAAATTTCCGTCGCGGGGGCAATGACTTGCGCTCCGCTGTTGAGTGACAGCACCGGAACCGAATAGCTGTTGTTCCACCTGCGCACGGTCAGCCCGAACTCATAGGATCGACCCATCTCCAGCCCCTGAAAGGTCTTTTTCAACACTGTCCCGGCAGAGTTGTTGGTGTAGGTGTTGTCGAATAATACGTAGATATCTCCATCTTTGGTGATGGTGAGATCCCGTGGATCAGTCGCAGCGTCGCCCCTCATCCAACCATTCCAGTTATTGGTACCGTCTGTTGCCGAGAAGGTCGTTGTATCGTCAAAAGGCGCCTGGACCTCAAGACACAATGTCGGGAACAGCACCGGGCCAGCACAACTGCCTCCATCCAGCGCTGCCTGAAAAACAAACGCGAGATGGCTCCCGTCTTTCAGATTCTGCAAAGACGCCCAGGCAATATTGCGACGCCAGCCCTCCTGGAACTCTTGTTGCGTAACGGGCTCGGCGTCCGCCACTCGCAGCATCACTGGCGAGCCGTCGGCTTGTTGACCGCAGACATGCAGCGTTGTCTTTTGATTAACCACCATGAATGGCCAACGCGCCACCTCGACCGTGACACCGGCCGAATCATCAGGTTTTTTCAGAATGAGTACATCGTTGACGGCTTGTGGCACCACAGGAGCGGGCACACAGGAGAGAGAAACCAACGAGGGGGTTGTCATGACAGAAATCCTTTCTGAATGAGCGCCAACCCCTCCATGGGGTCGGACACAGGAAAGGAGCTAAGACCACGTTAGGCGAAGCGTCTACTGTCAATTCGACCATTCGAACAGCAGAACATAAATACCAGATGAATGGTCGTCCGCCCCCCCTGCCCCTGGAAACTCTATCTGTCAGTGCTTGCCCACCGGCACCAGGGCAATTTTGTAGGGATCGAAAATCTTCAGCATCTGGCCGTTGTTTCGCAGGCCTTGCAGCAACTTGCCGAATGCTTCACCCGTAATCGGCGCCTCTGGACGAATCAGCGCGTAATGGTGATAGACCTGATCGATGCGTTGCGACACCAGCAACTGCTCACCGACTTTTTCGTTGCGCAGCAGGTAATCGCTCAGATAAGAGCGTGTCACCAGGGCTATGTCCGCTCGCCCGCGCAGCACCATCAGCAGGTTGCTGTCGTGGGAATAGGTCAGCGTGGCGTTGTAGGTGTCGGCCAGGTACTTGGGATCGGCGTTGAAATTGGCAAACTCGTAGTGATAGCCGCTGTACAGCGCCAGGCGCTTGCTCGCCAGATCCTTGAAGTAGTTCTCATCGCGACCGGGTTGCTTCTGCGCGACAAAGATTTCTGCGTCTTCCAGGCCCATGTCGACGTCGGTATGCGGAATGTCCTTCCAGCCCCACTCCGGGTTCTCGAAAATGGCCATATCGACCCGGCCTTCCTTGAAGTCATTGAAACGCCTGGGAATCGAGGTGGGCACCAGCACAAACTGATAATCGGTTTGCAGCTGATTCAGCGCTTCCACCAGTTGCGGCAGCAGACCGGTGTCGGCACCGGACTCCGGGCGCACGGTATAGGGTGGAAAATGGGCGGCCCCGACCCGCACCTGTTGTGCGGCCTGAGATGGCAACACCCAGCACACCGCAAGCGCCGCCAGCAAAAGCCGCGACGCCATTCGAATTGATGAAGACATCAAAACAGCACACTCCCCAAAAAAATACTCACCAATGCATACAAACTAGGCGGTTTCGTCAACTTAGCCAGTTTCTTGCCGAGATAGACGGCTCTTACCGTTCTTCAAGCACCAGAATCAGCGCTTCATCGGCCAATTGATCGAGGTTCATACTGCCACCGGCGCGAAACCAGGTGGTGGTCCAGGAGAGCGCGCCCGTCAGGAAGCGGCGGGTGATGAACACGTCGCCCCGGATAAAACCGGCGTCCTTGGCTTCTCCCAGCACCTGCAGCCAGATGGCTTCATAAATATCGCGCAGCGCCAGAACCTGCGCCTGGCCTTCCTCAGACAGCGAACGCCACTCATATACCAGCACCGCCATGGCCTCGCCACTGCCGCCCATGATCGACTGCAATTCACAGCGAATCAGCGCCAGCACCCGCTCGCGCACATTGCCGGCCTCGGCCAGCGCTGCACGCATCAACGCGGTGTTGTAGCGAATGGTCTCCTCCATCACTGCCCGCAGGATCTCGTCCTTGCTTTTGAAGTGATGAAAAATGCTGCCTGACTGAATGCCCACCGCACTGGCCAGGTCACGCACGGTGGTGCGTTCATAACCTTTGTTGCGAAACAGGTGAGCGGCCACTTGCAGCAGTTTGCCGCGGGCGCTGTCGGGGTCGGTCAATTGGCCGCTGTCGACCAACTCGCGCATCACCCTCAGGGCTTTTTGCTCGTCCACCCGTTCTCTCCTACAGTCGATCAATCAAATGCGCCGCTGCCCATTAAAACAGCAGGGTTGCGCGGGCAATTTAAGCTGGCAGGGGCGACCAAGCAAGCGCTCGGGAAGAAGATAATCAAGGCGTTTACAAACCAAGCGCTTGCTTGGTAGTCTCGAAGCGCTTCTGTCGCAGATGGCTATGGAGTTGACTGTGCCTAAAACAATTCGCATCGGTTGTGCCAGTGCATTCTGGGGCGACACCTCGACCGCCGCCGCACAGTTGGTGGAGGGCGGGCGACTGGACTATCTGGTGTTCGATTATCTGGCCGAAATAACAATGTCGATCATGGCCGGGGCGCGGATGAAAGATCCCGCCACCGGCTACGCCAGCGACTTCATCGAAGTCCTCAGCCCCCTCCTCGAGCAGCTCGCGAAACAACAGATCCGGGTGATCAGCAACGCCGGCGGGGTTAATCCACAGGCCTGCGCTGCTGCCCTGCAAGCGGCCTGCGACAAGGCCGGGGTGGCGCTGAAAATCGCCGTGCTGTCGGGTGACGACCTGCAACCGCAGTTCAAACGCCTGAGCAGTCTGGGCATCCATGAGATGTTCAGTGGCGCGCCCCTGCCGCCGATGTGCGTATCGACCAACGCCTACCTCGGCGCACCGGGCATCGTCGAAGCCCTGCGCCTGGGCGCCGACATTGTGATCACCGGGCGCGTGGTCGACAGCGCCGTGGTCAGCGCCGCGCTGGTGCATGAGTTCGGCTGGTCGTGGCACGACTACGACAAACTCGCCCAAGCCGCATTGGCCGGGCATCTGATCGAATGCGGCGCCCAGTGCACCGGTGGCAATTTCACCGATTGGCATGACGTGCCCGATTACGAACACATCGGTTTTCCGATCGTCGAAGTCGGTGCCGACAGCCAGTTCATCGTCAGCAAACCCGACGGCTCCGGCGGCCTGGTCACACCCCTGACGGTTGGCGAGCAGATGCTCTATGAGATCGGCGACCCACAGGCCTATTTGCTGCCCGATGTAGTGTGCGATTTCAGCCAGGTCAAACTCGTGCAACAAGGCAAAAACGCGGTTCAGGTGCATGGCGCAAAAGGCTTGCCGCCGACCGCTCAGTACAAGGTCAGCGCAACGTACCCGGACGGTTTCCGCTGCACCGCCAGTTGCCTGATCGCCGGGATCGATGCCGTGGCCAAGGCCCGACGGGTCAGCCAGGCGATCATCAACAAGACCTCGCAAATGTTTAGCCAGCGCGGCTGGGCGCCCTACAGCGAAGTGAACATCGAACTGCTGGGCAGCGAGGCCACTTACGGCCCCCACGGCCAGCGCCAGGACAGCCGCGAAGTGGTGATCAAACTCGCCGTGCGCCATCCGAGCAAACAGGCCTTGATTCTGTTCTCCCGGGAAATAGCTCAGGCTGCCACCGGTATGGCGCCTGGGCTGACGGGAATCGTCGGCGGGCGGCCGACGGTGTATCCGTTGATCCGGCTGTTTTCGTTCCTGATCGACAAAACCGCCTGCGCCTTGGAAATCGACCTTGCCGGTGAGCGCCATCCGTGTGCCCTGCCCGCCCTCGATGCGCTCGATCCGGCTGACTTGCCGCTGCCGTTCGACCCACCCAAAACCACAGAGCGTGCCGACGCTAGCGTGGCCTTGATCAAACTTGCCGTGGCGCGCTCCGGCGACAAGGGTAACCACAGCAACATCGGCGTCATGGCCCGCCACCCCGACTACCTGCCGTGGATCGCCGAAGCATTGACACCCGAGGTGATGGTCGACTGGATGAGCCATGTCCTCGACCCGATCCACGGACGCGTCGAACGCTGGTATTTACCCGGCACTCAGAGCTTTAATTTTCTTCTGGAAAACGCACTCGGCGGCGGTGGCGTGGCCAGCCTGCGGATCGATCCGCAAGGCAAGGCGTTCGCCCAACAACTGTTGGAAATCCAGATTCCGGTGCCCCAGCGCATCGCCGATCAGTTCAACTAGAGGACTGTCGCCATGGCTTACGACTCGATTTTCAAACCCGACCTGTTCGCCGGCCAAACCATCATCGTCACCGGTGGCGGCAGCGGCATCGGTCGTTGCACCGCCCATGAGCTCGCGGCCCTCGGCGCGCAAGTGCTGCTGGTGGGGCGCAATGCCGAGAAATTGAAAAAGGTCAGCGCCGAAATCACCGAAGACGGCGGAAAAGCCAGTTGGCAGGTCTGCGATATCCGCAACGAAGACGCTGTCACGCAGCTGGTCAGCGAGCTGATCCGCGAACACGGGCCGATTCATGGATTGGTCAACAATGCTGGCGGGCAGTACCCGTCGCCACTGGCGTCGATCAATCAGAAAGGTTTCGAAACCATCCTGCGCACCAACCTGGTGGGCGGTTTTCTGATGGCTCGCGAGGTGTTCAATCAGTCCATGAGCAAGCACGGCGGCGCCATCGTCAATATGCTCGCCGACATGTGGGGCGGCATGCCCGGCATGGGCCATTCGGGCGCAGCGCGCTCGGGCATGGACAACTTTACCAAGACCGCCGCGTTCGAATGGGGCTACGCCGGCGTGCGGGTCAACGCCGTCGCGCCGGGCTGGGTCGCGTCCAGCGGCATGGACACCTACGAAGGCGCGTTCCGGGCGGTGATTCCGACGCTGTGCGAACACGTGCCGCTCAAGCGCATCGGCACCGAATCGGAAATCAGCGCGGCGATTGTGTTCCTGCTCAGCCCGGCCGCGGCGTTTGTCAGCGGCAGCACGTTGCGCATCGACGGTGCCGCCAGCCTCGGCGGGCGGGCCTGGCCAATGCACAAGGCGCAGAACAGTCACTCGTACAACGGCTTTCACCGCGCCTATTTACCTGAAGTACTCAGGCCGGCCCCCTCCAAACCAGACGAACCGAAGGACAAGGAATAACCATGCCGGTCATCCAGTCCCAGATAGACCCGTTCAGCGAACCATTCGCCCGCAACCGTGCGGCCATGCTGGCCGGCATCGAGCAGGTCCGCCAGCTCGAACAGAACCTGTTGAATAAAGCCGCTGAAGCCAAACCGAGGTTCGACAAGCGCGGGCAACTGCTGCCCCGGGAGCGGCTGAACCTGCTGCTTGATCCCGGCGCGCCGTTCCTCGAACTGGCGAGCCTGGCCGGCTACAAGCTGCATGACGACAAGGACGGCAGCGCGGCCGGCGGCGGTTTGATCGCCGGGATCGGTTACGTGTCCGGCGTGCGGGTGCTGGTGGTGGCGAACAACAGCGCAATCAAGGGCGGGACCATTTCCCCCAGCGGCCTGAAAAAGTCCCTGCGCCTGCAACAGATCGCCATGGAAAACAAACTGCCGGTGATCACCCTCGCCGAGAGCGGTGGCGCCAACCTCAATTATGCGGCGGAGATTTTCGTCGAAGGCGCGCGCAGCTTTGCCAATCAGGCGCGGATGTCGGCGATGGGCTTGCCGCAGATCACCGTGGTCCACGGCTCGGCCACGGCAGGCGGCGCTTATCAGCCGGGGTTGTCGGATTACGTGGTGGTGGTGCGCGGCAAGGCCAAGCTGTTTCTCGCCGGCCCCCCACTGCTCAAGGCCGCCACCGGTGAAGTCGCCACCGACGAAGAACTGGGCGGTGCCGAGATGCATGCGCAAACCGCCGGCACCGCCGAATACCTGGCCGAGAACGATGCCGATGGCGTGCGCCAGGTGCGCGAGATTGTCAGTCTGTTGCCGTGGAACGATCAGTTGCCGTGGTTACCGGAACGTCGGTGGGAAGAGCCGCGCTACCCCATCGACGAACTGCTGGGGCTGATCCCGGATGACCCGAAAAAACCTTACGACGTGCGTGAAATCATCGCGCGGGTTGCCGACGCTTCGAACTTCCTCGAATTCAAAAGCGAGTTCGATCAGCAGACGGTGTGCGGGCATTTGCAGATCCAGGGTCGAGCCTGCGGTTTCATCGGCAACAACGGCCCGATCACCCCCAAAGGCGCGAGCAAGGCCGCGCAGTTCATTCAACTCTGCGACCAGAGCCAGACGCCGCTGCTGTTTTTCCATAACACCACCGGCTTCATGGTCGGCACCGAGTCGGAACAGCAAGGCGTGATCAAGCACGGCGCGAAAATGATTCAAGCGGTGGCCAATGCCCGGGTGCCTAAACTGACAATCGTCGTCGGCGGTTCCTACGGTGCCGGCAATTACGCGATGTGCGGCCGCGGTCTCGATCCGCGCTTCATCTTCGCCTGGCCCAACAGCCGTACCGCGGTGATGGGCGGTGCCCAGGCCGGCAAAGTGCTGCGGATCGTCACCGAAGCCAAACAACTCAAGGACGGATTGGTGCCCGACCCGAAAATGCTCGACATGCTGGAACACGTCACCGCGCAGAAACTCGACAGCCAGTCCACCGCGCTGTATGGCAGCGCCAACCTGTGGGATGACGGGCTGATCGATCCACGGGATACCCGCACGTTGCTTGGATACTTGCTGGACATCTGCCATGAGGCCGAGGTTCGGACGCTGCAACCCAACAGCTTCGGTGTCGCGAGGTTTTGATTGATCGTTCCCACGCTCTGCGTGGGAACGATCGGGTTCGACAGGAGAACAATAAAAATGATCTTCACCCAGGAACACGAAGCACTGCGCCGCACCGTCCGCCAATTCGTCGATCACGAGATCAATCCTCATGTCGAGGAATGGGAAAAGGCCGGGCGCTTTCCGATCCATGAGATCTTTCGCAAGGCCGGCGAGCTCGGTTTGCTGGGGATTTCCAAACCGGAAAAATTCGGCGGCATGGGCCTCGACTACAGCTATTCGATTGTGGCGGCCGAAGAGTTCGGCACCATTCATTGCGGCGGCATTCCGATGTCCATCGGCGTGCAGACCGACATGTGCACCCCGGCCCTGGCGCGTTTCGGCTCCGATGAACTGCGCGAAGAGTTCCTGCGACCGGCGATCACCGGCGAGCAGGTCGGCTGCATCGGTGTTTCCGAAGTCGGCGCGGGCTCCGACGTCGCCGGGCTGAAAACCACCGCCCGCAAGGACGGCGACGACTACGTGATCAATGGCAGCAAGATGTGGATCACCAACTCACCGAGCGCCGACTTCATTTGCCTGCTGGCCAACACCTCGGACGACAAACCGCACATCAACAAGTCGCTGATCATGGTGCCGATGAACAGCCCCGGCATCAGCCTCAGCTCGCACCTGGACAAGCTCGGCATGCGCAGCTCGGAAACCGCCCAGGTGTTTTTCGACAACGTGCGCGTGCCGCAGCGCAACCGCATCGGCCACGAAGGCGCAGGGTTCATGATGCAGATGCTGCAGTTCCAGGAAGAACGGCTGTTCGGCGCGGCGAACATGATCAAAGGCCTGGAGTACTGCGTCGACAGCACCATCGAGTACTGCAAGGAGCGTAAAACCTTCGGCAACGCGCTGATCGACAACCAGGTCATCCACTTTCGCCTGGCCGAACTGCAAACCGAAATCGAATGCCTGCGGGCGCTGGTCTATCAGGCCACCGAGCAATACATCAAAGGCCAGGATGTCACCCGTCTGGCATCGATGGCCAAACTCAAGGCCGGGCGACTGGGCCGGGAAGTCAGCGACAGTTGCCTGCAATACTGGGGCGGCATGGGCTTCATGTGGGACAACCCAGTGGCCCGGGCTTACCGCGATGTGCGGCTGGTATCGATTGGCGGCGGTGCCGACGAAATCATGCTGGGGATCATCTGCAAACTCATGGGCATCCTGCCGGGGAAAAACAAATGAGCACCCTCCCCACCTGTCAAACCCTGCTGCTCGACCTGCATGACTGCGTGCTGCACATCACCCTCAATCGTCCCGAAAGCCGTAATGCCATGAGCTTGCAGATGGTCGCCGAACTGCGTGCGGTGCTGGCGGCGGTTCGCGATGATCGGCAGATTCGTGCGCTGGTGATCGGCGGTGCCGGCGGGCATTTTTGTGCCGGTGCCGACATCAAGGACGTGGCCAACGCCCGCGCTCAAGGCCAGTCCGCCTACCGCGATCTGAACCGTGCGTTCGGTGCGCTACTGCAAGAGGTGCAACACGCGCCGCAAGTGGTGATTACGGTGCTGCAAGGTGCGGTGCTTGGCGGCGGCTTCGGCCTGGCCTGCGTCAGCGACATCGCGATGGCCGATCATCAAGCGCAGTTCGGCTTGCCGGAAACCAGCCTCGGCCTGTTGCCGGCGCAGATCGCGCCTTACGTGGTGCAACGCATCGGCCTGACCCAGGCCCGCCGACTGGCCCTGACCGCCGCACGCTTCGATGGCACCCAGGCGCGGCGCATGGGGCTGGTGCATTTTGTCGAACATGACCCACAAGCCTTGGCCGAACGCCTCGATGAGGTGCTGGCCCATGTGTTGTGTTGCGCACCGGGGGCGAATGCAGCAACCAAAAAGCTGTTGCTGGCGAGTGCCGGACAACCCTCGGATGACCTGCTGGATCAGGCAGCTGAGTGGTTCAGCGAAGCAGTGACCGGGGCTGAAGGGATCGAGGGGACGCTGGCTTTTGTGCAGAAGCGTAAACCGGGGTGGGCCGTTTAAAGAGCTTCGCGAGCAAGCCCTTACATTCACCGCAAAAAACCAAGGGAATAACCGATGCCCGCCCTCAAAAAAATCCTGATCGCCAACCGCGGTGAAATCGCCTGCCGCGTCCAACGCACCGCGCAAAACCTGGGCTACCGCACCGTCGCCGTATTCAGCGACGCCGACGCCAATGCGCTGCATGTGCAGATGGCCGACGAAGCCGTGAACATCGGCCCGGCACCGGTGCAGCAGTCTTATCTGAACATCCCGGCCATCATCGATGCTGCCCGGCGCACCGGTGCCGATGCAATCCATCCCGGTTACGGCTTCCTCTCGGAAAACCCGGGTTTCGCCCTCGCCTGCCAACAGGCCGGCATCATCTTCATCGGCCCCAGCCCCGAAGCCATCGAGCTGATGGGCAGTAAACGGCTGTCGAAACTCGCCATGATCAAAGCCGGCGTGCCTTGCATCAAAGGCTATCAGGGCAGCGAACAGGACGACGCTACCCTGCGCCGCGAAGCCGAACGCATCGGCTACCCGCTGATGATCAAGGCCAGTGCCGGTGGTGGCGGTCGCGGCATGCGCCTGGTGCATAGCGCCGCCGAATTGCTGGAACAGCTCCGCAGCGCACGCTCCGAAGCGCTGCACGGGTTTGGTAGCGACGAATTGATCCTCGAACAAGCCTTGATCGATCCGCGTCACGTTGAAGTTCAGGTGTTCGGCGACCAGCACGGCAACCTGATTTATCTCGGCGAACGCGACTGTTCGATCCAGCGTCGCCACCAGAAAATCATCGAAGAAGCGCCCTGCCCGGCGATGACCACCGAGTTGCGCCAGGCCATGGGCGAGGCGGCACTCAAGGCGGGTCGCACGGTGAATTACGTGGGGGCGGGTACCGTGGAATTCCTGCTGGATGCTCACGGCCGGTTTTACTTTCTGGAGATGAACACCCGGTTGCAAGTGGAACACCCGGTGACTGAACTGATCACCGGCCTCGATCTGGTGGCCTGGCAGTTGCACATTGCCGAAGGGCAACCGCTGCCGCTACGACAGGAACAGGTGCGGCTCAACGGGCATGCCATGGAAGTGCGCCTCTATGCCGAAGATCCGGCCCAGGGATTTCTGCCGCAAACCGGGCGAGTCGAGGCTTGGGAGCCAGCGATCCAGGGCAGCGTACGGATCGACCATAGCCTGATCGAAGGCCAGTCTGTCAGCCCCTTCTATGACCCGCTGCTGGGCAAGCTCATCGCCCACGGTGCCACCCGTGAAGAAGCCCGGCGCAAGTTGCTGCGGGCGGTACAGGACAGTGTGCTGCTGGGCGTGCAGAGCAATCAGCGCTTACTCGCCAATCTGCTGGAACACCCACAGTTCATCAGTGGCGAATTCAGCACCGGGTTCATCCCCACGAACTTCGCCGACCATCCCTGCCTGCACCCTCATGCGCCGAGCGCCGACGAGTTGGCCATCGCCGCGGTGCTTTATTATCAAGCATCTGCGCAGGCTCACCCCGCCCCGCTGGCCGGTTGGCGCAACAATGCCAGCGTGCCTCTGCACTATCGGATCGGCCTGGAGGATCAGGAATGGCCGGTCGAACTGCACGCTGAACCTGGCGAACCCTACCGTGTTCAGATCGGTGCCCGGACCCTCGAACTGAAGGTCATCCAGTGCGACGGACGCTGGGCCACCCTGCAAATCGACGGCATCCGCCAACGCCATGCCTACCGCCTCGAAGCCGGGCAACTCTGGTTGTTCACGCGCCCCGGCAGCCTGCGGCTGGTCGATCGGACCCGGGCGCTGGTCAGCGGCCAGGCCAGTGTCAGCTCCGGCACGCTCAAGGCACCGATGGACGGGGCGATCGTCGACGTATTGGTCAGTGAGGGCAGCCCGGTCAGCAAAGGGCAGCTGCTGGTGGTGCTTGAAGCGATGAAAATGGAGCATCCACTCAAATCGGGTATCGACGGCGTGCTCAAGCGCTTGCAGGTCAGGGTCGGTGACCAGGTAAAAAATCGTCAGATTTTGTTGGAGGTCGAATAAGCCGCTAGGCGGATCCGCCGGGTTTGGCTACGCTCAAGCCCTATCAGGATGCGGATACCAGGAAACCTGCAATGCCTCACTGGCTGGTCATTGATCTGGAAGCCACCACCGATGAGGGCGGCTGGCCAGTAACAGAAATGGAAATCATCGAAATCGGCGCCACCCTCGTGGACCGCAAAGGCCGGGAACTGGATCACTTCCAGTGCTTCGTGCGCCCGTTGCGTCGGCCCCTGTTGACCCCGTTTTGCCGCGAATTGACCCACATCACCCAGGCCAATGTCGATGCTGCCCAGCCTCTGAGCGACGTCTGGGTTTCGTTCGAACACTGGCTCGACCAACATCTCTCGAATCTGGAAGGCTGGGCCAGTTGGGGTGACTACGACCGCAAACAGCTGCTTCAGGAATGGCAGCGGCTGCAACTCGACAGCGCCCTGAACCGGGTGCCGCACATGAATCTCAAGCAACGTTTCGCCAAGGCCTGTCGACTGGAGCGCCCGCTGGGGCTTAACGGCGCCCTGCAACTGGCGGGCCTGCAGTTCAACGGTCAGCAGCATCGGGCGCTGGAGGATGCGCGCAATACCGCGCGCCTGTTACCACTGATTTTCCCCACCAATCCTTGAGTGCAGGAGGTGACGCCTATCGACACCTTGTGCATACTGGCCGGCCCTTTTTAGCCCTTTTCGAGGAATCGCCCATGTTTAAAGTCAACGAGTACTTCGACGGCACCGTCAAGTCGATCGCCTTTGGCACCGCTGAAGGTCCGGCGACCATCGGCGTCATGGCACCGGGCGAATACGAATTCGGCACCAGCCAGCGTGAAATCATGCACGTGGTGTCCGGCGCCCTGACCGTCAAACTGCCTGACAGCAGCGACTGGCAAACCTTCGCCGCCGGCAGCCAGTTCAACGTGCCCGCCAACAGCAAGTTCCAGCTGAAAGTGGCCGTCGACACCGCTTACCTGTGCGAATACCGCGGCTAAACCCCTAGGGTTTCACAGCGAAAAAAAAAATGCCCGTGTCCAAGAACACGGGCATTTTTTATCAGGGCTGCTATTCGAGGATCGTCACCGGCATGCCGACTTCGAGCCGACCGTTACCGTCATTGACCAGGTTCTGCCCGAACATCGCGCCGTCCTCTTGAGCCCGATATTGCTGCAAGGTCGCCAGAGGTTCGCGGTCGTCACTACGTTCGCCGGTCTGCGGGTCGATGGTGGTCAGAATGCAACGTGAGCAGGACTTGACCACGCGGAACTCGACATCGCCAATGCGGATGCGCTTCCAGCCATCTTCGGCGAACGCCTCGCTGCCCTCGATCACCAGATTGGGCCGAAAGCGCAGCATCTCCAGCGGTCGCCCGACCCGTTGCGACAAGTCTTCCAGCGACGCCTGGCCAATCAGCAACAACGGAAAACCGTCGGCAAAAGCCACCTGATCGTCGTCCTTGCCGTAGCCGGCCTGGGTGGTCCGCGCACGATCGAGCGGCACATGCACCAGACGCGTCGGCTTGCCGATGAACTCACTGACCCAGGCAGCCGCAGCAATACCGGCATCGGGCACGCGCAAGGTGTCGCGCCAGATGGTCACGCCACGCAGCTCTGCATCGCTGGCGGGCAAGGCGATATCGATCGGTGAATGGCCTTGGGCACTGAGGGTCAAGCCACCGCTTGCGTTCCACAACGCCGACAGCTGACTCATTTTCGCCTCCGCGCGCTGGGTCAGAAAACGCCCGCTGGCCTCGTCCACCAGCATCCAGCGTCGATCGCCGTCCAGCCCCAGTTTGTCCAGGCTGACCTGATTCAAGGTCTCGCCCTTGCCGGATTTCAACGGAAAACGATAAAGCGCGCTCAGATGCATGGCCACAGCTCCCTGGTGGGCAAAAACGCCACCCTATACGAGCTTGATCGCCGAATCAAAGCCCCTGTGGCGAGGGGGCTTGCCCCCGTTGGGCTGCGCAGCAGCCCCAAACCCTGCCGCCGCGCTTTTCCAGATCGTTATCAGGCCGGCACTTCGTCGAGCATCAGGCGCTGACGCACCACGTCGACGAGTTTGTCGGGCTGGAATTTGGAGAGGAAGTTGTCGCAGCCGACCTTCTTGACCATCGAGTCATTGAAGCTACCCGACAACGAGGTGTGCAGGACCACATAAAGGCCGCGCAAACGGGGGTCGTTGCGGATCTCGGTGGTCAGGCGATAGCCGTCCATCTCCGGCATTTCCGCATCGGTAAAGATCATCAACAGTTTGTCGGTCATGTTCACACCGGTATCAGCCCAGGCCTTGAGCATGTTCAGCGCCTTCAAGCCATCACTGGCGATGTGCATTTTCACGCCCAACTGACCCAAGGTGTCGCGCAATTGCGACAGAGCCACGTTCGAGTCATCCACCAGCAGCACTTCACGGCCACGGGCGCGCTCCAGAACCGGATCGTCGAGTTTGTCGCGAGAGACCTTGGCGTTGTACGGCACGATTTCGGCCAGGACTTTTTCGACGTCGATGATTTCCACCAGTTGATCGTCGACCTTGCTGATGGCGGTCAGGTAATGCTGGCGACCGGCGCTGGTCGGCGGCGGCAGAATGGCTTCCCAGTTCATATTGACGATGCGGTCCACGCCACCGACCAGAAATGCCTGCACCGAGCGGTTGTACTCGGTGACGATGATCGTACTGGTGGGGCTTGGCACCAGCGGACGCATGCCGATGGCCTGGGACAGGTCGATCACCGGCAGCGTCTGGCCACGCAGGTTGACCACGCCACAAACAAAGGGGTGGCGCTGCGGCATCAGGGTCAGTTTCGGCAGCTGCAGCACTTCCTGGACCTTGAAGACGTTGATCGCGAACAATTGCCGTCCGGCCAGCCGGAACATGAGAATTTCCAGGCGATTCTCACCCACCAGTTGCGTGCGTTGGTCTACCGTGTCGAGAATGCCGGCCATTAATGACTCCTGGGCTTGTTCTGATGAATTCACTAAAGAGAGTTATCGGCAGTTTTTGCCGAATCTTGACCCCCGGACAAAATGCCATGCCCAAGCATTGATGTCACATTAACATCATGCTTTACTGACCCCGTGAATTCATCTGCTTCATCCCTTGCGGCGCGACCTCGGTTTGCACGTTAGGTTCCCCTGTGTAAGGGATTCCCCTAGGCACAATCAGGCCCAACCTGATATTCGCAATATCCAATAGCCATTAATGTGACGCCATTCTCATTGCATGAACGGAGTCAGGCTTTTGTGTGCGATCGCAGGTCAGTGGCCATCCACTCTTTCGAGTTCCCCAGTCAGTGCCCAAGCCTGCCAGAGCGCGATCTCACCAAGGCATGGCAGCGCCGGGACACGTAAGGTTCTCGTCGACACACACGACATTCCCTCATCTGACATGACGTTGTGGAGATAAGCATGGCGAACAACCCTAAAGAGTGGGCCCAGCGAATTCCGGAGTTTCTCGTCGAGGCTGAAACACTCCTGGCCAAGTCCGAGGAGTGCCTGAGTCATTTGCAGTTGATCAGCAATGACAAGGACGCCATCGATTGCATGCTCAGCACCCTTCTCAAGCTGGCGAGCAAGGCCGATGCCCTGGCACTGGCAACGGTTTCGGAATTCTCGCTGCACATTCATGGATTGCTGAGCCACGCCCAGAATCACATGGACCTGCACGATCAGGCCCTGGATGCACTCAAGGATTGCTTCACGTTAATGGCCTGGCAACTCGAACTCATCGACCAGACCACCGGCCAACTCGGCCTCGATGACAGTGAACAGACGTCCCTGATCGAAGCGTTTGCATTTCAAGTGGGACAAAGTCAGTTTCAGCCGCCCAGCCACTCCAAGCAGTTCAGGCTCGTTTCGTTCTCTGAACGACAGGCTTAAATTCATCAACCCTGTGTTGCACATTTTTTATTGTAATGATGTCGCCCTGTAACTTGAGTGTGCGCATACCGCATTTGAATATTTCATACCCGTCGATGGCAGCTCGAAACAAATAGATACCCCGGCCCCGACTTCAGATAGTGCCTGCCAATAAAATCTAAACGCCTGGCACACTCGATATCTTTCGAAGATAAAAATCAAAAAGTTTTTCCATTATGGAACTATCGTCCAAAAACGTTATTTCCTGAAGATGCCTACCTATATGCCGAACGCGACCAACGGTATCTTAAGTGGTATTATGCCGCCCATTCGTTGACGTCAATTAATGACAGAGTGACCCTTGGCGCGAACAAGCTCATAACATTGAAGGCTTTATTTCGAGCATTGCACTGCCGTCATTAAAGGCGACTCATACAACCTATTTTCAAACAGAGACCCGTCAGCCCTTATGACCGGTCTGCCCGCAGCGAACATCCATTGGCTCCATCCGCTATGTACGCCAGCCTCAAGTCAATCGCCCTGTGGCCACCCTCCCGAAAAAGCGCGCGCCGGTTCACGCTTTTCGTGTGCACCTGCTCGGCGCTTGGCAGCCTGTTGGTCTACAGCTTGTCGATGCCTCTGCCGGTGAGTCTGCTGGTGCTCAATACTGCGGCGCTGGCCTGCGTCTGGGTGGGGCATCGCCTCTCGCTCAAATCGATAAAGTTTCAGCCTCAAGAATTGGCCGACCGTCTGCTGGAAGTTCAGGAAAATGAACGTCACCGGCTCAGTCGGGAACTGCATGATGATATTGGCCAATTGCTGACCGCCGCAAAACTTCAGAGTGAATGGCTCAAACGTCGATTGCCTGAAGAACTGCAGGGTCAATGTTCGGTCCTCTGCGATACGCTGGACGAAACCCTGACCAAAGTTCGTGATGTATCAGCCATCCTGAACCCACGACAGTTGACCAGTCTCGGGCTGGAAGCCAGTCTGCGTGCGCATTTACTCAGAACCCTGGCCAATACGTCTGTGAACTGGAGCCTGGAATGCCATCAACGTTTGACTGGCATACCGGAAGAAATGGCGGTGGCGGCCTTTCGCATCACTCAAGAAGCGGTTACCAATATGCTGCGCCATGCCGAAGCCAGGAATCTGTTGGTCCGCCTGCAACGTCTGCCCCAAGGCCTGACGTTGTTAATCAGTGACGACGGCCTGGGGTTCGAGCCAGCGGCAGACCCTGCTCGCGAGGGGCAACGCGGAATGGCTGGAATGTCGGAACGGATCGATCAGTTGGGCGGCACGCTGACCGTGACCAGCGAGCCAGGCAAAGGCACTCAAATCGAAGCACTCTTCCCCTGGGCGCCCCGTGCGCTGGAACGGGCCAGCACGAATAAGGTTATGCGTTGACTTGTAACTTACTTCTGGTGGACGACCACTCGCTTATCAGGGCTGGCGTGCGCGCTCTGGTGCTGGATATTCCTGGCTATGCGGTCATTGGGGAGGCCAGTGACGGCTCGCAGTTACTCGAGATGGTCGAGCAACTGTCGCCGGACATCATCCTGCTGGATATCTCCATGAGGAAAACCGGTGGCCTTGAAGCCTTGCAGCGACTCAAACGAGTACGTCCGCAGTGCAAAGTGCTCATCCTGTCGATGCACACCGACCCGGCGCTCATCATGCAAGCACTCGAATCCGGGGCTCATGGCTACCTGCTCAAAGACACCACGGCCACCGAGCTCGAACATGCCCTGGATGCCTTGCGCAATAACGAACGCTACCTGAGCCCGGCCATTGCCCACACCGTCATCAACCAGGCGCTGACCCGAACCCAGAAAAATCAGGCGCCAACCCAGGACTCGCACAACCTGACGGCACGCCAGCTGGAAATCCTGCGATTGATTGTTCGCGGAAAATCCACCCGGGAAATTGCCAATGGCTTGGGCCTGAGCATCAAGACTGTCGAAACCCACCGCTCGCAGATCATGAAACGCTTGCAGATCTACGATGTGGCCGGCCTGGTGTTGTTCGCCGTACGCGAGCAAATCATCAGTCTGGACGATTAGCCGGATTCGAGCCGCTCAGCAGCGGCGAGCCCTCGGGCAAATGCACCCGCAATGCCGCCGGCCGTGCCGAAAAACGCAGGCTATCGCCCTCCAGAGGCTCACCATCAAGGTTGATATAAAGGCCCTCCGATACTTTGATCTCGACCCACGGCAAGCGGGCTCGCACAAACATGCTGTCGATTCCGAAACCATCGGTCAGCAGGTCTTTCAAGGTACCGACCACTTCCTGGGGCGCGGGCAAAATGCTGATATCCAGCAGACCATCGTCAGCCAGCGCCTGCGGGCACAACATATGACCACCACCAGCCTGTCGGCCATTGCCGATGCCTAATGCCAACAACTCACCGGCCCAGTGAAAATCCGGCCCCTGCAACTCGCCATAGGCCGCATGCAACTCACTGAAGCGCGATAAACCGGTGAAGAGATAAGCCGCGCCGCCAAGAATTTTTTTCAGATCCTCGGAAGTATTGGCCGTGACCTGACTGCCAAAGCCGCCCGTGGCCATGTTCAGAAAAACCTGCCCGCCGACCTCCCCCAGATCAATGGCATGCGGGGCGGCCTCCAAAAGCTCCAGCGCTTGAGCGGGCTCCAGGGGCGCACCCGCGGCGCGTGCAAAATCGTTGGCGGTGCCCAAGGGCAAAAGCACCAGGCTGGCCTGCGTCGAATGCGCCGCCATGGCTTCGGCGATATCACGCAAGGTGCCATCGCCGCCGCCGGCAATCAGCTGCGTATAGCCCGCCGCCAATGCTTCCCCCACCAGCCGCTGCGCATCACCGGCCTCCCAGGTCAATCGAACAGCCAGTTCCCAGCCTTGTTGGCGCTTGCCTTCGACAGCTGAACGGACCTGCTCATTGAGTGCCTGCTTGCCGTGCAGAATCAACAGCGCCTTGCGCTCGCTCATTGTGATCACCCCACTTTCCGAATCCGTATGGGAGATGTTGACCTCGCAGCCCCTCATAAAAGTCGCAAGGATTTCAATTATTTCCAGGGGAAGGACAGTTGAGTCCTACAGAGCGGTATTTTTTCTTACAAAACCTGAGGAATCGGCTCAATTGACCCATCAGGGCAATTGGTACACCGTTGTGTCAGCGGTTATCAGTCATCACCAGTAAATTACACAGGGACGTGCAAACAATGAATGGAACCCCTTTAAGGTCCTCAAAAATCGTAAGTAATAACAGTATCGGCCACCTGAATGGTTTTAACGCAAGGAGCCAATTATTCCATGCAAAGCCATGACCTCAGGCAATCGGTAACTCCGATTACGCCGTTCTCAGACAATCACGCCAATCAGCAGGCTGAATTCAAAAGCAGCGCAAAACCCACCGGAGAAGTTGATATGGAACCTCGCGTCACGGAACTGGAGACACATCTCAAGTACATCCGCAGAGACCTGGATGAAGTCCGCGGCGACGTAAAATCCATCAAGCACAGGCTTGCCTATTCAGCTGGCGGAACAGCTGTGGTCCTGGGGCTTTTGAGCTGGATCTCCAACAGTCGCTTCGACCAGGTCGTGACCCTTCTGGCAAATTAAGGAACGGTCATGCACGCAAGCCCCAACGCTTTCGACCGGGCTTGCGTGGCAGAACCAGGACCTGCATCAGCCCAGGACTTCACTCAACGGGATGAAGCTCACACTTTCACCCTCGATCAGCGTACGGTCCTCCAGCACTTCAACCAGACCATCCGCCCAGGCGGCACTGCGCAGTACGCCAGAGCTCTGATTCTTGTAGATGATTGCCCGGCCATTCTCCAGGCGTCCGCGCAAGTACTCACGTCGGTTACCAGCCTTTGGCCAGACAAACCCTGCCGGTACCTGAAACTTCAGGGGTTCGATCTCTTTTACGCCTTGGCGGCGCAAGAGGTAGGGCCTCGCCAACAGAGCAAAAGTCACCAGGGTTGACGCCGGATTGCCGGGCAAACCAATGACAGGCACACCGCGAAAATGCCCGAACGTCAGCGGCTTGCCTGGCTTGATGGCAAGCTTCCACAGGGTCAACTCGCCCTCTTCCCGCAAGGCAATGCCCAGAAAGTCGGCTTCTCCCACTGATACGCCACCGGTGGAGAGAATCAGGTCGACATCCTTCAACTCGCCGAGACGGGCACGAGTGGTCGCTAAATCATCGGGAAGAATGCCAGCATCGATCACCTCACAGCCCAAGCGCTGCAACCAGCTGCAAAGCAACACTCGATTGCTGTTGTAGATCTGTCCCGGTCCAAGGGCCTGGCCCGGCTCAATCAGCTCATCCCCGGTAGACAAAACCGCAACACGAACCTTGCGAACCACATCCAGTTCAGCGCACCCCAACGATGCCGCCAGCCCCTGTTCGATGGGACCCAGGCGTGTACCGGCGGGCAAGATCAACTCACCGGCGGTGGTTTCCTGGCCTTGTGGACGGATGTTCTGCCCCGGGGTCATGGTCTCGGTGAAACGTACCCGCTCATCCGCCTGAACCTCGGCGTTCTCCTGCATCTCGACACAGTCGGCACCCGCGGGCACAGGCGCGCCGGTGAAGATCCGCGCACAGGTCCCAGGCTTCAAGGGCTCCGGAGCCTGACCCGCAAAAATCTTCTGGCTGACCGGCAACGGTTCTCCCGTCCAGTCGGCGACGCGCAAGGCATACCCATCCATGGCACTGTTGGGCCAAGGCGGCAGATCAAGTGTCGAGACCAGATCAGCAGCCAGTACACGCCCCTGAACCTGCGCCAACGGCAAGCGTTGGTGCTCATGAATTCTCGAGGCGTCGGCCATTTCCAGTAGCCGCGCGAGCGCCACCTCGACAGCCATCAGGCTGCCAGTCTTGCCTGGCTTACCCGCGGGATTCACAGGGTGCCGCCTGTTTCAGATGGGTCACGAAATTGCACGGACGGTGCCGGGAATCCAGTTGTTCGGCGAGAATGCCGTCCCAACCGGTGCGCACCGCATTGGTCGAACCCGGCAAGCAGCAAACCAGCGTGCCATTGGCCAGACCGGCCAAGGCCCGGGACTGAACCGTGGAAGTACCGATATCCGCCACCGATATCTGCCGGAATAGTTCACCAAAACCATCGACCTGCTTATCCAACAAGCAACTCACCGCTTCGGGCGTGCTGTCACGACCGGTAAACCCGGTACCGCCAGTGATCAGCACCACTTGCACGACTTCATCGGCAATCCAGTTGGCCACTTGCGCACGAATTTTGTAGAGATCATCTTTGAGCAATACACGGGCTGCCAGGTTATGACCGGCAGCGCTCAAGCGGTCAACGAAGACCTGGCCTGAGGTATCGGTTTCCAGGGTGCGGGTATCGCTGACAGTCAGCACCGCGATGTTGAGCGGTGCGAAAGGTACATCAGCCTTGGCTTTCATAGGCTCGTCCAGTTGTAGGAGAAACAGCCCGGTGTTATATCACAGCGCCTCATTTTTTCGCCGCCCCCATGGAGAAGTGCAATGACCTCGGATACACCTTTGGCGCCATGCTCCATTTTGCTCCTGGCGGGCGGGCGTGGCCAACGCATGGGCGGTCAGGACAAAGGTTTGCTGGAATGGCACGGCGAGCCACTGATCGCGCATCTGCACCGCAAGACCCGTCTGCTGAGTGATGATCTGATCATCTCCTGCAACAGAAACCTGGAGAAATATGCGCCTTATGCGGATCAACTGGTCCATGACGATGAAGGCGACTTTCCGGGGCCATTGGCGGGTATTCGCGCAGGCCTGAAGGCCGCCCGCCACACGCACCTGCTGGTATTACCCTGCGATGTGCCACGCATCGATGCGGCGCTGCTCCAGAACATGCGTGAAACTGCCGCGCAGCATCCGGACAAACCGTTGATGCTGCGCCATGGAGAACACTGGGAACCTTTGCTGTGCATGATTCCCGTCGTTCTTTCAGGGGCTTTCGAGACGGCCTGGAACGAAGGCGAGCGCAGCCCGGGCCGACTGATGCGCACATTGGGCGCCATGGCCCTGCAGTGCCCCGACAACGACCCTCGCCTGGCCAACCTCAATACGCCGGAACTGTTAAGCACGCATCACACTGTGTCAGACTGACACTCGAAGGAACTTGCGCGCGCTGCATACGTCTCAAGCTCAGTATTCAAAAGATTTTCCATTCGGAGACACACCCATGACCCAACGGACCCTCGCCACTTTCATGCTCGCACTGGGCCTTGCGACCCTCGCCGGTTGTGCATCGCCTTCAGTGATCACCTTGAATGACGGTCGAGAAATCCAGGCCGTCGACGCGCCTAAGTACGATCAAGAATCGGGCTTTTACGAGTTCGAACAACTGGATGGCAAACACATCCGTATCAACAAGGATCAGGTTCGTACCGTTAAAGAGTTGTAATCTTTGCGGCGACCATCGGATACAGAAAAGCCCGCTTTTAAAGCGGGCTTTTTCGTGGCTGAAGAAAAGCAGGTTTGCCTGTAATCACCACTCCAGGGCGATTGTGCTTTCGAACTCTCTTTCCTGCCCCGTGACCGGATCGACAAATCGCAATCCCTGGGCCAGCAGCTTCAAGGGGTTGGCATAGTCGTCTTCTACGTCCTTGAGCACCTGCGGATAGAACGGGTCATTGCAGATGCCAGCCCCCAGGGCCGCCATGTGCACTCGCAACTGATGTTTCTTGCCCGTTACCGGGTAAAGCGCATAGCGCCAGAATTCACCGTTTTTTTCCCTGACCTCGACAGCCGTCTCCGTATTGCTAACGCCCGGACCTTCCTGCATGCGAAAAAACGGCTCGCCATCGATGAGTCGACTTTTATGAACCATCGGGAAGGTCAGTTCAGGCAATGCCCGGGCGATTGCTTCGTAGCGTTTTTCGATCTGACGTGTAGGAAACAACGACTGATACGCCGACCGACTCTGAGGATTGGCTGAGAACAGCACCAGCCCTGCTGTATGCCGGTCAATACGATGCAAAGGCACCAGATGCGGGTTATCCAGTCGCCGGATCAGTCGTCGCAGCAATGTCTGCTCCACATACTCCCCAGCCGGCGTCACCGGCAGGAAGTGCGGTTTGTCCGCCACCACCAGATGCTCGTCGGCATAGAGGATCGACTCCACCACCGGGATCGGTTTTTCGTCCGGTACTTCACGAAAATAATGAATCCGCAAACCTTCCTTGTAAGGCAGGTCCAGGGCGATCGGCATGCCTTGCCCATCGAGGACACGACCGCGAGCAATTCTGTCCAGCCATTGCTCACGACCGATGGCGCTGAAGTGTTCGCACAGGCAATCGAATACGGTCTGCCACGGACCAGGCGGCAGATAGAGCGTGCTGGCCTGGTTGTGCGCAGCAGAAAACGATGAAGTGGACATACGAAAAACTCTAACCCTCAATGCAGGGCAGCATTATCCAACAGTGGCCGGAACGAACCTAGAAGAGAATCCTCAGGCCGGTATTGACTGCGTTCGAGCGGCCGCTTCGGTGAACTCCTTGAGCCAGCGCAGCACATCGACCGCTTCCCAGCGACCCGGATCATAAAGCGCATACAACAACCCCTGATAGCCCACGACATCGAGCTGCCGGTGATAACCCGCACGCTGGAACAAGGCTTCGATTTCGGCGAAACAGGTATTGAAATGCAGTTTGTTGAAAGGCGTTTTTCCTTCCGTGACCAGACCATCCAGACGCAATTCGAGAACCGCCTCGCGCACCACGTCCGCCGACATCCGGTTCACGCTGTTCTTCAATTGTTCGACATTGACCACATTTCATCCCTCTGACGTCCGGGATCATCTGCCCAAACCCGAACAGGGAGAAGCATGGCAGGCAATCCGAATAACTGTATACACATACAGTAACCGAATAACCAACCTTTCGCCAACGAATGAAACGAGGATCGCGACAGGTGGGGCATCGCCAGCAGTGTCAGGATTCGCGCAGGAACGCCACCACCTGCTCGGCACTAAACGGCCAGCCCAGTTCAGCGCCGGTATCGACCCGACGCAACACCGGAATACGCAGGCTGTAGGCTTCGAACCAGGTTTCATCGTCAGCGATATCCACCAGCTCCACCAACAGACCACGCTCGACAAACTCCATCAGCATGGCTTCGGCGACTTCACAAAGATGGCAACCAACGGTGCCGAACAGCTGACATTCAGGAGGCATGACGACAAGACCAAACGAAGTAAGCGCTCATTCTAGGCCCGCCATCAAACGCAGTCGAGCCGACGTCCGAGCAACGGTGATTTCAAGAGATTTCGGCAAAACTCTGACGCAAATCATTTGCGTCAGCGGTCATTTGCGCGATGCTCGCGTCTTTTTTGCCTCTACGCTTGAGTAGCCAGAACCCTCACCGGAGTTTTTTGTGTTTGCCAACTTGTTGATCATCCTCGCCTCCTCCCTGGTGGTGATTGCACTGTTCCAGCGCCTGCGTTTGCCACCGGTGCTGGGCTACTTGTGCGTAGGGCTGATGATCGGGCCGACAGCGTTCAACTGGGTGAACGAAAACGAAGATTTGCCCGATCTGGCTGAATTGGGCGTGGTGTTCCTGCTGTTCTCCCTGGGGCTTGAGTTTTCCCTGTCGAAGATGCTCGCACTGCGCCAGGTGGTGTTTGGCCTGGGCAGCCTGCAAGTGCTGGGGTCCGGGATCTTGCTGGGAGCTTTGCTGATGCTGTTCGGCATGCCGATCATACCGGCCCTGTTACTCGGCGCCGGTCTGGCGCTGTCGTCTACCGCCATTGTCAGCAAGGAGTTGAGCAGCCTCGGCGAAATATTCAGCCGTCACGGCCAGAATGCCATCGCCGTGCTGTTGTTCCAGGACGTGATTGCGGTGTTGCTGCTGACGCTTGTGCCGGTGTTCGCCGGCAGCAGCGACCAGGCCTGGTATTGGGCGCTGCCGTTGACGCTGGCCAAGACCCTGGTGCTGTTCGTCGGTTTGCTGCTGGTCAGTCGCTGGTTTCTGCCACGGCTGTTCCATGAAGTCGCCGCGGCCCGGTCCGCGGAGCTGTTCGTGCTGTTGGCACTGGTGATTGTTCTGCTGACGGCCTGGCTGACTCACCTGCTCGGCCTCTCTCCTGCCCTGGGCGCCTTTCTCGCCGGCATGCTGCTGGGGGAAAGCCATTACCGACATCAGATCGAGGCCGACATCCGTCCGTTCCGCGATATTCTGCTCGGAGTGTTCTTCGTCAGTATCGGCATGCTGATCGACTTGCGCCTGTTTGCCAGCCACGGCCTGCTGATTCTCGGTCTGACGCTTGGGTTGCTGCTGATCAAAGGCACCGTGGTCGCCCTGCTGGTCAAATGGCGCGGCAGCGATGGTGAAACCGCCTGGCGTAGCGGCCTGGCATTGGCCCAGGGCGGCGAATTCTGCTTTGCCCTGATGGCGCAGATGCAACAGAACAAACTGATGCCCGCCGACCTCGGCGGCCTGCTGCTGGCCGCCACATTCTGCTCGATGCTGGTAACGCCTGTACTCCTGCGCGCCGCTCCCCGCATCGCCATGCGTCTGCACCGCAAACCCAACAAAGCAGCCGAACTCGAAGAAATCAGCGCGCTCAACGCCGGCCTGCACAATCACGTGGTGATCTGTGGCTACGGCCGCGTCGGTCAATCCATCGGGCGTTTCCTGCGTCATGCTCAGCAACCGTACATCGCGCTGGACACCGATCCGGTTCGGGTCCAGGAAGCCGTGGTCAATGAAAGCAGTGTGCACTACGGCGACTCACGCCGCGGCGAGCTGCTGATCGCGATAGGGCTGGAGCGTGCAAGATTGTTGGTGGTTGCCGTGGACAAGACGGACATCGCCCTGCTGATTCTCAAGGAAGCACGGCGGTTCAACCCGACCGTGCCGATCCTGGTGCGCACCCGGGATGACAGCCAGTTGGCCGAGTTGAAGGCGGCCGGTGCCAGCGAAGTCGTACCCGAGTTGCTGGAGTCCAGCCTGATGCTCGCCTCCCACGCGCTGATCATGCTGGGCATACCCGGTCAGCAGGTGCAGGATCGGGTCGACCAAGTACGACATGACCGCTATCGCCTGCTGCACGATTTTTATCCCGGCGCCAACGATGAAGAACGCTGATTCAATCCTGGCTCACGGCGCCGATCTTGTGCACCGACAAATCCGCGCCGTAATACTCTTCTTCCTGGCTCAGGCGCAAGCCATGGACCGCCTTGATCGCGCCATACACGGCAAAACCACCGGCCAGCGCCACGACCACCCCCAAAGAGGTGCCGATCAACTGGCTGATCAGGCTCACACCCCCCAAACCACCCAAAGCGGTTTGCCCGAAGATGCCGCAAGCGATCCCGCCCCAGACACCACACAGCCCATGCAAAGGCCAGACACCCAGCACATCGTCAATACGCCACTTGCCTTGAGCTGCGGTAAAGCACCAGACAAACAGGCCCCCGGCGATGGCGCCGGTCACCAATGCGCCCACCGGGTGCATCAGATCCGAACCGGCGCAGATCGCCACCAATCCGGCCAACGGGCCGTTATGCAGGAAGCCCGGGTCATTGCGCCCGACGATCAACGCCGCCACCGTGCCGCCGACCATCGCCATCAACGAATTCACCGCCACCAGCCCGCTGACCCCTTGCAGGGTCTGGGCGCTCATCACGTTGAAACCGAACCAGCCGACGATCAGGATCCACGACCCCAACGCCAGAAAGGGAATGCTCGACGGCGCGAATGCCACCAGTCGCCCGTCGCGATAACGACCTTGCCTCGGCCCCAGCAGCAACACCGCCGCGAGTGCCAGCCAGCCGCCCATGGCGTGAACCACCACAGAGCCGGCAAAGTCATGGAAACTGGCGCCAAAATGTTCCAGCAACCAGGCTTGCAGACCGAAGTTGCCGTTCCAGACCACGCCTTCGAAGAAGGGGTAGATAAACGCCACGATCAGCGCCGTCGCGCACAACTGCGGGACGAACCGGGCGCGCTCGGCGATGCCTCCGGAAATGATCGCAGGTATCGCCGCGGCAAAGGTCAGCAGAAAGAAAAACTTCACCAGCCCATAGCCATGATCGGCGGTGATCACCGCCGCCGGTTGCATAAAACTGACCCCATAGGAAATCCAATAGCCTATAAAGAAGTAGGCCAGGGTCGAAATGGCGAAGTCGCTGAGGATCTTCGACAAGGCGTTGACCTGATTCTTTTGGCGAACCGTACCGACCTCAAGAAAGGCGAAACCGGCGTGCATGGCAAGAACCATGACCGCACCGATAAGGATGAACAACGTGTTGGAGCTATGGACCAGACTGTCCACAGCACTTTGCAGATTTTCCATGGATTGGCAGACCTGAAGGCTGAAAAAAAGCACCAAAGCAGTTCGCGAAGATGGCTGACGCACCAAGTTGCAGCTCATCCAGCCCGTTGCGCTGATCCGGATGAACCGCTTTGGCGCACAAGACCGCCGCCTCTGCGCGAGTTTTAATTGTTTGAGTCAGGGGTTTCCTGAAATCATGCCCGGCAACAGCGCAATAGCGCCGGCTGACGCACCACGACGTAGCAAAAGTTGTACCAGTCATTTGTACTGAACCTTCGCGCAAGGCTCATACTCGAACGCTTCAGAAGCCACTTACGGAGATCACCAATGGCACGCATCAAGGCAAAGACTGCTCAAGAAATTCTGATGGAAGATTTTCAGACACTGGTCAGCGACACCGAACGGTTGCTGGAACACACCGCCTCCCTGGCCGGTGATCAGGCCGACGAGCTGCGCGAACAGATCCGCGACAGCCTGCTGCGTGCCCGGGAAACCCTGAAGCTGACCGAAGACGCCCTGCAAGAGCGCGGCAAAGCGGCCGTCGCCGCCACGGAAGATTACGTTCAGGCCAACCCATGGCAATCGGTCGGGATTGCAGCCGGCGTGGGTTTCCTGATTGGTCTGCTGGCCACTCGGCGCTGATATGGCGATCGATGAATCCGGCTCGTCCGCGACGGGCACCCGCTCTTCATCGCGGCGCCTGGGTGCCGCGTTTCTTGGATTGCTGCATAGCCATGTCGAACTGTTCGGCATCGAACTGCAGGAGCAAAAAGCACGTACCGTAAGCCTGTTGCTGTTTGCAGGCCTGACGCTGGTCTTTGCCTTGTTGCTGCTGGTGGGGTTGTCGACGCTGGTGTTAATCCTGTTCTGGGACACCTATCGCCTGGCGGCGATCATCGGGCTCTGTGTGTTCTACACCCTCGCTACGTTGTTCTGCGCGATGCGCTTGAGGGCAGCGATTTTCGATGAATCCTCACCCTTCCATGGCACCCTCGAAGAGCTGGCCAATGATCGGGAGCGTCTGTTGCCATGAGCATGCCTGAACTTCCCCGCAATAGTTCGCGAACTGAAATGCGCAAGGCACTGATCCGCCTGCGCATGGAAATGCATCGCCAGGAAATTCGCCACGAATCCCAACAACTGCTGCAGCCCCTGCAACGGGTGCGCGGCATGACACAAAGCCTACAAGACGGCTTCGGCATCAAACACGCCCCGCTCTGGGGCATCGCCGCCGTGCTCGGGTTGGGTTTTCTGACCGGCAAGGGTGCCAAGGGCGGCGGTCTCGGCAGCCTGACCAAGCTGGTTAGCCTGGGCGCCGCACTAGGGCCGCTGATCAAGCTGGTTATGCAGAGCGCTTCGCGCAAACACTAATCAGTCTTGTCTGGCTGCATTCTTGCAGTACCACCGGGATCAACCTCTTTATCGAGAGGTTGATCCTGCGTGCCTACCTGGCGATCAGGTATTTATCCAGAACAACACCTTAATAAGGAGGCCTCGTGATCGACGGGCAACCGCTCGCCTGTTTTCAGCCATTCATCGATACCGCCACAGGCCGTATCGCGGGTGTCGAAGCGCTGGGCCGACTGCGCCAGGCCGATGGTCAACTGATCTCGGTAGGTGCGCTGTTCGCCGATCCGCGAACCCCGGCCATCGCCCTGCGACGTCTCGATCGCCAGATTCGCGACAACGCCCTGAGCCGTCTGCATGAAGCACCCGCGGACTGGTTTCTCAGCCTGAACATCTCACCCCGCTGGATCAGCCGCTTGCGCCGGGACCAGGCACTGCCGAGCCTCAAGCAACTGAGCAGGCATGGTGTCGATGCACAGCGAATCGTCTTCGAGATCACCGAATTGGGCGGCGACAGCCAGCGTCTGGCTGAAGTCGTGGCCCGCTACCGGCAAGCTGGGGCGCGGATCGCCATCGATGATTTCGGTGCCGGTTACTCTCAACTCGATCGCGTGCTGGCCCTGCAACCGGACATTCTCAAACTCGACATGCGACTGTTCCAGGCCGCCGCGTTGGGCGGTCCCAGCAGCGATGTGGTCAAGGCACTGGCGCAAATGGCGGAAAAAACCGGTTGCTGGATCATCGCCGAAGGTGTGGAAACCGAAGCTCAACTGAATTTTGCCCTGGAGTGTGGCTCACGCTACGTACAGGGTTTTCTGTTCGCCCGAGCGCAAGCGGATTTCTTCGCCACCGACGCCTTTGTCGAGCGCTTCGCGCAACTGCGCCAGCGTTACGTTCAGCAAAAGCTGACTGAACGCGCTCGCCTGATGATCATGCGCCAGCAACTCAGCGAACTGATGACCATCCTGCAAGCCTGGGCTCAAGCCAGCGCCCCCCTCAGCGCCTTGCCGCAACTGCAGGCGTTTCCATGGCTGCTGCGTTTTTATCAGTGCGACCGCCACGGCACGCAACTGACCCCCAACCTGGAATGGCGCAACAACGGCTGGGAAGCCGATAACCGCTACCTGGGCCATAACTGGTCATGGCGCCCCTATTTCTATCACCTGCTGGCCGAGGGTTGGGATGAGCGCCGTCTGACGCTTTCCAACACTTACCGCGACGCCACCAGCAATCAGTACTGCCTCACTGCCGGGCAGTTTTTCGATAACGGCGAACGGCTACTGCTCATCGATATCGACGCTGCGGGGTTGTAGTTCTCCTTGCAGGTACCAGCGCGAAACGGGAAGCTAGGGGTTCAGTCACCTGACGGAGAAACCAGCCTTGGATTGGCACACCCTGCTTACCCGCGAACGCCTCGGAAAACCTGTGCACAGCCCGGAAGAACTCGGCCGCAGTCCTTTCCATAAAGACCACGACCGGATCATTTTCTCAGGCGCGTTTCGCCGTCTCGGGCGCAAGACCCAGGTCCATCCGGTCTCCAGCAACGATCACATTCATACACGCCTGACCCACTCGCTGGAAGTCAGCTGCGTCGGCCGTTCGCTGGGGATGCGCGTCGGTGAAACCATCCGCAGCGCGCTGCCCGACTGGTGCGAACCGAGCGACCTGGGGATGGTGGTGCAATCGGCCTGCCTGGCCCATGACATCGGCAACCCACCCTTCGGCCACTCTGGCGAAGACGCGATCCGCCACTGGTTCCAGCAGGCCGCCGGCCGTGGCTGGCTGGATGCCATGAGCGAAGCCGAACGCAACGACTTCCTCAACTTCGAAGGCAATGCCCAAGGTTTCCGGGTGCTCACCCAGCTTGAATACCATCAGTTCGAAGGAGGCACCCGGCTGACCTATGCCACCCTGGGCACCTACCTGAAATACCCGTGGACGGCCCGGCACGCCGACTCACTGGGCTACAAGAAACACAAGTTCGGCTGCTACCAGAGCGAACTGCCGCTGCTGGAACAGATCGCGCATAAACTCGGCCTGCCCCAACTGGAAGAGCAGCGCTGGGCGCGCCATCCGCTGGTGTATCTGATGGAGGCCGCCGACGACATCTGCTACGCGCTGATCGATCTGGAAGATGGCCTGGAAATGGAGCTGCTGGAGTACGCCGAAGTCGAGTCCCTGCTGCTGGACCTGGTGGGCGACGATCTCCCGGAAACCTATCGCCAGCTCGGTCCACAGGATTCGCGGCGGCGCAAACTGGCGATTCTGCGGGGCAAAGCCATCGAACACCTGACCAACGCAGCTGCCCGAGCCTTTGTCGAGCAACAGGACGCGTTGCTGTCCGGCACGCTACCGGGGGACCTTGTCGAACACATGTATGGCCCGGCCAAACGCTGTGTCTTGAATGCCAAGGACATGGCACGCAAAAAAATCTTCCAGGACAAGCGCAAGACGCTCCACGAAATCGGCGCCTACACCACCCTGGAAATCCTGCTCAATGCTTTTTGCGGCGCAGCATTGGAGCAACACAACGGTCGTACGCCCTCCTTCAAGAACCGGCGCATACTCGACCTGTTGGGCAACAATGCACCCGATCCCCATGGCCCGTTGCACACCTCTTTCTTGCGCATGATTGATTTCATCGCCGGCATGACCGACAGCTATGCCGGTGAAATGGCGCTGGAAATGACCGGTCGTTCAAGCCACGGATAACAGCGCATCGATCAGCCGTGTCAGCGATGCCTGAACGGCTGATCGAATGCCTCGACATTCATCTGTATTTCAACATCGACAGAATCGCCCTACACCTTGTGCAGAGCTGACTGATCGATTGTTCGGCCATCTCGCGAAACAATTGCACACCCACTGCTCGACAGATGACGCATGAAAACTCCTACGTTCAAACACGATTGGCACATATTGCTGGTGGAAGATCATCCGTTTCAGCTGAGAGCGACTCAATACCTGCTCGAGAGTTACGGCTTCACCCAGCTGACCACCACTGACAGTGCCGAAGGCGCCTTGCAACAAATGCTCAAAGCTGCGCAACCGTTCGATATTCTTCTGTGCGACCAATGCCTGCCCGACCTTCCCGGTCTTGATTTGATCGAGTTCGCCAGTCACCGGGGAATGATCAGACAGGCAATACTGCTGAGCAGCCTGACATCCGCCGAACTGGAAAAACTTAAAACAGTAGCCTACGAACACGGACTTCCCTTGCTGGGTTATTTGATCAAACCATTGAAACAATCAGACTTTAGAAACTTGTTGACCTTAGCCTCACAATAAAACACCACACACTAAAACCACACCAAAAACACAGATTAAAACTTATAACCGAACGTTTTCACCCTCTTGACTACACCATCAAAACTTTACCCCTTCCTCATTCACAACCTAGTTGGTACGTAGTCCATTTCTTTTTCAATTGTAGGACTTTTCCTATATTGATGCTATCGGCTTGTCAGTTCATGCGCCCCCTCAACTAGTGAGCTAAGGTGCGCGCTTTATTTGTGCACGTATGGGATTTGATTATGAACTCCGTTTTTATTGTCGACGATCACCCTGTCATCCGCCTTGCCGTTCGAATGCTGCTGGAACATGAAGGTTACAAAGTCGTCGGTGAAACTGACAATGGCGTCGATGCCATGCAAATGGTGCGCGAATGCATGCCCGACCTGATCATCCTCGACATCAGTATTCCCAAACTGGATGGGCTGGAAGTGCTCTCACGTTTCAACGCAATGAGCACGCCATTAAAAACACTGGTGCTAACTGCACAATGCCCAAAACTTTTTGGTATTCGCTGCATGCAGTCAGGTGCATCAGGGTATGTATGCAAACAGGAAGAGCTCAGTGAACTGGTGAGCGCGATCAAAGCAGTATTATCAGGTTACAACTACTTCCCCAGCGAGGCCTTGAACCCAGTTCGTTGTGACGACGCACAGTGGGCAGACCTGGACTTATTCAAATCCGTAAATGATCGAGAGTTGATGGTATTACAACTTTTTGCCCAAGGTCGCACCAACAAGGAAATTGCCAAGGGCATGTTCCTCAGCAACAAGACTGTCAGCACCTATAAAAAACGACTTATGCAGAAACTCAAAGCCAAATCTCTGGTTGAACTCATCGATATGGCAAAACGTAACGCGTTAGTGTGAGGAACAGGATGCCCAGTCGTTTGAAGGATTATCTAAGACTCATGGTCGCGGCTTTATGCCTGAGTACCCCGGTGCTCGCGGCGCAGACGGCCAGCGAAAACTACACCCTGCTCAGTCGCTCAACGACCGGGCACATGGAAGTCCAACTGGGTACCTCACAAAGACAATGGGTCAAAGACAAACGTGAATTGATCCTGGGCACGTCAGGCCCGGATTATCCACCTTTCGACCTGACCCTCAGCGGCCACGACTACGAAGGTTTCACCGCCGACTACGCCGGCATCCTCGGTAAGGTTACGGGGTTGCCCGTCAAGGTTCAGCGCTTCGCGTCCAGAGGGGCTGCGATCGAGGCACTGGAAAAGGGTCAGGTCGACATGCTTGGCACCGCCAACGGGTTCGAGGCCGACAATGCCGACATTGCGCTGTCCATCCCTTACGCAGTGGATCAACCCGTGCTGGTCACACGGGAAGGAGAAACCCGATCACTGTCAGATGGACTCGCCGGCCTGCGACTTAGCATGGTCTATCACTATCTGCCTCTGGATGAAGTCAGGGTGCTATACCCCAAGGCAATCATCACCTCCTACCCGTCCTACCAGAATGCAATCAATGCGGTTGCCTTCGACCAGGCCGACGTTTTTCTCGGTGACACCATTTCAACTCATTACATGATCAACAAGGGGTATCTGAACAACATCCGCATGGCCAACTTCGGTAAACACGAAGCCCATGGTTTCAGCTTTGCCGTACAGAAGGACAACCCGGACCTGCTCGGGATCATCAACTCGGTACTCAAGGCCATCCCCACCAGCGAACGGGAAAACATCGCCAAACGCTGGAGTGCCGGCAGCGACATTCTTCTCACCGATCAAAAACTGCAACTCACCCACCACGAAGAGCGCTGGCTGGCGCAACATCCGGTTGTGCGGGTGGTGGTTAATGAAGCATTTGCGCCGCTGACGTTTTTTGACAGCGACGGCAACTTTCGGGGTGTCACGGCTGACCTGCTCGAACTGATCAGATTGCGTACCGGTTTGCGCTTCGAGATCCAGCGCAGCCGAAGCGATGACGAGATGGTCGAGCAGATCGCCAACCAGCAGGCCGACCTGATCGCCGCCCTTCTCCCCAGCGCACAGCGTGAAACGATATTGAACTTCAGCCGCCCTTATCTGGAAAACTCCTTTGTCCTGCTGACACGCAAAGCGGCCGACAGCCCGACTAACCTCAACCAGCTGCAGGACAAACGCCTGGCCATTGCCCAGGGCAATCCACTAGTGGATTACCTGCGCAGCGAGTTTCCGCGGATCAACCTGGTTGAAACACCAGACACCTTCAGCGCCGTGGAGTTGCTCGCCGAGGGCAAGGCAGAAGGTGCGGTGAACTCATTGGTGATCGCCAATTACTTCATCTCATCGCGGATCTTCGAGCGGACACTTCAGATCACCACCACCATCGGCACCCAACAGGCGGCATTTTCCCTGGCGACCGGGCGCGACGCCAAAGAACTGAATGCCATCCTCGACAAGGCGCTGTTGAGCATCGCACCGGAAGAGCTGGGTATCATCAATAACCGCTGGCGTGGCTATTCGGCGGCCTCGCAAAGTACCTGGCGCAACTATCACAGAGTGTTCTATCAGATCGTTACCGGTGCTGGCGTACTGCTGCTGATCTCCGTTGCCTGGAACGCCTATATGAGACGCCAGATAAAACAGCGGCAGGCGGCGAAAGAACGTGCCGATGAAGCCAACCGGGCTAAAAGCACCTTTCTGGCAACCATGAGCCATGAGATCCGCACGCCGATGAACGCGATCATCGGCATGCTGGAGCTAACACTCAAACGTATTGACCCTGGCCATCCGGATCGGCCGGCCATCGACGTCGCGTATCACTCGGCAAAAGACCTGTTGGAACTGATCGGGGACATTCTCGACATTGCGCGCATCGAATCCGGACGTCTGAGCCTGAGCCCGGAACGCGTCAATCTGGCTGAAGCCGTGGCCTCGGTGGTGAGGATCTTCGACGGGCTGGCCCGGCAAAAGAATCTTGGACTGCACCTGGCATTCAACCCTGCAAAACCTGCGACCGATGTCCTGTTGGACCCGATGCGTTTCAAACAGGTGCTGTCCAACCTGGTCAGCAATGCAATCAAGTTTACGCAACAGGGTCAGGTCAGGATCAGCCTCGAGTTGCAACCGACCGACGAGCCCGACCGCATGCAGCTGCAGTTGCTGGTTGAGGACAGTGGCGCCGGAATCAGCGAGCAGGATCAGCAGCGACTGTTCGAGCCTTTCGTCCAGGCCAATAACTCCGACCAGTTAGCCAGGGGCGGTGCGGGGCTGGGCCTGGTGATCAGCCGCAATCTGTGCGAAATGATGGGCGGCAACCTGCAATTGAGCAGCCAGCCAGGGGTCGGCACTCAGGTTCGGGTTTCGCTGAATCTGGCAACCCTGCCGCCTGTACAGATGCCGGAAATTGCCGAGCCACAGATTCACCAGAGCGCTGCCCCCTTGAACGTTCTGGTGGTCGACGATCACCCGGCCAATCGCTTGCTCATGTGCCAGCAACTGGAGTTTCTGGGGCATCGGTTCAAGGTCGCAGCAGATGGCGAGGCGGGATTGGAGGCGTGGAAAGATCAGCCATTCGACCTGGTGATTGCCGATTGCAATATGCCGATCATGAATGGATATGAGATGGCTCGTGCCATTCGCCAACATGAACAGCTAATGCAGCGCCCTGCCTGTACCGTTCTGGGTTTCACCGCTAATGCGCAACCGGAGGAAAGACAACGCTGCAAACAAGCCGGGATGGACGATTGCCTGTTCAAACCTCTCAGCCTGACAGCCTTGAGCCAATGGATCGAAGGCATTGCACCGACGGTCCGCGACCCGGCGTTCAGTCTGGAGGGGCTGCATCTGTTAACCGGTGGCAACCCGGCACTGAACCGGCGATTGTTGACCGAGCTGCTGAATAGCAACTACCTGGATCGGCAAACGCTGCTGACGTTGTCCCGGTCAAACGACCGGCAGTCACTCCTCGACATTGCCCACAAAATCAAGGGAGCGGCGCGAATCGTCCAGGCCTCCCGACTGATCGACAGTTGCGAGGCGCTCGAAAAGGCCTGCCATAACAGGCTACACCACGATCAAGTGGCCAATTGCAGCAAGTCCATGGAGCGCGCCATGCTCGAACTCGATCACGCATTGCAACTACAGCTCGCGCGCCACGACAAACAGCAGAATGACGGAGCGTTAACTATGCTGGAAGGCTGAGCAGTGTGTTCATCGTCATGGAGAAAGCTGCAATGCCCAGCCCACTGCACCCGGACCAGCGCCGACTTCCCCTGCACATCCATATCAGCGTGATGTTCACGTTCCTGTTGTTGCTGACCGGGGTGGTGCTGGGCATTTTCAACTATCGGCAAACCACCCGGATCATTCTTTCCAGCAGTGAAAAGCTCTTCAATCGCATCGAGCAGGATGTCCGTCTGGACCTGCATCGCACCTATGAGCCGATTCGTCATCTGTTGAGCCTGCTGGCGGACAATCCGGCGACCCAGGCACCCGACCTTGAGCAACGCCTGGCGTTGCTCAAGCCCTTCAGTCAATCACTCACGGACAACCCCGATCTGGCCTCGCTGTACCTGGGCTACAGCAATGGCGACTTCTTCATGGTTCGCCCCCTGCGCAGCGTCGCCCTGAAAACGCAGCTCAAGGCACCGGACACCGCGGCGTATCAGGTATGGAGCATCGAGCATCCAGGCGGCAGTCAGGTCCGCTCCCAATCCTTGTTTTTCGATCAGAACCTGGCCCTCGTCAGCCGTCTGGACAACCCCGACGAAATCTACGATCCGCGCACCCGCGCCTGGTTCTCCAGCGCCCGCAGCGACCGTGATCAGATCACCACCGAGCCCTACCTGTTTTTCTCCACCCACAACGTCGGCACAACCCTGGCGCGGCGCAGTGGTGAGCAAGCGGTGATGGGCGCCGACCTTACACTGGCGGAACTGTCGGCTACCCTGGCCAAACATGTGGTGACGCCCGGCACCGAAATAGTGCTGCTCGATGCCGAGGGTAATGCCGTCGCCTACCCCGACAGCAGCAAACTGATCGTCGACGACCAGACGGCCCGGCTGATCAAAGCCGCCGACCTGAGCCCCAGCCTCGCGGCCCTGCTCACCAGTCCCCCTGAGATCAATCGCCTGAACGCTGCGGGTCGTCAATGGATCGTGGCGCGTAGCAGCATGCAGGAGGGTGGCCCCCAGGGGCTGCAACTGGCGCTGCTGGTGCCGGAAGACGAATTGCTGGTCGATGCCTACCGCATGCGCTGGCAAGGTGCGCTGATTACCCTGGCAACGCTGCTGTTGTGCCTGCCCATGGGTTGGCTGACCTCGAGGGTCCTGGTCACCCCCCTGCGCGCGCTGGTGCGGGAAGCCGATGCGATTCGTAGTTTCGATTTCAATTTTCCGGCCAGCCGTCGCTCGCCGGTGCTGGAAGTCGACCAACTGAGCGTGTCGATGGCGCGCATGAAAGACACCCTGGCGAGTTTTTTCCGGATCACCGACAGCCTGAGCGCCGAAACCCGTTTCGCCCCCTTGCTGCAACGGGTGTTGTTTGAAACCGTGCAGATCGGCCAGGCCCAGGCCGGTCTGATCTACCTGCGCGAAGGTGATGAAAATCGCGTGGAACCTCATGCGCTGGTCATCAACGGCAGTTCACAGGCCTTGCCGCCATTCGACATTCAAGGACACGTACCCCAGGATTCTCAGAGCCCTCAGTGGATGCAAACACTGTCGACCGCCGACAATGTCGTCACCTCCCTGGGCTTCGAACAGGCGGGGGATCTGCAGAAAGTCTTGCTCGCGATGGAATGCCCGCGGGTTCATCTGGTCGGTATTCGGCTACACAATCGTCATAACGAAACCGTGGGCCTGCTGGTCCTGCTGCTGGCCGACAGCGGCACACAAGACGACCTGGAAAAGCTGCGCCCGGATCGCATCGCGTTTCTCCAGGCGGTGTCTGGCGCGGCCGCCGTGAGTATCGAAAGTCAGCGCCTGCAAGCCAGGCAAAAACAGCTGCTGGACTCATTCATTCAGCTGCTGGCCGGCGCAATCGATGCCAAGAGTCCCTACACCGGCGGGCACTGCCAGCGAGTACCGGTACTGACGCTGATGCTGGCACAGGCGGCCGCGGCCAGTCAGGACCCGGCCTTCCGTAGCTATCAGCCCAGCGAAGATGAATGGGAGGCGTTGCACATCGCCGCCTGGCTGCATGATTGCGGCAAGGTCACCACCCCTGAATACGTGGTCGACAAAGCCACGAAACTTGAGACCCTGTACGACCGCATCCACGAAATCCGCACCCGTTTCGAAGTCCTCAAGCGTGATGCCTGGATCAATTATTGGCAGGCCATCGCTCTGGGGGGTGACGAGTCGCCTCTGGCGCAATTGCGCAATTCGAGCCTGGCGGCGCTGGATGATGATTTCGCGTTCGTGGCGCGCTGCAACCTGGGCAGCGAGGTCATGGTCGAGGCCGATCTGCAGCGGCTGAACACCATCGCCCAACGTACCTGGACCCGAACCCTGGATGATCGGCTTGGCGTCTCGTGGGAAGAGAACCGGCGCCAGGCCCGGACCCCGACGCCGACCCTGCCGGTCAGCGAGACTCTGTTGGCGGATAAACCCGAGCATCTGCTCGAGCGCGCCGACAGCGAACTGATCCCGGACGACAATCCCTGGGGATTCAAGCTCGACGTGCCGCGCTACAAGTACAACCGGGGCGAACTTTACAACCTGAGCATCGTCCGAGGCACCCTGACCCGCGAGGAGCGTTACATCATCAATCACCACATGGTGCAGACGATCCTGATGCTCAGTCACCTGCCCTTCCCCGGCCACCTCAATAACGTCGCGGAAATCGCCGGCGGCCACCACGAAAAAATGGACGGCACCGGTTATCCCAAACGCTTGAAGCGCGAAGACATGAGCCTGCCGGCGCGGATGATGGCGATTGCCGATATTTTCGAAGCGCTGACCGCCGCCGATCGCCCCTACAAGAAAGCCAAGTCCTTGAGCGAAGCGCTGGGCATCATGGCCACCATGTGCCGTGACGCCCACATTGACGCTGAATTGTTCGGGCTGTTCATCAACGACGAAATCTACTTGCAGTACGCCAGCCAATTCCTGGAGCCACAACAGATCGATGCCGTCGACCCGACAAGCCTGCTGATCAAGGCCGGCTTGAAGGCCTGATCAGCAGTCGGTCAGACGCAGGAAAATCGCCGCCAGTTGCTCGATTCCGGCCTGATCGTCAGCGGTAAAACGCGCCAGCTTCGGGCTGTCGAGGTCCAGCACGCCGATCAGTCGACCGTCCTTGACCAATGGCACGACGAGTTCACTGTTCGATGCGCTGTCACAGGCGATGTGGCCGGGGAATTCATGTACGTCTTCGACCCGCTGGGTCTGCAAGGTGGCAGCGGCAGCCCCGCAGACGCCGCGACCGAATGGAATCCGTACACAGGCGATCTGCCCCTGAAACGGGCCAAGCACCAGTTCATCGTTGCGATTAAGGTAGAAACCGGCCCAGTTCAGGTCATCGAGCTGGTTGAACAGAAACGCGGAAAATTGCGCGGCGTTGGCGATAAAATCACGCTCGTCCGCCAGCAACGATTCCAGCTGTGCCCATAGCATGCCGTAGCCCTCAAGGCCCTGGCCGCTCTTTTGTAAATCGATCATGCCTTTTGCTCCAACAGCTTCAGCCCGACCCAATAGCGGGCAAATTGATACGCGCAACGTCCGTTGCGATTACCCCGGCCCGTGGCCCAGCGCACCGCGAGGATGTCCAACTCTTCGTCACGCTGCCACTTGAGACCGGCCTTGTCGGCCAATTGGCCGATCCAGTGCTCGACGACGTTGAGGAAATGTTCCTGAGTAAACGGATAGAACGACAGCCACAGGCCAAAACGGTCCGACAGTGCGATCTTGTCTTCCACCGCCTCATTGGGATGGAGCTCGCCATCGACCCTTTTCCAGTTTTCGTTATCGCTTTCCTTTTCCGGCACCAGATGGCGACGGTTGGAGGTGGCGTACAGCAGAACGTTATCTGGCGCCTGCTCGAGAGAGCCATCGAGTACGCTCTTGAGCACGCGATAATCGCCCTCGCCCGACTCGAACGACAGGTCATCGCAGAACAGCACAAACCGTTGAGGCAGCTTGGCAATCTGCTCGACCACTCGCGGCAAGTCCGCCAGGTGATCGCGCTCGATCTCGATCAGCCGCAGGCCGCTCTTGGCGTGTTCGGCCAGCAAGGCGCGCACCAGCGACGATTTACCGGTGCCCCGCGAGCCCCAGAGCAAGGCGTGATTGGCAGGCATGCCGTCGAGGAACTGTTGAGTATTGCGGCCCAATTGCTCAAGTTGCCGGTCAACGCCGATCAGGTCGGACAGGCGCATGTCGAGGCTGACTTGCAGCGGCAACAGAAAACCGTTGCGACCCTCGCGTTGCCAGCGTGCGGCCAGGCAGTGTGTCCAGTCGACAGTTTGCCGAGGCGCCGGCAGCAGCGGTTCGATACGGGCCAGAACGGCATCGGCGCGTTCAAGAAAAGCATTCAATCGGGAATCCACGTCTTCTCCTCGGGCACGTTCACAGTGATGATGGCGGTACAGCGACGAAACACAGCATCCGATGCCCGGCCAACACCCCGTACAGGTGTTTTGCGAGAACATCGGTATCCATTGATGATCGACTATGCTTGAGCAGCGAAGGGAAACGGAAGTGGTTCAACATCCCATGGATATCAAGTTCAGCCAGCGGCTGTCGTACAAGCAAGCCAAGCTTACGGTGCTGGTCGGCTTCATTCTGGGCACGCTGCTCAGCCTTGTGCAAATAGGCATCGATTATGCCAGCGAAGACGCCTCCATCAACCGCGAAATCCTGTCTTTGCTGGAAATCAGCCATAACCCCGCGTCTCGCATCGCCTACAACATCGATGCCGAACTCGCCCAGGAACTGATCCTGGGTCTGCTGCGCTCCCCGGCGATCATCGGCGCGAAATTGACCGACAACAACAATACCGTACTGGCCAGCGTCAAACGCCCGGGCCTGGAAAACAATTACCGGATGCTCAGCGACTTCCTGTTCGGCGCCAACCGACAGTTTGAAGACCGTCTTTACCTCGACCACTTGCCGGACGAGTCCCTCGGGACCTTGCGCCTGGAAGTCGATACCTACACTTTCGGCAGTCGTTTCCTGCGCCGGGCCGAAGTGACCCTGCTCAATGGCTTCGCGCGCAGCCTGATCCTTACGGGCATTCTGCTGGCGCTGTTTTACGTGATGCTGACCAAACCGCTGGTGCGGGTCATCCGCGAACTCAGTGGTCGTGATCCACGCAGCGCGGAGCCGACCTGGCTGGAGTACCCGGCGGGGCATGAAAACGATGAAATCGGCGTCTTGGTCAAGGTCGCCAATCAACAGTTCGATAACATCGCCACCGAGATCCAGCAGCGGCGCAATGCCGAAAACCGCCTGACCGACTACCTCTCGCAACTGGAAAATATCGTCTCGGCCCGTACGGCGGAACTCAAGGCCATCAACTCCCGGCTCAGCCAGTCTAACGAGGAACTGGAAGTCGCCCGCCGCACCGCCCTGGACATGGCCGAGGCACGCTCGGTGTTCCTGGCCAACATGAGCCATGAAATCCGCACGCCTCTCAACGGTCTGCTGGGGATGATCGCGCTCTCGCTGGACGGCCCGCTCAATGCCGAGCAGCAGCAACAGCTGTCCATCGCCCATGACTCGGGCAAAGTGCTGGTGGAGCTGCTCAACGATATCCTCGACCTGTCAAAATTCGATGCCGGCCAGCTGGAACTCGAACACATTCCATTCGACCTTGGCTCGCTGATCGAAGACACCGCCAACCTGCTGTCCCAGAACGCCGCGCCGAGCGTCGAGCTAACGTGCCTGATCGACCCGCAATTTCCCGCGCTGGTGCTCGGTGATCCGACCCGGGTCCGGCAGATCGTCAGCAACCTGCTGTCCAACGCCCTCAAGTTCACCCGCTTCGGGCGGGTCGATGTGCGTCTTTCAACGTTCGAAGACGGCGTGCGAATCGAGGTCTGCGACACTGGCATCGGCATTGCCCAGGACGCACAGGTCAAAATCTTCCAGCCGTTTACCCAGGCCGGTGCCGGCATTACCCGGCAATTCGGCGGTACCGGGCTGGGCCTGGCGCTGACTTATAACCTCTGCGAAGCCATGCAGGGGCGTCTGACGATCAGCTCGGAAGCAGGCTTCGGCAGTCAGTTCTGCGCCGACCTGCCGCTGCCCTGCCACACTCGCGCCATCCCGCCAGCAGCTCTGCAAGGCAACATCGTCGCGATCACGGCCGCCAGCAGCGGTCTGGCAGAACTGCTACAGAATCTATTGCCCGAATGGGGGCTCGGCTATCAGCAGCGTTCCATCGATGACCGATTGATCGGCCTGAAACCGGATGTGTTGATCACCGACTGCCCCGAATGCCTGTTTGGCCTGCGCCCTACTTTAACCGCGCCGATTCTGCTGGTGACCGCGTACGGCAGTTTCCTGCCCAGCGAGCAAGCCAGCGCCCTGGCACCTTTGCAGCAACAGGCGCGACCGTTGGCGCGCAATGCGCTTTACCAGACATTGCGACGGATCCTGCAGCCGGAACTCAACACGATCAACGGTGCCCGGGTCGAAGTCCTCTCGCCCCAGCGACGCGGGCGCATCCTGCTGGTGGAGGACAACCCGGTCAATCAGCTGGTGGCCAAGGGCATGCTCGGCAAACTCGGCTGCGAGGTGAGCGTCGCGGCCCATGGCGCCGAAGCCCTGGATCAGCTCGAACACAGCGAATTCGACCTGGTGCTGATGGACTGCAACATGCCGGTGATGGACGGTTATGAAGCCAGCCGGCAGATCCGTCGCAGCGGGCGCTGGCCACAACTGCCCATCGTCGCCCTGACCGCCAACGCCATGTCCGAAGAACGCGAACGCTGCCGTGCGGCAGGCATGAGCGACTACCTGGCCAAACCCTTCCGCCGGGAAGAACTGGCGGCCCTGCTCGACTTGTGGATACCCACTACGACAGCGATTTGATATGCCCCAACAGGTGATCGAGACCATCGCGCAGCTCATTCAGGCGATCCAGATCGACACCGCTATCGCACAACAGGCGGGCCTTGAGCGGCCCGACCTGATCGCGCAAGGCCTTGCCGGTGGGCGACAGACTCAAGTGCACCTCGCGCTCATCGCGCGCCGAACGCTGGCGCTGCACCAGCTGCAGTTGCTCAAGACGCTTGAGCAGCGGCGTCAGGGTCCCTGAATCCAGCGCCAGGCGCTCACCCAGCGCCTTGACCGTCGGCTGCTCCGGCGCCGCTTCCTGCCATTCCCACAGCACCAGCATCGCCAGGTATTGTGGGTAGGTCAGGCCCAGTTGATCGAGCATCGGCTTGTAGGCACGGATCACCGCCCGAGAAGCGGCATACAGCTTGAAGCAGAGCTGACTGTCGAGTTTCAGCGAATCGACTGACAACGTGTTCATTTGAGCAGGGCTTCGATCTCGCGGCGCAGCGCTTGCGGCTTGGTGGCCGGAGCAAAGCGCTTGACCAGCTGACCGTCCTTGCCGATCAGGAACTTGGTGAAGTTCCATTTGATGCCCTGGGAACCCAACACACCTGGCGCGCGTTTTTTCAGCTGAACGAACAGCGGATGAGCGCCGACACCGTTGACTTCGATTTTCTTGAACAGCGGGAAACTCACCCCGTAATTCAGCTCGCAGAACTCGGAAATCGCCCCTTCGTTGCCCGGCTCCTGCTGGCCGAACTGATTGCAGGGAAACCCGAGCACCACCAAACCTTGATCCTTGTAGCTCTGCCAGAGCTCTTCGAGGCCCTTGTACTGTGGGGTGAAACCACATTTGCTGGCAGTGTTGACCACCAGCACCGCTTTACCGGCGAAATCGGCCAGGGTCTTTTGCTCCCCCTTGATGGTGGTGCAAGGGATGCTCAGCAGGTTGTCGCTCATGGCACGAACTCCGAATGAAGGAATATCAAACATAGCGAGCAATTGAATTGTGTGCAATTTAATAAATCAATAGATACCCGACACGCGAACATCATTGCAGGAGCTGCCGGAGGCTGCTCCCGCGTACACAAGTCAAACGCGCGACATCAGCAGATTATTCGCGGGGAACGAGGTCCAGGCACACCGAGTTGATGCAATAACGCAAACCGGTTGGCGGCGGACCGTCCGGGAACACATGCCCAAGGTGCGCATCGCATTTGGCGCAGACCACTTCGGTACGGATCATGCCGTGGCTGATATCACGGATCTCGACCATCGCGCTGTCGCCGATCGGCGCATAGAAGCTCGGCCAGCCGCAGCCGGAATCGAACTTGGTTCTGGAGTCGAACAGCGGTGCGTTGCAGCAGATGCAGTGGTAAACGCCGTCGGTTTTGGTGCCGTTGTATTTACCGGAGAACGGTCGCTCGGTGCCCTTGAGGCGGCAAACGTTGTACTGCTCCGGATCAAGCATGGCCCGCCATTCTTCCAGGGTTTTTTCCAACTTTTCCATTGATACACCTCAGCAGCTGAAAAAGCCCGATCTGTACCTTTTCCACGGATCGGGCGGCACGTATGATTGCGCCTCGTCAAACGCCAGTCTGGCAGCCAGACCACGCGCATTCAAACGGATTTATGAGTGCCGCCACTCAAGGCGTCAGGCCTGTGTGAATACGCAGGATTCCCAGCACGGTCGTTCACACGCCGCCTGGATCGTTCATTTTCGGGAACACATCGCCATGCAGGTCAGCAAATCGAACAAGCTCGCCAACGTCTGCTACGACATTCGCGGCCCAGTGCTCAAGCACGCCAAACGCCTGGAAGAGGAAGGCCATCGCATCCTCAAGCTGAACATCGGCAACCCGGCGCCCTTTGGTTTCGAAGCGCCGGACGAAATCCTTCAGGACGTGATCCGCAACCTGCCGACCGCCCAAGGCTACAGCGACTCCAAAGGCCTGTTCAGCGCCCGTAAAGCCGTGATGCAGTACTACCAGCAAAAGCAGGTGGAAGGCGTCGGCATTGAAGACATTTACCTGGGCAACGGCGTTTCCGAGCTGATCGTGATGTCGATGCAGGCCTTGCTCAACAACGGCGACGAAGTGCTGGTGCCGGCCCCCGACTATCCGCTGTGGACCGCCGCAGTGAGCCTGGCGGGCGGCAACCCGGTGCATTACCTGTGCGACGAGCAGGCCAACTGGTGGCCGGACCTGGCCGACATCAAGGCCAAGATCACCCCGAACACCAAGGCCCTGGTGATCATCAACCCGAACAACCCGACCGGCGCGGTGTATTCGAAAGAAGTCCTGCTGGGCATGCTGGAACTGGCCCGTCAGCACAATCTGGTGGTGTTCTCCGACGAGATCTACGACAAGATCCTGTACGACGACGCCGTGCACATCTGCACCGCCTCGCTGGCACCGGACCTGCTGTGCCTGACCTTCAACGGCCTGTCCAAGTCCTATCGCGTGGCCGGCTTCCGCTCCGGCTGGATCGCCATTTCCGGCCCGAAACACCACGCCCAGAGCTACATCGAAGGCATCGACATGCTGGCTAATATGCGCCTGTGTGCCAACGTGCCGAGCCAGCACGCGATCCAGACCGCACTCGGTGGTTATCAGAGCATCAACGACCTGGTATTGCCCCAAGGGCGTCTGCTGGAACAGCGTAATCGTACCTGGGAACTGCTCAACGACATTCCGGGCGTGAGCTGCGTCAAGCCGATGGGTGCGCTGTATGCATTCCCGCGGATCGATCCGAAAGTCTGCCCGATCCACAACGACGAGAAATTCGTGCTCGACCTGCTGCTCTCGGAAAAGCTGCTGGTGGTACAAGGCACGGCCTTCAACTGGCCATGGCCGGACCATTTCCGCGTGGTCACCCTGCCACGGGTCGACGACCTGGATCAGGCCATTGGCCGGATCGGCAACTTCCTCAAGTCCTATCGCCAGTAAATGGCCTGTCACCGTGCGACGCGGATAAAAGTCGCACGGTGATTAATTCAGCAACACTTCTGTGCGCCCTGCCCTGCCTCGCTGTTTCAAGCGCTGACTGACGACACGCTTCATGCCCACGCCCAACAACGGCGGGGGCTTGTGAAGCTAATCGGCTGACAACCGTTTCCCATGTCGACGTCGGAAATGCCCTTCAAGCAGCTAGACTGTTGCCGTAGGACACAGTTTGAAATAGTCACCCGGTTGAATAGCCCGGTGCAGCACCTTATATACCCCGCAGTACGCTACATCTTTAGCACGAGGAGATTTCTACAACCATGATGCGCATTTTGCTGTTTTTGGCCACTAACCTGGCGGTCGTGCTGATTGCCAGCATCACCCTGAGCCTTTTCGGCTTCAACGGGTTCATGGCGGCCAACGGGGTTGATCTCAACCTCAATCAGCTGCTGATTTTCTGTGCGGTCTTTGGTTTCGCCGGTTCCCTGTTCTCGCTGTTCATCTCCAAGTGGATGGCGAAAATGAGCACCAGCACCCAGATCATCAGCCAGCCGCGCACCCGGCATGAGCAATGGCTGCTGCAAACCGTCGAGCAACTGTCCCGCGAAGCCGGGATCAAGATGCCCGAAGTCGGGATTTTCCCGGCCTATGAAGCCAACGCCTTCGCCACCGGCTGGAACAAGAACGACGCACTGGTCGCGGTCAGCCAGGGCTTGCTCGAGCGTTTCTCGCCGGATGAAGTGAAAGCCGTTCTGGCCCACGAAATCGGTCACGTGGCCAATGGCGACATGGTCACGCTGGCGCTGATCCAGGGTGTGGTGAACACCTTCGTGATGTTCTTCGCCCGGATCATTGGCAACTTTGTCGACAAGGTGATCTTCAAGAACGAAGAAGGCCAAGGCATCGCCTACTACATAGCGACCATCTTCGCCGAACTGGTCCTGGGCATTCTGGCCAGTGCCATCGTCATGTGGTTCTCGCGCAAGCGCGAGTTCCGTGCCGACGACGCCGGCGCACGCCTGGCGGGTACCAGCGCAATGATCGGTGCCCTGCAGCGCCTGCGTGCCGAACAAGGGCTGCCGGTGCACATGCCGGATACCCTGAATGCCTTCGGCATCAACGGCGGTCTCAAGCAAGGGTTCGCCCGCATGTTCATGAGCCACCCGCCGCTGGAAGAACGCATCGACGCACTGCGTCGCCGGGGCTGACAGCTTCCGCAGCACTAAAAGAAAAGGCCCGCAGTGAATGCGGGCCTTTTTTTGTCTGTTTGATTAATGCGGTGCTCTTCAGGCCCTCTTCGCGGGCAAGCCTCGCTCCTACAGGTCTTGTGTCGTTCACATAATCGGCGAATTACACAAAGCTTGTAGGAGCGAGCGGTGCGGCGATCCGACTTGCCCGCGAAGAGGCCAGCAAGCTCAACACACCTTAATGGCTGGAAACCCGATACACACGCTCCTCAAGCCGCGTGACACCGGCCTCGAGAAACTTCCAGCTCTCACCCAGGACATCCTGGTCTTCCAGGATCTTCAGCTCCCACGAGCCCCCCAGCAGCCGTTGCACTTCGTCATCAAGCACAGCAAATGGCGGCCCGGACATTTGCGTCTGGTCATAATCCAGCGTAATCAAAATCCCTAAAGAATCCTTCGGCAGAATCCGAATCAGATGAGCCGCGTATTGCTCACGCATCGCTGGCGGCAGCGCGATCAGCGCCGCGCGGTCGTACAGTGCGCTGCAATCGGCAACATCGCCTGCCGTCAACTCGAAGAAATCGCCGCACCACAGCTCGATCGACCCGGCCCGATAGACGTTGAAAGGCCCCTGCTCGCTGATTGCCGGGTCCAGTTGATGCTCATTGAAAAAGTCCTCGATGGCCTTTTCCGACAACTCGATACCCAGCACCTCATGACCGCAGTGCGCCAGCCACAACAGGTCCAGGCTCTTGCCACACAACGGCACCAGTACGCGAGAACCTTCATCAAGGCCCAGTTGCGGCCAGAACCGTTGCAGATAGGGATTTACTTCCGGCAGATGGAAGCCGATCTGATTCGACGCCCATCGTTTGTGCCAAAACTCCGGCTGCATAGTTAACCCCGAAAAATTCGATCAAAAGACTCTAAAACTTATATTAGATTTAGATCAATGATCTGACTGAAGATGCTGCCATCTTACTCCCAGGAGCTCAATTATGTTCCCCAGCCTGTATATCTCTCATGGCTCCCCCATGCTGGCCCTGGAACCTGGCGCCAGTGGGCCGGCCCTCGCGGATCTGGCGGCGACAATGCCCAAGCCCAAGGCCATCGTGATCGTTTCCGCGCACTGGGAAAGCAGCGAATTGCTGGTCAGCGGCAACCCCCAACCCGAAACCTGGCACGACTTCGGCGGTTTTCCGCGGGCCTTGTTCGAGGTGCAGTACCCGGCACCCGGCAGCCCGCAACTGGCGACAGAGGTTGTCGAGCTGCTGAAAACCGATGGCCTGCCTGCGCGCATCGATACCAAGCGCCCCTTCGACCACGGCGTTTGGGTACCCTTGTCGTTGATGTACCCGCAGGCCGATGTCCCGGTGGTGCAGGTCTCGCTGCCCACCCGTGGCGGCCCGGCGCTGCAAACCCGCGTCGGCCATGCCCTGGCCAGCCTGCGCGAGCACGGCGTGCTGTTGATCGGCTCTGGCAGCATCACCCACAACCTGCGCGAACTGGACTGGCACGCCGGCCCGGAAAGCGTCGAACCCTGGGCCAAGGCGTTCCGTGACTGGATGATCGAGAAGCTCGAAGCGAACGATGAAGCTGCGCTGCACGACTATCGCCAGCAGGCGCCGAACGCGGTGCGCAACCATCCGAGTGACGAACATCTGTTGCCTCTGTACTTCGCCCGCGCGGCCGGGGGCGAGTTCAGCGTTGTGCACCAGGGGTTCACCATGGGGGCGCTAGGAATGGATATCTATCGTTTCAGCTGACAGGTAAACCAAGTCGCCCATCGCGCGCCACAAAACAGCAGGCAAAAAAATCCCCGAACCAGTCGGGGATTTTTTATGTGCGATCAATCAGCCCGGGGGCGGATCAATCTTCGCGGTAGCGGCGCAGCTTCAACTGCTTACCGGCAACGCGAGTGTCCTTCAGCTTGGTCAGCAAACGCTCCAGACCATCTTCCGGCAGCTCGACGAGGCTGAAGCTGTCACGCACCTGAATGCGACCGATGGCTTCACGCGCCAGACCACCTTCGTTGAGGATGGCGCCCAGCAGGTTCTTGGCAGCGATACCGTCACGCGCACCCAGCGCGGTACGGCAACGAGCACGGCCTTCAGCCAGCGGGATCGGAGCACGACGCTCGCGGTCACCACGGTCCGGACGATCACCGGAACGCTCTGGACGATCGCCACGCGGTGCATTGTTCGGCACCAGTGGACGTTCTTTCTCAATGGCGGCCAAGGTCAGCGCTTGACCGTTGGTAGCCTTGCGCAGCAGGGCTGCGGCCAGGGCACGCGGGCTGCAACCGATGTCGGCAGTCAGACGATCCAGCAGATCACCGTGAGTCGACTCGGCATCACCTACCAGCGGCGACAGGCTGTTGGTCAATTTCTTGATGCGGGCATCGAGAACAGCTTGAGCGTCCGGCAGGCGAACTTCGGCAACTTTCTGACCGGTAACACGCTCGATCACTTGCAGCATGCGGCGCTCACGAGGAGTGACCAGCAGCAGCGCGCGACCTTCGCGACCGGCACGGCCGGTACGGCCGATACGGTGAACGTAGGATTCCGGGTCGTACGGCATATCAACGTTGAACACGTGAGTGATACGCGGAACGTCCAGGCCACGAGCGGCAACGTCGGTCGCCACAACGATGTCCAGACGGCCATCCTTGAGGGATTCGATGACGCGCTCACGCTGGTTCTGAGCAATGTCACCGTTCAGCGCAGCGGCTTTGTAGCCTTTGGCTTCCAGGGCACTGGCCAGGTCCAGGGTCGCTTGCTTGGTGCGCACGAACATGATCAGGGCGTCGAAATCTTCCACTTCCAGCAAGCTGAGAACGGCAGAAGTCTTCTGGTCAGCGTGAACCAACAGGTGAGCCTGTTCGATCGCGGTAACGGTCTGAGTCTTGCTCTGGATCTTCACGTGCTTCGGATCGCGCAGGTGGCGTTCGGCGATGGCACGGATCGATTGCGGCAGGGTGGCCGAGAACAATACGGTCTGACGGGTTTCCGGCATGGCCTTGAAGATAACTTCCAGGTCGTCCATGAAGCCCAGTTTGAGCATTTCGTCCGCTTCGTCGAGAACCAGGTGGTTCACGGTAGTCAGGACTTTTTCGTCGCGACGCAGGTGGTCGCACAGACGACCCGGAGTGGCGACAACAATCTGTGCGCCATTACGGATTGCTTTCAATTGTGGGCCCATCGGCGCGCCGCCGTAGACAGCCACAACAGTTACGCCCGGCATTTGCTTGGCGTAGGTTTCGAAAGCGGTTGCAACTTGTAGCGCCAACTCACGAGTTGGGGCCAGGATCAGAGCTTGCGGCTCGCGCTTGGACGGATCAATGCGGTGCAGGATCGGCAGGGCAAAGGCAGCGGTTTTACCGGTACCGGTTTGCGCCTGGCCAATCATATCGTGACCGGCGAGAATGATCGGGATCGACTGCTGCTGAATGGCCGAAGGCTCTTCATAGCCGGTAGCGACTACTGCAGCGACAATATTAGGGTGAAGTTCAAGAGCGGCGAAGCCGCCGATTTCCTGGGTCATGGGTCTGCCTCTAAGTGCATCCGCAAAGACCCATGCTCCAAAGCTGCGCATGCCGTGTTGAGACTCAAGAGTCGCCCTGGCAGCTTTGTCGGCGGGGATTTGCGAAAACGAATGAATGAAAAGAATCGTCAAGGAAGAGTCCGCGGGGCGGACGTGCAGCCGAAGCTGGCTTCGGGGAATTGCGCTACCTAAACGCGGCCCGGTTAAAGGCCGGCGCGCACTATACCGGAATTCGGCAAAAAAGGGAGCTTTTTTTATCGGAAAAAACCGGCATACGCCGTTGTGTCACGGGCTTTGCGGATAATCGTACAACCGTCTATTTTGCAAAGGCCCGGCCCTGCTGACGATGGCGCTAAAACGGTTCACCCTTGCGACGCAGACCTTTGGTCTGACGCCCCCTTCCCGCCCGAGGAAATGCTCCATGAATCAGCCCAGCCCCAGTCGTGTAACCCGTGAACGACACGGTCATGTCCTGATGATCGGCCTGGATCGGGTGGCCAAGCGCAATGCCTTCGACCTCGACCTGCTCAATGCGCTCAGCCTGGCCTATGGCGAATTCGAAGCCGACAGTGAGGCGCGGGTCGCGGTGGTGTTCGGCCATGGCGAGCATTTCACTGCCGGGCTCGACCTGGTCAGCGCCGGCGCAGCCCTGGCCGAAGGCTGGCAGGCACCGCCCGGCGGCTGCGATCCCTGGGGCGTGTTCGGCGGCCCCCGGGTCAACAAACCGGTGATTGTCGCGGCGCAAGGCTACTGCCTGACCGCGGGCATCGAATTGATGCTGGCCGCCGACATCAACCTGTGCGCCAGCAATACCCGTTTTGCCCAAAAGGAAGTGCAGCGCGGACTCCTCCCGTTCGGCGGCGCCACCTTGCGCCTGCATCAGGTCGCCGGTTGGGGCAACGCCATGCGCTGGCTGCTCACCGGCGATGAATTCGATGCACATGATGCCTTGCGTCTGGGCCTGGTGCAGGAAGTCATGGCCAGCGAGGACTTGCTGCCACGGGCGATCGAGTTGGCTGAGAGGATTGCGAGGCAGGCACCGCTGGGGGTTCAGGCGACGTTGATGTCTGCGCGACAGGCGCGCTACGAGGGTGAAATTGCTGCGGCCCAGGCATTGCCGGCGCTGGCGAAGAAACTGCTCAACAGCGAGGACGCCAAGGAGGGTGTGCGGTCGATGATCGAGAAGCGGCCGGGGGTCTTCAAAGGTTGCTGACAGATCGGCTTTTGTGGCGAGGGGGCAAGCTCCCTCGCCACAGATGACCTCATCGCATTAAGTCGCCGGTCGAATATCCTTGATCAACGATTGCAACGAATACCCCAACCGCGGCGCCAGGCCTTCCGCACGGGCGATCAGCCCTTCCATGTCCAGCTCCTGATCCAGCTCCGATGGCACGATCAGAATCACGTTGCCCTCCTTCACCGGCAGTTCCCAGTAATGCCGGTGATAGAGACCGCGCAACAACGCTGCGCCCAACGGCTTGCCGTCGTCGGTGGCCCACTGGTTGATCACCAGCCAGCCACCCGGATTCAAGCGTTTCTGACAGTTTTCCAGAAAGCTCCAGGCCAGGTGTCCGACACCCGGCCCGACATCGGTATACAGGTCGACGAAAATCAGATCGGCCGGTTCAGCCGTATCGAGCAACTCCAGCGCATCGCCGACGCGGATGTACAGCCGCGGATCGTCATCCAGGCCCAGGTATTCGATGGCCAGGCGCGGTACGTCAGGGCGCAGCTCGATGGCTTCGACATCTTCCAGTGGCAGGAACTTCAAGCAAGCCTGGGTCAGTGTCCCGGCGCCAAGGCCGAGGAACAGCGCGCTTTCCGGCTGCTCGTGGCACAGCGCGCCAATCAGCATCGCGCGGGTGTAATCGTACTCGAGCCAGCTAGGGTCGGCGGTGAACACGCAGCTCTGTTCGATGGCGTCACCGAACTCCAGAAAACGGTAGTCGGCCACTTCCAGCACGCGAATCACGCCGAACTCATCCTGTACCTCGGCGAGCAGATGCTCGACGCGCTCCTCAGTCATTTCGTCTCCTGATCGTTACCGGCCCCGGCAACGCGATAAACCGCAACATAAAGCGGCAAAGGCGCGATTGTCCGCGAAGCGACGGGAGCAGGTCACGCACTAATTGCTGATAACATAACCGTCCGAGCGTAAAACACTAGAGACTGCGATGAGCCAACCCTGGAGCCCTGACAGCTGGCGCGCCCTGCCGATCCAGCAACAACCTCAATACCCCGACGCGGCGCATTTGCTGCACGTCGAGCAAACCCTGGCGAGCTATCCGCCACTGGTGTTTGCCGGTGAAGCGCGGGAGTTGCGCCGTCAGTTTGCCGAAGTCACCCAGGGCCGGGCGTTTCTGTTGCAGGGCGGCGACTGCGCCGAAAGCTTCGCCGAATTCTCCGCCGCGAAAATTCGCGACACCTTTAAAGTGTTGCTGCAAATGGCGATCGTCATGACTTTCGCCGCCGGTTGCCCGGTAGTCAAAGTCGGACGCATGGCCGGTCAGTTCGCCAAACCCCGTTCGGCCAACGATGAAACCATCAACGGCGTGACGCTACCGGCCTACCGTGGCGACATCGTCAACGGCATCGGTTTCGACGAAAAAAGCCGCGTGCCGGACCCGGATCGCCTGCTGCAGTCCTACCACCAGTCCACCGCAACCCTGAACCTGCTGCGCGCCTTTGCCCAGGGCGGCTTTGCCGATCTGCATCAGGTACACAAATGGAACCTGGACTTCATCGCCAACTCGGCACTGGCCGAGAAATACAGCCACCTGGCCGATCGCATCGATGAAACCCTGGCCTTCATGCGTGCCTGCGGTATGGACAGCTCGCCGCAACTGCGCGAAACCAGTTTCTTCACCGCCCACGAAGCGCTGCTGCTGAACTACGAAGAAGCCTTCGTGCGTCGCGACAGCCTGACCAACGACTACTACGACTGCTCGGCCCACATGCTGTGGATCGGTGACCGTACCCGTCAACTGGACGGTGCTCACGTCGAATTCCTGCGCGGGGTGCATAACCCGATCGGGGTCAAGGTCGGCCCGAGCATGAACCCTGAAGACCTGATTCGCCTGATCGATGTGCTCAACCCGGACAACGACCCGGGTCGCCTGAACCTGATTGCGCGGATGGGCGCGAACAAGGTCGGCGATCATCTGCCGCAGCTGATTCGCGCGGTGCAGCGCGAAGGCAAGCAAGTGCTTTGGAGCTCCGACCCGATGCACGGCAACACCATCAAGGCCAGCAGCGGCTACAAGACCCGCGACTTCGCGCAGATCCTTGGCGAGGTGAAGCAGTTCTTCCAGGTTCACGAAGCGGAAGGCAGTTATGCCGGCGGCATCCACATCGAAATGACCGGGCAGAACGTCACCGAATGCATCGGCGGCGCGCGGCCGATTACCGAAGATGGGCTTTCGGATCGTTATCACACCCATTGCGACCCGCGGATGAATGCCGATCAGTCGCTGGAACTGGCGTTTTTGATTGCCGAGACCCTGAAGCAAGTCCGCCGTTAAATCGCGTTAAGCCCTTCGCGGGCAAGCCTCGCTCCTTGTATGTTGGCCGAACACCCGGCGAGAGCAGCTAAGCTCCTCGGTGTTGTC
>NZ_JBXAKV010000022.1:0-24503 GCF_058798795.1 Pseudomonas sp. GW822-FHT07A10
ACTTCGTTATGAGTCTCGCCGACCTTCAGCGATTGCACCGCACTGGCAACGCCATCGGTGCCGTTGGCCAGGGTGTACGTCCACTTACCGGCGCCGTCGACGGCGATCGAGCCATAGGTGCCGGTATTGGACCCGGCGATGCTCCAGGTGGCGGTGGCATTGTGATCGATGTCGCTCGAGCTGAACTGGCCGCTGACGCTGAGGATGGTGTCTTCCTGCACGGCGCCAACATCGTTGCCCGATGCGAAGCTCAGCACCGGCGCATCGTTGCTGCCAGTAATGGTGATGGTCACGGTCTGCGTCGCCGAAGCAGCGTTAGCCGCGCCGCTGTTGTCGGTGGCGACCACCGTGTACGAGAAGGTGACGGTTTCACCTGCGCCGAGGAAGTCGAGGTTCTGGCTGGTGCTGTAGTCCCAACTGTTGTGATCGACCGAGAAGCCGGCGACCAGTGCCGAAGCCACGCCCGCATCGAGCGTGCCGCCGCTCCAGGCGATGTTGCCGTTGGAGGTGTGCGACACAGTTACCACGTCGATGTTGTCCACATCGGCAAAGCTCAGTGCGCCGCTGTCGCTCAGTGTGGCCGTACCGTTGCCTTCGCTCATGGCGCCGGTGGTGTCGGCAATCGCCAGCGTCGGCCGATCGTTGGTGCCGGTGATGGTAATGGTCACGGTCTGTACCGTGCCGTCACCGATCGCCACGTTATAAGTCTGGGTGAGGGTCTGGCCTTCGCCCAGGAACTGCACGGCGGCGTTGTCTACCGTGAAGTGCCAGCCCAGCGAGCCGCTGCCCGTACCGGTGCTGTCATGCAGTGGATCTGTGGTGAAGCTGCCCAGATAGCCGGAAGCGCCCGGTGTGACGGTGACGCTGTGGGTGTCGATCAGGTCGGCGTCGGTGAAGGTGATGCTGCCGTTGGCGGCGTAGTCGCCACTGTCTTCCTTGGCATCGCCTGTCTGCGCGCCGCTGGTAATGTGCACCTGGTCGTTGGTACCGGTGATGGTGATGATCACATTTTGCGTTGTCGACGAACCATGCCCATCGTTGAGGGTGACCACATAGGTTTCGGTAGCTGTCTGACCTTGGGCCAGGTACTGGGCTGCCGCATTGTTCACGGTGTAAGTCCAGTTAACGGTGCCGTTGGCCGCATTGGCCGCTTCAACCACAGAGGCCAGGCTGAAGTTGCCCAGCGCTGTGGTATTGCCTCCCGCCGCCACGAATGAGGCGGTATGCGTGTCGCTCAAATCGACATCGCTAAACGCAATCGTGCCCGTCGTGCTCAGCGAATCGGTTGTGCTCGGCGTTGTGGGCGCATCTTCGGTGACCGTGCCGGCCTGCACGCCGATGTTCATCGTCACGCTGTCATTCATGCCGGCAAATTGCACTTGTGCAGTAGCCCAGCTGAGGGTGCCATTGCCGAGACGAATCGCATACGTAAAGCTGTCTGTCAGGGACGCTCCGGCAGCAAGCGACTGAAGTTGCGTCTTGAACGCGGTCGACAATGTAGCGGCGTCGTAGCCGACCTTGCCATCAGAAGTAATCCAGATCTTTGCCCCATTGAGGCTGCTATCGCTACTCGTCGCCTCGATTCTGCTCGTGTCCTGGACCAGGAGGTCGGCCGGGGCATAAACCTTGGTGGCAGTAGAGAGACTGGTCCCATCATCAAGTGACCAGAGTGTCTTTGCGTTACCGCCCAGGTCATTGGACATGACGTCCAGGTACACGACCCCCAGCAGGTCTTCGGTGATGCTCGCGCTGCTCGTGCCAATGACACCTGTAGTGAAAACGTCGTCCTGCGCCTGCGGCGTATTGGAAAACGAAGTAACGGTGCCGCCGCTGGTCGTGGTGGTGGTAGCCATGTCTTTCTCCCGAGAATGCTTTTTTTATTGGAATCGCCAGGGACTGCTAACAGGACGAAGTCCCGTGCTTGCGCCGCTCAGAGTGTTCAGGAGCGGTACGGGGCGGCTACCGGACATCGTCGACCGTCTGGGCTAGACGGGACAGGCGCTGCCGGCAGAGGGGTGCTGGTCTCGCGGGGGGGAAGAAACTCGCCGTACTTGAGGAGCGAATCGCAGGAGCGGTCGGGCGAACGTGGGCCCACGCCTGAGGCTGCGCTGCGCGTGGCGCGCAGTATCCTGAGAGCACCCATAGGGAAGGGACTCCTGAAGTAATGGCTGGATGAGGCCGTATTTTGGTACAGCACTGATTCAGGGATACGGCCTTTCCTGATATCAGTTTGATAGGTGTTTAGTTGTGGGGTCAGGCTTTGTAAAGGTGTTAAGCGCAGGTAACAGTACGATGTGCCAATATTCCGACAAATGGATGTTTTGGTGTCAATATTATGTCGATTTGTTTTTGGCGAAGTGCCCGCAGGCACTCAATAGTGGTGTGCCTCAAATGAGCTGAAACCCTTATGCGGCAAGGGCTGGCTGCGTAATTCCAGTGCAAGGACGCTCTAAAATTGCAGCGTCAGCGGTTAGAAAAGCCCGTCAGAGCATTCCTCTGGCGTTTTTTTTCTTGCTCGAACCACCTGACGACTTACGTGGAAAGTCAGTCATTGCTGTGTATTACTTCTGACTCCACTCAAGGAGCCAAGCAATGCGACACAGAGGTGCACAGTTCTGGTTATGGACCGACCCCCGATTACCTCACCACATCCATGAAGAAGTGCTCGGTGACGGGACGCAAGTGGAAGTGCGGGCACGACTGAGTCGTGAGGGGATCACCCAGGTGTTCATCGGTGTTTACGATAACCACGGGATCATGCTGTGTGAGGAGTTTCACGACAGGGGTAGTGATGAGACTTTATGCGCGGTGTTGAAGTGGGGCGCGCTGCGAGCGGGGGAGATTGTAGCGGGCACGCAGGCGTTCGTTGCACCTCATCGGGTGCAACTGACGCTAGGCACGGTCATCACCGATGAGTCGGTACTGGCGCTGCGGCGGATGGAAATGAACGAACGTGAGCGTTTCAAGCTCAGCTGCGAAGATGCGTGGTCGGAATACCTGGCCGCCAAAGCGGCCATGCTCAACCTCATGCGCGCGCCCAAAGTCGATCCCAGGGTCTGGGCGGACCACAAGGAGCGACTGAAGCAGGCGATTGACCTGCGCGTCTGTGTACAACGCGCCTATTTACGCTGAGCTATTCAGAACCTGATGCCCGGTGCTGTCGCAGGGTCTCGATGGTCGCGATCAGGTCATCGTAGGACACCGGTTTTCCAATGTACTGGTCAAAGCCCGATTGACGAGCCTTTTTAATATCGCTGATAGCGCCATAGCCAGTCAGGGCAATGGCCGGCACATCCTTGATGTGCGGCAACTGACGTAATGCTTGCATCAGTTCATGGCCGTTCATGACCGGCATGCCCAAATCCGAAATGATCAGGTCGAAGTGGCTGTTGGTTGCCGCGTCCAGAGCATCCCATGGACGATCGAAGGCAACGACTTCGGCGTCCTCCATTTCCAGCAGCATTTTCAGGGTTTCCAATACCTCGGCAGAGTCGTCGACCAGCAGAATCGTCAGGCCGCTCAGTTTTCCTGATACCTCGTCGGTTGGCGTTGTGGCTTGAGTTTTACCTTCACTACTGGCCAGCGGCAAATAGACAGTGAAGGTACAGCCTTCCCCAGCCCCCGGCGAACTCACTTCAACCGTGCCATGTTGGGCCTCGGTCAATTGGCGCACCAGTGACAAACCGATGCCCAGCCCTTCGCGCTGGTGGTTGGCGTGCTGTGTTTCAGCCTGGCCAAACAGGTCGAATACGTGTTCGAGGTTCTCGACCGCGATGCCGGTGCCATTGTCCTTGACTTCCAGCCGCGCCATGTCCCCAGCCTGGCTGGCGATCAATTGCACGCGGCCGTCGGGCGGGGTGAATTTCAGTGCGTTGTTCACCAGGTTCCAGATGATCTGCTCCAGGCGCGTCGGATCGGCGCGCACCATCAACGGCTCCGAAGGCACATGCAGCTCGACGGTGGTGCTGTGCTGGTCATTGAGGACGACGGTGTAAATATCGCGCAGCACACTGGCCAGATCCACGGCGATCGGTTTGAGCTTGAGCTTGCCGGTGCGCACGCGTGCGACATCCAACAGGTCGTCGATGATCCGCGCCTGGCTGCTGACAGCATCGCAGATGGTGTTGACGGCTTTGGCGGCCGGCGCCACCGACTTGGTCACCGGCAAGCGCCGCAACAGTTCGGCGTTGAGCTGGATCAGGTTCAGAGGATGCTTGAGTTCGTGGGACATGACCGCGAAGAACTCATCCTTGAGGTAATTGGTGTTCAGCGTCTCGGCCAGTTGTTGGCTCTGCTCTTCATGCTGGCGTTTGTGGCCGGTCAGATCCCGGGCGATTTTCACGTAGCCGTGAAGGTTGTCACCGTTGAGCTGGGTCACCTCGCCGCTGCAATAGAAACGGCTGCCATCCTTGCGTAGATGCCAGCGTTCATCTTCGGAACGGCCATGGGTGCGAGCCCCCAGCAGTTCGGTTTCAGGCACGCCGGAGGCGCGGTCTTCGGCGGAAAAAATGAAGTCGTAGTAAGCGCCTTCGGCCTCGGTCTTGCTGTAACCGAAGATCAGCTCGGCGCCTTTGTTCCAGGTGGTGATCACGCCTTGTTCATCAAGGGTGATAATCGCGTAGTCGCGGGTGCTTTCGGCCACCAGACGCATGCGTTCTTCGCCCAGGCGCAGTTCTTCTTCGGCCTCGCGGCGTTTGGTGATGTCAATGAACGTCAGCACGGTGCCGTCGATACGGTCTTCGCTGGAGCGATAGGGCAGCAGGCGGGCGATGTACCAGTGCTTGTCGGTGCTGCTGACTTCACGTTCGATCATGTTCAATGATTCGAACACCGATGCCGCGTCACTCGCCAGGTTGTCGTAGTGCAGGCGATGCGTGATGTCGAGCAGGGAGCGGCCGGTATCCACCGGCAACATACTGAAAATATCGGTGGCACGCGGAGTGAACCACTTGATCCGCATGCTGCGGTCGACAAACACCGTGGCAATGTCGGTGGAGGCGATCAGGTTGGTCAGGTAGTCGTTGATCTTGTCGGTTTCTTCGACTTTGGTTTTCAGCTCGTAGTTGACCGTCAGCAGCTCTTCGTTGATCGATTGCAGCTCTTCCTTGCTGGTTTCCAGCTCTTCGGTGGCCGAGCGCAGTTCTTCGTTGATCGCCTGCATTTCTTCGTTGGAAGCTTTCAGTTCTTCACTGGAAATTTCCGATTGTTCGATGGTGTCCTGCAAGTGCAGTTTGGTGCGTTGCAGTTCACGTTCAAGATTGGACAGCACCTGGCTTTCGGTTTGCAGCAGGGGCGTGGCCGTCGCTTGCGCAGGATCGACTTCGACTTCCTCGAAAATCACCAGGATGAACTCGCCGTCCGACTCTTCATCCTTGTAAGGCTGCGCCTCCAGGCTGACCTTGTAACGCCGCTCTTCGTGCTTGACCGGCACCTCGCGGGATTTTACCGCCAGGCCACTCTGCTGGACCTGGAACAGCGTGGTGCGGATTTCCAGGCGCAGTTCCGGAAGGATCAGCGTCAGCAGGTTGCGTGACAGCTCACCGCCCACATGTCGAAGGAAACGCCCGGCACTTTCGCTCATGTGCAGGATATCGGCGTTGGTATCGACGATCATGCTCGGTGGGGCGTAGCGTTCGAGGGCGCGCTGGTGGATGTCGGCGAACGACAGTTTGCGCTGCACGACGTTTTGCGGCGCCTGCCGGGAAATATTGGAGCGCACATAACCACCGCGCGGCACGGTCGGCGTACGTCGGCTACTGGCGGTGCCGGTTTTAGCACGGAAGATCCGGTTGCGTTTGTCCACCGGCGTAAACAGCTCATGACAAGCGTCTGCGCTTTCGGAAGACCCCAGGAACAGGAAGCCGCCGGACCGTAATGCAAAGTGGAACATCTGCAGGATTTCGCGCTGTACTTCGCGATCCAGATAGATCAACAGGTTCCGGCACACGATCAGATCGATTTGCGAGAAGGGTGGGTCGGACAGCAGGCTGTGTTTGGCGAACAGCACCTTCTCGCGGATTTCCTTGCGAATCCGATAGTGCTCATCTTCCTTGATGAAGTAGTGCCGCAGCCGCGTCGGCGGTACATCCGTCACGATGGCTTGCGGGTACAGACCGGCCCGGCCGAAGCTGATGGCGCGCTCGTCGATGTCGGTGGCGAAAATTTGCAACGAGGCCTTGCTGTCCTCCAGTTGCAGCTGATCGTTCACCAGCATCGCCAGGCTGTAGGCTTCTTCGCCGGTGGAGCAGCCAGCCGACCAGATCCGGATTTCTTCTTTCTCAGGCTGGGCCGACACCGCGGCACCGACCAGCTGCGGCACGATATCGCGCTCCAGCGCTTCGAAGGCTTCACGATCACGGAAAAAATTGGTCACGCCGATCAGCATGTCCCCCAGCAGCGCCTTGGTTTCTTCGGGATTGCTTAGCAGGTAGCGGTAATAAGCTCCCAGGTCTGGCTGGGCCGTGACCTGCATCCGGCGTTCGATCCGCCGCAATACTGTCGCGCGTTTATAGTGCTTGAAGTCATGACCGGTGCCGGTGCGCAACAGGATCAGGATGTCGTGCAGCATTTGTTCGGCGAGTGCTGCGTCACGCTCGGACACCGAGGCGAAGGATTGCAGTTCCGGATCGTTGGCGGCAGGCAAGCTGATTTCCCGGGAGTTGTGCCACAGGTCCAGCAGCTTTTGCGGCATTTCTACTACGGGCAACACCAGATCGACCATGCCGGTCTCGATGGCCGCCCGGGGCATACCGTCGAATTCGGCGTCTTCCGGCACCTGGGCCAGAGTAATGCCGCCCTGTTCCTTGATGCGTGACAGGCCGACCGCGCCGTCGGAACCGCTGCCCGAAAGCACCAGGCAGAAGGCGCGCTCGCGGTGCACCTGAGCCAGATCGCGGAAGAACAGATCGATCGAGGCGTGGCGCCCCAGTTGTGGGTCGTTTTCAACAACCTCAAGGTTATTGCCATTCATCAGCAGTCGCCGCGCCGGCGGGATGACATAGACCCGGTTTTTCTCGATCGGTACGGTTTCGGTGACCTGCAGAACCGGCATCCGGGTCGATTCCTGGATGATCTTGTCTGCGACGCTTTGGTGGTCGGGTGACAGGTGCAAAATGATCACAAATGCCATGCCGTTGTCTTGAGGCATGTTCTCGAAAAACAGCTTTATAGATTGCAGCCCGCCCGCCGACGCGCCAATACCCACCACCGGAAAGTCCAGGGTGCTGGGGGTCAGGGCCTTTCGCTCGAGAGCCATGGCCGAGTGCTTGGGGGTGGTGGTCATTTCCTGGCCTTTACCGGCGATTTAGAACGTATTGAGTTCAAGCGGACAATAATTAGCGTGCTCCAATAAATCAGGATAATCCCGTTTTTCAATAACGCCTTCAAATATTTAGCGCGTCCATGTGCAGCCGTATGATCTTTTGGCAGTAAAACGAGCGATTGCACTTCCGTTGCTTCAAGGGAACGCGACTACTTGCCGATAACGCGACAAGCCGTTGTGATTTCATCGCTGGCGGCCGGTAAAGCTCATCACGTGATTGTGCGAAATTGCTTGATAGCCAATGGCCTCTCGCTATCATCTGCGCGCCCGAAAGGCCGCGAAGCTGAACTCGCAGCCATTGCCTTTAGGTTGTTCTTCCTTAAATTGCCTGGAAATCTTCGATGCTGTCGTATCACCAAAAAAGCTTTTTGATCGTCGATGATTTCTCGGATTTCCGCAGTTCCGTCAGGTCCATGCTGCGGGAGCTGGGCGTCAAGGACGTCGACACCGCTGATACCGGTGAGCAGGCGCTGCGCATGTGCTCGCAGAAGTCCTACGACTTCATCCTGCAGGATTTCCACCTGGGCGATGGCAAGAAAAACGGTCAGCAGGTGCTCGAAGACCTGATGATCGAGAAGCTGATCAGCCATGAAAGTGTGTTTGTCATGGTCACCGCCGAAACCAGCCAGGCCATGGTGCTTAGCGCACTGGAGCATGAGCCCGACGCTTACCTGACCAAACCGTTCAACCGCTCTGGCCTGGCCCAGCGCCTGGAGCGACTGGAACAGCGCAAGACCTTGCTCAAACCGATCCTGCAAGCGCTTGACCGGGGCAAACCGGTTGAAGTGCTCAATGCCTGCATCGCCCTGTGCAAACAGGACATTCGTTATTCGCCGCTGTGCCTGCGTTACCGCGCCGATGCGTTGCGCGACTTGAACCAGAACGAAGCGCTGGAGCGTCTTTACGACAGCATCATTGCGGATCGGCCTTTGCCCTGGGCGTTTGCCGGATTGGGCCAATTGCTGTTTAAGCGTGGGCAGGTCAGCCAGGCCAAGGGCATTTACGAAAAAGCCTTGAAAGTCTTCCCGATGATGCCGGCCCTCTACGATGGCATGGCCGATGTGCTGGTCGCCGAAGGCGACACCAAAGCGGCGCAGAAAGTGTTGGAAGAGGCAATTCGCCTGTCGCCGCTGGCGGTGCGCCGGCAAGCGTTGCTGGGCAAATTGGCAATGGCCAACGAAGATTTTGACACCGCCTCCAAAGCCTATCGCCAGGCCGTTAACCAAGGGGCGCAGTCACGCTTCAAGGACGCGGAAAGCAACCTCGGCCTGGCCCATGCCTTGATCAGCAAAGGTGCGGAAAAGGGCCTGGACACTCGAACCCGCCTGGAAATCAACACGACGCTGAGTGCGGTGGCGAAGGAGAATCCTTCCGACCCAGGCCTGCAGATTCGCGCGCGTCTGATGAAGGCCACCAGCCTGCTGCTCAACGATGCCGAAACCGCCGAGAAGCTCACCGAGCAAGCGATGATGCGCCTCGATGGCATGGAACAGTTCATGAGCGCTGAAGCGGCGCTGCTGGTGGCCAAGCAGTTGCAAATGCTGGGGCAGGCGAGTGCCGGTGCTTCGATGTTGAAAAACTGTGCGGAAATCTACGGCGACGATCCGACCGTGATGAAGGGTATCGCCAAGCTGACCGACGACCCGACCATCCTCAACTCGGGCAACGCCGCCGCCGACCTCAACCGTCAGGGCGTGCGGGTGTACAAGACCGGCAATCTGGTGGAAGCCCGGGAAGTGTTCCGCAAAGCCCTGGCGCTGCAACCGAAGAACATCAGTATTGCCCTGAACATGGCGCAGTCGCTGCTGCATGGCACCGACACCAGCGTGCCGTCGGCTGAGCTGGAAGAGTGCCGGGCCTGCCTGAAAACGGTCGGCCTGATGCCCGATACCGATGCGCGTTATCCGCGCTACCAGAAACTGAAAATCAAGGCGTTCGGCGAATGATCGACAGCGAACCGTCACTCGACTTCTCCACGGTGATTGCCTCCACCGTGCACGACATGAAGAACTCTCTGGCGATGCTGATGCAGGCCCACAGTCAATGGCTGGCGCGCTTGCCTGATCCCGAGCGGCAGACCCCGGAGCAGGGCGTCATCGACTTCGAGTTCGCCCACCTCAATGGCATGCTGGTGCAGTTGCTGGGGCTGTACAAGCTGGGCGTCAACCAGATGCCGTTGCAGCCGGCCTACCATGAGCTGGATGACTTCATTGAGGCGCAACTGGCGGCTCATCAAGAAGTGTTCGCCAGCCGCGGCATTATCGCGACCTATGAAGTGGACCCGTTAAGCCCGCTGGGTTTCTTCGATCGGGAGCTGATTGCCTCGGTGCTCGCCAACAGCATCAACAACGCCATCCGCTACGCCCGGCATGCCTTGTTGATCAGCGTCAGCGATGAAGCCGGGCAATTGGTGCTGACCATCAACGACGATGGCGAGGGTTATCCACCCGAGATGATCGAGCGTCAGGCTGACTATGTGCAGGGCATCAACCACAGCAGTGGCAGTACCGGCCTGGGCCTGTACTTCGCCGGGCGGATTGCCGCCTTGCACCAGCGCAATGGCGTGGGCGGACGTACCGAAATCAGTAACGGCGGCCCATTGGGTGGCGGCGTGTTCAGCCTCTATCTCCCCTGAACGACACGTTCCTCACAGGATTGCGCCTTTTTGTTTGACGCTGCTTGATATTCCGAACAGCTGGAGCCTATTTTGTACGGGTCGCCGTTCGCGGCTCGTATAACAACAAGGATTGCGTCATGACAACCGATGGCCATCGTTCACTCGCGCAGCGATTGACGGGCATTGATGAGATTGAATGTATTACGCCGGACCTGAACGGCGTACCCCGCGGCAAGGTGATGACCGCCGAAGGATTTCTTGAGGGGCGGCGTTTGCAGATGGCGCGGGGAGTGCTGCTGCAATGCATCATGGGCGGCTATCCGCCGGCGCATTTTTACGGCAGCGATGATGGTGACCTGGCGCTGGTGCCTGATCCGGCGCAGCTTCACCGCTTGCCTTGGAGTTCGCACCCTCGGGCACTGGCCATATGCGATGCGCAGGAACTGACTGGCGAGAGCTCGCACCTGTCGACTCGCGGCCAACTCAAGGCGGTGATCGCTCGCTACGCCGCCCTCGGTCTGGCGCCAGTCGTGGCGACCGAGCTGGAATTCTTTGTGTTCGCACCCAACCCTGACCCGACGCAACCCTTCCAGCCGCCAGTGGGCCTGGACGGTCGTCGCGAGGACGGTCATTCGGCATTCAGCATCAGCTCCAATAACGGCTTGCGGCCGTTCTTCACTGAAGTCTACGCAGGCATGGCGGCGCTGGGCTTACCCCGCGATACCTTCATGCACGAGATGGGCGTCAGCCAGTTCGAGATCAACCTGCTGCATGGCGATCCGCTGCTGCTGGCCGACCAGACCTTGCTGTTCAAGCATCTGCTCAAGGAAGTCGCGCTCAAGCATGGCCTGACCGTGGTCTGCATGGCCAAGCCGTTGGCTCACACGCCGGGCAGTTCGATGCATATTCACCAGAGCGTCGTCGAGATCGGCACCGGGCGTAACGTGTTCAGCGACGAGGCTGGCGAGCCGACCGCGACCTTCCGTCATTTCATCGGTGGTCAGCAAGCTGGCCTTGCGGATTTCACCGCGCTGTTTGCGCCGAACGTGAACTCTTATCAGCGCCTGTGCCATCCTTTTGCATCGCCCAATAATGCCTGCTGGTCCCACGACAACCGCGCGGCCGGCCTGCGCATTCCAGCCAGTTCACCGGTCGCTCGTCGGGTCGAAAACCGCTTGCCGGGGGCTGATGCCAACCCGTATCTGGCGATCGCCGCGAGCCTGGCGTCGGGGCTGTATGGCATCGAAAACAAACTGGAACCGAGCGAAGCGGCCCGGGGCGAGTTCGTGGTGCCGGATAATCTTGCGTTGCCGTGTACCTTGCATGCCGCACTTGAACGTCTGAAACGTAGCCAATTGGCGAAGGAACTGTTCGGCAAGGAGTTCATCGAAGGCTACATCGCTTCGAAGACCCTGGAGTTGACCAGCTTCCTCGATGAAATTACTCCCTGGGAACGGCGTGTTCTAGCAGCCCAGGCCTGACGACCTGTCGCCATCGGGCTATCGTTGTCGATAGCCCGATACTCACTGCAAGGAGCCGCTCGGAACGCCAATGCGCCAAATCCTGAAATCCTTTCGAGGACTTTATTTCGCCTCGCTGATGATGTTGATCGGCTCGGGCCTGTTGAGTACTTACCTGGCCCTGCGCCTGGCGGCCGATAAGGTCGACAGCCTGTGGGTCGGCGCATTGATGGCGGCCAACTATTTCGGCCTGGTGCTGGGCGGCAAGATCGGCCATCGGCTGATTGCCCGGGTCGGGCATATTCGAGCTTATTCAGCCTGCGCCGGGATCGTCGGCGCGGCGGTGCTGGGCCATGGCCTGGTCGATTGGCTGCCCGCGTGGCTGTTCCTGCGGGTGATTGTTGGCCTGGGCATGATGTGCCAGTACATGGTGATCGAAAGCTGGCTCAATGAGCAGGCAGAAGCCAAGCAGCGTGGCGTGGTGTTCAGCGGCTACATGATCGCTTCGTACCTGGGGCTGGTGTTGGGGCAGCTGATTTTGGTCATGCACCCGGGCCTGGGCCTGGAACTGCTGATGCTGGTCGCACTGTGTTTTGCCCTGTGTCTGGTGCCGGTGGCCCTGACCCGGCGGATTCACCCGGCACCTTTGCACCCGGCGCCGATGGAGCCGCGCTTCTTCATCAAACGCGTGCCGCAGTCACTGAGCACGGTGTTGGGGGCGGGATTGATCGTCGGTTCGTTCTACGGCCTGGCGCCTCTGTATGCCTCCCAGCAAGGATTGTCCACCGAGCAGGTCGGTCTGTTCATGGGCACCTGCATTTTTGCAGGCCTGGTGGTGCAGTGGCCGTTGGGATGGCTATCGGATCGTTATGACCGGGCGGTATTGATCCGCAGTTTTGCGTTTAGCCTGGCACTGGCAGCATTGCCGCTGGCGATCATGCCGCAGGTGCAACTGGAGGTGCTGTTCATCGCCGGGTTCCTCTGCTCGTTGGTGCAGTTCTGTCTGTACCCGCTGGCGGTGGCGTTCTCCAACGACCACGTCGAGGGTGATCGCCGGGTGTCGCTGACGGCCATGTTGCTGGTGACTTACGGTGTCGGCGCGAGTGTCGGACCATTGGTGGCCGGGGTATTGATGAAGCTGTTCGGCAGCCAGATGCTTTATGCCTTTTTCAGTTTTTTTGCCTTGGTGCTGGTGTGGCGAATCCGCCCGAAAGCAGTCACCAATCTGCATCAGGTGGACGATGCTCCGCTGCATCACGTGGCCATGCCGGACAGCATGACGAGTTCGCCACTGGTGGCTTGCCTTGACCCGCGCGTCGATGAGCAGGTGGTGCAGGATCAGATGCAGAATCCGGTCAACCCGGAGGCTGATGTCAATCCGGATGCCGGGCCCGAACCAGAACCTGAACCAGTTTCGGATTCAGAAGACCCGGACGCAGGTCGCGAGCAAAGTTTTACCGAAGCGCGGCCGTGATCAAGGCATAAAAAAACGGGCAGTCACCGTAAGGGACTGCCCGTTTTTTATTGGCGGGGCGTATCAGAAATCGTCTTTATCGAAGCGCCGCGCTTCACGTTGCAGCTGATAGACGAACCGCTCGACTTGCCGCTGTACCAGGCCGCTCATGTTGTGAAAACGCACGCCGGCGAAGGTAGTGTTGATCTTTTCTTCAAAGTGCAGGTAACGCAGTTCGACCGGTGCCGTCATGCTGCCAAAGGGCAGGGCGGCGATGAAGCGGTCGTAGACCTGGCCCAATTGCAGCTTGGCGGTAATGTCGCCTTCGAAGCGCAACTTGCAGCCGGTGGCGGAGATGTCCAACAGTTTGCCGCCGAGGGGCGACTTGAGTTTCTCACCGCCCAGCTCGACATTGACCAGTTGTGCCAGCTTCAACGCAGCGCGGAAAGCATTGCGGCGCTGGTGGTAAACCACCTCATCGGGCAGCGCGCCACGGTAGCAGCGGCCATCACCGGACTCGTCGATAGTCAGCGGGCCATTGCTTTCCCAGGCGATGCGCACGCCGTCGTGGAAGCCTTCGACCTTGAACGGTTCGCCGGCCAGCAGAAAGCGTTCGCCGTCGCGCGGGATCATTTCGTCCAGGGCGATCATCTTGCTGTCACGGTCGACGTCCACCAGATAACTCTGGAAGCGCTGGCTGCGCTCGTGGAACGTGATGATCAGCGGGTCATGGCTGTCTTGCAGCTGACGCAGGTTGCCGGAGATTTCCAGGGGCGTGGTGAGCACCTTGGGTGGCTGCGGAGCATCTTCCGCGCTTAAGGCATTGGACACGAGGTATCAATCTCCAGACAAATATGACTACTGGCCGGCATTCTGCCAGCATGTTTCGCGTCTTGATAGGGCGTGCTCATTGAAAGGCTTAAGCCTGACTGAGCGGGCGTGGCTTGGCGAGCTTGGAGGTTGATCCGCGGGCATCGTAGAGCGCTGGCGGCTCGCCGCCGGTGAGGATTTTCAGCTGGTTGGCCGTGGCGGCCTGCTGCACCAGAATTGACTGGCCATTGTTGGCATTGGCGGCCTGGCACTGGGCCAGAAGGTCGGTCAGCACATCGCTCTGTCCCAGCAACCGTTCGCCAATGCTCGACTGGCTGGCGAGTTGCTCCAGGCCCTGGCGGTTGGTTGGCAGGTTGAGGCTGGCGAGGATTTCACTGCGCTTGCGGCCATGCTGTTCGAGCAGAATGATCAATGCCTGTTTATGCGCCAGAATTTCTTCGAGCAGTGGCATGTCGCGACCGTGCAAGGCGAGGGACTCGGTTTGCAGTAGCTCCAGCAGTTGTTGCGCCGGGGCAAAGTCGTCGATGATCAGTTGCAGTAAGTGAGTGTCGTGCATGGCTGGCCTTGGGTTTTAAGCGTCCAAAAGCCTGGCGCGGGCCGTGGCCTAGCGCTGGGCTTCGAAGTTGAGCAGTTTGCTGGCTACACGGTTGCTGTCGACTTTATAGCTGCCATCGGCAATCGCTGCTTTCAACTCGGCCACGCGGGCGTTGTCGACGGCAGGCTGATCGCGCAGCTTGTCAGTGACCTTCTGCAACTGTTGAGCCTCATTGCTGAGGTGTACCGATTCCCCGCTTTTGGTGGTACTGGCCTGTTCGGCCGGGGTATTCAGCGGCGTGGATTGGCCGGCTTCGGCGGTTTCCTTAGCGGTGCTGGTACGCGTACTGCCCGTAAGTGACGAGGAGCTGTTTAAACGACTGAAATCGATGACCATGACAAAAAACCTCTGGATATTTGGACGCTTGCCATGTTTTCGGCGATTCCCCGAAAAACTTTAGGCCCATTTATCAATGAGCTTGCATGCGCCAGCGCATGCCCTGCATGCGGCACAGTTTAGGCAACCGCCAGGCGGTGCGCCATCACTTCACAAACACAGAGCCCTTACATGGCCACTTCCACCTGGCCGGGCGCGGTGACTTGCGCCTTGATGACCCGCTGGGAGTTAAGGTTCTTCACGCGAATCTGTTCGCTCAGGCCGCCGTTGGACAGCGCTTCACCCGGCATGCGCACACTGAGCGTACCACTGCGGGCGGTAATCACCACCTGGTCGCCCTTGCGAACCACTTCCGCCTGTTCGAGATGCACCAGCGTAATGATCTGATCGGCGACCATTGGTCGGGTAAGTTTTTGCCCGATCGCCTGATCGACGGAAGTCAGAAACCCTTGATTTATCAGGCTGATATCACGCTCGCGCAGAGTTACGTCCTGAGGTTCGATAATCCCTGTGCGCTTGAGCGGACGAGTGGTCGTCACAATGTCGCGAAACAGCTTCACTTGAGCGGGCACGAAGACCGTCCAGGGCGAGGCGCCCTCGCAGCGAACCTTGACCGTGACCCGTCCCAGAGGCCTTGCCGGGCTCTCGAGGGTGGCTGTCAATTCCTTGTCGCACATAGGCATGCGCAGGCGCGGATCGAGCTGGTTGACCTGGATTTCGTAGCGACCTTGCGTTTGACTGGTGGCCAGATAGTCCTCTACGGTGAATTCAAGAAAGCCCTGGGTGACGCCGATAAGCATGTCAGGCAAGGTAACCGTATCAGCAAGGGCAGGGCTGCCAGCGTTGAACAGGCAAGCGGCCGACATCGCGCAGAGCAATCTGCGGCAGGTTGATGTCAGGTGTCGGAAAAATGTCGGTTCTGTGTTCATAAGAGTTAAAAAGCAAGCGCCGTGCCGTTTCGTGATGAATGTGCGTCGCAACACACTTAGCGTTGGTGTAGGAGTCTGGGCATGGCTGGTGTAATGGATTCGGTGAACCAGCGCACGCAACTGGTAGGGCAGAATCGCCTTGAGCTGTTGTTGTTCCGTCTCGACGGCCAGCAGCTGTATGGGATCAACGTGTTCAAGGTTCGCGAGGTGCTGCAATGCCCCAAGCTGACCCTGATGCCCAAGTCCAGTCCTGTCGTGTGCGGTGTGGCGAATATTCGGGGGGCAACCATTCCGATCCTGGATCTGGCGATGGCGACCGGTGCCGGTCGGTTGCTGGACCAGAGCAATCCCTTCGTGATCATCACGGAGTACAACACCAAGACCCAGGGTTTCCTGGTTCGGTCGGTGGAGCGCATCGTCAACATGAACTGGGAGGAGATTCATCCGCCACCCAAGGGCACGGGGCGCGATCACTACCTGACGGCTGTGACTCGGGTCGACAACCAGTTAGTCGAAATCATCGACGTCGAGAAGGTGCTGGCGGAAGTGGCGCCGACGCCGGAAGCGATTTCGGTGGGCGTGGTTGATGTTGAAACCCAGCACAAGGCGCTCTCTTTGCGCGTATTGACGGTCGACGACTCGTCGGTGGCGCGCAAGCAGGTGACCCGTTGCCTGCAAACGATCGGTGTCGAAGTGGTGGCGTTGAACGATGGTCGGCAAGCGCTGGATTACCTGCGCAAGCTGGTCGACGAGGGCAAGAAGCCGGAAGAAGAGTTCCTGATGATGATCTCCGACATCGAGATGCCGGAGATGGACGGGTACACCCTGACGGCCGAGATCCGCAACGACCCGCGCATGCAAAAGCTCCATATCATCCTGCATACTTCGTTGTCGGGTGTGTTCAATCAGGCGATGGTCAAGAAGGTCGGTGCCGATGACTTCCTGGCCAAGTTCCGTCCTGATGACCTGGCATCCCGGGTAGTCGACCGGATCAAAGCAGCAGATAACAGCTAGAGGCCTTCTGCCCCTGGCGGTCAACACGATTTAAGAGGCGGTATCTTTGTCTACGGGTAATTTGGATTTCGAACAGTTCCGGGTATTCCTGGAAAAAGCCTGTGGCATTTTGCTCGGTGAAAACAAGCAATATCTGGTCTCGAGCCGTCTCAACAAACTGATGGAACAGCAGGGCATCAAATCGTTGGGTGAGCTGGTTCAGCGCATCCAGACCCAGCCGCGCAGCGGTTTGCGCGAGATGGTGGTGGATGCCATGACCACCAACGAAACCCTGTGGTTTCGTGACACCTATCCGTTTGAAGTCTTGAAGAACAAGGTATTGCCTGAAGCGATCAAGGCCAGCCCCGGTCAGCGCCTGCGGATCTGGTCGGCGGCGTGTTCGTCGGGTCAGGAACCATATTCGCTGTCGATGTCCATCGATGAGTTCGAACGGGTCAACATGGGCCAGTTGAAGATGGGCGTGCAGATCGTTGCCACCGACCTGTCCGGCAGCATGCTGACCAACTGCAAGACCGGCGAATACGACAGCCTGGCCATCGGTCGCGGTCTGTCGCCCGAGCGCCTTCAGCGTTACTTCGACCCCAAGGGGCCGGGGCGCTGGGCCATCAAGGCACCAATCAAGAGTCGGGTGGAGTTTCGCTCGTTCAACTTGCTGGACAGCTACGCGAGCCTGGGCAAGTTCGACATCGTGTTCTGCCGCAACGTGCTGATCTACTTCTCCGCCGAGGTGAAGAAAGACATCCTGTTGCGCATTCACAGCACGCTCAAGCCGGGCGGTTATCTGTTCCTTGGCGCGTCCGAAGCGCTGAACGGTTTGCCGGACCATTACCAGATGGTCCAGTGCAGCCCGGGGATCATTTACCAGGCGAAGTGATTCGTTGACGGCATAAAAAACGGGAGTCCATTGGGGCTCCCGTTTTTTTATGCCTGTGACACCACGCTCCCACAGGGTCAAGTGGTGTTCTTTGGATGGTGAGAAGCGGCAGAAAAGCGGCAGGCGGCGGAAATCGGTTGCCGCTTTTCTGGCATTGCCGCCTCACCACTGCCCGCAAAGCCCCGGTTTACGGGGTTTTTTGAATTGGCACGCCGCTTGCTATGTTCACGTTACGAAAAATCAGGTCACCCGAAGGTTTCCCGACATGAGCATCAGCTTCGATAAAGCGCTCGGTATCCACGAACAAGCCCTGGGCTTCCGCGCTCAGCGTGCCGAAGTCCTGGCCAACAACATCGCCAACGCCGACACCCCGAACTACAAGGCTCGGGATCTGGACTTCTCGAAAGTGCTCGCCGAGCAGAACGAGAAAACCAAAAACGGCAAGTTCGCCTTGAGCATGACCAACAGCCGTCACATCGAAGCTGAAGGCCTGGGCAATGGCGACGAGTCGCTGATGTATCGCACGCCGATGCAACCGTCGATCGACCAGAACACCGTGGACGCCCAACTGGAACAGTCGAACTACGCGGAAAACGCGGTCAACTTCCAGGCCAGCTTCACCCTGCTCAACAGTAAATTCAAAGGGCTGGTGTCAGCCCTGCGCGGAGAGTAATTCATGTCCCTGTCCAGTGTTTTCAACATTGCCGGTAGCGGCATGAGTGCCCAGACCACTCGCCTGAACACCGTTGCCAGTAACATCGCCAACGCCGAGACCGTTTCGTCGAGCATCGACCAGACCTACCGCGCCCGTCACCCGGTGTTCGCCACCATGTTCCAGGGCGGCCAGAGCGGCGGCAGCGATTCGCTGTTCCAGAACCAGGACGCGGCCGGTCAAGGCGTGCAAGTGCTGGGCGTGGTCGAAGACCAGAGCAACCTTGAAGCGCGCTACGAGCCGAACCATCCGGCCGCTGATGCCAAGGGCTACGTCTACTACCCGAACGTCAACGTCGTCGAAGAAATGGCCGACATGATTTCCGCAAGCCGTTCGTTCCAGACCAACGCAGAAATGATGAACACCGCCAAAACCATGATGCAGAAGGTCCTGACCCTCGGTCAGTGATAAGGGGCGACTTTCGATGAGTGTTACCGATACCACCAGCGGCGTAAGCATCAAGGATGTCCTGGCCAACTCTTCGGTCAAGACCACGACCACCAGTGATGGTCTTTCCGCGGCGACCAGCAGTGCCACCGGCAGCAAGGCATTGGGCAAGGATGCGTTCCTGCAACTGCTGGTCACCCAGCTGAAAAACCAGAACCCGCTCGATCCTCAGGACAACAGCGCGTTCGTAGCCCAGTTGGCGCAGTTCAGTAGTCTGGAAGGCATCACCACGCTGAACGACACCGTCAGCGGTATTGCCGGCAACTACAACTCCTCGCAAGCCTTGCAGGCTTCTTCGCTGGTGGGCCGCTCGGTCATCGCGCAGACCGACAAAGCGGTGGTTGATACCTCCAAGAGCCTCAACGGTACCGTCGTGGTGCCGACATCGGTTTCCGCAGCCACCGTCAAGATCACCAACTCGGCAGGCACGGTCATCCGCACCCTCGACCTGGGCAGTCAAAGCGCCGGCAATGCCAGCTTCATTTGGGACGGCAAGGATAGTTCGGGAGCGGTGGCACCGGCGGGTACTTACACCTTCGGCGCCACGACCACCATCGATGGCACGAACACCTCACTGATTACTTACCTGCCGGCAACGGTCAACAGCGTGACCATCAGCCAGACCGGCGGTGAGTTGATGCTGAACCTGGCAGGCCTGGGCAGCGTTGCCCTGTCCAAAGTGCAAACCATTGGTCTATAGAGCCGACTAACACGGCACAAAGGAGTGGAATATGTCTTTCAATATCGGCCTTAGCGGTCTCTATGCAGCCAACAAACAACTGGACGTGACCGGCAACAACATCGCCAACGTCGCGACCACCGGTTTCAAATCGTCCCGTGCAGAATTCGAAGACGTGTACTCGGCCACTCGCCTGGGTACCGGCAGCAAAACCATCGGCAACGGCGTACGCCTGGCCAACGTTTCCCAGCAGTTCAGCCAGGGTGATGTGAACAACACCGGCAACGTGCTGGACATGGGTATTCAGGGCAACGGCTTCTTCATCCTCAGCGACAACGGTTCCCTGAGCTACACCCGTGCCGGTGCGTTCAAGACCGACGCTCAAAACTTTGTGGTCGATAACAACGGCAACCGACTGCAGGGTTATGGCGTCGATGCCAACGGCAAGATTGTCAACGGTGTATTGACTGACTTGAAGATCGATACGTCGAGCCTGAAGCCGAATCCGACGACCCGAATTGATCAAACCCTTAACCTCAACTCGTCGGAATTATCGCCGACCGTGGCTACGTTCAGCCCTACGGATACCAACAGCTATAACAAGACCATTTCCACCAAGGTCTATGACAGCCAGGGCAACGAACACACCATGGATCAGTACTACGTGAAGACGGGTACTAACACCTGGAAAATGTATACCTACATGGATGGCCGTACTCCATCCGATCCGGCTAACAACACACTGACTCCGCTGACTGCCGACATCGTTTTCAACTCGGACGGCACGGTCAAGACCCTGACCGGCAGTGCTGGTTTTGCTAACGTCGGTGGCACGCTGACCATGACGGGATGGAAACCTGGGGCAATCACAAACGCCAATACAACACCTGTTACCTGGGGCTTGAACGGGGCTGATGCTGCGGCCGCCGGTATTGCGGTGTCCATGACTAAGGTCTCTTCCTATAACTCGCCAACCGCCCGTACCGCCCAATACCAGGACGGCTACGCCACCGGCCAGATCTCCAGCCTGACTATTGACGCCAGCGGTGTTATGACCGCGAACTTCAGCAACCAGCAAACCAAGGCTATCGGCCAGGTGGCGGTGGCCAGCTTCGCCAACGAGCAAGGCCTGCAGCCAATTGGCGGCACACGTTGGAAAGAGACCTTCGCTTCCGGCGTTGCCGGTGTCGATGCGCCGAAGACCGGTACCCTGGGTTCAGTCGTGTCCAACTCGCTCGAAGAGTCCAACGTCAACCTGACCAACGAACTGGTTGATTTGATCAAGGCGCAGAGCAACTACCAGGCGAACGCCAAGACCATCTCCACCCAGAGCACCATCATGCAGACCATCATTCAGATGACCTGATGTGATTCGATAGCTCTTAAAAGCCGATGCCGCAAGGCGTCGGTTTTTTTATGCCCGATAGAAAAGCGGTCGAGCAGGTTTCTACCGTTCGTCGGGTCTGTCTGGTGCGGAACTTGCACTCTCGGCGAGCGCGGGTCGATACGCGTCAAGTTTTCTTTCGGCCTGCGTCATAAAGCCAGAACACGCGTTCGGCGACATGGAAGCCATGCAAAACCCTAGGGATGGAACACCAGTGAAAAGTCATAAAGCCGTCAGTGCGCCTGTCGTGGCGCTGCAACTGAAATCGGTATTGCGTCAGGGTTTGATCGGCGCGGCAGTGTTTTCCGGGGTGATCAATATTCTGGCGCTGATCGGCCCGGTGTTCATGCTGGAAGTCTATGACCGGGTCATTCCCAGCCAAAGTATCCCGACGCTGGTCGCCCTGGGGCTGCTGGTGCTTGGTGTCTATGCGTTGTCCGGTCTGTTGGACATCGTGCGTTCCCGGGTCATGGTCAGAATCGCTTCGTCCCTCGATCTGGCGTTATCGTCCAGAGTCTTCAGCGTCATTTCCGGCGCCTCGTTGAAAACGCCGATTACCGGGGATGCCTTGAAACCGGCGCAAGAGCTGGATCAGATCCGTGGCTTCATCGGTGGGCCAGGGTTAGTGGCTTTCTTCGATTTGCCGTGGATGCCGGTCTATCTGGCCGTCTGTTTCTATATCCACCCGTCGTTCGGCTGGTTGACCACTGCGCTGGTGATTGTCCTGATCGCCTTGACGATCATGACCGACCGACAAACCCGCAAGTTGATGCAGGCCTCGGCCGAAGCGTTGAACAAACGCAATCATCACGGTCAACAGTCCCACCAGAACGCCGAAGCGCTGGCAGCCATGGGCATGGTCGACAATGCGTCGACCATTTGGCAAAACCACCACAGCACGTACACGACCTTGCAGAGACGCTCGGTGGACATTGGCAGTTTTTTTGGTGGTATCTCGAAAAACCTGCGTCTGGCCGTGCAGTCGGGATCGCTGGCCCTTGGTGCTTATCTGGTGATCAAAGGTGATCTGAGCGGCGGCACGATGGTCGCCGCTTCAATCATCGTCGCCCGTACGCTGGCGCCTGCCGAGCAAGTCATTGCCACCTGGCGCAGCTTGCTGGGCGCGCACATCGCCTGGAAGAAACTGCTGGAAGTCTTCAGCCTGTTTCCCGATCAGCAGAGCAAGACTGAACTGCCGGCGGCTCATCGTAATTTGCAGGTGGAAGGGGTTTTCGCCGCGCCTCCTGGTGGCCAGCGGCTGACGCTGCAAAACGTCAATTTCACCGTGGCGGCTGGCATGGCTGTCGGCGTGGTGGGGCCGAGTGCCTCGGGCAAGTCTTCATTAGCCCGCGTTCTGGTGAATGCCTGGCGCCCCGCGCGCGGACATGTGCGGCTCGATGGCGCGCCCCTCGATCTGTTGACGGACCAGGCTCGAGGTAAGCTGATTGGTTACCTTCCACAAAGCGTGGGCCTGTTCACCGGCACTGTCGCCCAGAACATCGCACGGCTGGACCCATCGGCAGCGGACAGTGCGATTGTTGCCGCCGCCCAACTGGCGGGTGTTCACGAGTTGATTCTGCAATTACCCCAGGGCTACGAAACCCAGGTCGGTGAGGGCGGCGTCAATCTGTCCGCCGGCCAGCGGCAACGCGTTGCCCTGGCACGAGCGTTGTTCGGCGACCCATTTCTGGTGGTGCTCGACGAGCCCAATTCCAATCTCGATGCCGAAGGCGAGCATGCGCTGGCCAGGGCGATCCTGGCGGTCAAGGCACGAGGCGGCATTGTTGTGGTCATCGCCCATCGCACCAACATCCTGTCAGTGATCGATCAAGTGCTGATTCTGGAAAACGGCGCCCAGGTTGCCTTCGGGTCTAAAGAATCCGTGCTGAGAAAACCCGCGCCACCGGCCTCCCGGCCCACAACCAATGTCGTGGAAATGGGAGTATCCAACTGATGCATAACGATCAAGAAAGTACCTTGAGCCATTCGCTGGCCCGCCACTTGCGCCTGGGTGTGATCTCGCTGGTGGTATTGCTCGGCGGCGGTCTGACCTGGGCGATCTGCACCAACCTGTCCGGTGCGGTGATTGCCACCGGCACCCTCGCAGTGGAAGGAAGCGTCAAAAAGATCCAGCACCCCACCGGCGGTGTAGTCGCCGAGTTACTGGTCAAGGAAGGCCAGCAGGTAGCGGCGGGAGATGTCTTGCTGCGCCTCGATGCCACCTTGCAAGCGGCCAGTCAGGCCATCGTGAGCAAGTCGTTGAATCAAGCGTGGGCACGCCAGGCGCGCCTGGAAGCCGAACGCGACAATGTCAGTGAAGTGGCAGTGCCGAAAGAACTGCTCGCACGCATGAGTACCGATCAGGCGCGCGTGGTCATGGCCAGCGAACAACAATTGTTCCTGGACCGGCGTGCGTCCCGCGAAGGCCAGAAGAAGCAATTGCGCGAACGGGTTCAGCAACTCAACGAAACCATCGTCGGCCACGACATCCAGCAGAAAACCAAGTCCGAAGAAATCGAACTGATCGACAAGGAATATCAAGCGGTCAAAAAGCTCTTCGACAAAGGCCTGATGACTCTGGATCGGGTTAATGCCCTGGCTCGTGGCATCGCCCGACTGCGCGGTGAACGCGGACAACTGATGGCCTCCATTGCAGAAGCGCGGGGCAAGATCGCCGAAACCGAGCTGCAGCGGCTTCAAGTCGATCAGACCTTTCGCAGTGAAGTCTCAGAGGAATTGCGCGACTTGCTCGCACGCCAGGGCGAGCTGATCGAGCGTGAAATCAGCGCCAATGATCAGCTCAAGCGAATCGACATCACCTCGCCCATTGCCGGGCGGGTACAGCAATTGGCCGTGCACACCGTGGGCGGGGTGATTTCCCCGGCTGAAGGCTTGATGCAGATCGTGCCGGCTGATGATGAGTTGTTGGTGGAGGCGAAGATCAGTGCGCAGGACATTGATCAGGTGTCTCTCGGTCAGGACGCCACGTTGCGCCTGAGTGCTTTCAATCGCAGCACCACTCCCGAGTTGAGCGGCACCGTGGTTCGCCTCTCGGCGGATCTAATACAGGACGAACGCACGGGTGTTGGCTTCTACCGCGCGGGCATCAGAATTCCTCAGAGCGAACTGACAAAGCTTCAAGGGCTGGCCCTGGTGCCGGGCATGCCGGTGGAGTCGATGATCAAGACCGGCGCCAGAAGCGTCATTTCTTATTTGCTCAAACCAATCAGTGATCATGCTCAGCGGGCATTCCGGGAAGGGTGATGCTCAGCTGAAGTGTTGTGTTGGCTACCGATTTATCAAAACGGCAAGGAAGAAAAAATGGCAGTGATTAATGGAACATCGGGTACGGATACTCTGATAGGTACTTCGGTGGCTGATGAGCTCTATGGGTTCGCAGGTAATGACTCGCTGGATGGCGGGGCAGGAAATGATTTGCTGGATGGTGGTGCGGGTGCCGATGTGTTGAATGGCGGTGCGGGTACTGACACTGTTTCCTATGTGAACTCGACGTCCGCAGTTAACGTGGATTTGCTCACTGGAAAGGGCACCGGCGGTGATGCCCAAGGCGATACCTACCTAGGTATCGAGCGGGTAGTGGGCTCGGCGTTCAACGACACGCTGACTGGCTACAACCCGATCCATATCCTGGAAGGTGGCGCCGGCAACGATGTGTACGTCATCACCAACCAGGGCGCGACGGTGGTCGAGCAGGCCGGCGGCGGTGACGACGAAATGCGTACCCAGCTCAACACCCAGGTACTGGCCACCAACGTCGAGCGCCTGACCTTTGTCGGCACCGGCAATTTCATCGGTACCGGTAACGCCAGCGACAACATCATCACCGGCGG
>NZ_JBXAKV010000022.1:24603-92087 GCF_058798795.1 Pseudomonas sp. GW822-FHT07A10
AGCGGGTAGTGGGCTCGGCGTTCAACGACACGCTGACTGGCTACAACCCGATCCATATCCTGGAAGGTGGCGCCGGCGACGACGTGTATGTCATCAGCAACCAGGGTGCGACGGTCGTCGAGCAGGCCGGTGGCGGCGACGACGAAGTGCGCACCCAGCTCAACACGCAAGTGCTGGCCAACAATGTCGAGCGCCTGACCTTTGTCGGCACCGGCAATTTCATCGGTACCGGTAACGCCAGCGACAACATCATCACTGGCGGTGCGGGTAATGACACCCTGCGTGGTGGTGACGGTGCTGACCAGTTTATCGGTGGTGCCGGTACAGACACGGTGAGCTACAGCGACAGTGCTTCAGGTCTGACAATCAATCTCAAAACCGGTATTCATACCAGCATTGCTGCGGGTGATACCTACAACAGCATTGAGCAGATCAGCGGCTCGAACTTCTCTGACATCTTCATCGGCGGGGATGGTGCGGACCGAATCGATGGTGGTGCAGGCACCGACTTCTTGAGTTTTGCAAACGAAGGTTCCGGCGTCACCCTCGATTTGAGTGTGCCAGTGCTGACTGGAATTGCAGCAGGCGATGTTTACACCTCCATCGAAGCGTTCCTGGGCTCCAATTACGACGACACCTTTACCGGCAGCGCCGGCGCGGTCGAAAGTTTTGTGGGCGGCGGCGGTGCGGACGTCTTGACCGGCGTGGGTCGCGGTGATGCTGCCTGGTATGTGAACAGCTCCGATGCGGTCCAGGTCAATCTGCTGACCGGCACCGGCACTGGGGGCGATGCTCAGGGCGATGTGCTCAGCAACATCGATAACCTGGTCGGTTCTACCTTCAATGACACGCTGACCGGCAATGCCTACGCCAACATGCTGGAAGGTGGTGCCGGTAACGACACCCTTTATGGCGGTGATGGCAATGACATTCTGTACGGCGACAGCTTCACTGTAACGGGGGCGCTGGCGGTAACGTCTTCAAGTGCCGATCAGGCCGACACCATTTATGGCGGTAATGGCGATGATTACATCATCGGTCACAACCATGACGTCGGTTCGGTCTTCTACGGCGAAGCGGGGAATGACAACATCACGGTCCTGTCGGGCATTGCTGACGGGGGCGATGGGAACGACACGTTGATGGGGTTGAGCCGTGGTTATGAACTTCGTGGCGGTGCCGGTGCCGATAAGTTGTATTTGAGCGCATCGGGTGACGGGTATGGCGGTGAGGGTAGCGATGCGTACTTCGTTTCCTCCAAAACCATGGTCGCAATTTTCGATGACGGTACCACCGGTGTGGATACTGTCACCCTGAAAAACATCCAGAGCCTCAGCGATGTCCGGGTGGTCAAGAACGACCTGGGTGCCTACATCTTCAATGCCGCCGACCTGTCCAGCGGCAATCTGGACTCCGGGGTGTTCCTGAAGGACTGGTATGCCGGGGCCAACACCATCGAGACGTTCATTACCAACAACGGAGACTCTTTCACCATACCGGTTTAACCCGGTGACAGCCTCCACCGGATGTCGATGGAGGCTGCGGTTGTAAAACACAAACGGCAAAACCTGTGCTTCAGGCTTTGCCGTTTTTTTTTGCCGTGGATTTCTCCAGGTAGGGTAGATCAAAAGATCGCAGCCTTCGGCAGCTCCTACTGGCGTACACAATGTCGGTGTAGGAGCTGCCGAAGGCTGCGATTTTTTGATCCTGCTTTTCTGGGGGCAAAAGAAAACCCCCGACCAGCCAGAGGCTCATCGGGGGTTTCAGGTAAGCGCCCTGGAGCGCCTACCGGCTCAGCTTATTGGCAAGCTTCGCAATCCGGCTCGTCGATGGCGCAAGCCTTCGGCACTGGAGCTGGACCGGCTGGGGCTGCCAGGACCGAGTCGTCACCGTGGTTGCCGCCGCTGGAAACAGCGTTCAGCTTACCGGTGTTGATGGTCGACTTCTCGGTGCTGGTCGCGGCCAGGGCACGGAGGTAGTAGGTGGTTTTCAGGCCACGGTACCAAGCCATGCGGTAGGTCACGTCCAGCTTCTTGCCCGAAGCGCCGGCGATGTACAGGTTCAGCGACTGAGCCTGGTCGATCCACTTCTGACGACGGCTGGCGGCGTCGACGATCCACTTGGTGTCCACTTCGAAGGCAGTCGCGTAGAGCTCTTTGAGTTCTTGCGGGATGCGCTCGATCTGCTGCACCGAACCGTCGTAGTACTTCAGGTCGTTGATCATGACCGAGTCCCACAGACCGCGAGCCTTCAGGTCGCGAACCAGGTACGGGTTGATCACGGTGAATTCGCCCGACAGGTTCGATTTCACATAGAGGTTCTGGTAGGTCGGTTCGATCGACTGCGACACGCCGGTGATGTTGGCGATGGTTGCGGTCGGTGCGATGGCCATGATGTTGGAGTTACGAATGCCTTTCTGCACACGGGCGCGAACCGGTGCCCAGTCCAGGGTTTCGTTCAGGTCAACGTCGATGTACTTCTGGCCACGCTGCTCGATCAGGATCTGTTGCGAATCCAGCGGCAGAATGCCTTTGGACCACAGCGAACCCTGGAACGTCTCGTAGGCGCCACGCTCGTCAGCCAGGTCGCAGGAAGCCTGGATCGCGTAGTAGCTGACCGCTTCCATCGACTTGTCGGCGAATTCGACGGCAGCGTCGGAACCGTAAGGGATGTGCTGCAGGTACAGAGCGTCCTGGAAGCCCATGATGCCCAGACCGACCGGACGGTGCTTGAAGTTGGAGTTCTTCGCTTGCGGCACCGAGTAGTAGTTGATGTCGATCACGTTATCGAGCATGCGCACGGCGGTGTTCACGGTGCGTTGCAGCTTGGCGGTGTCCAGCTTGCCGTCGACGATGTGGTTCGGCAGGTTGATCGAGCCCAGGTTGCAAACGGCGATCTCGTCCTTGTTGGTGTTCAAGGTGATCTCGGTGCACAGGTTCGAGCTGTGGACCACGCCCACGTGCTGCTGCGGGCTGCGCAGGTTGCACGGGTCTTTGAAGGTCAGCCATGGGTGGCCGGTTTCAAACAGCATGGACAGCATTTTGCGCCACAGGTCTTTGGCCTGGATGGTCTTGAACAGCTTGACCTTGCCCGGGTACTCGGTCAGGGCTTCGTAGTACTCGTAACGCTCTTCGAAGGCCTTGCCGGTCAGGTCGTGCAGATCCGGAACTTCGGACGGCGAGAACAGGGTCCACTTGCCGTCATCGAAGACACGCTTCATGAACAGGTCAGGGATCCAGTTGGCGGTGTTCATGTCGTGGGTACGACGACGGTCATCACCGGTGTTCTTGCGCAGTTCGATGAACTCTTCGATGTCCATGTGCCAGGTTTCCAGGTAGGCACAGACAGCGCCTTTGCGCTTGCCACCCTGGTTAACGGCGACGGCGGTGTCGTTCACCACTTTCAGGAACGGTACGACGCCCTGGGATTTGCCGTTGGTGCCCTTGATGTACGAACCCAGCGCCCGAACCGGGGTCCAGTCGTTGCCCAGGCCGCCGGCGAATTTCGACAACATGGCGTTGTCGTGGATCGCGTGGTAGATGCCCGACAGGTCATCCGGCACGGTGGTCAGGTAGCAGCTCGACAGCTGTGGACGCAGGGTACCGGCGTTGAACAGGGTCGGGGTCGAGGACATGTAGTCGAAGGACGACAACAGGTTGTAGAACTCGATCGCACGGTCTTCTTTCTGCTTCTCTTCGATCGCCAGGCCCATGGCCACGCGCATGAAGAAAATCTGTGGCAGTTCGAAGCGGATACCGTCCTTGTGGATGAAGTAACGGTCGTACAGGGTTTGCAGGCCCAGGTACGTGAACTGCTGATCGCGCTCGTGGTTGATCGCCTTGCCGAGTTTTTCCAGGTCGAAGGACGCCAGAACCGGGTTCAGCAATTCGAATTCGATACCTTTGGCGATGTATGCCGGCAGTGCCTTGGCGTACAGGTCGACCATTTCGTGGTGGGTCGCGCTGTCGGCGACACCGAGGAAGCCCAGGCCTTCGGCACGCAGGGTGTCCATCAGCAGGCGGGCGGTCACGAACGAGTAGTTCGGCTCACGCTCGACCAGCGTACGGGCGGTCATCACCAGAGCGGTGTTGACGTCGGTCAGGGCCACGCCGTCGTACAGGTTTTTCAGGGTTTCGCGCTGGATCAGCTCGCCGTCGACTTCTTCCAGGCCTTCGCACGCTTCGGTAACGATGGTGTTCAGACGACCCATGTCCAGCGGCGCGAGGCTGCCATCGGCGCGGGTGATGCGGATCGATGGGTGAGCGTTGACGGCTTCTTCGGCAGGGGAGTGCGCTGCGCGCTCTTTGGCGCGGGAGTCACGGTAGATCACATAGTCGCGGGCGACTTTCTGCTCGCCGGCACGCATCAGGGCCAGTTCGACCTGGTCCTGGATTTCTTCGATGTGGATGGTACCGCCCGAAGGCATGCGACGCTTGAAAGTCGCGGTGACTTGTTCGGTCAGGCGGGCAACGGTGTCGTGGATTCGCGACGAAGCGGCAGCGGTGCCGCCCTCAACTGCGAGAAACGCTTTGGTGATGGCGACGGTGATCTTGTCATCGGTGTAAGGGACGACAGTGCCGTTACGCTTGATCACGCGCAGTTGGCCAGGCGCGGTGGCGGACAGATCCGAATTCGAATCGGTGGCCTGCGGCAAGGTGCCCTGCGGGTTCTCGCGAGTTGTGTCGGTTTGCATGGGGGGGTATCTCCACATTCTCTATGTTTGTTTGGGCACCATCACGGTGCCCACCGTTCTGTCCTGAAGCACTACAACCGGCGGGGGCCGGGCATACCAACTTCGGGACAGATCAGGAAGGGGCTATCGGGCGCCGCTTCCATGCCGAAGTCTTTGGTGTCACGCCTTGGGCCTGAAACCGAATTCCGTTTTGGGCTGCAGTAAATGACTGCAACACCCGTACCGTTATCGCCGTTTCGGGCTTAAAAACAGTAGCCATCCGCACGCGCGGTTTGGTCTTTCGAAAATACGTTTGGTTCAACCGGAAAGAGGCAATAAAAGCGCTTGAAATCGGTGTCCGGTTTGTGTTTGGTTTTTGGCGTAAAACCCTACATGTAGGGTTTTTTTTGCGCCGAGGTACAAGATAATGCGTTTTGGAGGGTGTTGCAACGTACTACCTGTGGATAAACCTGTGCGTAAATTGTGTGTGAAAGAGGGAACAGGCGTGTAGGCCGCGACCTAGCTGGAGCCGACCATTTTTCACTGATTTTCAGCGACAGAAAACAGTCATCCGGATTTTTAAGGGCGCGAACCCTATCACAAAAAACCGTTGTGTCCGAACGCATTTACCGGCTTGTGTTCCAGACGTGTGGCGTTTATACAATCGGCCCATGCAGATGCATTCTTATCCTCCCCAATCATTACAAAAAGACGGGTGGATCCTTCCTATTGATGGTGTTGGCAAGCAGAGGTCATCGTGGAGCAAGAAGCCTGGCAGGTATTGATTGTCGAGGACGACCAGCGTCTGGCCGAACTGACCCGCGATTACCTGGAAGCCAATGGCCTGCGCGTATCGATCGAGGGTAATGGCGCCCTGGCCGCAGCACGCATCATCAAGGAGAAGCCGGACCTGGTGATTCTCGACCTGATGCTCCCCGGCGAAGACGGCTTGAGCATTTGCCGCAAGATTCGCGACCGCTATGACGGGCCGATCCTGATGCTCACCGCGCGCACCGATGACACCGATCAGATTCTTGGCCTGGACCTGGGCGCCGACGACTACGTCTGCAAACCGGTGCGTCCACGTTTATTGCTCGCGCGTATTCAAGCCCTGCTGCGCCGCAGCGAAGCCCCGGAGGTGGCCCCGGAAAAACTCCGGCGCCTGCAGTTCGGCCCGCTAGTGGTGGACAACGCATTGCGCGAAGCCTGGCTGCATGACAAAGGCATCGAATTGACCAGCGCCGAGTTCGATCTGCTCTGGCTGCTGGTGGCCAACGCCGGGCGAATCCTGTCCCGCGAAGAAATATTCACCGCGCTGCGCGGTATCGGTTATGACGGCCAGGACCGCTCCATCGACGTGCGCATCTCGCGCATCCGCCCCAAGATCGGCGATGACCCGGAGCATCCGCGGCTGATCAAGACCGTCCGCAGCAAAGGCTATTTGTTCGTGCCGGAAGCCTGCACCCTGTGAACTCGATCTTCCTGCGTATTTATGGCGGCATGTGCGCGGCGCTGATTCTGGTGGCGGTGCTCGGTGTGCTGGCCTTGCACCTGCTTAATCAGGTACGCAGCGAGCAGTACCGCGAGCGCCTGGCCCACGGCACGTTCTCGCTGATGGCCGATAACCTGCAACCGATGAACGAAACCGAGCGCCATCGGGCGTTGCTGTTGTGGGAGCGCTTGCTCGGGATTCCACTGGCGCTGAAGACGTTCCCCCAGACTGACCTCGACCTGACCCAGCGTACCCGCGTACTGCGCGGTCAGGCACTGGTGGAGCAGACCGGCCCGCACGCGGCGAAGGTTTATCGTCTGGTCAGCGACAAGGAACAACTGGTGCTCACCGGTGAAGTCCAGCAGATCAGCGAGCAACTGGCGCGGGCGACCATTTACCTGCTGGCCGATGAACTGGTGCGCTACCCGGTGGCCGAGCAGCCCAAGCGTCTGGAGCAGTTAAAGGAAGATAAGGGCTTCGGCTTCGATCTGCGGCTGGTGACGGTCGATGAAGCCGACATGGACGAAGACCAGAGCCGCCGCGTGTCAGAAGGCGACACGGTGATGGCGTTGGGCAAGGGCGGCGATTCGATCCGGGTGTTTGCCGGCATGGTCGGTACACCGTGGGTGCTGGAAATCGGTCCGCTGTATCAGATGAATCCTTACCCGCCCGAGTGGCTGGTGCTGATCGCGGCGCTTGGCTTGAGCCTGATTGGTTTGATTGTCTATCTGTTGGTGCGGCAACTGGAGCGTCGTTTGCGCGGTCTCGAAGCTGCCGCCACACGCATTGCCAAGGGCAGCCTGGAAACCCGCGTACCAGCACGCGGCGCCGACTCGGTGGGGCGGCTGGCCTCGGCGTTCAACGGCATGGCCGAGCACTTGCAGCAATTGTTGGCGATTCAGCGAGAACTGGTGCGTGCCGTGTCCCATGAATTGCGCACACCGGTGGCGCGCCTGCGTTTTGGCCTGGAGATGATCGGCTCGGCCACCACGCCTGAGGCGCTGGAGAAATACCGCGAAGGGATGGACCACGACATCGAAGACCTCGATCGACTGGTCGACGAGATGCTCACTTATGCGCGGCTGGAGCAGGGCTCGCCGGCGCTGAATTTCCAGCGGATCGATCTGGATGCGTTGGTCAATCAGGTGATCGAGGAGTTGGCACCGTTGCGCGCCGAGGTCACGGTACAGCGCGGCTTGTGCCTGTCGGCCGCCGATTGCGATGGTGCCTGGGTCGAGGCCGAGCCGCGTTACCTGCACCGGGCGTTGCAGAATCTGGTGAGCAACGCCATGCGCCATGCCCATTCACGGGTGACCGTCAGCTATCAGGTGGGTCAGCAGCGCTGTCGGGTGGATGTCGAGGATGACGGGCCGGGCGTGCCGGAAACCGCGTGGGAGAAAATCTTCACCCCGTTCCTGCGCCTCGACGATAGCCGCACCCGCGCCTCGGGTGGGCATGGGCTGGGGTTGTCGATCGTGCGGCGGATCATCCATTGGCACGACGGGCGAGCGCTGATCAGCAAGAGCAAAAGCCTGGGCGGGGCGTGTTTCAGTTTGAGCTGGCCGAGGAATCAGGAGCGGCGTTGAGGTTGGGCGCGTGACAGGGGGCTTCAGGCCTTGATACTGACCAGACTCAACAACTGCCCATCCATCACCGCAAACTGCGCGTCCAGTTCGGTGCCGCTGCGCCACTCACTGGACAGGTCGGTCAGCAACCGCAACCGCACTTCACCGCCCTCGCTCCACTCCAGCACTTCGGCGTGTTCGAAATAGAAGCGCTTTTGGACGATCGGGTAGAGCGCCTTGAACAGGCTTTCCTTCACCGAAAACGTCAGCGTCACCACCATCGCCAACTGATCGCGAGCCCCGGCGGCCATGCGCCGCAACTCAGGCCCGGTGAGAATCTCTCCGGCCAGGCGTTCGGCCCGTTCTGCGTCGAGCAGGTTTTCCAGGTCCATTCCCAAGCCGCGCCAATGGACCTTGTTCGCGACAATCGCCGCGGCCCGGCCGGTGCTGTGGGTGATCGAACCGGTGATATGCGCTGGCCACACCGGTGCGCGGTCTTCACCAATGGCCGGAATGAAGCTCAGCCCTTCCAGCTGTTGCAACGCGGCCCGAGCGCAAATCCGCCCGGCGAGAAACTCGGCCTGACGCTTGGCCACCGAACGCTGGATGCTCGCGGGCGGCTCGATGGCACTGCGCTGGAAATCATCGCTGGCCAATTGCTTGGTATCGAAGTGAGTGCCCAGCAGGACCGTATCGGGCAGCACAAACGGCAGCGGCCAATGGGCGTCGAGCGGGGTGCAGCAGGCGGGTAGGGCGGGGACGGGATTCATGACGGGCATTTTGCCGTTTAGCTCAATGGCTGGGTAGTGGCAGCAGGGCTTTTGTGGCGAGGGGGCTTGCCCCCGTTCGGCTGCGAAGCAGTCGTAAACCCGGTCAACGTAGTGTGTCTGCGGACATGCGATTGCAGGTTTTGGGGCTGCTTCGCAGCCCAACGGGGGCAAGCCCCCTCGCCACAGAGGTCTATCTGATCAGCCAAAGATCTTCTTGAAAAACGCCTGCATGTCCGCCCACGATTTCTCATCGGCGGCCTTGTTGTAACCAATGTCCGGCCCGCCATGATCGCCGTGGCTCAGACGATCCGCATCAGGGTTGCTGAACCCATGCTTGGCGCCTTCGAGGCTGACAAATTTATAGTCGGCACCGGCCTTGTCCATTTCCGCCTTGAACGCCGCCACATTATCCGCCGTGACCATGCTGTCCTGCGCGCCATGCTCCACCAGGATTTTCGCTTTCACACTGCCAGGCGCCGCCGGCGTATTGGTCGCCAGTGCACCGTGGAAACTCACCACGCCCGCCAGCGGCAAGCCCTGGCGTGCGGCATTCAGCACCACTGCGCCGCCGAAGCAATAGCCGATGGCCGCCAGTTTGGCCGGATCGGTCTGTGGCTGTTTCTTCAGCAAATCGAGCCCGGCCTGAAACCGCGCGCTGGCTGCTGCGCTGTCCTTCGTCGCGGCTTGCATGAACGCCATGGCGTCCTTGGGGTGTTCGGTGTTCTTGCCGTCGCCATACATGTCGATCGCCAGCGCGCTGTAGCCCAGGCCGGCCAGATCGCGGGCGCGTCGCTTGGCGTAGTCGTTGAGCCCCCACCATTCATGTACCACCACCACACCCGGACGCGGACCTTTAATGGCGTCGTCGTAGGCGTAATAGCCAATCAGCTTGGTGCCATCGGCACTCTGATAGGGAATTTCCTGGGTCTTGATGGCGGCCTGGCTGAGCCCGCTCACGGCCAGCAATACAAGGGCGAGCAACACACGCATGGCTGAATCTCCTTATAAACAAACGTCAAGACAGCGTAGTCGATTTGATTCAGCTCAGGTTCAGAGTGCGTTCAGGGGCTGTACAGGGTGAGGTCAGTAACCTTGCCCCGTACCCAAAAAGCACATAGCGCATGAGGAAGTTCCCCAATGACTACTTTGAAAAAACTGCTCCTGGCTTTCACCGTGATGGGCGCCAGTGTTGCCGCCCACGCCGACACCACCAATTTTGCCGGCCTGACCTTTGGCCAGACCAGCGACAAGATTAAAAAATCCAGTGCCCTGAACGACAACCTCAACCACCCTAACGCCGACGGTGTGATCGGCAAGGACAACACCTGGGGTTTGCGTGTGGGCCAGCAAGACAGCCAGGGTCGCTACTACGCCACTTACGACAACGTGTCGGGCTCGCATAATGGCATTAAACTGCGTCAGGAAAACCTGCTGGGCAGCTACGATCTGTTTTACCCAGTGGGTGGCAGCACCAAACTGTTCGGCGGTGCCACGGCCGGTTTGACCAAAATGACCCAGGAATCGCCAGGCTTCAGCCGCGACAGCGACATCGGTTACGCCATTGGCGGCCAGGTCGGCGTGTTGCAGCAAGTTACGCAAAACACCTCGGTCGAGCTGGGTTACCGTTACCTGCGTAGCAACGCCAGCACCGAGATGAGCGAGCGCGGCGGCAGCAAACAGGGTTCGCTGGACTTGACCAGCAGCGCCCAGACGTACTTGTCCGCCAACTACGCTTTCTAAACAGCGTTTGGTTGCCAGTCAGTTAAGCCTCGCAACCTATGGGAGCAGGCTTAACTGACCTTTGGAGATGTTGATTTGCCCCGGAGAGCCTTATGAAATTGCTGGTTGTCGAAGATGAAGCGCTGTTGCGCCATCACCTGCAGACCCGTTTGACGGACAGCGGCCACGTGGTCGAGGCCGTGGCCAACGCCATCGATGCGTTGCATCAGGCCGAGCAGTTCAACCATGACCTGGCGGTGATCGACCTCGGTCTGCCGGGTATGGGCGGGCTCGACCTGATTCGTCAGCTGCGCTCCCAAGGCAAGACGTTTCCGATCCTGATCCTCACCGCGCGCGGCAACTGGCAAGACAAGGTCGAAGGCCTCGCCGCCGGTGCCGACGACTACGTGGTCAAGCCGTTCCAGTTCGAAGAGCTGGACGCCCGGCTCAATGCCTTGCTGCGTCGCTCCAGCGGTTTCACCCAGTCGACCATCGTCGCCGGTCCCTTGCTGCTGGACCTCAATCGCAAACAGGCGTCCCTCGATGACCAGCCGCTGGCGCTGACCGCCTACGAATACCGGATCCTCGAATACCTGATGCGCCATCACCAGCAAGTGGTGGCCAAGGACCGCTTGATGGAGCAGCTCTACCCGGATGACGACGAACGCGATCCGAATGTGATCGAAGTGCTGGTCGGCCGCTTGCGTCGCAAACTCGAAGGCCCGTCCGGGTTCAAGCCGATCGATACCGTGCGTGGTCTCGGTTACCTGTTCAATGAGCGCTGCACTTGATTCGTTCCCTTCGTGTCCGCTTGATGCTCGCCGCCACCACCCTGGCGGTATTGTTCATGCTGGCGTTACTGCCGGCGATGCAGGGCGCGTTCAGCCTGGCGTTGCAGGACTCCATCGAGCAGCGCCTGGCGTCGGACGTCACCACGCTGATCTCCGCCGCCCGGGTGGATAACAACCGCTTGCAGATGCCGGCGCAGTTGCCCGATGAGCGTTTCAACCTCGCCGACAGCCGATTGCTCGGCTACATCTATGACCGCGAAGGTCACCTGGTCTGGCGCTCGAAGGCCACCCAGGAAGAGAACATCAACTACAAGCCGCGTTACGACGGACGCGGCAACGAGTTCGCGAGGATTCGCGAGGCCAATGGTGAAGAGTTTTTCGTCTATGACGTCGAGGTCAAACTGCTCGGCGGCAAAAGCGCGGCGTTCAGCATCGTCGCGCTGCAACCGGTGCGCGAATACGAAGCCACCCTCGAAGGCCTGCGGGAAAACCTCTATCTGGGCTTCGGTGCCGCATTGCTGGTGTTGCTCGTTTTGCTCTGGGTTGGCCTGACCTGGGGCTTGCAGGCGTTGAGCCGCCTGAGCCAGGAGCTGGACCAGATCGAAAGCGGCACCCGCGAAAGCCTCAGCGAACAACACCCGCGCGAACTGCTGCGCCTGACCGGCTCGCTCAACCGTTTGCTGCACAGCGAGCGTGAACAGCGCAGCCGTTATCGCGACTCTCTCGACGACCTGGCCCACAGCCTGAAAACTCCGCTGGCGGTGTTGCAAGGGGTCAGCGAAGACATGGCGCAAAAGCCGCAAGAGCGCGATCAGGCTTGGGTGCTGCAAACCCAGATCGAGCGCATGAGCCAGCAGATCAGCTATCAACTGCAACGGGCCAGCCTGCGCAAAAGCGGCCTGGTGCGCCATCAGGTGCGCCTGCGCCCGGTGCTGCAAAGCCTCTGCGACACCCTGGACAAGGTCTACCGCGACAAACGCGTGCGGGTCGTCTTCGATCTGCCGGAGCAGTGCTACGTGCCGATCGAGCAGGGCGCCTTGCTGGAAATGATGGGCAACCTGCTGGAAAACGCCTATCGCCTGTGCCTGAACGAAGTACGCATCAGCGTGCGCGAAACCCTCAGTGGCATTGAGCTTTGCATTGAAGACGATGGCCCCGGTGTACCACCGGACCAACGCGCGCGAATTCTCGAGCGCGGCGAGCGGCTGGACCGCCAGCATCCGGGGCAGGGGATTGGCTTGGCGGTGGTCAAGGACATCATCGAAAGCTACAGCGCCAAGTTGACGCTGGGGGATTCGCCGATGGGCGGGGCGGCGTTCCGGATTCATTTTCCGGTGGTTTAACGATCGTTCCCACGCTCTGCGTGGGAATGCAGCCCGGGACGCTCCGCGTCCCACCCTCTAAAGCCGAACGCGGAGCGTCCGTTGAGGCATCCCCACGCAGAGCGTGGGAACGATCAAAGGCTCGGTGTCAGACCGCTAAACAAGCACTGTTTAAACGACATCTCCAGATACTCACTCAGGCTACACATCCTTGCGCCGTTGCCTACGACTACGCCAGAATCCGCCGGCTAGTGCGCCTGTGGCGTGGGCTATATCGTTTCCCTGTCGTTGACGAATCAGCGATCGGGTCTCGCAGCCCGTGTATCTCTAGACGCACAACATCCTCCGTTCATGTTATGGCGGCTGTACGTGGGAGACCTTCGGGTCTGCCGGTTCTAGAGTCTCGGTCTGCGACCCGCGTATAGCTGCCACCTTCTTTCGTCTCGCAGCGAACAGTGGCGGCTCCATGACTCTAGGAGGCTTTATCCATGTTCAAACCAACACCTAATCCACCAGCACCCGACGACGTCTCCCCGTACGAATCCCTCGATTCCAAAAAGCTCCACGAAGCCGCCGACCGCGCCCTCGATCATTACCTCAAACCGCCCACTCCCAAAGACACCAAGCGCAAACCCAGCACCATTTACCATGTGGGTGCGAAGGTCGATAACGAAACCCTGCTGGTCAACGCCTGCGAATCCCTGGCATCAGCCAGCGTGATGCTCAGTGAGTTCGCCGGGTTGATGGACATGCCACATCGCAACATGATGTTGGGGATTCAATCGGTGGTCATGCTCGGCGAGCTGGCGGTGAATCGGGTGCTGGATAACCTCGATCCGCAGAATACCGCTGGCTAGTCGACGGTATTTACTCCTCTCAGGAAACGGCCTTCGCGGGCCGTTTTTTGGGCTTAAAAGATCAACCAATGCCCCCCCACTTGTCGACCGTTCGTCTTAATACGGTCTCTACCTGTTATTTCTGACAGTAGTCATGGGCTTTGCTCAAGTGTCTGATTGTGCTGATCCGGTCGCGCTCGCGGCCCCTGTCGACGACTAGAGGTGTCCCATGACGGCCAATCAAACAAACCCTGGTGTGCTGGTTAATGCTCCGGTGAAATTTGCGGGTGCTACACCAGGCGTCATAGTCATGCCTGCTCCACCCGCCGGGGTGCCGGTGGAGGGCCTCCCGCAGTCCAGTTTCAAGGTGGTTGTCAAAAGGGACGGCAGTCGGGAAGGGGCGGTTCAGGCTGTGGTCGATCCGCCATTGGGTGGGGGGTATCTCAACATTGCGCTGTACGTGAAGGGGCCTCGGGATACGCAGCCGCAGTTGATCGAGCGCAAACCGGTGGCCCCGGCCGATCAGAACAATCCTGTGATTTTCAACGTCTACCAGTCGCTGCTGAATGACGGCGTGCATGCTTTCACTTACGAGGTGGAAGACACCAGCGGCAACAGCGGCCCATCAACCGAGTCATGGGCGCTCTACCACCGCGACCTTCCCGGCGGGAATGACGTTCCCGGTACAGGGGATCATCCCCATCTGGACATCAGCCTGCCGCCCGAACTGGGCAATCCGCCTCAGATCGGCAAGGACGAGGTGGATAAAGGCGTACGTCTCACGTTGCGCTATCCGTTCATGAACGCCTATGACGTCATCACCCTGGAGCTTAATCGCGAGCGTTTCACCTTCACGGTGCAGCCCGGTGAGGAAGGCAAACCGTACGTGATCGTCATCACGCGGGCGATGTTCGAACTGGCCGCTAGTCACCCGGAGTTTGCGATCTCCTACACCGTGGTTTCCCAGGTGAACAACCCGACCGACAAGCGGCGTTGGTCGCGCGCGATCAAGGCCAATGTCGATACGGAGCGCGTCACGCTGACGGCTCCGGATCTGAGCGAGAACCCGGATGATCCCTCTGATGACCCGAGCACCATTGATCTGGGCAAGGTGAAGGACTTTCTGTACGTGCTGGTCCATGTGTTTTCGCCACTCTGGATGGCCGGCGATATCGTTCGAGTGAGTTACGCATGTACGCCAGAGACTGGGTCGGTGGTGAGGCACAGTGCAGAAGGCACGGTCAATCGACTGCCTTTTATTCAAAAATTACCGGTACCGGTGGCCAAGATTCTTCTGGATAGCCAGGTGTCTGTGACTTATGAGCAGATCAGGGGAGGCAAGGTCATTGGTGTTTCCAAAGTGGCCGAGGCGCAGGTCATTGGCGAAGGCGCGATCAAACTGAATCCTCCAACGCTGGTCGGCACTGCCAGGTCCCTCGATCCTTTCGAGCTGGCCACCCTGCGCGTCGAGTATCTGGACGCCCGTGCCGGTGACAAGGCTCAGTTGATCGAAATCAACCCGCCGACCGGTGCCATGCCATTTCCAGCGGTGGCTTTCAACACGAACAAGCGGACGAACACCGTCCTGACCCAGGCATTTCTTGCGGAGCGGCAAGGGAGCCAACTGAGGTTTCGCTGGGTGTTGATTCGGGGCGGCAAGGAGATTGCCCGGTCAGGGTCGTTGCTGGTGACTGTTTTACGGATTGAGGACGGCGATGCCCGTTTGCCGGTAGCGGAAATTCTGCAGGCGAAGACGGGTGGACTGAATCTCGATGATTTTGTTGGCGACGCTACCTTCCGACTTCTCCCATGGGTATTTATAGCGATCGGGCATAGTATTAATGTAACGGTCGTGGATAGAAATCATGCACCGCTTCCGGTTTTGCGGAACTACCGTATAACAGAACAGGACGTGACAAACGGTTTGACCCAGGCAATATCGCGTCCATGGTTCGATGCTTTATTCGATAATGCCGAAATAACAGTCAAGGTCGAGGTAACAGTCGGCGGTCGTACCGTTGTCTTCAAGGACGTTAACTACATCGTCAGCCTTCGATCGTATGTCGGCTATGAAGATTTCGACAGTTCACGCCTGATTGATTTCAAACCCGGCTCCGCACATACCTTTGCGAGTGGGATAACGCTAAAGTCACTAGGCGGAATTGTTCATTTGACGGATGTTCATACCACCAACATAAACTACACGCCGTTACTTGGCAGAGTCACACTGAACATGCTTGGAACGGTTGAGATTACCCTTCCTGGTTTAGCCACGCATGTCAGCTTTATGTTCGATTCGCACCAGTTGCACGAAAACAATGCAGTCGTTTTTATGAATGAACGAGGCCATGTCATTGGTACGAGGCCATTAACTTTTACAACCCTCTACCAATCCGCCTACGTCAGTTTCAATGCGCCGGGCAACAGCAGAATAAAGTCATTCACTATTTCTAATGGAAATGACATGTACGTCGACAGAATTGAATTGAAGTAGGGGAGTATTCATTCATGAGAACGCGTGCGGTACCACGTCGGCGCAAAGGTCGATAACGAAACCCTGCTGGTCAACGCCTGCGAATCCCTGGCATCGGCGAGCGTGATGCTCAGTGAGTTCGCCGGGTTGATGGACATGCCACATCGCAACATGATGTTGGGGATTCAATCGGTGGTCATGCTTGGCGAGCTGGCCGTCAACCGAGTGCTGGATAACCTTGATCCGCAGGGCTAGCGAGGATCTGTGGCAAAGGGGCTTGTTGTGGCGAGGGGGCTTGCCCCCGTTCGGCTGCGCAGCAGTCGCAAAACCGGTGTATGCGGTGTACCTGAATACCTGCGGTTGCAGATTTTGGGGTCGCTTCGCAACCCAACGGGGGCAAGCCCCCTCGCCACAACAGCCTGTCTAGCTGCATAGTTATGCGGTGAGTACACCATCAATTCTCCTGAGCCCGATAAGCCCCCGGCGTCAACCCCGTCCACTTCTTGAACGCCCGATGAAACGCCGAAGGTTCGGAAAACCCCAACTGCTCGGCAATCTGTTGCAACGACAGATCCGCCCGCCCCAGGTGATAAATCGCGATGTCCCGGCGTAACTGATCCTTCAATTCCTGAAAACTCGTACCTTCCTCTCGCAAATGCCGACGCAAGGTTTGCGGGCTGATGTGCAGGTGCGCCGCCACCGCTTCCAGGTCCGGCCAGCGTGCACTGTCGCGGCTGAGCAAGCGCCGCAATTGGCTGCTCAGGCTGTCGCCTTCGTCGGGGCGTGACAGCAGGTCGGCGGGGGAGCGCTCGAGAAAGTGCTTGAGGGTTCGTTCGTCCTGCAACAGCGGCATGTTCAGGTAGCGGCTGTGGAACAGCAGGCTACTCTGAGTAGTATCGAACGTTAGCGGGCAGGAAAACAGCAAGTCGTATTCGGCCCCGTGCTCGGGCCTCGAGTAGCTGAATGTGGCGTGCTCCAGACGAATGCGCTGGCCGATCAGCCAGCTGCCGAACCGATGCCAGATCACCAGCAGGCTTTCGCTGAGGAAGTGGTCCGGGTCCCACAGCGGCGAATCGTCGAGGCTCAGGCGAATCATCTCGCCTTCGCGGCTCAGGGTCAGACGCGGCGCCCCGGGAAACAGGCTGTAAAACAACAGGCCGCGATTGAGTGCTTTCTCCAGCGTGCGGCAGTGGATCACTGCATGGCACATCATCGCGAAGCTGCCGGGTTTGCTCGGGGCCTGCCCGAAGCCCAGGTATTCGTCGTCCAGGGCCAGCCACAATCCCTGGATCAACCGGGTGAACTGTTCAGGCGCGATTCGGGCGCGTGGTTCTTCAAGCAACTCGGGGCTGATCCCCAGTTGCTGCAGCAGGCTCGAATAGTCGTAGCCACGTCGGCGCGCGCCGCCGAGGGCGGCACGGGCGAAATGGCTGGCGATGGTGCGTTCACGCATGGGGCAGGTCCGTCCACTGAGCAATGGATGGTAGCGGTGCCCATCGACGATGAACAAGGCGGATATCCGCCAAATTACAGGACGAGGTCAGACGGGTTGGCGGAAATCCGCCACATAGTTGTAACTGGTTGGTGACCAAAAAAAACCTGTAACCCTTGATGTCAAAAGGCTCGCAGGCTTTTTGGCGAATGTGGCACGGGCCTTGCGATACAACCAGCAGATGCCTGCCGTTGCGCAGCTCGACAAAACAAATCCCTCCAGTGCAGGAGGGTTCGCAATTGAAGTGTCTTGGGCAACAGATGGATGTTGTCACCGGGCGCTCTTGAGGAACTTTGCAATGACGACTCGTCAGCCACTGTACAAATCCCTGTATTTCCAGGTGATCGTTGCCATCGCCATCGGCATCCTGCTCGGTCACTTCTACCCGCAGACCGGTGTAGCCCTCAAGCCGTTGGGTGACGGGTTCATCAAACTGATCAAAATGATCATCGCTCCCATCATTTTCTGCACCGTCGTCAGCGGTATCGCGGGCATGCAGAACATGAAGTCGGTTGGCAAGACCGGCGGTTACGCGCTGCTCTACTTCGAAATCGTTTCGACCATTGCACTGCTGGTCGGTCTGGTGGTGGTCAACATTGTGCAGCCGGGTAACGGCATGCACATCGATGTCACCACGCTGGATGCCTCCAAAATCGCAACCTACGTGGCTGCCGGTGCGGATCAAAGCGTCGTTGGCTTCCTGCTGAACGTGATCCCGACCACCATCATTGGTGCGTTCGCCACGGGCGATATCCTGCAAGTGCTGATGTTCTCGGTGATCTTCGGTTTCGCCCTGCATCGCCTGGGTGCCTACGGCAAGCCGATCCTGGACTTCATCGATCGCTTCGCCCACGTGATGTTCAACATCATCAACATGATCATGAAGCTCGCGCCACTCGGTGCCTTCGGTGCCATGGCGTTCACCATCGGTGCTTATGGTGTTGGCTCGCTGGTGCAGCTGGGGCAACTGATGGCCTGCTTCTACATCACCTGCCTGCTGTTCATTCTGATCGTGCTGGGTGGTATTGCTCGCGCTCACGGTTTCAGTGTGCTGAAAGTGATCCGTTATATCCGCGAAGAGTTGCTGATCGTGCTGGGTACTTCCTCTTCGGAGTCGGTACTGCCACGCATGCTGATCAAAATGGAGCGTCTGGGTGCGCAGAAATCCGTGGTAGGTCTGGTGATCCCGACTGGCTACTCGTTCAACCTCGACGGTACTGCGATCTACCTGACCATGGCGGCAGTGTTCATTGCTCAGGCCACCGACACCCACATGGACATCACTCACCAGATCACTCTGCTGGTGGTGTTGCTGCTGTCCTCCAAAGGCGCTGCTGGCGTGACCGGTAGTGGCTTCATCGTACTGGCCGCTACCTTGTCCGCTGTTGGCCACCTGCCGGTTGCCGGCCTGGCGCTGATCCTGGGTATCGACCGTTTCATGTCCGAAGCCCGCGCGTTGACCAACCTGATCGGTAACGCGGTTGCCACTATTGTTGTGGCCAAGTGGGTCAAGGAACTGGACACCGACGTGCTGCAATCCGAGCTGGCCTCGGGCGGTCGCGGCATTGCCGACGAGCCTAAAGATGATGTTTTGGGCCACGTCGAAGGGGCAACCCCGACGAACGCCAAGTAAGCCTTGTTGTAATGAAAAACCCGCTTCGGCGGGTTTTTTGTTGCCTGCGATTTGAGCGTAACGGTCAGCGTCACTGGCACATAAGGTGATTGCTGCAATGTCCCGGGCTGCCTAGGCTTGGGGGACTGCACTGGAGAACGCTCATGCTCGGTCCACTGGCATCACTCAAGGTTCTGGATTTCTCGACATTGTTGCCGGGGCCGTTCGCCTCGTTGCTGTTGGCGGACATGGGCGCCGAGGTGCTACGCATCGAATCGCCGACCCGCATGGATTTGCTGCGGGTGCTGCCGCCCCATGATCAGGGCGTGTCGGCCAGCCACGCGTACCTCAATCGTAACAAGCGCAGCCTGGCGCTGGACCTCAAGCAGCCCGAGGCGCTGGAGGTGATCACGCAATTGCTTGCGGACTACGACATTGTGCTGGAGCAGTTCCGCCCTGGCGTGATGGAACGGCTGGGCCTGGGGTATGAAGCCTTGAAGGCGATCAATCCACGGTTGATTTATGTGTCGATCACCGGCTACGGCCAGACCGGCCCTTACAAGGACCGCGCCGGCCACGACATCAACTACCTGGCGCTGGCGGGCCTTTCGAGCTACACCGGCCGTGCCGACAGCGGCCCGTTGCCGTTGGGCATGCAGGTGGCGGATGTCGCGGGCGGTTCGTTGCATGGGGTGATCGGGCTGCTGGCAGCGGTGATCGCGCGGCAACAGACCGGGCAGGGGCAGCATCTGGATGTGAGCATGACTGACTGCGCCTTCAGCCTGAACGCCATGGCTGGTGCCGGCTACCTGGCCTGCGGCGTTGAGCCGGGCAGGGAAGACCAGATGCTCAACGGCGGCAGCTTCTACGATTACTACCGGTCGCGCGATGGCCGCTGGTTGTCGGTGGGCAGTCTGGAACCGGGGTTCATGCAGCAACTGTGCACGGTGCTGGGCCGTCCGGAACTGGCGGCCGAGGGATTGTCGTCCGACCCCGCCCGGCAACGGGCGCTCAAGGATGCGCTGAACATTGAATTCGAAAAACACGACTTTGCCTGGCTGTGTGAGCTGTTTGCCGGGGCCGATGCGTGTGTCGAGCCGGTGTTGAGCCTGGGCGAAGCGGTCGGGCATCCGCAGTTGCAGGCGCGGGAATTGGTGACTGAGGTGCCGCGGGGCGATGGCTCGACCCAGGCGCAGATGGCCTGTCCGTTGAAGTTTTCAGCGGGGTTGCCTGAGCCGCGGCACATTGGCGCCTGGCTGGGGCAGCATACGGATCAGGTGTTGGGTGAACTGGGGTTTAGTGTTGAGCGGATTGAAGCGCTGCGGCGGGCCAAGGTAGTTATCTAGCGTCTGTCCCGGCCTCAACTTATTCGACCCGCATCTCCCCACTGAACACCAACGTACTGCGACAGCGCCGGCACAAATACCGCCGCCCCTGGCGTACCAGGCTATGGCGCTGGGCCGAAAACGGGAAATCGCTGTCGGCGCACGGGCATTTGTAGATGTAGCGGGTCACGCTGCGGCGTTTGACGTCATAGGTGTGGCAGCGATTGGGCGGCAGTTCGTAAACGCCACGCATGATCAGTTGCCATTCTTCGCCATGGGGCTGGATGCGGTCGCCGAACAGTTGATGGGCGATCAGGTGCGCGACTTCATGCGCCACGGTCTGCTTGAGGAAGTCTTCGGTGTTTTCCCGGTACAGCTGCGGGTTGAAGCGCAGCAGGTTCTCGTGCAAGTGCGCGACACCGGCTTTTTGCCCGCGCAGCTTGAGGCTCACCACGGGGCGTTTGAAAGGTCGTTTGAAAAAGGATTCGGCTTGCAGGAAACAGTCTTCGACGCGGGTATTGAGTTGCTCGGGCATGCTTGATGGATCTCCAAGGATGTCGAGTATGCCGCAACCCCGAGGGCTTGCGAATCGCTCAGGCGCCGAATGGTCGTTGCTCGCATTAGAAGGCCGCCTTGCGGCGGCCTGTAGTGGCGGAACGTGTTTTTTATGTCGGCGCTTGTTTGTCAGTTGGTATAGACCGGTCCCACGCCAAGGCCCCAGACAATCACGGTAAACGCCATGATGGCTACCAGCACCACCAGTCCTACGGCGAGCACCGAGCTCGAAAACAGGAAGCCCTCGTCCGATGGAATGTTCATGAACGTTGGTAGCCCTACATACAGCAGGTACACCGTGTAGCAGACAGCCGCGGTGCCGACGATCATCCCCAGCCACAAGTGCGGGTACAGCGCCGCCAGGCCGCCGATGAACAGCGGGGTGGCGGTGTACGTGGCGAATGCGATACAGCGCGCCAGGCTCGGGTTGGCGTCATAGGTACGGGCCATCCAGTGAATGAAGGCGCCCATCACCGCGACACCGCCGAGCATCGCCAGGTACGACATGATGGTCATCCATAGCGCGCTTTCCATGGTCAGCATGACCGGCGCTCGATTACCAATGACCCAGCCGACTTGCGTAGTGCCGATAAACGCCGATATGGCAGGAATCGCCGCCAGAATCAGGGTGTGCGTCAGGTACATGTGGCTGATGCTTTCTTCCTCGTCGCCACGGATTTCTTTCCATTCCTGGTCAGGGTGGGTGAAGAGTCCCACTACGTGATGGATCATGCCAGTCACTCCTCTTGTTGTTGCCATCGCCCCCCAGCGGAGCGCTTACGGGCCAAAGTGGCCAAGTAAGAACAGGTCTGAATACGTGTGCGACCTTATGTCGCAGTATAGAAAGGAGTTACTTGCAATAGTGCGAGGGCTTTAGAGCAAATCGCGCTGTAAATGTGATGGGTAATCGCCGATAGGTCTGTGCCTGTTGAACCCTGTGGCGAGGGGGCTTGCCCCCGTTGGGTCACGAAGTGGCCCCAAATCGGTCGACCACATTTTCCGGAGGATACCGCAGTGTTAGATTTACGACTGCTGCGCAGCCGAACGGGGCGATGCGGCGTTCCGACAAGCCCCCTCGCCACAAGTGACGGGTTTTTGCGTAAAATGCCGGCCTTTCGTCACACCTCACGGATTTCGCGTCATGGGCACTCTTACGGTCAACCAGAACAAACTGCAAAAGCGCCTTCGCCGCCAGGCCGGTGAGGCTGTTGCCGATTTCAATATGATTGAAGACGGCGACAAGGTCATGGTCTGCCTGTCCGGTGGCAAGGACAGCTACACCATGCTCGACGTGCTGATGCATTTGCAGAAAGTCGCCCCGATCAAGTTCGAGATCGTCGCCGTGAACATGGACCAGAAGCAGCCAGGCTTCCCCGAGCATGTGCTGCCGGCTTACCTCAAAGAACTGGGCATCGAGTACCACATCGTCGAGAAAGACACCTACTCGGTGGTCAAGGAGCTGATCCCGGAAGGCAAGACCACTTGCTCGCTGTGCTCGCGCCTGCGTCGCGGCACGCTGTACACCTTTGCCGACGAAATCGGCGCGACCAAAATGGCCCTTGGTCACCACCGTGACGACATCGTCGAGACGTTCTTCCTGAACATGTTCTTCAACGGTTCGCTCAAGGCCATGCCGCCAAAGCTGCGCGCCGACGACGGGCGCAACGTGGTGATTCGCCCGCTGGCCTACTGCAACGAAAAAGACATCCAGGCCTACTCGGACCTCAAGCAATTCCCGATCATCCCGTGCAACCTCTGCGGCTCCCAGGAAAACCTGCAACGCCAGGTGGTTAAAGAGATGCTGCAGGAGTGGGAACGCAAGACCCCGGGCCGCACCGAGAGCATTTTCCGCAGCCTGCAGAACGTGATCCCGTCGCAACTGGCGGACCGCAACCTGTTCGACTTCACCAACCTGCGTATCGACGAAAGCGCCGCATCGCGCTTCGTCAACGTAGTGAACCTCTGAACAAATTGTGTGGGAGCGAGCCTGTGGTGAGGGGGCTTGTCGGACCGCCGCATCGCCCCGTTGGGCTGCGAAGCGGCCCCAAAATCGCTGATGCACCAAAGATTTTGTGAGTGCTACGCACTCAAACGGGGGCAAGCCCCCTCGCCACAGGGCTCCCATAGATCCGTTTCATCCCATAGGAGAGGGCATGCGCGATTACAAGTGGCTGCACGAATACTGTCTGAACCGCTTCGGTTCGGCGGCTGAACTGGAAGCCCATCTGCCGGTTCCCAAGACCCCGGCGCAATTGCGCAAGATCAGCGACGACCGCTACCTCTCGACCATGGCGTTGCGGGTATTCCGTGCCGGGCTCAAGCACAGCCTGGTGGATGCCAAGTGGCCGGCGTTCGAAGAAGTGTTCTTCAAGTTCGACCCGGAAAAAGTCGTGCTGATGAGCGCCGAACATCTGGAGCGCTTGATGCAGGACGCGCGAATCATCCGCCACCTGGGCAAGCTCAAGAGCGTGCCGCGCAATGCGCAGTTCATTCTGGACGTGGCCCATGAGAAGGGTAGTTTCGGCGCGTTGATCGCCGACTGGCCGGTAACCGATATCGTCGGCTTGTGGACCTATCTGAAAAAACACGGCCATCAGTTGGGCGGGTTATCCGCGCCGCGATTCTTGCGGATGGTCGGCAAGGACACCTTCGTGCCGAGCTACGACGTGGTGGCAGCGCTGAATGCACAGCAGATCATCGACAAGGTGCCGAGCAGTTTGCGCGACCTGGCCACGGTGCAGAATGCGTTCAACCAATGGCACGAAGAGAGTGGTGGACGGCCGATGAGCCAGATTTCGATGATGCTGGCCTACACAGTCAATCATTGACGAAGATGATGTTCCCACGCAGAGCGTAGGAACGATCACTGCGGGGCTATCAGGCGGGGGAAATCTCGCCTTCCCCCGCCAACTTGCGGTTCAACTGATACCGCCACCGCACATACAGCATCGCCGAGCAGAACACTGCCAGGCTCGCGCCCATCTCCAGCAAACCGAACAGCTGCCGGTTCGGGTCATAGGCGGCCAATGCGCCCTTGATGAAATACAGATTCACCACAAAACACATCCACGAATGTCCACGGGCACTGCCGACGATCATTCCCGGTGCCAGCAACAGCAGCGGCACCAGTTCGATCAGCAGAATCACCCACGGCCGCGCGCCATGCAGGTCGGCGAACACCAGGTAGTAGGCGCAAAGCAGCCCCGCCAGACCGAAAAAGCACAGCAGGCTGATGACGCGCATCGCCCGTACACGCGGTTCGAGCCATTCGATGGCAGGCAACACCTTAGGCTTCTTAGCCACGATGGCTCTCCAGTTTCTGCGCAGTCTTCGCCAGGCGCAGGCCCAAGGCTCGGCATAGCGCGACTTCATGTTCGTTCAAACCGCTTTTGCCATCGGCCCCAGCGTGATGACTAGCACCGTATGGCGTGCCGCCGCCACGGGTTTCCAGCAGCGCCGATTCGCTGTAAGGCAGGCCGGTGATCAACATGCCGTGGTGCAGCAACGGCAGCATCATCGACAGCAGCGTGGTTTCCTGGCCGCCGTGCAGGCTGGCGGTCGAGGTGAAGACCCCGGCCGGTTTGCCCACCAGGGCGCCGGTCAGCCACAGGTTGCTGGTGCCGTCGAGGAAGTATTTCAACGGTGCGGCCATGTTGCCGAAACGGGTCGGGCTGCCCAGGGCCAGGCCGGCGCAGTTCTTCAAATCGTCGAGGCTGGCGTACAGCGCGCCTTCATCGGGAATGTCCGGCGCCACGGCTTCGCATTCAGTGGAGATCGCCGGCACCGTGCGCAACCTGGCTTCAAGGCCGGCCTGCTCGACGCCACGGGCAATCTGCCGGGCCATTTCATTGGTCGAGCCGCTACGGCTGTAATACAGCACCAGAATGTATGGCGCGCTCACGGCAACAACTCCAGCACATTCTCCGGCGGACGGCCGATGATGGCTTTGTCGCCGACTTCGAGAATCGGCCGCTCCATGAGTTTCGGGTGCGCGGCGATGGCGGCGATCAATTGCGCTTCGCTCAAACTGCTGTCGGCCAGGTTGAGGGTTTTGTACTCGTCCTCGCCGGTGCGCAGCAATTGCCGGGCGCTGATGCCGAGTTTGCTCAGCAGGCTCTGGATTTGCACGGCGTCCAGCGGCGTTTCCAGGTAGCGGACGACCGTTGGCGTCAGGCCACGGGCTTCGATGAGTTCGAGCGCACCGCGGGATTTCGAGCAGCGCGGGTTGTGATAAAGCGTCAGATCGGTCATGTGCGGGTCGCTTCTTGCGTAAAGTGGCGGCTATTCTAACTGTGCGGCGCGTAATCCAGAACCTTGGGAGGCGATGGGTCGCAGGTGCATTCTATTTTTGACAAGGATTGAGACATGACAAGGCGACTGGCAGCGGCATTGGCGATCATGGGGGCGTTATTGCTTGGGGGCTGTGGCAACGACTATGGCATCGACCAGAATGGTCACAAGGTCGCCGCCGAGCGTCTGGACAAACAATGGCTGGTGCTCAATTACTGGGCCGAGTGGTGCAGCCCGTGCCGGACCGAAATCCCACAGCTGAATGTGTTGGCCGAGCAGCTCCAGGGCAAGAAGATCGGCGTGTTCGGGGTCAACTTCGACAATGTACAGGGCGAAGAGCTGAAAGGCGCCAGCGAGAAACTGGGGATCAAGTTCACCGTGCTGGCCCAGGATCCGGCCGACCTTTTCGAATTGCCGCGCAGTGAAGCGCTGCCAGTGACTTACATCATTGATAACAAGGGCAAGGTGCGGGAACAGTTGATGGGCGAGCAGACGGCGGCGGGGGTGATGGCGAAGCTTGAGGCGTTGCAGGCGACCAACTGACCGAGCACCGCCTGTGGCAAGGGAGCTTTGTGGCGAGGGGGCTTGCCCCCGCTGGGCTGCGAAGCAGCCCTAAACCCTGAAACCTCGTTTCATCACAACATTGCGCGTGTACGTTTTGCGACTGCTGCGCAGCCGAACGGGGGCAAGCCCCCTCGCCACAAGTCACTTGGCTACAACTGAGGGGCATCAACCCTCTTCAAGCCACCAACGCAATGGCTTGCCTTCGGCCGGCCAGAAGCGCATCTGATCAATCGGTGAGACGTCCCAGCGCTGGACGTTTTCCAGCGCCTGCAGGAAGCGCTTTTCCTGCTCCATTAACGCCGGCGCGCAGAGTTTGCGGGTACTGCCGATCTTGCCGAAGCTGAGCTTTTCACCTTCCAGGGAATACGGCGCGAACCAGTGGTTGCAGCCGCCGTTACCGTAGGCCCGGCCGTCGTCACCGAGCGTGATGGTCAGGTGGCTGTAGTCCATCAGCGGACGTTCACCGATCCACTCCAGAATGTAACTGCGGTTCTGTTGCAACTTTACCGGCTCGGCGGCGCAGCCCAGCAGGCTGGCACCGACCATCGTGGTCAGAGCAAGGCGTTTCATCACACAGGCTCCTGGCACTTCGGGCACAGGTGTTTTTCGCCGGCTGCGGTCCAGCCCAGTTCGGCAATCCGTGCGGTGGCGGCCGGTTTTTCAGCCTTGTTGCCCAGCTTAGCGTCGACCGCGAACTCGAAGCTCAGCTCTTTGGCGCAGCTGTCGCAGTTGACTTTCCAGGTGTGGATCGCCAGTTCGCCGAACACCGGACCACTGGCCACCGCGACCCATTGGCCGGGCGGGTTGATCAGGTGGCGAACCGTTTCGACGGTCAGGCGCATGGACAAGTCCTTGCTGCCTTTGAGGGTCACTACCAGCACGTCGTTATTGCGAATCGAACCGCCGTTGCCGGTGACTTGATAACGCCCCGGCACCAGGGCGCGGCATTCAGTGAGGGTGTGTTGTGGGTTCATCAGGCTGTAGCGGAAATCGTGTTCGACCATGGGTCCTCCAAATATGCGCGATATGCTAGCACGGGCATCAACGCAGCATGGCGCGGGCATGTGACCTTCGATCAGGTTCAAATTGACTGCTAAACCATGGCAAACTGCCACTTTTGTATCTCTAAGGAACAGAAATGGCGTTGATCGAATGTTACGAGTGCAAGCAACGCATCAGTTCCGTGGCGCCTGCTTGCATTCATTGCGGTGCGCCTGCGGCAACGGTGCACGCGGCCACTTCGACGGCAGCGCCTGTGGAAGCACCGCTTTCTTTCGGGCGTTTGCCGAGCAATGAGAGTGTGCCTCGGGTGACCCCGGCCGCCTTCGGGCGTAAACGAAAAACCGAAATCGAGGCTGAGGTTCCGGCACCGGTGCTCAATGGGCCGCGTCCGGTGGAACTCTGGCTGAAACTGATGATTTTCTTTCTGCCGCCGTTTTTTGTCTGGTTTCTGCTGCGTCGCGGGCATTCAACGGGGCAGCGCTTGCTGGGCTTCGGCTGGCTGGGCCTGATGATCCTCTTGTCCAAGGCCTGAGCCGTTCAGCGCTCGACCTGATTCTGTGGCGAACCGGCCGCCCAGGCCGCGATGTTCTGCAAAGTTGTCGCGGCAATCGCGCCCAGGGCTTCGCGAGTGAGGAATGCCTGGTGTGCGGTGATGATCACGTTCGGAAAGGTCAGCAGGCGCGCCAGCACATCGTCTTGCAGTGGCAGGTCGGAGCGGTCCTCGAAGAACAACTGCGCCTCTTCTTCATAGACATCCAGCCCCAGATAGCCCAATTGGCCGTTTTTCAATGCGTCGATCAACGCCGGCGTGTCCACCAGACCGCCACGCCCGGTGTTGATCAACATCGCGCCGGGCTGCATGTGCGCCAGTGACTCGCGGTTGATCAAATGTTTGCTCTGCTCGTTGAGCGGGCAATGCAGGCTGATGATCTGAGACTCGGCCAGCAATTGCTGCAAGCTCAGGTAGCGCGCGCCGAGGGCTTCGACCTGAGGGTTCGGATAGGGGTCATAGGCCAGCAATTGGCAGCCGAAGCCGTGCATGATTTTCGCAAAGGTCGCGCCGATCTGCCCGGTGCCGACCACGCCGACGGTCTTGTTCACCAGATCGAAACCGGTCAACCCGTGCAGGCTGAAATCGCCCTCGCGGGTACGGTTGTAGGCGCGGTGGAGACGGCGGTTGAGCGCCAGGATCAATGCCACCGCGTGTTCGGCCACGGCGTGGGGCGAGTACGCCGGGACCCGCACAACCGTCAGCCCCAAGCGCTTCGCCGCCACGAGGTCGACATGGTTGTAACCGGCCGAGCGCAGGGCGATCAGGCGTGTGCCGCCTGCTGCCAGGCGTTCAAGCACCGGGGCGCTGAGGTCGTCGTTGATGAAGGCGCAGACCACCTCGTGATGCTCGGCCAGCGCCGCCGTGTCGAGGCTCAGTCGTGCCGGCTGGAAATGCAGTTCGATGCCGGCGGGCAGGTCGGCGGCGAGAAAACTCTCGCGGTCGTAGGTCTGGCTGCTGAAAAGAATCGTGCGCATGCTGTCCTCCTGGAAGTCTCAAACCCCGTAGCAGCCTTCGGCAGCTGCCATAGGGTTTAAGCTTAGCGTTCAGGCCCTCCTGCGTTATTGCGCTGCATCAGGCATTGATGCGCGCATGGGCCGCGAGGCGATTGATGGCGCGTTCGAGTTCTTCCAGTGCGACGGGGGCTTTCGGGTCCTGTTGCTTGAGCAGGGTTTCGCTGCGCTGGCAGGCGGCGCGCAGTTGCGGGACGCCGCAATAACGGGTTGCCCCGTGCAGGCGATGGACCCGCTCGATCAGGGCGTTCTGGTCGTTGGCTTCACGGGCCACGCGGATGGCCTCGCGGTCGGCTTCCAGGGAGGCCAGCAGCATGGCCAGCATGTCCGCCGCCAGATCGGCCTTGCCGGCCGCCAGGCGCAGGCCTTCTTCGTGGTCGAGCACCTGCAATTCATGACCGCTGTTGTTATCGCTATTACGCTCCGGACCCTGATTGCGCAGCGCCAGGCCCGTCCATTTCAACACCACTTGCGCCAGTTGCCGTTCGCTGATGGGTTTGGTCAGGTAGTCGTCCATGCCGCTTTGCAGCAATGCGCGTTTTTCATTGGCCATCGCATGGGCGGTGAGGGCCACGACCGGCAGTGGCGTGCAATGCCGCTCGCTTTCCCATTGGCGAATGGCTTCGGTGCTTTGGCGCCCATCCATGCCGGGCATTTGCACGTCCATCAACACCAGATCGAAAGTCTCGTTCTGTACGGCCTTGACCGCGGCGTAACCGCTTTCTACCGCGAGCACCTTGGCGCCCATGTCTTCAAGCAGGGTTTGCACCAGCAGCAGGTTGGCCGGGTTGTCGTCCACGCAAAGGACCTTCGGCGCGCGGCTGGAAACCGGTTCGGCGGGGTCGCTGCGCTGTTGGCGCGGGTTGACCAGATCAGACAGGGCCCGACGCAGCTTGCGGGTGCAGGCCGGTTTGGACTGGAGCTGGCTGTGGGGGTTGGGCACCGAGAGATGGAACAGCGTCAGTTCGGTGGTCGGGCACAGCACCAACACTCTGCAGCCCAGGTGTTCAAGGTCCCAGATGTGCTGGTTGAGTCGCTCCGGCGGCATGTCGTTGCTGGTGATGCCGAGCACCGCCAGGCCGATTGCCTGATCGGTCTGGTGAGCGCCGGTCACGCCATTGGCCAGGCTTTCCAGGGTATTGAACGGCGTGACGCTCAGGCCGCAGTCTTCCAGTTGATGCTGCAATGCCTGACGGGCCAGTTCATGGTTTTCCAGGACAGCCACCCGCTGCCCGAGCAACGGTGGGCCGGGCAGGTCTTCGGCGTCGTCGCGGGTTTTGGGCAGGCTCAGGCTGATCCAGAATTCCGAGCCTTCGCCCGGCGTGCTGTCGACGCCGATCTCGCCGCCCATTTGTTCGATCAGCCGTTTGGAAATCACCAATCCGAGGCCGGTGCCGCCGGGTTGTCGGGACAACGAGTTATCGGCCTGGCTGAAGGCCTGGAACAGGGCGCGCACGTCCTGGTTCGACAGACCGATGCCGGTGTCCTGAATGCTGATGCGCAGTTGCACGCTGTCTTCATGCTCTTCTTCGAGCATCGCCCGGGCGACGATGGTGCCTTCGCGGGTGAACTTGATCGCATTGCTCACAAGGTTGGTGAGGATCTGCTTGAGTCGCAACGGATCGCCCACCAGCGACAGTGGCGTATCGCGATAAACCAGGCTCACCAGCTCAAGCTCTTTGGCGTGGGCGGCCGGGGCGAGGATGTTCAGGGTGTCTTGCAGCAGGTCGCGCAGGTTGAACGGAATATGGTCGAGCACCAGTTTGCCGGCCTCGATTTTCGAGAAATCGAGAATCTCGTTGATGATCCCCAACAGGCTGTCGGCAGACTTTTCGATGGTGCCCAGGTAATCGAGCTGGCGCGGCGTCAGTTCGCTTTTTTGCAGCAGGTGCGTGAAGCCGAGAATGCCGTTGAGCGGCGTGCGGATTTCATGGCTCATGTTGGCCAGGAATTCGGACTTGATCCGGCTCGCCTCCAGGGCTTCCTTGCGCGCCAGGTCCAGCTCGATGTTCTGGATTTCGATGGTTTCCAGATTCTGACGCACGTCTTCGGTGGCCTGGTCGACGCTGTTTTGCAATTCTTCCTGAGCGTTCTGCAGCGTCCCGGCCATGCGGTTGATGCCGGACGCCAGTTCATCCAGTTCCTGGCTGCCGAGGGGCGGCAGGCGGGTTTCCAGATGGCCGTCCTTGAGTTGCGCCACGGCTTGTTTGATCTGGCTCAATGGCCGGTTGATGGTTCGGCCCATGCGCAACGCCAGCAGCGCCGCACCGGCCAGGCCTCCGCCGATCAGCAGCAGGCTGGCGAACAGGCTGCGGTAGCCGCGCAGCAGCATGCCGTTGTGGGACAGTTCGAGTTCGACCCAGCCCAGCAGGCGGTCGGCTTCATCGGGGATCAGGTCGCCGGCCAGGTTGCGGTGCTTGCCGAACACCGGCAGCAGGTAACGCGTGGCGTCATTGCCACTGCGGCGCAGCAACTGTGAACCGTTGCCCAGGGGTGCCTGATTGAGCATGGTCGGGCCGGCATGGGCCAGCGGCGTGCGGTCGGGGGCGAGGAAGGTCACCGCGCGCACGTCGGTCTGTTCCAGGGACTGGGTGGCGATGCGCTCCAGCAGCTCGTTGTCTTTGCGACCCATGGCCGGGGCCACCAACGGTGCCAGCTGTTCGGCGATCATTTCGCCGCGTTGCATGAGCTGGGCTTGCAGGTCCGATTGCTGCATCCAGGTGAAATAGCCGCCCAGGACCAACGCCATCAGGGTGGTCGGCAACAGGGTCAGTAACAGCACGCGGCCTTTAATTCCCAGTTTCTTGAGCACGCATCTCTCCTGCATCCAGCTGTTTATTGACCTGCACATGCGTCCGGCACGCGCCACCTGCGCAGTGTAGCGATTTGCATGCGGGCAATCTTCGTAAAATTGATGTCGTCATTCGTCGGTCAGTTCAATGCTTTGGCCCAGGGAGACAAACCTTGGGTTGCCCCTGGAGAGGCAATCTTGAATAATCAGCAATTGAGAATTATTTGCAGATACTCATGACTCCCATCGCGATTGGCCATCCTCGCATCCTCTCTATCGAAGACGATCCAGTGCTCGGTGCTTATGTTTATGAGCATCTGGGGCGCTGCGGTTTTCAGGTGACCTGGTGCCAGAACGGGCAGGAAGGCCTGGCGATTGCGCGCCAGCAGGCCTTCGATGTGGTGTTGATGGATATTCTGTTGCCGGGGCTCGATGGCCTGGCGGTGCTGACTCAATTGCGCCAGAGCCATTCCACGCCAGTGGTGCTGATGTCGGCGCTGGGTGCCGAGGCGGATCGCATCAGTGGTTTTCGCCTCGGGGCCGACGATTACCTGCCCAAGCCTTTTAGCATGGCCGAGTTGCGGGTGCGCATTGAAGCGATCCTGCGGCGGGTGGCGTTCGACCGTCGACCAGCGCCGATACCGACGCCCCCTACGACGGACTGCCTGCGTTTTGACGATGAACTGGGCGAGGTCTTTTGTGGTGAACTCGCGGCCGGCCTGACCCGCAGCGAGTACCGCTTGCTGGACACGCTGAACCGCAACGACGATGAAGTGTTGAGCAAGGCGTTCCTTTATCAGCAGGTATTGCAGCGCGGTTATGCGCCCCATGACCGCAGCCTCGACATGCACATCAGTCAGATTCGCCGCAAGCTCAAGGCCATCGGTTACACCGAGCGTGAAGTGCGCACGGTTTGGGGCAAAGGGTACGTATTGAGTGCGGTCGATGAAGTGGTCTGACGCGCCGGGCCGCACGGTGGCCCTGCAACAGCAACTGCTGCGCGATCTGTCCCACGAATTGCGCACGCCGCTCAGCCGGTTACGGGTGGCCTGCGAAAGCGAGCAGGACCCGGAGCAATTGCGCGAGCGCATTAGCCGGGAAGTCGACGGCATGCAGCGCCTGGTCGAGGATGCGCTGCAACTGGCCTGGCTCGACACCGAGCGCACGCCGTTGCCCTATGAAGCGATCCAGGTCCAGGCCTTGTGGGAAATGCTCACGGAAAACGCTTGCTATGAAAGCAGCTGGCCGGCGAGTCAGTTGCACTGTGCGGTGGATGCCTCCTGCTGGGTGCGCGGCCATCTCAATACCCTGGCCCAGGCGCTGGAAAACATTCTGCGCAATGCCATTCGTCATTCACCGAAGGGAGCTGTCGTGACGCTCGATGGCAGGCGCGATGGCGACTTCTGGCATCTGTGGCTGGAGGACGAGGGCGGTGGGGTGGCTGACGAGGATCTTGAACGGATCTTCTCGCCGTTCATCCGGCTCGAGGGTTCACTGCCGGGGGAGGGTGGATTCGGGTTGGGGTTGAGCATCGCGAGGAATGCGGTGCAGCGGCAGGGCGGGCGGCTTTGGGCGGAGAATGCAGGGCGGGGCTTACGACTGAATATGCTGTTATTGGCTGATCTCCATGGCGACAATGATGACGCCCCCGCTCCCACAATTGATATGTGTCGACCACAAATTGCGTGATCAACCCCGGCCGCGAAGAGGCTTGCTGATTTTGCCGGAGCGTTCCCGTTATTTTGTACGACCTTTCTTAAAGGGTATCGCCGACACCTTAAGCCTGACTTGACGGAATAGACTCGCGTTTTTCCTCGTCCTCCAGGAGTTCGGTATGAATGCATCCAGCGTCCCCGGCAACGCACACGACGACCGTTTCAATGAAGTGCTTGCGCTGATTCAAAATGCCAAACAGCAGGCCATGCAGGCGGTGAATACCCAGTTGATCGAGCTGTATTGGCAGGTCGGTGCTTACATCAGCCGCAAGCTGGAACAGGCTGAGTGGGGCGATTCTGTGGTCAGCCAACTGGCTGAGCATCTGGCTCAGACTCAACCGGGGTTGCGCGGGTTTACCCGGTCGAACTTGTTTCGCATGCGCCAGTTCTATGAGACTTATCACGCTGAAGAGAAAGTCGCACCACTGGTGCGACAATTGTCCTGGTCGCATAACCTGATCATTTTCAGCCAGAGTAAACGGCCGGAAGAGCGGGAGTTCTACGTGCGTTTGGCAGTTCAGGAAAAATGGTCGAAGCGCGAACTAGAGCGTCAGTTCAAAACCGCACTGTTTGAACGAAGCGTGACCCAACCAGCAAAAATCTCAGCAGTGCTGAGACAAGCCCACCCGGCAGCGCTTGAGATATTCCGCGACGCCTACATGCTCGAGTTTCTCGACCTGCCGGGTGGCCATGCCGAAACTGATCTGCATAAAGGGTTGATGGCGCGCCTCAAAGAATTCCTGAGCGAGCTTGGCCGCGATTTCTGCTTTGTCGGTTCCGAGTATCCGCTTCAAGTGGGTGTGTGTGATTTTTCCCTGGACCTGCTGTTCTTCCACCGTGGCCTTAATTGTCTTGTAGCCATTGAGCTTAAGGTCGGTCGTTTTAAGCCGGAGTATTTGGGCAAGCTGAACTTCTATTTGGAAGCGCTGGATCGCAAGGAGCGCAAACCCCACGAAAACCCGGCCATCGGTGTGTTGCTCTGCGCCAGTAAGGATGACGAAGTGGTCGAATACGCCCTTAACCGCAGCCTGTCGCCAGCGTTGATCGCTGAATACCAGGTCCAGCTTCCGGACAAACAGCTGCTGCAGGCCAAATTGCATGAGTTTTATGCATTGAATATTGCACAAGGAGAAGAGGAGTGAACTGCTTATTCCCATAAGCCATAAGCCCCTTACTTTGCGTGATATGGCCTGCGCACGTTTGCCGGTATGATAGGCGCCCCCGCAGTCCGGATTGCGAATACGCCATGACCTTGCAGTACCCAACCATCGCCGATTGCGTCGGCAACACTCCGCTGGTCCGTTTGCAGCGCCTGCCTGGCGTCACCAGCAACACGCTTTTGCTCAAGCTCGAAGGGAACAACCCGGCGGGTTCGGTCAAGGATCGTCCGGCGCTGTCGATGATCACCCGCGCCGAACTGCGCGGGCAGATCCACGTCGGCGACACGCTGATCGAAGCGACTTCGGGTAACACCGGGATCGCCCTGGCCATGGCCGCCGCGATCAAGGGTTACAAGATGATCCTGATCATGCCGGACAACTCCAGCGCCGAGCGTAAAGCCGCGATGACGGCCTATGGTGCCGAGCTGATTCTGGTCAGCCAGGAAGAAGGCATGGAAGGCGCGCGCGACCTCGCCCAGCGAATGGAAGCCGAAGGCCGTGGCAAGGTGCTCGATCAGTTCGCCAACGGTGACAACCCCGAGGCGCACTACACCACCACCGGTCCGGAAATCTGGCGTCAGACCCAGGGCACCATCACGCATTTCGTCAGCTCGATGGGCACCACCGGCACCATTATGGGTGTCTCGCGCTACCTGAAAGAACAGAACGAGAACGTGCAGATCATCGGTCTGCAACCCATGGAAGGCTCGGCAATTCCGGGCATCCGCCGCTGGCCCCAGGAATACCTGCCAAAGATTTATCAGGCTGATCGCGTGGACCGGATCGTCGACATGGCGCAAAGCGAGGCCGAGGACGTGACCCGTCGTCTGGCGCGCGAAGAAGGCATTTTCTGCGGCGTGTCTTCGGGCGGAGCCGTGGCGGCGATGCTGCGCCTGTCCAAAGAAGTTGAAAACGCGGTGATTGTCGCGATCATCTGTGACCGTGGCGACCGTTACTTGTCGACCGGCATTTTCGACGCGCCCAACTGATGGCCAAGCAAGAGAGAGGCTTGCGCTTCCAGCCCACGGGCGGCAGCAAGGCCCCGCAAGTCCCGACCGGCAAAAAGCAGCGTTTGACCATCGAGCGCCTGGCTAATGACGGTCGCGGTATCGCGTTTTTTGAAGGTCGCACCTGGTTCGTCATCGGCGCCTTGGCCGGTGAAGAAGTCGAGGCGCGGGTCTTGGGTGCCCACGGTAAAGTGGTCGAGGCGCGTACCGAGCGGGTGTTCCAGACCAGCCAATTGCGTCGCCCGGCACTGTGCGCCCATGCCGGTCGCTGCGGTGGTTGCAGCGTGCAGCATCTGCCCCACAACGAACAACTCGCCCTGAAACAGCGCATGCTCGCCGAGCAGTTGTCACGGGTCGCCGGCGTCGAACCCGAAGAGTGGGCCGCGCCATTGAGCGGTCCGGAATTCGGCTACCGGCGTCGTGCCCGGGTGGCGGTGCGTTGGGACATGAAGGCGAAAAAACTCGAAGTCGGTTTCCGCGCAGCTGGCAGCCAGGACATCATCGCCATCAACGAGTGCCCGGTGCTGGTACAGCCCTTGCAACCGATCATGACCGGCTTGCCGGACATGCTGCGGCGCTTGAGCAAACCTCAGGCACTGGGGCATGTGGAATTGTTCAGCGGTTCGTCATTGGCGGTATTGCTGCGGCACATGGCGCCGTTGTCCGAAGCCGACATGACGATCCTCAAGGAATTCTGCGCGCTCCATGAGGCCCAGTTGTGGCTGCATGGCGACGGCGAGCCGCAACCGGTCGAGGCCGATCAGACCCTGGGCTATCGCCTTGAACCGTGGGACTTGAATCTGGCGTATCGGCCTGGAGATTTCATCCAGGTCAACGCCGGGGTCAACGAAGCGATGATCGCTCAGGCGCTGGAATGGTTGGCGCCGAAAGCCGATGAGCGGGTTCTGGACCTGTTCTGCGGGTTGGGCAACTTTGCCTTGCCGCTGGCCAGAACCGTTCGTGAAGTGGTGGCGGTGGAAGGTGTGCAGGCCATGGTCGAGCGGGCCGCCGCGAACGCCGCTAGTAATAATTTGCATAACGCGAAATTTTTTCAGGCCGATTTATCCCAGCCTTTGGCTGATGCCGAATGGGCCAGCGAAGGCTTTTGTGCGGTACTCTTGGACCCTCCTCGCGACGGTGCTTTCGAGGTGGTGCGCAAGCTTGCGTCCCTGGGTGCCGAACGATTGGTTTATGTGTCGTGCAACCCTGCAACTCTGGCGCGCGACACGGTCGAATTGATCAAGCAGGGCTACCGGTTAAAACGTGCCGGGATTCTCGATATGTTTCCTCAAACGGCGCATGTCGAGGCCATGGCGTTATTTGAAGCGAGCTAGGATGGCTCGTCTGGTCCGACTGACCGTCCGTGCCGCCACGCATCAGCCCGGCGGGGCGCCCGGACAATGAAGGTCAGCGATTTGACGCATTGAATCTGCGTCGTAGGGAAGGTAAAGCAAGATGGTACAGGTGAGAGCACACCAGCCGATCAACACTGACGGCAGTATCAATCTCGAGGCTTGGCTCGATCACGCGGTCAGTATCGATACGGCACTGGATCGCGAAGCCTTGAAAGAAGCCTGCGAGTTCGCTCGCGAGGCCGAACAACAAGCCAATGCGGCGAAAAACCTGTGGTCCGAAGGGACCTCGAGTTTCCGCACCGGCCTTGAGATCGCCGAGATTCTCGCCGACCTCAAACTCGATCAGGACTCGTTGGTCGCGGCAGTCTTGTACCGCGGCGTGCGCGAAGGCCAGATCCAGTTGCCGGCGGTCAGCCAGCGCTTCGGCCCGGTGGTCGCCAAACTGATTGACGGCGTGCAACGCATGGCGGCGATCAGCGACAGTCTGAGTCCGCGTAAATCCATGGTGATGGGCACCCAAGGCCAGGTGGAAAACCTGCGCAAGATGCTCGTGGCCATGGTCGACGACGTGCGCGTCGCGCTGATCAAACTGGCCGAGCGCACCTGTGCGATCCGTGCGGTAAAAACCGCCGATGACGAGAAGCGCAACCGCGTCGCCCGTGAAGTCTTCGACATCTACGCGCCGCTGGCTCACCGCCTCGGTATCGGTCACATCAAGTGGGAGCTGGAGGACTTGTCCTTCCGTTACCTCGAGCCCGACCAGTACAAGCAGATCGCCAAGTTGCTCCATGAGCGACGGCTGGATCGCGAGCGCTTCATCAGCGATGTGATGACCCAGCTCAAGAACGAGTTGCAGGCCACCGGCGTCGAGGCCGACATCAGCGGCCGGGCCAAACACATCTATTCGATCTGGCGCAAAATGCAGCGCAAGGGTCTGGAATTCAGCCAGATCTACGACGTGCGCGCCGTTCGCGTGCTGGTGCCGGAAATGCGCGACTGCTACACGGCGCTCGGCATCGTCCACACCCTGTGGCGGCACATCCCGAAAGAGTTCGACGACTACATCGCCAACCCGAAAGAGAACGGCTACCGCTCGCTGCACACCGCGGTAATCGGCCCTGAAGGCAAGGTGCTGGAAGTGCAGATACGCACTCACGCCATGCACGAAGAAGCCGAGTTGGGTGTCTGCGCGCACTGGCGTTACAAGGGCACCGACGTCAAGTCCGGCTCGAACCACTACGAAGAGAAAATCTCCTGGCTGCGTCAGGTTCTCGAGTGGCACGAAGAGCTGGGCGATATCGGCGGCCTTGCCGAACAGCTGCGGGTCGATATCGAGCCGGACCGGGTTTATATCTTCACTCCCGACGGTCACGCCATCGACTTGCCGAAGGGCGCGACGCCGCTGGACTTCGCCTACCGCGTGCACACCGAAATCGGTCACAACTGCCGCGGCGCCAAGATCAACGGGCGCATCGTACCGCTCAACTACAGCCTGCAAACCGGTGAACAGGTCGAGATCATCACCAGCAAGCACGGCACCCCAAGCCGCGACTGGCTGAACCCGAACCTGGGTTACATCACCACGTCGCGGGCGCGGGCGAAGATCGTTCACTGGTTCAAGTTGCAGGCCCGCGATCAGAACGTCGCGGCCGGTAAAACCTTGCTTGAACGCGAACTCAGTCGCCTCGGTCTGCCGCAGGTGGATTTCGACAAGCTGGCCGAAAAGGCCAACATGAAGACCGCCGAAGACATGTTCGCTGCGTTGGGCGCAGGCGATTTGCGCCTGGCGCAACTGGTGAACCTGGCGCAGCAACTGGTCGAGCCGGAACGCGGCAACGAACAGCTGGAGCTGATCCCGCGCAAAGCCACCGGCTATAAACCGGGCAAGCGCGGCGATATCCAGATCCAGGGCGTCGGCAACCTGATGACCCAGATGGCCGGCTGCTGCCAGCCGTTGCCGGGGGACGCCATCGTCGGTTACATCACCCAGGGCCGTGGCGTGAGCATCCACCGTCAGGACTGCGCCTCGGTGCTGCAACTGGCCGGGCGCGAGCCGGAACGGATCATCCAGGTCAGCTGGGGGCCGGTGCCGGTGCTCACCTATCCGGTGGACATCATCATTCGCGCTTACGACCGTTCCGGTCTGCTGCGTGACGTGTCGCAGGTGCTGCTCAACGAGCGGATCAACGTGCTGGCGGTCAACACCCGCTCGAACAAAGAGGACAACACTGCGTTGATGTCCCTGACCATCGAGATTCCGGGGCTGGATGCGCTGGGGCGGTTGCTGGGGCGGATCTCCCAGTTGCCGAACATCATCGAAACCCGCCGTAACCGCACACCGTGAGAAACCTTCACGGAAATTGATGGTGTAGAGATTGATAAAAGATGTATTCACTTGAAGACCTGCTGCACCTGATGAACCGTCTGCGCGACCCGCAGTACGGCTGTCCGTGGGACATCAAGCAAACCTACGCCACCATCGTCCCGCACACCCTGGAAGAAGCCTACGAAGTCGCCGATGCTATTGAACGCGGCGATTTCGATCACTTGCAGGGTGAGTTGGGCGACTTGTTATTCCAGGTGGTTTATTACAGCCAACTGGCTCGGGAAGAAGGGCGCTTCGAATTCGCTGGTGTGGTCGACAGCATCACGCGCAAGTTGATCCGCCGTCATCCTCACGTATTTCCCACCGGTGATCTGTACGCGCCGCTGGACGTCCCGCGTCTGAATGAAGAGCAGGTCAAGCAACGCTGGGAAGAGATCAAGGCCGAAGAACGCGCCGAGAAGTCTTCGGCGCCGGAGCAGTTGTCCTTGCTCGATGACGTACCTGCGGCACTGCCGGCGTTGTCCCGTTCGGCAAAACTGCAGAAGCGCGCAGGGCAAGTCGGTTTCGATTGGCCGGACGCCTTGCCGGTGCTCGACAAGGTTCGCGAAGAGCTCGATGAAGTGCTCGAAGCCATGGCCGACAATGACTCGGTGGCGATTGCCGATGAAGTCGGCGACCTGCTGTTTTCCGTGGTCAATCTGGCGCGTCACCTCAAGGTCGATCCGGAAACCGCACTGCGTGGCGCGAACACAAAATTTGAAAGACGCTTCCGATTTATCGAACAGGCATTGCGCGACACCCACCGTCCCATAGAAGATTGCACCCTCGAAGAGTTGGACGCCTTATGGGGCGAAGCCAAACGTCAGGAAAAGAATTTGCCCAGCTGCGGCTGAGCTGTTGCCTAAGTGAGTAAGCACCATGAGCCTTTCCCTTCGCGACCAGTTGCTCAAAGCAGGGCTGGTCAACCAAAAGCAGGCCAAACAGGTCGGCAAAGAAAAACAGAAACAACAGCGTCTGGCCCACAAAGGCCAGATCGAACTCGATGACTCCCAGCAGCGTGCGGCTCAGGAAGCCATGGCCGAGAAGGTCAAGCGCGACCAGGAGCTCAACCGTCAGCAGCAGGAGAAGGCCGAGCAGAAGGCCCGAGCCGCCCAGGTCAAGCAATTGATCGAAGTCTCGCGCCTGCCCAAGCTGAACACCGAGGACTACTACAACTTCGTTGACGACAAGAAGGTCAAGCGCATCAGCGTCAACACCCTGATGCGCAACAAGCTCAGCAGCGGTTCCCTGGCGATCGTGCATCACGCTGGCGGTTACGAAGTGATCCCTCGTGAGGCAGCCCTGAAGATTCAGGAGCGCGACCCACAACGCATCGTGCAGCTGAATGTGAAGACAGAAGAAGTCAGCACCGAAGACGATCCGTACGCGGCCTATCAGATTCCTGACGATCTGATGTGGTAAGCCGTTAGCAGCTGCAACAACGACAAACCCCGCTCATGGCGGGGTTTGTCATTTTCAATGCGGTGGTTATGCAGAACGCGCTTCGCGTTGCTGCTCCAGTGATTCCAGTTCGGCCTTGTATTGGTGGGCTTCGGTCTCGGAATGGAACATCCCGACCAACAGGTCTTGTTGATGTACATCCCAGATGCGGATACCGGCGGCGATGCCTTCATGGGACATATGTGAATCGTCGCGTTCAGTTACTTTTACAGTCATCTGCTAGCTCCAATCTCTGTTATCTGCAGCAAGGCGTGTGCAGGCCTTTGTTATAAGTTTTGTTAGCTGGCTAAGTAAACGACTGAAATCGGTAACGGATTTTTGCAAAAACGGAGAAAGTGCTGCAGCCCGCGAAATACGCGACATTCAGTCGCAGGCTGTTGAGTTCCATGACAAATGTTTCATGTTTCAAGGGCTGTCTGGCCGTAGATAAAACCTGGCAAAAAAAAACGCCCCGAACCAGTCGGGGCGTTTTTATGTGTGGCGTAGGCGGGGTATTACTTACCCTGCCAGCGCTTCAGTACCAGCGTGGCGTTGGTGCCGCCGAAGCCGAAGCTGTTGCTCATCACGGTGTTGATGGTGGCGTCTTCGCGAGTCTTGGTCAGGATTGGCATGTCTGCCACTTCCGGGTCCAGTTCGTCGATGTTGGCGGAACCCGCCATGAAGTTGCCTTCCATCATCAGCATGCAGTAGATCGCTTCGTGAACGCCGGCGGCGCCCAGGGAGTGACCCGACAGGCTCTTGGTGGAGCTGATGGCCGGAGCGTTGTCGCCGAACACTTCACGCACACCTTTCATTTCCATCACGTCGCCGACCGGAGTCGAGGTGCCGTGGGTGTTCAGGTAGTCGATCGGTGCGTCAACGGTGGACATGGCCATCTGCATGCAGCGGATGGCGCCTTCGCCGCTTGGGGCGACCATGTCGTAGCCGTCGGAGGTCGCGCCGTAGCCAACGATTTCCGCGTAGATCTTCGCGCCGCGGGCCAGAGCGTGTTCCAGCTCTTCGACCACGACCATGCCGCCACCGCCGGCGATGACGAAACCGTCACGCTTGGCGTCGTAGGCACGGGAAGCTTTTTCCGGGGTTTCGTTGTACTGGCTGGACAGGGCGCCCATGGCGTCGAACAGGAACGACTGGCTCCAGTGCTCTTCTTCACCGCCGCCGGCGAATACGATGTCCTGCTTGCCCATCTGGATCTGTTCCATGGCGGTACCGATGCAGTGAGCACTGGTGGCGCAGGCAGAAGCGATGGAGTAGTTCAGGCCCTTGATCTTGAACGGGGTGGCCAGGCAAGCGGAGACAGTGCTGCTCATGGTCCGCGTTACGCGGTATGGGCCGACACGCTTGACGCCTTTCTCGCGCAGGATGTCCAGCGCTTCCATCTGGTTCAGCGTGGAGGCGCCACCGGAACCGGCGATCAGGCCGGTACGCGGGTTGGAAACTTGCTCTTCGGTCAGGCCGGAGTCTGCGATGGCATCTTTCATGGCCAGGTAGGCGTAAGCCGCCGCGTGGCCGACGAAGCGATAGATCTTGCGATCGATCAGCTCTTCGAGGGGAAGGTCAATGGAGCCGGAAACCTGGCTACGCAGACCCATTTCGGCATATTCCGGGTTGAACCGGATGCCAGGGCGGCTTGCACGCAGGTTAGCGGAGACGGTCTCTTTGTCATTGCCCAGGCACGAAACGATGCCCAGACCAGTGATAACGACGCGGCGCATGCGGATAACCCTTAGAAGTTGTCAGTGGAGGTGAAAACGCCGACCCGAAGGCCTTCGGCGGTATAGATTTCGCGGCCGTCGACAGTCACGGAACCATCGGCGATGGCCATGTTCAGCTTGCCTTTGAGGACGCGTTTGATATGGATGTTATAGGTGACTTTCTTGGCGGTCGGCAGTACCTGGCCAAAGAATTTCACTTCGCCCGAACCCAGGGCGCGACCGCGGCCCGGCAGGCCTTGCCAGCCGAGGAAGAAACCGACCAGTTGCCACATGGCATCGAGGCCCAGGCAGCCCGGCATCACCGGATCACCTTCGAAGTGGCAGGCGAAGAACCACAGGTCTGGAGTGATATCCAGCTCGGCGACCAATTCACCTTTGCCGTACTTGCCACCCTCTTCGGAGATCAGGGTGATGCGATCGACCATCAGCATGTTCGGGGCGGGCAGTTGCGCGTTACCCGGGCCGAACAGCTCACCACGACTGCAGCGCAGCAGGTCTTCCCGAGTAAAGGCGTTTTGTTTGGTCATGCGAGCTCCTCAATAGTCCATGCGGCAGGGGGGCGAATCTTCCCGGCCGATCGAAGCGTTCATGCCTCGAGTCAGCAGCCTACTCATAGACTATTGCGTTGTAGTGAAAGTCACAGCACCAAGGACATGAATGTACACTTGTGCACTGAAATTATTATTCAAGCCCCTTTTAGGGCCTGTTCGGGTGCCTAAGACTGCCGCACTTTCGTCTTTCACGCCAGTCGCAGATCGTCGAAAGGCCTGCACTACTGCACCCAACGCTGCAGAATTTGCTGCAGATCAGTGCGTTTAAAGGGCTTGGCCAGGTAATCGTTCATTCCCGCGGACAAACAGGCTTCACGATCGCCCTGCAAGGCGTTGGCCGTCAGGGCGATGATCGGCACGTCAGCGCAGCCGGGCAGTTGGCGAATCTGTCGGGTGGCCTCGTAGCCGTCAATGACCGGCAGTCGGCAATCCATCAGAATCGCTTCGAAAATCAGGCTCTCGGCGCTGCGCACCGCTTGTGCGCCATCGGTGACGACGCTGACAGTAAAGCCCAGGCTGCGCAACATTGCTTCGACGACGGTGCGGTTGACCGGGTTGTCTTCCACCAGCAACACATTGCGACCTTCGCCGTGGCCATTGCCGGTATGTACTCGCGGCGCCAGCACCGGCAACGACTGCTTATACAGCGCCAAAGGAATTTCCAGGGTGAACACCGAGCCGACGCCTTCTTCGCTCTGAGCACGCAAGGTGCCGCCCATTCGTTCTGCCAGGGTGCGGGCAATCGGCAGCCCCAGCCCGGTGCCACCGTAACGTCTTGAAATAGAACTGTCGGCCTGCTGGAACGCGTTGAACATCAATTCCAGGCTTTCGGCCGGGATGCCGATCCCGCTGTCGCGCACGGTGCAGGTGAACCACAGCAATTCGTGATCCAGCGACTGCCACTGCGGTTCGATCGTGACGCGGCCCCGTTCGGTGAATTTCAGCGCATTGCCGACCAGGTTGACCAGTATCTGCCGGATCCGCGTCGGGTCGCCCTGAACCTGCAGGGCGCGCATGTCCTCGGGGATCTGCAGTTGCAGGTCAAGCCCGCGTTGCACTGCGCTGTGCTGGAACGACTGGGCGCAACTGGTGATCAGGTCCGCGAGGTTGAATGCAATGTGCTCCAGCTCCAGTTCCGAGCGTTCGATGCGCGAGAAGTCGAGAATGTCGTTGATCACTTTGAGCAGGTGTTCAGTCGATTCAGAAGCCAGCGCGGCGTACTCGATCTGTTCCTCGGTCATCGCGGTGGTTTCCAGCAGTTGCAGCATGCCCAGCACGCCATTCATCGGCGTGCGCAGCTCATGACTCATCATCGCCAGGAATTCGGATTTGGCGTTGTTGGCCTTTTCCGCTTCCTCGCGGGTCTGGATCAATTGCGCCATGGCCTGATGCTGTTCGCGGCTGGCTTGTTCAAGGCCCTGGGCAAGGTTGTTGATGTGTTGCGACAGGGCGCCCAGTTCGGTGTCATCGACAATCGGCAGGGGCGTTTTGTAGTCGCCTTTCTGGATCGCCTTGACCGCATTGCCGATGTCGTGGATCGGTTGCGACAGGCTGCTGGCCAGGCGCCGAGCCAGCAGAAAGGTAAACAGCAGGGCGAACAGGGCCAGGATCCCGGCCTTGAACAGGATTTCCTGTTGGCGCTGGTTGAAGGCGTCATTGGACAGACCGACGATCACCCGGCCCAGATAATCCTCTCCCGGCTTCGTGGGGGCGGTGCGGCTGTTCTGGAAGAAGTCATTGTTGAGCGCAATGCGTTGCAGCCGCACCGGAGCCTGGAACACTTCGACCTGGTGCGAGCGATTGTGGGTTTCCGACGGTTGTTCGACGTACACCAGAACCCGGTTGGTGCTGTCCTGAACCTCCAGAAAACGCACATTGGGCGTGGCCAGGGTGGCTTTGAGCAAACTCTCGAGCACGTCGTTATTACCCGAGATCACCCCGTATTCGGTGGCCGGCGCCAGTTGGTTGGCGATCAGTTGACCGGTGTGGTTGAGTTCCTGGCGCAGGTCCTGGATTCGCACGAAGGTGAAGAAACTGATCAGCAGCAACGTCAGCAGCAGCGCCGGGCCGAGGCTGATGATCTGGGTACGGGTATTGATGTCCCAACCGCTACGGAAGGTCATGGGCGGTGTTCTCCTTCGGCCAGCTGTGTTGCGACAGAGGCTTCATTCATCGGTTCAATGCTTAATGAACGAGCCACTTGCGGGTTGCTCAAGACCTTGAAGTGCTGCGGATAAAGGGTGCGCGGCCAAGTGCTGGAGGGGCGGTCGAGCAGTTCGTCGAGAATCTTCAGCCAATCGCGCTGGTCGCTGTAGGTGCTGGCGAGGCTGCCCGCCCTGACGAAGGCGGCATTGGGACCGATCAGCGGCAACTGCCGTGCGTAGCTGCTGAGCAGTAGGTTTTTCACGGTTTTGGGGTTGTACAGATCAGGATCATCCAGGCCCAGCAGCACATCGCTGTTTTTCAGTAGGGCCTGCAACGGGCGGCTGTCATTGGTGTTGTCCCAACGCTCGGTGACCACTTCAAGGCCCAGGGGCAGGGCAGCCTGATGCAGTTCCTTCAGCAGGAATTCGCTGTGGCTGTCGAATAGCACGCCGACACGTCGAGCCTCGGGCAGGACGAGTCGGGTCAGGCGCAATTGTCGATCCAGCGGCGGATCGCTCCAGAGCAGGCTCAGGTGCGGTGGCGAAACATCGCCAAAGCGTTGGTGGGCTTGCAGACGGCTGATGCGCAGCACCAGCGTTGCCGGGCCTTGGGCGTCTTGCAGGCGCCAGTCGAGGCTTTGCAAATCGAGCAGAATCAGGCGGGTGCCCGCGGGCAGTTGGCCGGGTGCCGGCAAGCTGGCGACCGGCTGGAAGCGCACGCTGTCGGTAGGGCGCAACTCGCTCAGGGCCTGGACGAAAGACTGCACGCCAGGGCTGTCGTCGGCGCCGGTCAGCAGAATGTCGGCGGCCCGGGCCGGCAGATTGCACAGCAGCCCGGCAAGCACCAGGCACAGCCCGGCCAGCAGGCGGCCAAGGGTTGGCGTCTTCCGTGGCAGGCAATACGGCATCTTAAAACTCCAGCTCCGCGCTGAAGTAGAGCACCCGACGCTCGTCGTAGTTGTTGTCGACGAAAGTGGTGGGCTGATTGTCGAGGCGTTGCTGGAGGATCCCGGCCAGCTCCAGATTGGCCTTGCCCAGGCCGATGCGTTTGGCGATGCGGGTGTCGACCCGTTCGAAGCGGTAACCGTTGAGGGCGTCGGCACCATAGTAGAAGAGCGCACTGTTCCAGCCCTGGCCCCAGTTGCGCAGCCAACCGGCGGAGCCGCTGTTGCGCGCCGTTTGTTGTGCATCCAGCGGGTTGCTCGCCTCGGCATCGACATAGGCGTACGTCAGGCGCAGACGATCGGTGCTGCTGACGCGCCAGTCCAGTTGGGTTTCCGTCCCTGAGAATCGTGAGCTGTTCGAGTTGCTGGCAATGTACTGATTGTTGCGCAGCGGTTCGCTGATCATGCCGTTGATTTCGTCGTAGAACAGCTTTACATCGACCGTCAGCCCCCAGTCTGTGAAGTAGCCGTTGTAGCCCAATTCCCGGGAGCGCATGCGTTCCTGTTCGAGGTCACCCGGGCCACGGGTCCTGACGAAATAGCGGACGCTGGTCTGGCCATAGGCACTGGGTTGCAGGTTGGTCACCTGGTAACTCCAGTTGACGCTGTTCTCGAACATGTCCGGCGAGCGGACGGCTTCTGAATACACCGCGCGCAAACCGTGACGCGGAGTGATCAGATAGTTGACCGCCACCCGCGGGGTCAGCGAACTGCCGGTCAATTGTGTGTCTTCGAACATCGCCCCGCCTTGCAGCAACCAGTGCTCGGTGGCGCGCCACTCGAGTTGGCCGAACGCCCGCCAGGTGGTGTCGTCGAGCGTGCCATTGAAGTAGGTCTCGGAATCGGCCCGGTCGTAACGATAGTTCATGCCGCTGACCAGCCGCAGCGTGTCGGACAGGCTGAGGGTGTCTTGCAGTTCGAGGTCGTAGCGCGACTCTCGGGCACTCTGGTCGATGTCGCCGCACAGCGTTTTGTTCGCGCCGTTTCGCCATTGCGCCAGAACCTGATTGGCCAAGTCTTGTTCTGCCGCTGTACCGGGGGGCGCGCCGGTGAAACGAGCGATGTTGCGCGCCAGACGTTCGGTGTAATTGGGATTGAGCTGCCAAAGTTGGGTCAGCTCCGGGCTGAACGAGATCTCGGCATCGCAGGCACGCCAAGTCTGCTGACGATCCCAGTGTTGCGCCGAGCCTTGAATATAAAGGCTGTGATCAGGGTTGATGTCCAGGTTCCAGCGCAGCGAGCCGGCGTAGTCCTTGGCGATGACGTCGGAATTGTTCCCAGCGGCGGTAATCCCTGAGAACACCGGGCGGTAGGTATAGGGCCGCTGGTTGGTCCCGTCCTTGGCGTTCAGTTGCCAGTCGATGCTCTGGTTTTCATTGAGTGTCTGGCTGACGGCCAGGCTGAAGCGGTTCAAGCGACGGCTGTCGCGGTAATCGGCGCCGGTGCGGTCCGAGTCGAAGCCATCGTCTTGTTGCCCGGACAACGACAGGCGCAAGTCGCCGCTGTCCCAGCCCATACCCTGGCTGGCGTAGAAATCGTTGATGCCGCGTTGGCCTCGGGTGATTTTCAGCCGCGTGCCGTGGCTGTCGGCCGGTTTGCGGGTGATGATATTGACCACCGCCATCAGCGCGTTGGCGCCGTAGCTGACGGTGTTCGGCCCACGGAAAACCTCGATGCGCTCGATGTCTTCCATGGCCACCGGAATATCACTCCAGTCCACCGTGGCCAGGCCCGCGCGGTACACCGAGCGGCCGTCGATCAGCACTTGCATGCGCCGCGCTTCGCTGGCGTTGGTGCCGTGGTAGTTCACCGCCGCCTGGTTGCCGCTGATATTGCCGACCATCATCCCCGGCACCAGCCGCAGCAACTCGCTGATATCCCGCGCGCCGCTGGCGTTGATCAGTTCGCTGTCGATCACCGTCATGCTGCCCGGCACGGCCGCCGGCGACTGCTTCAGGCGCGTCGCGGTGAGCACTTGCGGCAACGGATCGTTGTCCAGGAACAGGTCGTCGGCCAGCAATGGCGAGCTGAACATCAGCGCCAGCACCAGTGGCGAGCGAGGAGAGGGAGAGCCAAAAGACACGGCACGGCCTTGATAGCGATTAATTGGCGCGCATGTTAACCGAGCGCAATGACTTTTCCAGTCACGTTGTGGGCATTTTCCTCGGTTTTCTTGGTCTTCTTCCTACAAGTGCCGGTAATTGATGTCGGGGCTGGCCGCCACTGGGCCGCTCCGTATAATGCGGGCATCGCCACTGGTATGGATTAACGGATTGCATATGACTGAACAGCGCCCAATTGCGGTCCTGGGAGGCGGAAGTTTTGGTACCGCCGTGGCTAATCTGCTGGCCGAGAACGGGCATCAGGTGCGACTGTGGATGCGTGACCCCGAGCAGGCCGAGGCCATTCGGGTCAATCGCGAGAACCCGCGTTACCTCAAAGGCATCAAGATTCTTCCGGCGGTGGAGGCAGTCACAGACCTGCAAGCCACGCTGGAAGCCTGCGACCTGTGCTTCGTCGCGTTGCCCTCCAGCGCGCTGCGCTCGGTGCTGGCGCCTTACGCTCAGCTTTTGAGCGGCAAAATGCTGGTGAGCCTGACCAAAGGCATCGAAGCCCATACGTTCAAGCTGATGAGCCAGATTCTTGAAGACATCGCCCCGCAAGCGCGCATCGGCGTGCTGTCGGGACCGAACCTGGCCCGTGAAATCGCCGAACACGCGCTGACCGCCACGGTGGTCGCCAGCGAAGACGAAGACCTTTGCCAGCAGGTCCAGGCCGCGCTGCATGGCCGGACCTTTCGTGTATACGCCAGCGCCGACCGCTTTGGCGTGGAGCTGGGCGGGGCGCTGAAAAACGTTTACGCCATCATCGCCGGCATGGCAGTGGCGTTGGGCATGGGCGAAAACACCAAGAGCATGCTGATTACCCGGGCGCTGGCGGAAATGACCCGCTTCGCGGTCAGTCAGGGTGCCAACCCGATGACGTTCCTGGGGCTGGCGGGCGTCGGCGATTTGATCGTCACCTGCTCATCGCCGAAAAGCCGCAATTATCAGGTCGGGTTTGCCCTCGGCCAGGGCTTGAGCCTGGAGGACGCGGTGACGCGTCTGGGCGAAGTGGCCGAAGGCGTGAATACCCTTAAGGTGCTCAAGGCCAAGGCTCAGGAAGTAGGTGTATATATGCCGCTGGTCGCCGGATTGCACGCGATTCTGTTCGAAGGGCGCACGCTTGATCAGGTGATTGGGTTGTTGATGCGTGGCGAACCGAAAACCGACGTGGACTTTATTTCCCCCAGTGGTTTCTAAGCATTTAACCGATACGAGCAGGGAGCGAGACAGACATGAACGATCCGAAAGTAGAAGAAGGCAAGTACGAATCCATCCTGCTGCGGGTGCTGTGGATGATTGTCTATGTGCTGGTCTGGCAAGTGGCGCAATTGATCCTCGGCGCGGTGGTGCTGGTGCAGCTGATCTATCGTTTGATATATGGCGCACCGAGCGCCAGCCTGATGAATTTCGGCGACAGCCTGAGCCAGTTTCTGGCGCAGATCGGTCGTTTCGGCAGCTTTCACAGCGACCAGAAGCCCTGGCCGTTCGCCGACTGGCCAGCGCCGCGTACACCGGAAGGTGAAGCCCCGCACGTTGTGGCGCCGGCGCCGCATCCGGCCCGAGATGAGGAACCGAAACTATGAAACTCTGGGTATTGCGTCATGGTGAAGCCGAACCTCACGGTACTCGTCCGGACTCCGAGCGGGCCCTGACCGACAAGGGGCGCAAAGAGGTGAAGCGCATCGCGGCGAAATTGAAGGGCAAACACCTGACTGCCATTTATGCCAGCCCTTACCTGCGAGCACAGGAGACCGCAATGCTGGTGCGTAAGGAACTGGGTTTTGCACCGGAGATTCGCACCGTCGAATGGCTGACGCCCGACAATAATCCGCAAGCGGTGGCGGAGCAGTTGGTTTCCGTGGATCACGCGCTGCTGGTCAGCCACAACCCGCTGGTCGGTAACCTGCTGGGCTATTTGCAGCATGGTCACGTGCAAGACCCTGAGAGAGTCGGCACCGCCGGGCTGGCGGAGCTTGAGGGCGACGAACTGCTGGTTGGGGCGATGAAGCTCAACGGCATCAAAACCCCATAACCGGCTCCCACAGGACGCTGATTTTTGTGTGAAATAGTCAACCAAGCACTTGCTTGGTTGACTACGCTTGCTCCAGACCAGAAATATGGGAGCAAGTCGTATGTCTGCTGCTTTTCGTTTGCCACTGGACGTCTTCTACGAGCGCGAAGCCCGTCATCCGCGCCAGCGCTTTCTGGTCCAGCCGACAGGGGGCGGCCAGGTTGAGACGCTGACCTGGGCCGACGTCGGTCATCAGGCGCGTTGTGCCGCCCACTGGCTGCGGGCTCGCGAATTGCCGCAAGGCAGCCACATCGCATTGATCTCGAAAAACTGTGCCCACTGGATCATCGCCGACCTGGCGATCTGGATGGCCGGGCATGTCTCGGTGCCGCTGTACCCCAATCTCACCGCCGATTCCGTGGCCCAGGTGCTCGATCATTCTGAAGCTGCACTGGCGTTCATCGGCAAGCTGGATGACTGGCCGGGCATGTCCGTCGGGATTAGGCCTGGCCTGCCGACCATCAGCCTGCCGCTGTGCCCGGTGGGCACTTTCGATTTCAGCTGGGCCGACCTGCAACGCAGCTCACCGATTCAGGACGACCCCAAACCCGCCGCCGATCAACTGGCAACCATCATTTACACCTCTGGCACCACGGGCCAGCCCAAAGGCGTGATGCACAGTTTCGGCACGCTGGGATTTGCCACCACCCATGGCACCCGGTTGTTTGGCCTGAATGAGTCGGATCGCCTGCTGTCCTACCTGCCGCTGTGCCATGTCGCCGAGCGGATGTTCGTCGAGCTGGCAGCGATCTACACCGGGCAAACGGTGTTTTTCGCCGAGAGCCTCGACACCTTCCTCACCGATTTGCAGCGTGCCCGACCGACCGCGCTGTTCGGCGTGCCACGCATCTGGACCAAATTCCAGATGGGCGTGTACAGCAAGATCCCGGCAAAACGCCTCGACTTCCTGCTCGGCCTGCCTTTCATCGGCAAACGGGTAGGGCACAAAGTCCTCGCCGGGCTGGGGCTGGACGCTTTGCGCATCGCCTTGTCCGGCGCGGCGCCAGTGCCGCAGACCTTGTTGCATTGGTACCAAAAACTGGGGCTGGACGTGCTGGAGGTGTACGGCATGACCGAAAGCTGCGGTTACTCCCACATCGGCCTGCCCGGTCAAAACAACCCCGGCTGGATCGGCAAGCCATGCCCGGAGGTCGAAGTACGGGTTGAGCCATCAGGTGAAGTGCTGGTGCGCAGTGGCGCGACCATGCTCGGCTATTTCAAGGAGCCTTTGAAAACCGCCGAAACCCTCACCGAGGACGGCTTCCTGCGCACCGGTGACAAGGGCGAGGAAGACGCAGAGGGCAACCTGCGCCTGACCGGGCGCCTGAAGGAAATCTTCAAGACCAGCAAAGGCAAATACGTGGCCCCGGCGCCAATCGAGAGTCGTCTGGCGGTGCATTCGCGGATCGAACAAGTGTGCGTGGTCGGCGATGGTTTGAGCGCGCCACTGGGGTTGTGCGTGTTGTCGGCGGTCGGTCAGCAGGACGCCAGCGGGACGGCGAGGGCGGGTTTGCATTCAAGCCTGGAACAACTGCTGGAGGAGGTCAACGGCGTCCTCGACAGGCATGAACGCTTGCATCGGCTGGTGGTGGTCAAGGACAGTTGGGCGGTGGAAAACGGCTTCCTGACACCGACCCTGAAGATCAAGCGCAACATGATCGAAGCGGCTTACGGTGCGCGCTTCGAAGAATGGAGCGCGCGCAGCGAGGCGGTGCTGTGGCAGGATTGAGTCACGAACAACACCAACAAAGGAACGCAACGATGACTCTGTGGCGCACCACTCCCAACATCGAGCAGTTGAACGCTATCCAGAAAAACACCATCGGCGAAGTGCTGGATATTCGCTTCGAAGCCTTCGATGACGAGTCGCTGACCGCGAGCATGGTCATCGACCACCGTACGCACCAGCCTTATGGCTTGCTGCACGGCGGCGCTTCGGTGGTGCTGGCCGAAACCGTTGGCTCGATGGCCAGTTTCCTGTGCATCGACGCCAGCAAGTTTTATTGCGTGGGCCTGGAAATCAACGCCAACCATTTGCGCGGTCTGCGCAGCGGGCGGGTGACGGCGGTGGCCAAGGCGATTCACATCGGGCGCACCACCCATGTCTGGGATATTCGCTTGACCAGTGATGAGGGCAAGGCCAGTTGTGTGTCGCGGCTGACCATGGCGGTGGTGCCGTTGGGGGAGAAACCGCCGGCGCGATGAGTTTCGGCATGCTCTGTGTAGCAAGGCGAGGGGGCATTCTTGCTCCCCCGCCATAGCCCTGACCCGACTGTCATCATTCCTGTCAGTTACGGTCATTGCTGTGGGACGCCGTCTTACGGACAATCAACGTCTGTTTTTCGCACATGGATCCGCCGGTATGCCGCAACAGATATTTTTCGCCCACGCCAATGGCTTCCCTTCGGGGACCTACAGCAAGTTGTTCGCGGCGCTGGCGCCCGAGTACCAGGTGGCGCATCTGGAGCAGCACGCCCATGACCCGCGTTTTCCGGCGGACGACAACTGGAACAATCTGGTGGATGAGCTGATTCATCACCTCCAGCAGCAGCCGGAGCCGGTCTGGGGCGTCGGCCACTCTTTCGGCGGCGTGCTGCACCTGCACGCCGCGTTGCGTTGCCCTGAGTTGTATCGCGGTGTGGTCATGCTCGATTCACCAGTGCTGACCCGCACCGATCAATGGGTAATCCGTGCCGCCAAACGCTTCGGATTCATCGATCGCCTGACCCCGGCCGGTCGCACGTTGGGACGACGGGAAGAGTTCGCCGATCTGGAAGCGGCCCGCCTGTATTTCGCCGGTAAAACCCTGTTTCGTGGCTTCGACCCGGAATGCTTCGAAGCCTATCTTCAACATGGTTTGCAAAAGGTCGGCGACAAGCTGCGCCTGCGCTTCGACCCGGCCACGGAAATCAGCATCTACCGTGGCGTACCGCACACCAGCCCTGGCCGCGCGCGGCAGTTGAAAGTGCCGCTGGCAGTGGTTCGCGGGCACAAGAGCCGCGTGGTGATGCGCCATCACGCCCGCTCCGTCGGGCGCATGCCACTGGGCGAGTCCTTGACCGTACCCGGCGGCCACATGTTTCCCCTCGAACGTCCACACGACACGGCCACGCTGCTGAAGAACCTGTTCAGTCGCTGGGATGGTCGCCGCCAACAGGATTGCGCATGAGCAGCGTTGTTGAAGAAGTTCGCCTGAGCCTGCCGCATATCGAGTTGGCGGCGCACCTGTTCGGTCCCGAGGACGGTTTGCCGGTGATTGCCTTGCACGGCTGGCTGGACAACGCCAACAGCTTTGCCCGGTTGGCGCCGAAGCTCAACGGCTTGCGCATCATCGCGCTGGACATGGCCGGGCACGGTCACTCGGGGCATCGGCCGAACGGCGCCGGTTACGCGCTGTGGGACTACGCCCACGACGTGTTGCAAGTGGCCGAGCAGTTGGGATGGAAACGTTTTGCGCTGCTGGGGCATTCCCTGGGGGCAATTGTCTCGCTGGTGCTGGCTGGCTCGTTGCCGGAGCGGGTGACTCACCTGGCGTTGATCGACGGCATCATTCCTCCTACGGACAAAGGCGAAAACGCCGCCGAGCGCATGGGCATGGCCCTGCAAGCGCAGCTGGACCTGCGGGAAAAACGAAAACCGGTCTACAACACCCTCGACCGGGCCATCGAAGCGCGCATGAAAGGCTTGGTGGCGGTCAGTCGCGAAGCTGCTGAACTGCTGGCCCAGCGCGGCTTGATGCCGGTGCCGGGCGGTTATACCTGGCGCACCGACAGCCGCCTGACGCTGCCGTCGCCGCTGCGTCTGACCACTGAGCAGGCAATGGCTTTCGTCCAGCGCGTCAGTTGTCCTGCACACCTGGTGGTCGCGGCTGACGGCATGCTCGCCAAACATCCCGAGTTGCTGGAGCGTCTACCCTTTAGCCATGAACAGTTGCCTGGCGGCCATCACTTGCACCTCAATGACGAACCCGGTGCCGGTCTTGTCGCAGACTGTTTCAATCGGTTCTTCGCCGTTCCTTGACTTGCGTCGGGCAACTGTCGAGGCTGGGCGGGTTGAAATGGGAGACAACCATGATAGATCTGTACACAGCTGCGACCCCGAATGGCCACAAGGTCTCTATCGTGCTCGAGGAGCTCGGCCTGCCCTACACGGTGCATGCCTTGAGTTTCGACAAAAAGGAACAGAAGTCCGAGGAGTTCCTCAAGATCAACCCCAATGGCCGGATTCCGGCGATTGTCGACCGCGCCAATGGCGATTTCGCCGTGTTCGAGTCCGGCGCGATTCTGATTTACCTCGCCGAGATGACCGGCAAACTGCTGCCCCAGGATCCGAAAGGGCGCTCGGTGGTGTTGCAGTGGCTGATGTTTCAGATGGGCGGCATCGGCCCGATGCAGGGCCAGGCCAACGTGTTTTTCCGCTACTTCCCGGAAAAGCTCCAGGGCGCCATCGATCGCTATCAACATGAAACCCGACGCTTGTATGAAGTGCTCGACACGCGTCTGCAAGCCGTGGAGTTTCTGGCGGGCGAGTACAGCATTGCCGATATCGCGACCTTTCCGTGGGTCCGTGGTCATGACTGGTCCGGTGTCTCGGTGGACGGCTTGCCGGCCTTGCAGCGCTGGCTGGCCGCCCTCGAGGCGCGCCCTGCGGTGCAGCGCGGTTTGCGGGTGCCGGAGCGCATCGATGATGCCAGTGTCATCAAGGGTGCCCAGGCCATGTTGATCCGATGAGCCTGTCCATGCGTTCACTCACTCTGCTGGCGCTATGCAGTTTCAGTCCCTGGTTATTGGCTGCTGACATTCCTGGCAGTCAGGACCTGCCTATCGTGCCGCGCATGACCGATGCGCAGATCGTCGACTATCGCCCGACGGTGGAACTCGAGCGGATTTACCCGCTGGGTTCGATCCGCAAGATCAGCGGCCAATTGCGTTTCGACGGCCAGGTCACCGCTCGCGGTCAAACCACCTCGGTCACCTACGAATTGCCACCGGAGCATTCCTCCACCGATGCCTTCACCGCCGCCCGCGAAGCCTTGCAGAAGCAGGGCGCCGAGCTGTTGTTCTGGTGTCAGGCCCGGGATTGTGGGGAAAGCAGCCTGTGGGCCAATGAAGTCTTCGGTAACGCCAAGCTCTATGGCGCCGATAATCAGCAGGCTTATTTGCTGCTGCGTCTGGCGGCCCCTCAAGACAACACCCTGGTGGCGCTTTACAGCATCACTCGCGGTAATCGCAGGGCTTATCTGCACGTCGAACAGTTCGATGCTTCGGCGCCGTTGGGGGATTTGCTGCCGACATCCGCGACGTTGCTGCGCCAGCTCAAAAGCACCGGGAAACTCGATTTCCCCAAACTCGACGGCGACCCTGACGATACCTGGCTGCGTTTGATTTCCCGAGGCCTGAACCTGGACACCACACTGCGAGTCAGCATTTCCGGAGCCAGTGCCGAAGCCTGGCGCCAGGCGCTGATCGGCCAGGGCGTGCGCACGGCGCGGATGGAAACCGGCAGCGTCGAAGGCTCTGGCCTGCACTTCGAACTGTTGCGATAAGCTTCATTTGGCGAATGCGTTCTGCGCATTTGCCTACTCTTTACGGACTGACTTTTTTCGGGATCTTACATGGTCAATAACGATCGGCTGTTGGTGCAGATCCTGCTGCTGGTGCTGTTTGGCGCGAGTTTATGGGTAATGGCGCCGTTCTGGTCGGCACTGTTCTGGGGCGCGGTGCTGGCGTTTGCCAGTTGGCCGTTGATGCGTCTGTTGACTCGTTGGCTCAATGGTCGTGAATCCCTGGCGGCGCTGTTACTGACCCTCGGCTGGATGCTGCTGGTGGCGGTGCCGCTGGTGTGGCTGGGGTTCAACCTGGCGGATCACGTGCGAGATGCCACGGCGTTCATCAAGGATGTGCAGGTCGATGGTCTGCCCGAAGCGCCGGCCTGGGTTGGCAGTATTCCTTTGGTCGGCGAGCGGCTGGTAGGGATCTGGAACAGCATTGATCAGCAGGGTGCGGCGATGATGCTGGCGATCAAGCCCTATCTGGGTCAGGTCGGTAACTGGTTGCTGGCACGCAGTGCGCAGATTGGTGGCGGGATCCTCGAGTTGACGCTGAGTATCGTGTTTGTGTTCTTTTTCTACCGGGACGGGCCGCGTTTGGCGGTGTTTGTCCATGGGTTGCTGGAGCGGCTGATTGGCGACCGCGCCGGGTATTACATCGAACTGGTGGCGGGCACCGTGCAACGGGTGGTCAACGGGGTGATCGGTACAGCGGCGGCGCAGGCGGTGCTGGCGTTGATTGGCTTCCTGATTGCCGGCGTGCCTGGGGCGCTGGTACTGGGGATCGTGACTTTCTTGTTGAGCCTGATTCCGATGGGGCCGCCATTGGTGTGGATTCCGGCCACGGCGTGGCTGGCCTGGAAGGGTGAGTACGGAATGGCGGTGTTCCTCGGGATCTGGGGCATGTTCATTATCAGCGGGGTCGACAACGTGCTTAAGCCGTACCTGATCAGCCGGGGCGGGAATTTACCGTTGGTAATTGTGCTGCTTGGGGTGTTTGGCGGGTTGATTGCGTTCGGGTTTATCGGCCTGTTCATCGGCCCGACGTTGTTGGCAGTGGCTTACAGCCTGTTGACCGATTGGAGCAAGAGCCAGGCCCGGGTTGAAGATCGCCGGCCCTAAGTTTTTTGTTGGGTCTTAGGGCCGCGAAGTTTTTTGACTCAGGTCGCCACGTTCAGGTGTTTGCCCACGGTCGCCACGTTGTCGAGCGAATACTGCTTGCTCAGGTTGGCGATCATTTTGTTCAGGGCTTCGGTCACGTTGAACTGATGGGTGGAGCTGTCGGAGTTCTGCTCGCGGCCGGCTTGCAGGACGGCTTTCAGTTCATCGCTGCTGACGCCACCGCTGCTGTCGCTATCGAGTACTTTGAGCAACGCGGCGCTGGTGTCGGTGGCGGTCGATGAAGTGCTGTCGCTCGCCTGCAACGCGCTGCTCAGTTCCGTGGCCGTGACACTGCCATCGCTGTCGGTATCGAGTTGGCTGAACAGCTCTTCGCTGGACATCTGCTGAGGTGGCGGTGGCGGCGGGGTCAGGCTGGCGGCGAGTTCTTCCTGGCTGACGGTGCCGTCTTCATTCTTGTCCAGGGCCGAGAAAATTTCCGAACTGTCGGCCGTGCTGCCGGTGCTGGTCAGGCCATTGCTCAGCTCATCGCTGTTGATGGCGCCGTCGCCGTCTGTGTCCAGCGCGCTGATCAGCGCATCGGCCAGCTCGGTGTTCGGTGCCTGATCGTGCGGCGGTGGCGGCGGAGGGGCCATCGCGGCCATTTCTTCGCTGCTCAGGCTGCCGCTTTCGTCGCTGTCCAGGTCGCTGAAGTTCTTGCTCAGGCTGACCAGCAGACCATCGTCGGATTTCTGCGACAGGGCGCTCTTGAGCTCATCCTGATCCACCGCACCGTCGCTGTTGTTGTCGAGTTTGGCGAGCAGTTCTTTCTGGAATTGCTGGCTGCGGGCGCTGTTGGTGGCGGTACTGCTGGTGCTGGTATAGCTCGTGTAGCTGCTGACACTACCGATCATTGTGCTCACTCCTTGGAATGGGAAACCGGTGGGTGCACCGGTTCATGCAGCCTCAAGGGGCAAGTTGTCGTGGGTATGTGGGATTTGTACCGATGGGTACACACAGCTTATCGAGTTAGACCCCCGATCCTGTGGGGGCAGGCTTAGACGCGGGGCAGGCGGATGACGGCGGTCAGACCACCGCCGGGGGTTTCTTCCAGGCTCAACTGCCCGCCCAAACGCTCCGCGGCTTCCCGGGCGATGGTCATGCCCAGGCCGACGCCGCCGGAGTTGCGATTACGCGAACCTTCCAGGCGAAAGAACGGTTCAAACACCGCTTCACGTTTATCCGCCGCGATACCCGGGCCATGGTCAATGACTCGGATCACCAGTTGTTCGCAACTGTCCTCAAGCGTGATCAGCGCGTCCCCGGCATAACGCAAGGCGTTGTCCAGCAGGTTGTTGATGCACGAGCGCAAAGCCATCGGTTGAACCTGCAGCGGGGCGCAATGGCCGCGGGCCTGGACGTCGGCGCCCTGGTCCTGGGCGTTTTCGCTCAGGGACTCCACCAGCGCCTGCACGTCCATCCATTGTGGCGCCTCGCTGGTGCGCTGTTCGTGCAGGTAAGTGAGGGTGGAATCGAGCATGCCGATCATGTCGTCCAGGTCCTGACGCATCTGGCCTTGCAGCTTCTCATCGTCGATCTGTTCCAGCCGCAGCTTGAGCCGCGACAGCGGTGTGCGCAGGTCATGGGACACCGCGCCGAGCATGCGCGAACGTTGCTGCATTTGTTCAAGAATGCGTTTCTGCATCAGGTTGAAAGTGTGCGCCGCTTGCCGCGCTTCCCGTGGGCCGGACTCATCCAGCGGCGGACTGTCGAGATTTTCACTCAGGCGCTCAGCGGCGTCGCTCAGGCGCTGAATCGGGCGGGTCAATAGCTTGGCGCCGTACCAGGCGGCGATGATCAGCGAGACAAACTGAAAGGTCAGTGGCACCAGCGGCCCGCCGAACCATGGCCGCGGTGGTCGATTGCCGAAACGCGGGTCCATTGGTGGGGGAGGGCCCTCGAAGTGCTCGGAAAACCCCGGCGGCGGAGGGGGAGGAGGGGGCGGCCCGTAATGTTTGAACCATAAAAAAGCTAACAAGTGCGCCAGTACGATCGCCACCAACAGCACGCCGAACAGGCGGCCGAACAGCGTATCGAAGCGCGCACGCATCAGCTGATGTCTCGTGCGTCGAACAGATAACCCTCACCACGAACGGTCTTGATCAACTGCGGGGCTTTCGGGTCGTCGCCCAGTTTCTGGCGCAGACGCGACACCAATAGATCGATGCTGCGATCAAACGCTTCGATCGAGCGACCGCGCGCTGCGTCCAGCAGTTGTTCGCGGCTGAGCACCCGGCGCGGCCGTTCGATGAACACCCAAAGCAAACGGAATTCGGCGTTGGACAGCGGCACCACCAGGCCATCGGCGGCGATCAGCTGGCGCAACACGCTGTTCAATCGCCAGTTGTCGAAGCGAATATTCGCACGCTGTTCGGTGCGGTCGTCACGCACCCGACGCAGAATGGTCTGAATTCGGGCGACCAGTTCCCGTGGTTCGAACGGTTTGGCCATGTAGTCGTCGGCACCCAGTTCCAGGCCGATGATCCGGTCGGTGGGTTCGCAGCGGGCGGTGAGCATCAGAATCGGGATGTCCGATTCGGCGCGCAGCCAGCGGCACAGCGACAAACCATCTTCGCCCGGCAGCATCAGATCGAGCACCACCACATCGAAATGCTCGGCTTGCAGCGCCTGACGCATGGCGGCGCCATCAGAGACGCCGCTGGCGTGGATATTGAAACGGGCCAGGTAGTCGATCATCAGTTCGCGGATCGGAACGTCATCGTCGACGATCAGGGCGCGAATGCTCCAGCGTTTGTCATCGGCCGGCGCTTTTTGATCGTCGTTCAGAGGTGCTGGGGAGTTGTGCATGCGTGCGTTCATCTGCCAGGTAGGCTGCCAACCACAAAGATAGGCTGCGAGGTTGTGGCTTCAGCATAGGCGTCCGGCCGTGAGGCGGGAAGTGCTGTAGGACTTGTTGCGGCTGACGAGGGTAGCGTTGAAGGGTGTTGTGGGCGTGTCGTGTGTGTATCGGGGTCGACACAATTGCTGCAGCAGCTAGTCTTGCCTGAGCCGCGACGACGAATTACCGATCATCGGGTCCCGCAGCGGCGCTGGTTCCGCTACAATGCGCGCCGATTTCGACTTGCCTGAGAGCCCACTCATGTCCGCCTGCCAGACGCCTATCATCGTCGCCCTGGATTTCCCCACCCGTGACGCCGCACTGAAGCTGGCCGATCAACTGGACCCGAAACTGTGCCGGGTCAAAGTCGGTAAAGAACTGTTTACCAGTTGCGCTTCGGAAATCGTCGGCACCTTGCGCGACAAGGGCTTTGAAGTGTTCCTGGACCTCAAGTTCCACGACATTCCGAACACCACCGCCATGGCCGTCAAGGCGGCTGCGGAAATGGGCGTATGGATGGTCAATGTGCACTGCTCCGGCGGCCTGCGCATGATGGCCGCCTGCCGTGAAGTGCTCGATCAGCGCAGCGGCCCGAAACCGCTGTTGATCGGCGTGACCGTGCTGACCAGCATGGAGCGTGAGGATCTGGCGGGTATCGGCCTGGACATCGAGCCGCAGGAGCAGGTGCTGCGCCTGGCTGCGTTGGCGGAAAAGGCCGGGATGGACGGTCTGGTTTGCTCTGCCCAGGAAGCCCAGGCCTTGAAAGCCGCCCACCCGTCGTTGCAACTGGTGACGCCGGGGATTCGTCCGGCGGGCAGTGCCCTGGACGATCAGCGCCGCATCCTGACGCCGCGTCAGGCGCTGGATGCCGGTTCCGATTACCTGGTGATCGGCCGTCCGATCAGCCAGGCGGCGGATCCGGCCAAGGCGTTGGCGGCGGTCGTCGCAGAAATCGCTTAAGCGTCACGGACCCTGTGGGAGCGGGCTTGCCCGCTCCCACAGGGTTTTGTGCTCTTTTCAGATATTGGGTTAAACCTTCAACACCAACTTCCCGAAATTCTCGCCGCTGAACAACTTCATCAGCGTCTCCGGGAATGTTTCCAGTCCCTCGACGATGTCTTCCTTGCTCTTGAGCTGCCCCTTGGCCATCCAGCCGGCCATTTCCTGCCCGGCAGCGGCGAACTGCGCAGCGTAATCCATCACCACGAAGCCTTCCATCCGCGCGCGGTTGACCAGCAACGCCAGGTAGTTGGCCGGGCCTTTGACCGCTTCCTTGTTGTTGTACTGGCTGATGGCACCGCAAATCACCACCCGTGCCTTCATGTTCAGGCGGCTCAGCACGGCGTCGAGAATATCGCCGCCGACGTTATCGAAATACACGTCGACGCCTTTCGGGCATTCACGCTTGAGGCCGGCGATCACGTCTTCGTTCTTGTAATCGATGGCACCATCAAAACCCAGCTCATCGATCAGGAACTTGCACTTGTCCGCGCCGCCGGCGATGCCGACCACCCGGCAACCTTTGATCTTGGCGATTTGCCCGGCAATGCTGCCCACCGCGCCGGCCGCACCCGACAACACCACGGTGTCACCGGCTTTCGGCGCGCCGACATCGAGCAGGGCGAAGTAGGCGGTCATTCCGGTCATGCCCAGTGCGGATAAATAACGCGGCAGCGGCGCCAGTTTCGGATCGACCTTGTAGAAACCTCGCGGCTCGCCAAGGAAGTAATCCTGCACACCCAAGGCGCCGTTGACGTAGTCCCCGACAGCAAAGCCCGGATTGTTCGAGGCGATGACTTTGCCTACGCCCAGTGCGCGCATGACTTCGCCAATGCCGACCGGCGGGATGTAGGACTTGCCCTCGTTCATCCAGCCACGCATGGCCGGGTCCAGGGACAGGTATTCGTTTTTGACCAGGATCTGACCTGCCGCTGGCTCACCGACCGGTACTTCTTGATAGGTGAACGTCTCGCGGGTAGCTGGCCCCACGGGGCGTTTGGCGAGCAGGAACTGGCGATTGGTCTGGGTAGTCATGACAGGCACTCAAGGTGAATGAAGTCTTGTTGATAGACCTTCATTGACGATGCTGCAAGGTTGGCTGACACGGCGAATGCACATCGATCCAGTGCAGTGATAGTCAGGGCGGTGGTTCCATCACTGCCACTCATGGGCGCCCAACCGGCCTTCTGATAGTGCTGCCGTGTCACAGAGCACTGTGGCTAACTGAAAACACGTGACTCCCCACATTCTTCTCTTCGAGGACATAACAATGAGCATGACGTTTTCCGGCCAGGTCGCCGTTGTGACGGGCGCGGCCAATGGGATTGGCCGCGCAACCGCTTTGGCGTTCGCCGCCGAAGGGTTGAAAGTGGTGGTGGCCGATCTGGACGTGGCCGGTGGTGAAGGCACTGTGGCGCTGATTCGCGCTGCCGGCGGTGAAGCGACCTTCGTGCGCTGCAATGTCACTGTGGAAAGCGATGTAAAAAATCTGATGGACGAGGTAGTGAATGCCTACGGCCGTCTCGACTATGCCTTCAACAATGCCGGCATCGAAATCGAGAAAGGCAAACTGGCCGAGGGCACGCTCGATGAGTTCGACGCGATCATGGGCGTCAACGTCAAAGGCGTCTGGCTGTGCATGAAGTACCAGTTGCCATTGCTGCTGGCCCAGGGTGGCGGCGCGATCGTCAATACCGCTTCGGTCGCCGGCCTGGGGGCTGCGCCGAAGATGAGCATCTACGCCGCCTCGAAACATGCGGTGATCGGCCTGACCAAATCGGCGGCCATCGAATACGCGAAGAAAAAGATCCGCGTGAATGCGGTGTGCCCGGCGGTGATCGACACCGACATGTTCCGTCGTGCCTATGAAGCGGACCCGAAGAAGGGCGAGTTCGCCAATGCCATGCACCCGGTCGGACGTATCGGCAAGGTCGAGGAGATTGCCAGCGCGGTGCTGTACCTGTGCAGCGACGGCGCGGCGTTCACCACCGGTCATTCGCTGGCGGTGGATGGTGGGGTTACGGCGTTTTAACTCTTTCCAGGCCGCGATGGTTTGGAATCTGTGGATGTTGTGGGAGCGGGCTTGTGTGGCGAGGGGCTTGCCCCCGTTGGGTCGCGAAGCGGCCCCCGGCGCCCGTCCAGACGGACCGAGTTGTCTGGATTTACGACTGCTTCGCAGCCGAACGGGGGCAAGCCCCCTCGCCACACAAGCCCGCTCCAGGTTTTTATCATTCGGCGCCAGGTTCCGTGAAAGCACCGGGCATTGTGTTTCAAATGGTTAGAATCGACGGTTTTGGCGGTTTTGTCGCACATCTTGTCGAGCGCTCCTGTGATTAACTGTTTTCCGCAAAACAGACAGGAGTTTGCTTGCTCATGGAGTTGAGAATCGATCGACAGGCATTGGTGCCGGTCGTGCAGCAAATCGTCGACGCGATGACCGAATGGCTCCATCGTGGCGAGGTGTCGCCGGGGACGCGTTTGCCTTCCGTGCGGCAAATCGCGCGGATCAATCTGCTCAGCCAATCCAGTGTTGTCGAGGCCTGTGAACGGTTAGTGGCTCAAGGTGTGCTGGCGACGCGTAGCGGGGCGGGTTTCTTTGTCGCGGCAACGAAGCTTGCCGCTCACGGGCAACGGGATTTTTCCTGGTTCGAGGGGGTTGAGCAGCAGAATGGCGTCGCGGGCGATCTGAAGCTGGGTTGCGGTGGATTACCCGAAAGCTGGCGTGAGACTGACGACCTGAGCTATGCCATACGCCAAGTCAGCCGCACCGACATGGCCGGTTTGTTCAACTACAGCACACCGCTGGGCCTGCTTGCCCTGCGCCAACAGATCCTCAAACGACTGAAACAGCTGGATATCGCGGTGGATGAAAGTCGAATCCTCACCACGGCGGGTGCCAGTCATGGGCTCGACCTGATCGTGCGCACGTTGTTCGAACCGGGCGATTGCGTGGTGGTGGAGAACCCCGGTTATTCGATGCTGTTCGATTTGCTCAGGCTGCACGGGGTCAGCATGATCGAAGTCCCACGAACGCCTCACGGACCCGACACCGAAGCACTCCAGACACTGTTGCTGCAATACAAACCCCGTGGCTTGTTCATCAACAGCTTTTATCACAACCCCACCGGCAGCAGTTTGACCTTGGACGTGGCTCGGCAGGTTCTGCAGCTGGCCAGAAACCATGGCGTACTGGTGATCGAAGACGACGTCTATGCGGATTTGTACCGCGGTCCCGGGACGCGTCTTGCGGCACTGGGTATCGATGACAACGTGATCTACGTCAGCAGCTACTCCAAAACCCTCAGTAGTTCGTTGCGGGTCGGCTTTGTCGTGGCGGGTGCCGACGTCATTGCGCGACTGGCCGAGGTCAAGATGATCAGCAGCATGGGCGCTTCACGGTTTTGCGAATCGGTGCTGGCTTCTTTATTGGCCAGTGGTGCCTATCGCAAATTGGTGCAGCGTCAGCGCCAGCGTTTGAGCACCGACAGGGACGCGGCCTTGCAGGTGCTCGAGGACGCGGAATGGGAGGTTTTCGGCAAACCTGCAGGTGGCCTGTTCATCTGGGCGCGATCGCGCAAGTCCGACGCCGTTCAGGTGCGGATTCAGGCGCGACGCTTCGGCATCCTGCTGTCATGCGCAACGGCATTCAGCCCCTCCGGCCAGGCCCATGACTGGCAGCGCATCAACGTTGCCTATGCCTGTGATCCCCGCGCGCGGGCATTTTTTCAGGCTACCGCTCGGGATCGACCTCAAGCGTTCTGAAAACGACGCTGACGTAGCTTTTGGCCATTATTCCGACGCCAGAGACTTGTGTTGGCACAAGCCCGTTGCGAATCTGCATCAACAGATAATGGCAGGGGACTAAGCGCAATGATTTCGGCCGTGCAAGGACGTTTTGCCAACCTCGGTATGGCGAAAAAACTGGGTGTCGGGTTTGTACTGGTGCTGCTGTTGACAGCCCTGGTGGCGGCCATCGGCGTATGGTCCCTGCAAACCATCAGTCATCGCTTCGATGGGCTCAAGCAGATGTCGTCGCTCAACAGCGGTTTGCTCAAGGTGCGTCTGCTTGAGCAGGAGTACGCCTTGCGCGGCGACCCGAAAACCGTGGACGCCTTGCACGCGGGGGTAGACGCGTTGATCGCGCTGGCGACCGAGCTCAAGGCTCAGTCCGCAGCCAACGTGCCGGTCATGAATGACGTCGAACAGTCTCTGGGGGCTTATCGCAAGGCCTTTGACGAGTTCGTCTCGCTGAGTCAGGCCAAGGGCCTGGCGCTGGAAATGGCCAGTTGGTCGGTGTCCAGCGTGGCCAATAACCTGGATGTGCTGCAGTCCGGACTTAGCGATGATGGCGCCTATGCCTTGAAGGAGTCCGAGGGCAAGGACGGTGCGCAATTCATCGAGCAGGCGAATCAGGTCAGCCAGGTTTCGCGGCTGATGTTGCAGGCCATGAACGAAGCGCACGTACGCCTGGATCAGAGCCGCAAGGGCGACGACAGTGCCGGGCAGGGCAAGATCGAACAAGCCGACCAAGCGCTGGCCCAGGCCGAACAGTTGAAAGCTACCGTAAAGGATGAGGGTTACCAGACGGTCCTCAATGAAGTGTCCGGTCATATCGGCAGTTTCACTGAAAAACTCGCCGAGTACACCGGCCTGTTGGCGCAGGAAAAGACTGTCTCCGAGCAACTCCACCAGCGCGCCGCGCAAGTGGTGGAACGGGTGGACCAGGCTTACGTTGCCGAAGACCGGTCGATGCAGGCAGAGCTGAAAAAGAACTCGCTGTTGATCATCGGTTCCTCGGCGCTGGCCTTGCTGGTCGGGCTGATTGCCGCGTGGGTGATTACCCGGTTGATCGTCGCACCGTTGCGCAGCGTGATCCGTGTTGCCCAGCAGATCGCCGCGGGCGATTTGAGCGCGACAATTGAGGTGACCCGCCGTGACGAGATAGGCCAGTTGATGCAAGCCATGCAGCAAATGGGTGCCGGGCTCAGCAGCATTGTCAGTGGTTTGCAGGCCGGTATCGAACAACTGGCTAGCTCTGCTCAATCGCTGTCGGCGGTGACCGAGCAGACCAACCTTGAAGTCAGCAGCCAGAAAGAAGAAACCGAGCAGGTCGCCACCGCGATGAACCAGATGACCGCCACGGTGCACGACGTCGCACGTAACGCGGAGGAAGCCGCCCAGGCGGCGCAGACTGCCGACGACAAGGTCGAAAGCGGTCAGCAGGTGGTGCGTCAGAGCATGGCACGGATCGAGCAACTGGCGGACTCCGCCACCTCGGCCAGCTCCAGCATCGAAAGCCTCAGTGCAGAAATCCAGAACATCGGCACAGTGCTCAGCGTGATCAAAAGCGTTGCCGAGCAGACCAACCTGTTGGCGCTCAATGCGGCCATCGAGGCGGCGCGCGCCGGCGAGCAGGGCAGGGGCTTTGCGGTGGTGGCCGATGAGGTTCGGGCGCTGGCCAGGCGAACCCAGCAATCGACCGAGGAAATCGAACGTCTGGTCAGTGCCTTGCGCTCGGCGGCGCAGTCGTCGGTGCAGCAGATTCAGAGCAGTGGCGAGTTGGTGAAACTGGCGGTGAGCGATGCGTTGCAGACCGAAAGTGCATTGGGGAGTATTGCGGCGGCGGTGTCGCTGATTCAGCAGATGAACCAGCAGATTGCAGCGGCTGCGGAGGAGCAGAGCTCGGTGGCCGAGGAGATCAATCGCAGTGTCACGAGCATTCGCGCCAGTGCGGATCAGTCTTCATTGGCGATGCAGGGCAATGCGGCGTCGAGTATTGAACTGGCGCAGTTGGGGAGTGAGTTGAGGGGGATGGTGGGGCATTTCAAGCTGTAGCAGCTGCCGAAGGCCCGGGCTGTGTCCGGATGATCTATTGACTCTGGCGGGCATCAATCCCAACGCAAAAAAAAAAGCCACCTGACCCGGTGGCTTTTCAGCATTTGCATGATCAGTCGTAGATCACTTTCTTCTTCCAGTCGGCATCCGCCTCGACGTCTTTGAGCCCTTCAGTCAGTTGGTTCACTTCGCCTTCAACTGGGGCGATCTTGTCCATGACCTGGTCGTTGGCGCGGGCCAGGAGTTTTTCCAGGTACTCGAGTTGTTCGCTGTAGACCTGGGGCTCCGGCTGTTTGCGCAGGTATTGCACGCCGCGTTCGAAGGCCAGTCGGGCCTGACCTGGCTGGTTCTGTTGCAGGGAATGCTGACCAAGGTTGTTGAAGAATTCGATGTGCAGCAGGACCAGGATGTGGCGGACCTCGCGGATCCAGTGCTTGGCTTCGTTGGTCGGCAGGTAGCCGTCCTGTGCGGCACGGGTGATCTGGCCATGCAGGGCTTCGAGCAGGAAGCGCACGTCTTTGGCCTTGGCTTCGGTCTGGATCGGTGCCGGCGGGTTGTTGACCGGGATCGATTCGCCTTGGGCAACCAAGGCACTCAGCTCGGTAATCCGTGGCTTGAGCGTGGGGCTGGTTTTTTCCAGGTTGAGCAAGCGCTGGCAGACGTTCAGTTCCAGACGGGTCAACAGCAGCTTGAGTGCGGGTGTCATGAACTGACCGGGAAAGGTCTCGGTGATTTCGCCGCAGCGACGCAGGCGGTCGTTGAGTTCAACCTTGGTGCGGGCTTTTTCCAGCTTATTGTTTTCCACCACATGGTTCATGTAGCCAATGGCGATCAATAGTGCGATCCCGGCTACGACTAGCAGGGTGATCATGAGTGGTGTCACCGGTAAGACCTCTTTATGGGGTTCGCGTTCGAGTCGAGTGTAGTTGGCTTGGCATATGGGCGCATAGGGCTGCTCGACGAGTGAATCGGCTATAGCTCTTCTTATATCGGCCGCAATGCCGCTTCTATAAGTAAATAGCGTGCGAGGTGCACATTGCCATCATCTCGGCATGGACTATAACGTCTTGGTGGATGCCAGAATATAGGCGCCAAAGGTCAGGCGACACAAAAGCCTGAATCGCTGCCAAAAGCAGGGCGAAGTCATTGATTTAAATAAATTTATATCTGGGGGTTGACGACCCCTCAATCCATCCATAGAATGCGCGCCACTTACAGCGTAAAGCACACAGCGAAACGCGGTAGGGAGTGAATGTTGTACGTGTGTCCCCTTCGTCTAGTGGCCTAGGACACCGCCCTTTCACGGCGGTAACAGGGGTTCGAGTCCCCTAGGGGACGCCAATGCGGGAATAGCTCAGTTGGTAGAGCACGACCTTGCCAAGGTCGGGGTCGCGAGTTCGAGTCTCGTTTCCCGCTCCAATTTTAAACAGCGTTGCTTTCGGGCAAGGCTGAGTGAAACCAGAACCAAGTCTTCGGATGCGGGTCTGGGCACCGAAACACACACCATGTGTTCCGGGCAGCGTGTCCCCTTCGTCTAGTGGCCTAGGACACCGCCCTTTCACGGCGGTAACAGGGGTTCGAGTCCCCTAGGGGACGCCATTTGCGGGAATAGCTCAGTTGGTAGAGCACGACCTTGCCAAGGTCGGGGTCGCGAGTTCGAGTCTCGTTTCCCGCTCCA
>NZ_JBXAKV010000023.1:0-77768 GCF_058798795.1 Pseudomonas sp. GW822-FHT07A10
GGAAAATGCCGAGGTGAACGGCGAGCAAGTGCTGGTGCCGGTGCTGTACCTGGCCAACGCCAACAATCGCCTGGCCGCCAACGGTGCCCTGATCCAGGGCCGCGACGTGACCCTGATCGCCGGTAAGGATTTGAACAATGCCGGCACCTTGCGCGCCTCCAACAACCTGTCGGCCACCGCCACCAACGACCTGGTCAGCAGCGGCCTGGTGGAAGCCGGCAATCGCCTCGACCTGCTGGCCACCAACAACCTGACCAACAAGGCGGGGGGCATCATCGCCGGTCGTGATGTCTCGCTGACGGCCACCCGGGGCGACGTGATCAACGAGCGCACCGTCACCACTCATGAGAGCGCTAGCGGTTATCGCAGCGAGCGCACTGACTTCGCCGACAACGCCGCACGCATCGAGGCGGCTAACGACCTCACCGTGAAGGCGGGGCAAGACATCAACATTGCCGGTGGTGTCATGCAAAGCGGTCGTGACATGGACCTGAATGCCGGACGAGACCTCAACGTGTCTTCGGCGCAGGTCACCAACAGCGTGTTCCGCGACAGCAAGCACAACAGCAGCGACATCACTCAACTGGGTGCCAGCATCAGCGCCGGACGTGATCTGTCGGCCGATGCAGGGCGTGATATCAATGTCAGCGCCAGCCAGATCGATGCCAAGCGCGACATCGCTATGTCGGCGGTCGACAACCTGACCATCAGCTCGGCAGCGGATGAAGAGCACTCCCTGTCCAAGAGCAAAAAACTCACGGTTCAGGAAGATCACGTCAGCCAGGTCATGTCGGGTGTCACGGCGGGTGGCAACGTGAAGTTGGATGCCGGTAAGGATCTCGCGGTTATCTCCAGCCGCATTACCGCAGGCGATGAGGCGTACCTGGTGGCGGGTGACAAGCTCGAGTTGCTGGCGGCGAAAGACAGCGACTACTCGCTGTATGACATGAAGAAAAAGGGCAGTTTCGGCGCGAAGAAAACCAAGCGCGATGAAGTCACCGATGTGAAATACATCGGCAGTGAAATCACCACAGGCGGCAACTTGACGCTGGCCAGCGGTGGGGATCAGCGGTATCAGGTGGCGAAGCTGGAGAGTGGCAAGGACATCATCCTCGACAGTGGGGGCAGCATCACTTTCGAAGCAGTGAAAGACTCTCACCAGGAGAGTCACAACAAGAGCAGCAACAGCTGGGCGTGGACCAGTATGGAGAACAAAGGCCAGGTTGATGAAACGCTGCGGCAAAGCCAGCTGATCGCTAAAGGCCAGACGCTCATCAAAGCCGTTGATGGGTTACACATCGATATCAAAGACATCAACCAACAAAGCGTGAGCCAGGCGATCGATGCCATGGTGCAAGCTGACCCGAGCATGGCCTGGCTCAAAGACGCAGAAGCACGGGGCGATGTGGATTGGCGCCGGGTTAAAGAGCTGCATGACAGCTGGGATGAAAGCCATTCCGGGCTAGGTGGGCCGGCGATGATCATTATCATCATCATCGTCACCTACTTCACGGCCGGTGCAGCCTCCGGTTTCGTGGCTTCTGCCGCAAACGCAGGGGCGGGCAGCGCATTCGCCGCCGGCGCTGCAGCGACCGCAACGACGCAAGCGGTTGCCGCTGGCTGGGCGAACGCTGCCCTCACGGCCGTGCTCACCTCCGCAGCCAGTACTGCCACGGTCAGTACCATCAACAATAAAGGCGATCTTGGCGCGGTCGTCAAAGAAGTCTTCAGCGCTGACAGCATGAAAAACTACATCGTTGCCGGCGCCGTGGCGGGTCTTAGCACCGGTCTGTTTAACGATTGGACCAGTACCAGCACCGATTCAAGCGTCGCGTTGACTGACTCAACCAACGGGGCTTTGGCTAACACGGGCAAGGTCGTAGCTTCCAATCCAGGTGGATTGAGCAGTCTGGGAGGTATCGCCCAATTCACCGCGAACCAGGCTCTGCAAAACACCACCTCTGCGTTGCTCAATAAAGCACTTGGTCGCGATGGCAGCCTGGGTGATGCCTTGCAAAGCAGTCTGGTGAATGCGTTTGCTGCCTATGGTTTCAACCTAGTGGGCGATCTCGGGAACTACTACCAACTGCCAGAAAGTGGCCTCGCCAAAATCGGCTTGCACGCAGTGATGGGTGGCTTGGCCTCGCTCGCTGCTGGCGGTGATTTCAAAACGGGCGCGTTGGCGGCAGGGGTCAATGAAGCCCTGGTCGACGGTTTGGCCTCGGTCTATGCCGGGATGCCGAAAGCGGATAGGGATCGACTGTTGGCCATGAACTCGCAGCTGATCGGCGTGCTGGCAACTGCTGTTCAAGATCCGAATGCCGACATTGACAAGCTGCAACTCGGGTCTTGGGTCGCGCAGAATGGAACGCTGTATAACCGTCAGCTTCACGCAGATGAACAAGATTGGATTAAGGGACATGCCAAAGAGTTTGCTGAGAAAAATGGCATCAGCGAAGACGAGGCCATGGAACGCTTGAGTCAGCAAGCGCTCAAGGATGTCGACTTCCTGTGGCGATCAATTCTGAGTGATGGCGACGACAATGCAGCACAAGCGTTTTTGAGTAAATCTGGACAAACATTCACCAATGACCTCGGCGGACAACAAGCGCTGTTCACCGCAAAAGGGCAACAGCTGTTCCGGCCAGAAATGTTTGCGGATACAGCTGATCCGAAGTTCTATCAGCAGTTCGTTCAAAGCGGCGTAAACCGTGACCTGAGTGCAGGTTTGCTCAAAGAACTGAAGGATTCTGGCGTTGAGATAAAAAATGGTGCTGTAGATCTCGCAAAATTGGCCACAGAGCATCTCGATGTTGTACTGAATGGGTTGTGGGAGGGCGCCAAGGCGCTGCCCCAAAGCGTGGTGGACGGATTCGCGGAGAGTGGTCACGCGATTGGAGAAGGAACCGCCGTTAGCCTCAATGACGACCTTACCAACAAGCTGAACACCATCTACGGGCAGGATGTACATACCGCTCAAACCACGCTGTTGGCCATTCGAACGCTCCTCGCCGTCTCTGGCGCGGGGAGCGCAGCGAAAGTTGGGGGTAAGCTTTCGGAAAAGGCTGCCGAGGCTATCGGTAAAAAACTGGATGAGGTAATAGATAGCTTGGCGGAGAAGGCCTTCATAAAAAGTGGAGGCATTGTTGATAGTAAAGGCAACGCGCTGATCGATCTGAAACACCTCAGCAATGATCAGAAACGAGTCATCGGTGAGGTGTTCGGTGAAGCGACGGTGCGGCAAATAGTGCCTGAAGGCGAAAAACTGGCGAGAATGCAGGGGGCGGGCGAGACGGGCATTGACGACTTGTTTCGGGTCAATCGTCCGGATGTAGATTATGTGGTTATCGAATACAAGTTTGTCGGGGACCCCAAAAAAGGTGGCAACACGAGCCTGATAAACACGAACGATGGTAAACAGGGGAGTGAAAGCTGGACGCTGGGGTCCGGGCGGTTGGAAAAGGCAGTGGGAGAGCAACATGCATCTGATGTCATGCGTGCCATTGATGCTGGTCGCACTGAAACATGGGTTGTGCGGACGGGGGGGGATGGGTCCACTGAGATCCAGGTGCTCGATTCTTTAGGTAAGCCAAAGCTCATTGATACGTCCAAAATATTAACCTCAAAAACAAATCTTTCAGGAGCACAGCCATGATCCGGGATTCATTGGGAGGGGAGGAATATTGGGACAAATGGACAAAACACAGTGAAGAAAATATCACTAAGAATCTTGAGCAAATTAAAACCCCACCAGGTAATCCGGTCTATCGGCCTCAGTTTGTTTGGGATACGTCTAGGGATATTTTGCGCCTTATGCTTCGGCGGTATTCCCAAGGCGATCCTGTTCCCGAGATAAAGCAGTTGTTTCCAAAACTGCTTGATACTTGGGAGTTGTCGAACTCTTTAGCGGATGGGATTTGTGCAGAACATAATCTGAAAACCTGTCGCGACTGGGTCTTCGATCTATCCGATCTCAACCACTATATCTGGTGTTTTTGGCTGGTTGGACTGGCTCTCGTATTGCAAATTCCCGACGGTCAGTGGGGCCGACTATTGGCTCTCGTTGGTGAAGAAGGTAAAGACATTTTGCTGGATCGGGTAATCGTTAGTCGCCAGCCTTCACGCGTTGTTGGAGATGTTCTGCTGCATGACAAACCTTATGCCCGGTTGCTCAAGGCCATCGATGCACCCAAGGAGCAACAGGCGATATTGCTGCGAGAGTTTGTCAATGGTTGGTATCCAGAACTCAACCGACGCGGCAAGCAGCAGCCGTGGTGGTACCAGTATGGTGATCCTGAAAAGCACCCGCTAGAAAAGGGCAGCTATTTTGGACGTTGGTGCATTGAAGCTGTAGCGGCAGTCGCGGCTTTTAGATTGGATGACAGCCAATGCTTGGGACATCCGCATTATCCAGGCGATTTACTGCGCCCCAACGGCCCGAGCACACATTTGCATTCGCAAGAAACAAAGGCACGGAGTTGGCTTAGATTCTTTGGTATTTAAAAGTAAGCTAGGGGAGATGACTCGAGATAAGGAAAGGACAGATCCCTTCGTCTCACCCTTCGTCTCAGGAGGAGGGATTTCTACCTCGGGTGCGGAGTGGCTACTATCCCTTTGGTATTTGTCCAGCTGCAGCTATTGGTGAACGAGCGGGATTGCTGGCCAACCTCGGCTACGACCCCGACTTCAAACGCCTCGGCGATGGTTTGTATGAACAACGCCATCGCCAGCAAGGAGGCCCTCAATCTGTCGTTGGGAGTCAGCCTTACCTCGCAGCAAGTCGCGGCGCTGAGCCACGACACGGACTAACTCGGCACGATGCGGTTCGAGTAGCGGGAGGATTTGTGTCAACTCATTAGGGATCCCTCAGGGACAGACCACGTTTAAATCGGAGTAACTACTCCCTGCTTTCAGGATAATTGTGGTCTGTCCCCTGCTTTTTGCTGAATCAATTCTCTCCGGCGGACCTGCGTGAAATTTTCTTTGAGCCGACCCTGACGGAGCAAATCGTCGGGTTGGGAATCGATCTGTTTTTCCCAACGCCGACTGGTAAGGCGAAGGCGGCTGTTACAATATCGGAGGCCGTCAGCAAAGAAGTTTTGGAGGCCTTGGAGAAAAAGTTCGGTGCAGCATTGGCCGAGGGGACTGCAAAAGGCGCAGGCGATGCGGCAAGCCTAGCGAATGCCGCGAAGCTTCGTGGACAACTGACTGGACAAGAGATATCTGGTGGCCATGCATTCGAAAAGCATGTGATTCAGCAGGGTGAATACAAAGATCTGGGCATAACTACTCGCGAGCAGTTTGCCTCGCATATTGAAAGCGTCGTTAATAACCCAACCTCATTTCGTGAGTTAAGTGGTGGGCGTACTGCTTACTGGGACAATGTCAGTGGTACGGTCGTTATTAGGAACCCTAAAGCGGTTGATGGCGGCACTGCATTCCGCCCTGTGAATGGGCAAGCTTATTTTGATAGTTTGAGGTGGTTACTGTGGATATGATTAACTCTTCGCACGATTTAGCGAATGTTAGCTTTAGCCGAGACGAGCTTTTGGTCTTGAATGCGGCTTTAAATGAAATATGTAATGGGATAGATGTGTTCGAATTCGAGACGCGGATTGGAGCAGATCGTGAATTTGTAACTGGTTTGCTTCATGGGATTGGTTCGGTGCTTGATAATATGGATCATCTATCCGGCTGATTTTCGATGACCTTGCTCTACTGACACCGGCCTCGCGCCGGTGTTGTTTTATCTGCTTACTGCAAAACCTCCCTTCCTTCGCTGCTCGCTTTGGTTGTGGCCTGAGCGATCAAGGCATCAAGCATCTGCGCAACGAATTTTTGTTGGCTCTTGGGCAGTTGGTCGATGGCTTCCAGTTGCTGTTGCCATTTCGGAGCAGGCCCACGCTTACGCACAGTGGTTTCCTGCTGCTGACCAAATAGTTCTTCGAGTGTGGTCGAAAGCATCCGGGCCAGCTCCGGCAACGCCGCTACCTGGATACGCCGCTTGCCGGACTCATAGGCTTGGATAGTCTGCTGGGACACGCCCAGCCGTTCGGCCAGTTGGGTTTGGGTGGTGCCGTGTTCTTTGAGTTCAACGACACCGTACTCAAGGACTCTCGCGCTTCACGACTGGTGGCCGGGAAAAACTTCACCGTTCACGCCAATCAGGTCGAAAACCGTTACAGCCTGATGGCGGCCAACGGCAACCTCGACCTGACCGCTGACAGCCTGCTCAACCAGGGTGCCGCGTCACGCTCGGGACAGCGGGTCGTGATAATCGGCACCCCCGGTCGTATCGACAATAGTCTCTGGGACAAAATGGAGTTCATCGATGTCCCGGCGTTCAACGCGGCGACAGCGGCGGGTAATTTCGATGAGGTACGTTTCAAGGAACTGAGCGACCGGTCGAGCGACAGTCGGTTCGCGGTACAGAGCGACGTCACCACCTGGAATGAAAACGGCAACAACGTTTACGCCGCCGTGTTGCAAGCCGGTGGCAACGTCCGACTGAGCGTCACCAACACCATCCAGAACGGCACGCTCTACGACAACACCTTCGGCCAGTTGACCGGTTCGCTGAGCAGCGACCAGACCGCCTCGGTCGGCGGCATCAATATCAACTTGGGCAAACGTAGCACCGACGCCAGCGCCCAGGTGGCCAAGGATGTCACGCGCATCGAGCGCGTGGATGCCGATGGCGTGAAGCAGGTCAGCTTCGTCCCGGTCGACTTCCGGGGTGTGCCATTTGCCGCCGTAGACCCGACGGCGTCCTCGACATTCCGACTGCCCAAGGGGCCGTACGGCATGTTCGTGCAGAGCCGCAACCCGCAAAGCCGATACCTGATCGAAACCAACCCGGAGCTGACCCAGTCCGCGGCATTCATGAGTTCCGATTACCTGCTGGGCAAGCTCAACTTCAGCGCCGATGAAGCCGCGCGCCGTCTCGGTGACGGTCGCTATGAATCCCGTCTGATCAGCGACGCTGTAATGGCTAAGACCGGCCAGCGCTTTCTCGCCAGCGGCCTGAACGATGATAACGAGCAATTTCGTTATCTGATGGACAACGCCCTGGCCAGCAAAAACGAGCTGAGCCTGTCGCTGGGCGTCAGCCTGACTTCCGAGCAGGTCGCGGCCCTGACCCACGACATCGTGTGGATGGAAGAACGCATCGTCGATGGCCAGAAAGTGCTGGTGCCGGTGCTGTATCTGGCCCAGGCCGAATCGCGCAACGTGCGCGGCGGCAGCCTGATCCAGGGGCGCGACCTGACCCTGATCGCCGGCAACGACCTGGTCAACGTCGGCACCCTGCGCGGCACTCACGACCTGTCCGCCGACGTCAAAGGCAGCCTCTATCAGGGCGGCCTGGTCGAAGCCAACGAACGCCTGAGCCTCATGGCCACGGACAGCATCCGCAACGCCCTGGCCGGCGACATTCGCGGCAACCAGGTCAGCCTCACCACCCTCAAGGGCGACATCGTCAACGACCGCACCGCCATCGCCGTGGGCGAAGGCTCCGGCATGCGCACCCAGGTCGACGCTGGTGGCAGCATCAGCGCCCGCGACACACTGACGATCAAATCCGCCCGCGACCTGACCAACTCCGGCGCCATCAGCAGCGGCGGCGACGCCAGCCTGAGCGCCACCCGTGACCTCAACCTGCTGGCCACGCGCAACGAAAGCGAAATCCACGACATGGCAGAGGGCGGCCACCGCTCCACCATCATCACCACCGTGGAAAACCTGGCGTCCAGCGTCACCAGCGGCGGCAACCTGACCCTCAGCGCCGGCCGCGACCTCAACGTCATCGCCAGCACCGAAAACGGGGACAGACCACATTTATCGAGGGTTGGATAACGTGAAAAACGGGGACAGACCACGTTTACCCTAGAAGACTTAGCCACACAGGCGGGAATACCTCGTAATCTTGTGGGGCAGCCCTCTAGTATTTTGGGGGAAATCGATAGACGATATTAAACAGTCCTTCTCCATGGATGGTGCTACGGTTACGTCTATACCCGCAAAAGCCAGTTCATCAGGCAAGGGACGAAAGCGGGGACAGACCACATTTATCGAGGGGCTGGATAATGCTCCTTCAATTTAATCGTGGTCTGTCCCCGTTTTCCCTGTTTGTGGGGCGAGTGATTGGCACTACTACGCTGAAGGATGGAGGAGCCCCCACTTCTGTGATAAAAGTGTTTACCGACAAAGCCGGTAACCTGATCACAACCTTTCCGGTTAAGGCGGGCAATTGATGCGATCTCTCTCTCCGAAAGTCTGGCACGAGTTGCAATCAGCTGTTACGCGCATGAGTGATAAGTCCTCACTGAGGAATATGCTTGACGTAATCCTTTTGTGGTTGCGGCGCAATTATGAGTGCTTTTCTGTTGAGCCGTTCTCGACCTATAATTTTTATGAACTTTCCCATATAGATGAGAAGTTGATGCCTGTAGAGTTTTCTACTTTTAAACTTAGCGAATTAGCTCACCTTAAAAAAGTAATTTTACGCTACAAGTCCAAAGACGTAGAAGCTATCGCGCGCTTTTTGCGCGATACAATAGAAGAGTTAGTTACTATTGAGATTGATGAGCAATGTCCTAGGTGTGAGTCTCATGGTATGCGCATTTTTGTAGGAAAACAGAACGGATTATTGGCTTTTCAGTGTAATGTCTGTGGTCACGCCCATTACTCAGACGGATCTAAAGTCGAGGTAGGTGGATTGGACTTTGTACGCGAGGTTAGGTTGCGAGAGCTTGGCCTGATTTAATGGTGCAAAAGCAACTGGCGGGGCGGTAGACCGTGCTACTACTGGGATTGAGTGGGGCAAGGGTATTCAAGGTCAAGGAATGCCTTGGGAGGATTGAAAAACGGGGACGAAAAACGGGGACAGACCACGTTTATCCTGAGAATGGCAGAGAATGGGGGGCAGACTACGTTTTTCTGTGTCGCACTTTAGCGATCTGAAATAGTGTGAAATAGATAGGGAGATTGTTTTTCATAGAATTGACTAAGCTATTGGCATCATTAATTGTGAGCGGATTCACCATATGCCACGCAGAGCACGTCTCTTGATGCCAGGTGTCCCCTTGCATCTGATTCAACGAGGAAATAATAGATCAGTTTGCTTTTTTTCAGAGGATGATTACCTTTTTTATTTAGAGCTGCTTGCTGAACAGACCAACAAAAATTCGTGTGAAATTCACGCATGGTGTCTTATGACTAATCATATCCATTTGTTGATTAGCCCTCATGAGCACAGCAGTACCAGTTTGCTTATGAAAGGAATAGGGCAACGATATGTGCAATACATAAATCGTACATATGGACGTAGTGGGACTTTATGGGGAGGACGCTTCCGTTCGTGCCTTGTTCAAAGTGATAGTTATGTATTGGCCTGTTATCGCTACATTGAGATGAATCCTGTCAGAGCCAAAATGGTGACGCATCCTGCGGAATATCGTTGGTCGAGTTATCGTGCTAACGCACAATCAGAGTTTTCGCATCTCATTACCCCGCATGCTCAGTACCTATCGCTTGGGGACACAGATGTATCGACTGCTGAAGTCTATCGCGAGCTTTTTAGAGGCGAGTTGGAGATAGGATTGGTTGACCAGATTCGGGCTGCCACCAATGGCAACTATGTACTTGGTGGTTCGCGATTTGTAGCCGAAATTGAAGCTATGATTGGGCGACGAGCTCGGCGGGGATGCCCGGGCAGACCGAAAAAGCACTAGATTTTTTAGATGGAAAACGTGGTCTGTCCCCGTTTATACTCTTACTTATGTCCCCGTTTATACTGCTAACAATACGTGGGTGCCAAAATGACCCTGTCTAAAGAGTTTTCAATATCGTGGGTGGCACCAATTGTGCCATCTGTGTCACTTGCAGGAATACCATTGCATGTCGATGCGGATGTATTGAAGTGCGTGTTGTTAGGGTGTTTGGTTGATGAGGGTAACTCTCTATACCAATTCGATGGCTCTCCAGTGCTTCGTTTAAAGTTTTATAGTTTGGACGAAGGCGGAAATGGTGGCTATTCTTTTGCTCTGGCGGATGTAAGTGTTGTTAATGATTTAAATAAATTTATCCCTGCTTTATCAGTTGTGATTAAAAGTGGTGAAGTGTGCGCTGTTAAAGTTTATGATTTTAGCTTTTCTGGTGAACAGGCTCAAAGTTTAATTTATAAGGGTACCTTGCCGGAAGGTATTGGTTTGGGTGGTTTGGTTTCGGATTTATTATCATTTACAACTTTGGAGTTTGACGAGGCTGAAGAGTGGTTTTATACCGACGAGGACTATGGTGGGCTTGAAGTTACCGGCTGGGGAGTTTTTCTGGAAGATCATCCCAATCAAGTTATTACTGCTTTATGTGTGATATAGGAAAAAAGGGGGCACCCGCTAGCTGGTCTCGAGTCAAGGTTAAAAGCCGCCGCGCCCTGCAGAACGAAAACGGGGGGGGTGTCCAGAAGAAAAGGGGGACGGATTTATTTGTTTGGTAACGGAAAAAACATATCTTATGACGTGCGAGCAGTGTGGCGGAGAGTTGGCTAGTTTCAGACAAGGCAGCGCTCAGGGGGTGAAGTGTACTCGGTGCGGCTGGTCGGTAGTGACAACAAATATTCAGGGCGTTAAAGTTGATGAGACGAAGTATGAAGTGCGTTGTCGCGGTGACTATCAAGATAAAGCTCATATAAGAGCTGTTTCTGAAGTGACAGGTAGCAATTTTTTAACGTCAAGAAATATGCTCCAGAAAGGCCTTGTTCTAGTATTTGTCGGTCAGGCGGAGGAGGTTTTGCGAGTTCGAACTATTCTTGTGTCTGCTGGGGTTGTTTGTGAAATTACGCCTGATTTTAACTGGGTGTAAATGGGGCGTATTCTGAGCGCGGGAGCTCAGCCTGTTAGCCCTACATTGATGTGGGAGGGAATCCCTTTATTTGATGTTTCAGACGCGATTAGGCTAATTGAGTATTGTGAGGGTAATGATATTGCAGTTCTCGGCATAGAGGGGTTTAGAATTGCAGGCGATAAGAGAGTTCCAGATATGGATTGTATTGTGGGTTTTTCTGCATCGATAAATGAGGATGGGTTTGTTGGTAAGTCGCTAGAGGTGAGTAAGCGAATTATAAAGGAAGTAGATGATTTGGAAACTTTGCTAGAGTTTTTGTTGGTTAAAATTTAGTGAGGAAAGGGGACGGATTTATTTGTCTTGTCTGGTTTGTCCCATCCTGAACAAGGTTCACACCTTCCGATCTATTTTTCAGGAGAGCGTAATGGAATCAGGACCAGACACACTTGTGTGGCCGCAGTATGGCCTTGCCAGCCTGGACGTTGCATGAGCCTGTGTGAGGGTTTTTCGGTGATTTTGGTGCCGTAATATTCCGGATTGCCACGATTGACAGCCCTCACAACTTGTAGGAATTTAGCCGCCCGCAGGTAAGGGATATCTGCTGATGGCCAAAAGATGGCCGTTGTTCACAACACAAAGGATTGTCTATGCAAGGTTCAAACACCGTTGCTCAACAGGTGTGCGGTCAGCTGGTGCACGAGCATCAGAACACCCCACACATGAACATTGCCGAGCAAATCCTCGAATGTCTGTTTCGCCGTCGTAGCCTCGCCCCGGGGCAGGATCACGAACTGTCGTCGCAGGTGCTGGAACCCCATCTGACCAAGGTCATGCAGGCGGTCGAGAGCGGTCGCAAGATTGAAATGGTCTTGCCAGCCTTTCCCGGCAAATCGCCCAGCCGCAAGAAAACCCTGAGTCATCTGCCCGATCTTGCTGAACATCATGCTATCGATGAGTTAAACCGCCTGTGCACAGAGATCCAGGAGATCTACGCACCGGGGGCGCTGATTCATATCTGCTCCGATGGCTATGTGTTCTCTGACTTGGTGCATGTTCCCGATTCCGACGTCAAGGCCTACACCGACGCTATTCAGGACTACGCCGAACAGCACTATCCCGGCACGTTCGCCCATTTCGACCTCCGGGATGCCTACCCTCAGCTGGATTGTCTGGACGCCATGCGTGAGGAGATGATGATCGAGCACGGTCAGTCATTGATCTTGTTGCAGCAGCGCTTCAAGGATGATCCGCACATGATGTTGATGTACTGCGGCATCCATCGCTTTCTTTCCGAGGATTACTCGGGACTGAAAGTATTCGCTGGCATGAGCCTCAACGCAGTGAAGAAGGTCGCCAAACCGGCCTCTCAGCGGGTGATCCAGCGCAGTGAAGCCTGGGGTGCGCTGTTGCAGGCGCGTTACCCGCATTGCCTGCGTCTGTCGATTCACCCGCAGCTGGCGGTCTCGACGAAGATCGGTATCCGGTTGGTGCCAACCAGTGACCTGTGGCGTACGCCCTGGCATTCGGTGGCCATCAAGCGACGGGGTGTGGTCACGCTCGAAAAACGCAGCAATGTCGATGAGCGCTATCACCGCCTGGTGTTCCGCAAGGGGCGTCCTTGTCACTACGCCAGTGCTCAATGATGGCGTCTCGGTTGCGGGTCGAAGCCGTACTCTTCGATTTGGACGGGACTCTGGTCGATACCTTGCCCGATATCACCTGGTGCTTGAACCAAGTGCTGCTCGAACACGGTTGCCCGGCGCTGACCTCGGAAACAGTGCGCGGATACATCGGCGGCGGCACCACGGCGATGAGCGAGCGGGTCGCCGCGCAGTTTGGCATAGTCGATGCGGTCGCCTTGCACCAGCGCTATGTGGCGCTCTATCAGCACAACCTGGTTCAATTTTCCCGTCCATTCAGCGGTGTCTTGGAATTGCTCGAAGGCTGCCGACAGTTACAGCTACCGCTGGCTATCGTGACCAACAAGGCCGAGGAAATGGCGTTGCAGGTTTCCACAACGTTGCTGCCGCAGAATGCTTTCGGGCCAATTCTGGGGCATCGCGCAGGCAGGTCGCTCAAACCGCAACCGGAGGTGGCATGGGAAGCCGCCCGGCGGTTGTCGGTTGATCCGCAACGCTGCTTGTTCGTCGGTGACACGGAGATCGATCTGCAAACGGCTCGTGCTGCAGGCATGTATTCGGCGGCAGTCACTTGGGGTTATGGCCTGACACCAGACTTGCAGGCCCAGGCCCCGAACTTGTGCTGTGAACACCCGGCCGAATTGCTGCGCATTTTGCAGCAAGCCTGCGGGGCTGCGCATGCGTTCACCGAGCATGGCGACACCGTCAAATCCTATTGATACACACACCCTCAAGGAAGTTGTTCTATGGAACATAGAGACGCCTGGATCGCTGCCGTCAGCGATTTGCTGGCCGGTTATCTGCTCAAAGGCACGGATGATTGTTTCGACACACAAGGCAGGGCGCATCTGGCGCTTCGATTGGGGCACTGCTTCGATCAGGGCCTGCCAGTGCGTCTGGTTTTGCCAGGCTTTCCCTGCAAGTCGCCAAACGCCAGCGACCAGACCTTCGGCGTGCTGCCGGACTACGGCGAGGTCATGGCCATCGAGCGCCTCGACCAACTCGGCCAAGCCATCGCCGCGTTGCACGCACCGGGCTGCGTGGTGTCGATCCTCAGCGACGGCACGACCTTCAATGACATCGTCGGCGTGGCCGACGACGTTCGCGCCGCCTACAACCGGGCGTTGCGTGAACTGTGCACCACCCACACGATTGAGTGGGTCAGCATGGAAGACCTGTTTCCCCAGGCCCAAAGTGCCGAGTCGGTTCGCGCCAGCCTGATCAAGCAGGCCCGTCTACCGTGGAAAAACCTTGGCGAACTGATCGAGCAGAGCCGCGACGATGAGTCCCTCAGCCGGGCGCATGACAACCTCTGCAGTCACCTCTACAACGACCTGCGTCTGTGCCGCGAAGACGGGCAGAGCGAGGACGAGTACCTGCAACAAATCAACTTCAAAGCCTACCAAATGATGTATCGCGGGCAGGCATTGAACGCGGCAGTGGACCGTTTCTTTGGCGATGACATTCGCTTGTCGGTCCATCAATACAGCAATGCCGGACCCAAATTCACCTTCGGCCTGGCCGAAGGACTCAAGCGTGTGTACAGCCCCTGGCACGCCGTGCCGGTGTGCAACCTCGACGGCAGCCAAACCCTTCGCACCCGTGCTCAGGTCGACCTGGACCACCATGTGCTGGTCACCTATGAGGGGCGGCCATGGCTCTACCATCAAACAGAAAACCCGCAGGCCCAAGGCTTCGAGTACGAACTGCAAAAACTTCCGCTGTTTGGCCTGGTGGTGCGAGACACGTTGGGGCTGGGTTTCGAACGACTGTCCACCGGCCTGCTGGAAGCTCTGGTGGAAACCTTCGGTTTCGTCTGCCTCAAAGGCTGCCGTTTCGACGACCAGGATAGCTTTGCTCGCAGCTGCGAACGTTTCGGCACGCTCTACGAATGGGCCTTCGGTGCCGTTCACGTGGTCAAGCCTGCGGACAAACCCCAAGGTGTGGTGCACTCGCTGGAGAAAACACCGTTGCACTGGGACCTGAACATGCTGCCCGACAGCGACGCACAAGTTCAACGCAACCCGAAATTCTGCGCCAGCAAATTCATGCTGTACTGCAAGACCGCGCCGCAGCCGGGCGAGGGCCAGACCACCATCGTCGACAGCCGCAACGTACTGCGCAAAGTCGGGCAGCAAGTCGCCCGACAATGGCAGGGCGTGAACATCACCTACTACACCAAAATGACCTACTTCGGCGGCTCGCCGCGCATGTACAGCCTGGTGGACCACCACCCCCGAAGCGGCGAGCTCATCCTGCGCTACCAAGAGGGCACCGACTCGACATTGCAGACCTTGAGCCAGTCGGTGCAGGACCATGACGAGCAGGCTCAGCAGGCGTTGCTGGAGCAGGTCAATGCGCTGGTTTATGACCCGGAGTGTTTGATTGCTCATCAATGGAGTGAGGGTGATCTGGTGCTGATCGACAACTATCGGACGTTGCATGGGCGACTGCCGATGTCGGCGGGTTCTTCGTCGCGGGAGTTGTGGCGGGTGCAGGTTTACTGATTGTTGTTGTCAGAGTCGTTGCAGGAAGCAGAAAAACCGCAGTAATGCGGTTTTTCTACGACTGAAATTTAATCACTGCCCCTTGGGCGTATCGAACCCACGCTGCTCAATCACCCGAAACACATCACTCACATCCTGAACCATGATCCGGGCGATGTTGGTGACGGTGTTGATGTCGTGTTCGGCGTAGTCGGGGAGGCTGGTGCAGGCCATGAGGTTGAGGTATTTGAGGACGGCGTTTAGGCGTTCGCTGAGGCAACTGTGGAGTTCGCGTATCGGGGCGTCGGCGTCGATGAGGAGGACGGGGTGGTCGGTGGCGAAGTGGGACATTGGGGTGTAGTGGCGGAGCGGGTTTTGCGTCGTCATGGTGTTAATCCTAATAAAAGTAGAATTGCCACCGTTCTGCTGCGAAACAAAATGGGTGGCAGCTATGCGCGGGTTCGCAGACCGGAGGATTAACACCAGGACCCGGCAGACCCGAAGGTCTCCCACGCACAACCGCCATAAAACGATACGCAGCCGGGAGTCGGCCGTGCCTGACGGAACAAGGTGTCAATCTTAAGGGCTGCGAAACCCTATCGCCAACTGATGTCAGCGACAGACCCACTCTAGGCACCGATTTTCATAGCCGCAACCGGGCTGTAGGACGCCCGGATGGTCATTTTGGCGAGGTGGTCTTCCCTGTTCTGTGGCATAAACGCAGTAAAACCGGGCGTCGCGGTGTGTCTGAGGAAACGGGCTATCAGTGTTCGGGGTTTCTTCGCAGCCCAGCGGGAGCAAGCTCCCTCGCCACAAAGGGCAGATTCCTACATATTTTGCAGACTTCAAAAATCATGGCCGCGCCGTTACGGCATTTAACCCGAGGAGAATCCCATGAGTCAGTCACTGGAACGCGCCATTGCCATCGCCGTCGCGGCGCATGAAGGGCAGGTGGACAAGGGCGGGGCGCCTTACATCCTGCATCCGCTGAAAGTGATGCTGCGGGTGAACACGCTGGAAGAGCGCATCGTCGCGGTATTGCATGACGTGGTCGAGGACTGTGGCATCAGCCTCGACGATCTGCGCAAGGAAGGCTTCAGCGAAACGGTGCTGACGGCGATTGCATCGGTAACCAAGGTGCCGGGCGAGTCCTACGAGGCGTTCGTCGAGCGCGCGGCGCAGAACCCGATCGGGCGGGTGGTGAAGCTGGCGGATCTGGAAGAGAACAGCGACTTGTCGCGGATTGCGCAGCCGTCCTGGGAGGATCTGGAGCGCGTTGAGAAGTATCGGCGGGCGATGGGGGCGTTGCGTTCGTAGCGGGTGTTGGTAACGCGTTGCGGGCGTTGCGGATGTTCCACAGCAAGAACGGCTTGCCGGCGATGGTGCTTTTGAAGGCCTCATCGCGGGCAAACCTCATCCCACAGGGTTACAGACTGTTGGCCAGTTTTCCGGTAGACAGCCGACGTCTGTAAGCCGTGTCGCGATTCGCCAGCCAGTAATACAGCGGAGAGGTAATCAGCAACCCCACCACCCAGGACAAATCTGCCCCATTGATGTGCGCCGAGATCGGCCCGACATACAGCGGTGTGTTCATGAACGGAATCTGCACCGCAATCCCGATCGCATACGCCAACAACGCCTGCGGGTTGTACCGGCCATAGATCCCGCCATCGACCTGGAAGATCGAATCAATGTCGTACTGACCTTTATGAATGGCATAGAAGTCGATCAGGTTGATCGCGGTCCAGGGCACCAGCACCACGAGCAACACCAACACCATGTCGACGAAGTGGCCGATGAAGTCTGCGGAGGCGCCGACGGCGGCGAAGCAGCAGCCGGCGAGGACGATGACCGAGATCACGGCACGGCTTTTGGCGGTGGGGATCCAGCGGTAGGCGAAGGTTTGTACCAGGGTGATCAGCGACAGCACGGCGCCGTAGAGGTTGAGGGCGTTGTGGCTGATGACGCTGAGCAGGAACAGCACGAGCATCAATGGGCCGATGGAGCCGGTGGCGAGTTTGACCGCGTCCATGGTGTCCATGCCGACGGGCGTGGCGAGGACTGCGACGGCGCCGAAGATGAACGACAGGCTGGAGCCGAGTGCCGAGCCTAGGTAAGTGGTCCAGAACGTGGCGGCGACGGGCACGTCTTCCGGCAGGTAGCGCGAGTAGTCGGACACGTAGGGGGCGAAGGCGATTTGCCAGAGCGCGGCCAACGATACGGTGGCCAGCCAACCGGAGATGTTGAAGTTGCCGCGGGTGAGGAAGTCGGCGGTCTGTATGTGGGTGAGGATGTAGCCGAAGCCCAGCACGATGCCGATGCCCAGCACCCAGGTGCCGATGCGGTTGAGCACGTGGATGAAGCGATAGCCGATGATGCCGATGATGCCCGACCCGAGCGCGCCGATGACGATGCCCACTGGCACCGGCACGCTGTCGACCACGCCGTGCAGGGACTTGCCGGCGAGGACGATGTTGGAGGCGAAGAAACCGATGTACATGATGCCGGCGATCAGCACCACCAGCAGGGCGCCGAGGGAGCCGAACTGGGCGCGGCTTTGGATCATTTGTGGAATGCCCATTTGCGGGCCTTGCGCCGAGTGCAGGGCCATCAGCACGCCGCCGACCAGGTGGCCGACCAGAATGGCGACGATGCCCCACACCAGGTTCAGCTGGAACAATTGCACGCCGAGGGCGCCGGTGACGATGGGCAGCGGCGCGATGTTGCCGCCGAACCAGAGGGTGAACAGGTCTCTTACCTTTCCGTGGCGATCTTCCGGGGGGACGTATCCAATCGTGTGTTTTTCGATGAGCGGAGCGGAGGGTGTTGCTGCGGTGGACATGGTGAACTCCAAGGCAAGGATGAGTACGTGGTCGTACTTCGGTGAGCGCCGCGCGAGCGACGCTTTTCTTGTTGGAGCGATGATGTGCAATGCGTCGGGATAGATAAATTAGTAAGTTTGTTGCTTCAAACCTTAAAAAATATATGCCCGGGGTTTGGGTGTGTCGGGTATGTTCAGCCTTGATCCTGAGCGTCCTTGGATACTCCGTAATGCCTGGTTTTGTTACCTGTGGCGAGGGGGCTTGCCCCCGCTCGGCCGCGAAGCAGTCGTAAAACCGCTGCATGCGGTGTACCTGATACACCATGGTTGCAGGTTTTGGGGCCGCTTCGCGACCCAACGGGGGCAAGCCCCCTCGCCACAGAGTTGTGCGTCGACTGATTCCGCAGGCTTCGCCAGCTCTTACAGTGATTGTGTTCCGCGGAAGTTTTTTGATTTTGATGTGTTGTGTCTGGAGGTCCCCATGGCCGCTTACAACCTGCGACAGCTTCGATATTTCGTCACCACCGCCGATTGCGGCAGCGTGGCGGAGGCTTCGCGCAAGCTTTATATCGCGCAGCCGTCGGTGTCGACGGCGATCAAGCACCTTGAAGAAAGTTTTGGCGTGCAGCTGTTTATCCGGCATCACGCCCAGGGTGTTTCGCTGACGCCGAGCGGGTCGCGGTTTTATCGCAAGGCGCTGGAGCTGCTGCGGGTCGCGCATGAGTTTGAGCAGAACGCGCTGGCGGACAACGACGTGGTGGCGGGGCAAATCGATATTGGCTGTTTTGAAACGGTGGCGCCGCTGTACCTGCCGCGTTTGATCGCCGGTTTCAAAGAGCGCTGGCCGGGTGTGGAGATCCGTATTCGCGATGGCGAGCAGCAGGAATTGGTGCAGGCGCTGACCGCCGGCAGCATCGACCTGGCGATGCTGTTCGAACACGATCTGGACAGTACGATTGAGACAGTGCCGCTGATGCCGCCGCAACAGCCCTACGCCTTGTTGCCGGCGGATCACCGCTTCGCGCAACAGGCGAAAGTGTCGCTGAATGACCTGGTGCTGGAGCCGATGATATTGCTGGACGTGGTGCCGAGCCGGACCTACTTCGTGAGCATCTTTGAAGAGCGCGGACTGACGCCACACATCGTGTTCAGCTCACCTTCGATCGAGATGGTGCGAGGGATGGTCGGGCGCGGTTTTGGCTTTTCGATTCTGGTCACGAAACCGTTTTCCGAATACACCTATGACGGGCAGAAAGTCGTGTGCATACCGCTGGCCGAAACCGTGACCGGTTCGGGTCTGTCGGCGGCATGGTTGAGAAGGTCGCAGCTGACCAAACCGGTGCAGCTGTTCGTGGATTACTGCCAGGAAGAACTGGCCCGACTGTATACCTGAGCGTCGGGCCAATCATCAGCGGCTGATTGATAACAGCATTCGTTGCAGCATTTCATCGCAGCCGTTCAATTGTTTGAGGCTGACAAATTCGTCCGGCTTATGACCCTGATCCATGCTGCCCGGACCGCACACCACTGTCGCAATTCCCGCAGCGTCAAACAGACCGCCCTCGGTGCCAAATGCCACCGTACCGAACTCCCCAGAACCGGAAAATGCCGCGATCAGCTCAGCGGCTTCGCTGTGCGCATCGGTCGCCAAACCGGGGTAGGCCGACAATTCACTGAAGCGGATTTCACTCTGATCACTCACGGCGCGCATGCGCGGCAATACTTGCTGCTCGGCGTAGGTCTTCAATTCTTGTGCCACCTCGCTTGGATCGTGTGAGGGCAGGGCGCGGATTTCAAAGTCGAAGCGGCAATCGGCGGGGACGATGTTTAAGGCCTTGCCGCCGGAAATCACGCCGGTTTGCACGGTGCTGAACGGCGGATCGAAACGGGTGTCGTGATGCTCCGGTGCCTTGAGCCTGTGGCCAATCCGCCCCAGTTCGCCGATCAGTTCGGCAGCGTATTCAATCGCATTGACCCCGAGTGGCGCGTACGCTGAATGGCAGGCTTCGCCATGAATGTCGCAGCGCATCGCCAGCTTGCCCTTGTGGCCGAGCACCGGTTTGAGTTCGGTGGGTTCGCCAATGATGCAGAGCATCGGTTTGACCGGGCGCTGTTCGAGGGCTTTCAAAAGCGAACGAACGCCGAGACAGCCGACTTCCTCATCGTAGGACAGCGCGATGTGCACCGGCAGTCGCAGCGAGGCCTTCACCAGTGACGGCACCAGGGCGAGTACGCAGGCAATGTAGCCTTTCATGTCCGCGCTGCCGCGACCGTACAGTTTGCCGTCACGCTCGGTGAGCTTGAAGGGCGCAACCGTCCATGGCTGGCCGTCGACGGGCACCACATCGGTGTGGCCTGACAACACGATGCCCGGCTGATCCGCCGGGCCAATGGTGGCGAACAGATTAGCCTTGCTGCGCTCGTCGTTGTAGATCAGTTCGCAAGGCACCTCGAATCGGGCGAGGTAGTCGCGGACGAACTCGATCAGCTGCAGATTTGATTCGCGGCTGGTGGTGTCGAACGCCACCAAGGCTTCAAGCAAATCGCGGCTGCTGCTCATCGGTCGTCTCCGGCGACACCGTAGCCAGGGGATTTGTCGGGGGCGAGGGCGCGGTCGATGTAGTCCTTGACCTGTGGGCGATAGGCGTCCCACAACTGCTGCAATTTGCCTATCGGATCTTCATCAGCCCAATCGACCCGCAGGTTGATGATCGGCCAGGTCAGTTCGCCAACCACTACAACGGCAGCCGAATGCACCGGCCCGGCTTCACCGCCTGCGACCACCGCCGCTTTCATCGCGGTGAGCAAGCGATCGGTCAGTTGGCCCTCGCCATGTTCGTACGCCTCGACCATGGCCTCGATCACGGCTCGGTCCGCGAGCATGTTGCCGGCGGCCACGCATTGCTCGCCCGACACGGCGTTGTGGTTGCCCAGGGTTTCTGAGCCGCTGAAATGCGCGGTGCGACCGAGGTGGTCAATCGCCGTGATTTGTCGGTATTGGCTGTAGCCGTTGCGGGTCAATGCCTTGTCCAGAGCCTCGGCAGGTGCGAGGCCTTGTTCCATGAGGGCGAGGGTTTCCGGGCCGAGGGATGGCAGGGTGATATTTTGTGTGGAGACCGCGCCGACACCGGGCAATAGCCAGGGGCAGCGGGCGCCGACGGCGATGCTTGAGGAACTGATTGCAATGCCGAACTGACCGGTTTCGGGGCAACGGGCGGCGATGGAGAAGGTCATGGTTTTGCTCCTTGGTTGGCCTTGGCAAAGTTGTTGTCTGTGCGGGCGTCTTCGCGAGCAAGCTTCGCTCCTACAGATGATCAGGGTCGTTCATGAAACAGCGATCTACTGTAGGAGCGAAGCTTGCTCGCGAAAGCCGCGACTCGGTCTACCTGCTTACTCAGGAATCACCGCAATCACATCAATCTCCATCAGCCACTGCGGCTGCCCCAGTGCCGACACCACCAACCCGGTGGAAATCGGAAACACCCCTTTGAGCCACTTGCCCACTTCCCGATAAACCGGCTCGCGGTAACGCGGGTCGATCAGGTAAGTGGTGGTTTTGACGATGTGGCTGAGGTCGCTGCCAGCTTCTTCCAGCAACTGTTTGACGTTGCGCATGGCTTGCTCGGTTTGCGCACGCGGGTCGCCGAGGCCCACCAGGTTGCCTTCGAAATCGGTGCCGACCTGGCCGCGAACATAAACGGTGTTGCCGGCCCGCACGGCCTGGCACAGGTCATTGTCCAGGCTCTGGTTCGGGTAGGTTTCCTTGGTGTTGAACATGCGAATACGGGTATGGGTTGGCGTGGACATCTGAGGCTCCTGAAGAACTATTCGTTAAGCGCTGACGGTGGTTTTATGCGCGATGGAGGCGGTTTCAGCTTCGCGTTGCAGGGCATCGCGGTAGTCGTGGTATGAGCGCTGAATGGCGATCTGATCAGCCACGTACTTGGCGTCGTGCCAAACACCCCAGATGAACGAAGAGCCGCGACGGGACTGCCACGGCAGGCCGAGGAAATACACCCCAGGCTCGCTCGACACTCCGCGCTGATGCTGCGGCTTGCCGTTGTCGTCGAACGCGTTGACCTTCAGCCAGCTGTAATCCGTGGCAAACCCGGTGGCCCAGATGATCGACGTCACGCCAGCCTTGGCCAGGTCGAGTTCAAGAATCGGGTTGGTGACGCAATCCGGATCCGGGAAGGTATGCCGCGCCTCAGGTTCTTCCGGCAGGTCCAGGCCATTGCGCTCGACGTAGGCGTCGGCGGCATTGAGCAGCGCCAGATAGTTCTCATCGCCGCGTGCCAGGTTGTCGGCAAGGTTGGGCTGGAACGTCGCCACGCTGCCATTGAACGATTGGGTCAGACCCACCAGCGTCATTCCGCGATGGGCTAGCCCACGGAAGTCCACCGTACGGCCACCATGCGCGCCGCTCACCGCGATGGTCACGTGTTCCCGGCCGGGTTTCATGGCGGCCTGATCCCACTCGCCGAGCACGCCCAGCCACCAGCAGAAATCACGGTTGCGATAGGCGCGAGGAGGGCGATCGTGCGCACCCACCGAGAGGTAAACCTGCTTGCCGGCACTCTGTAATTCATCGGCGATCTGCACCCCGGACGAGCCGGCGCCCACCACCAGCACGGCGCCCTCTGGCAGTTGCTGCGGGTTGCGGTATTCGGCGGAGTGGATCTGGGTGAATGGCTGATCTTTCGGTGCGATCGGCGGAATAACCGGACGCTGGAAAGGTCCGGTGGCGGCCACTACGCGGTTGGCCTCGATCACGCCTTCGGAGGTTTCAATGGTGAAGCCTGGACGGCCGACATTGCGCTCGACTTTCTTCACGTCCACGCCGGTGCGGATGGGGGCGTTGAACTTCTTCGCGTAGGCTTCGAAATAATCCGCCACCCGTTCTTTCGGGGCAAAGCCGTCGGGGCTGAGATCGTCGAACTCAAGGCCCGGAAACCGATCGTGCCAGGCCGGGCCGTTGGCCACCAGCGAATCCCAACGACCGCTGCGCCAGCGTTCGGCGATGCGGCTCCGTTCCAGTACGAGGTGAGGCACGCCGAGTTTGCTCAGGTGTTCACTCATGGCCACGCCAGCCTGACCGGCGCCCACAATCAGCGTATCTATTTTTGTTTTTTCAGTGGTCATCTCTATACCCATCGAAGTTGGAATCAGGTCGGTTGTGGCCTGCCATTTCTTGGGTCAAGACTAGGGATCACCCCTGGATCGGTAAAATATTATTAAGTTGGTATTTGAATACAAATAACCGATGCAGCGCCTGCAAAGAGGTGTTGGAGACGGTACGGAAGTCCGTCCCCACCTCGTTAGTATTTTTCCATTTACCGATCATTCCCCTTGAAAACAATCAGTCTAAAAACCCCGACCCAGGCCTCGAAGGGTTTGCTATTCTGAGGTTGTAGGTGAAGACGCAGACTGATGCGCAAAGGGATAGCGAGGAGGCGTGGGGCGCGCTCCCAAGGGTACACGGTTAGAAAGATCTCCGCGCTGAGATCCAGCCCTTATGCCGTGTGAGGCAGAACAGCCCAAAGCTAAAAATCCTGTTCTGTGAGAGGCCCGATAAATCTCGTAAGCCAGAGACCAGCACTGGCCACCTACATCGAATTCCAAAGCCCGCGTTGTGCGGGCTTTTTCGTGTTCGCGATCTGCTACAACGAATGTGCCGCCTGACTGACGTGAGCCGCAAAGCCCGTCTGATCCGCAGCAATCTCATCACGCAACGTGAGTTGCGGAATGTCATACGCCCCTGAATTTTGCGCCCGGAAAGCAATCGGCGCGGTTTCCCAGAGGTCATCCAGCCGTTGGCCGAGCGCCTCACAAGTTGCTGAAAATCTCGCCTCATCCATTCGGCTGGTCCGATAGATCACGAACGGTGGCAGCACGTCGAAGCCGGGGTAGAACAATACGCCATGCTGGATCGGGAATAGCACATCGTCGATCGGCCCATTGATGCCCCGTGGGCTGTAATGAGATTCCCAGCCACCCGTGGTGACGATCAACATCGCCCGTTTGCCCGCCAGCGTGCCTTCCCCGTAACGGTCGCCCCAGCGCGCGTCGGAATGCTCCCCTACGCCGTAGGCAAAACCATAGGCATAGACGCGTTCCACCCAGCCTTTGAGGATCGCCGGCATCGAGAACCACCACAGCGGAAACTGCAGAATGACGGTATCGGCCCAGAGCAGTTTTTCCTGTTCGAGGACGATGTCCTGTCGTTGCCGGCCTTCTTTGAAGGCACGCTTGGAGTCTTGCGACGGATCGAACCGTGCGTCGGCAGGCCGGCCGAAACTGTCATCGGCGTCCAGCGAGGCTTTCCAGTCCATCGCGTATAAATCCGAGACCTGCACCTGGTGGCCGGCAGCTTCCAGGCGTTTGACGGTAAAGTCCTTGAGCGAACCGTTTAATGATTTGGGTTCGGGGTGGGCGTAAACGAGCAGAACATTCATGGCTGAGTCTCCGTTGTCAGAAGCCAGCAGAATCAGGTCTTACCCGGTATATTGGAAATGAATAACCAATATGCCAGGTATTGTCATGAATAATCTGCGACGTCTGGACATCAACCTGCTGCTGACGCTTGATGTCCTGCTCTCGGAACACAACGTGACCCGTGCGGCGCAACGTCTGAATTTATCTCAACCTTCGGTGAGTGTTCATCTCGCCAAATTGAGGGACATATTCAGCGATCCGTTGTTACTGCCAGGGCCTCGGGGCATGCGGCCCACGGCCCGGGCCGATGAGTTGCGCGAGCCGTTACGCCAGGCACTGGAAGCCCTGGAGCGCGCGGTGTCGCCCGCCAGTCCTTTCAACCCGGCCGAGGCACGGCAGACGTGGAATGTCATGGCGTCGGACTACGGCGAGTCGACCATCATCTTGCCCGCGTTGGCCGGGCTGCGTTCGGCTGCACCCGGTACGCGTCTGGCGGTGTTTGACCTGATGCCGTCACAACTGGCCAGACAAGCGGAACAGGGGGCAATCGACCTGGCGTTTCATACCACCGAGGATGCTCCCCCAGGCTTGCGACGTCGTGCATTGTTTACCGAACGCTATGTGTTGGTGGGGCGTGCTGGCCATCCGTTGTTGAAAAAGCGGCCGACCCTCGCGCAGTTCTGCGAACTCGACCACGTCATCGTATCCCGGGATGGCGGGGGCTTTCAGGGTGTCACCGACCAGGCGCTTTCCCTGCTGGGCATGGCGCGCCGGGTGGTGCTTTCGCTCCCCCATTTTCTGTTTGTCCCGTCGGTGGTGGAGAGCACCGATATGGTCGCGATGCTGCCAGCGCGCCTGGTTCGCGATACGCATGCCTTGGCGATGATCGAGCCTCCCCTTGAAGTTCCGGGATACGAGATGTCGATGCTCTGGCCCGAGCGCTGTCACCGCGACCCTGGGCATCAATGGTTGCGTGAGTTCATCGTGAGTGCCTTGTGATGGGTATCAATCAAACACAATCCCTTGTGGGAGCGCCTTGTGTTCAATGAGGTGTTTGGCTAATCTCGCACAAACACGCAAAAACAGGCATAACCATGCACGCTGAGCATTCCTCCGCCGAACTCCCCCAACTGCGCCGCCAAAAAATCCTGCTGATCCTCGAACGTGACGGCAAGGTCATGGCTTCCGAGCTGAGTCAGCATTTCGCCGTGTCCGAGGACACCATTCGCCGGGACCTGTCGGAGCTGGCCAGTGCCGGGCTGGTGCAGCGGGTGCACGGCGGGGCGTTGCCGCGTCCCAAGGACACGGGCAAGGATTACTTCACTCGGGTCAGCGAAACCGACGAGGTGAAAACCCGGTTGGCGCAGCTCGCCGCGCGCCGGGTCAAGGACGGCCAGATCGTGATGTTCGATTCCGGGAGCACCACGCTGCAGATCGCACGCTCGCTGCCCACTGACATTGTCATTACGGCCGTCACCGCGTCGCCGATGATTGCGATCACCTTGGCCGAATACAAAGGCATCACGGTGATCGTCGCCGGTGGTCAGCTCAATCCCGCGACTATGTCCTCCAGCGGCCATGAAACCTTGCGGCTGATCGAGGGCATCAAGGCCGATCTGGTGTTCACCGGGGTCTGTGCCATTCATCCGGAAGTCGGCCTCAGCTCGCTGCATTTCGACGAGGTGCCAGTGAAACAGGCGATGCTCGCCAGCGCCTCCCACGTGATTGCCGTAACCACCGCGGACAAACTGGGGGCGGTTGAGCCCTTTGTGGTTGCGCCTTGTGCCCGTGTGCATACGCTGATTACCGAGCGTCACGTGGCCTCGGGCAATCTTGAGGATTATCAAAAACTGGGGATCGAGGTGGTGCAGGTAAGCGTCTGAGCGTCATCGCGCTCGGCGCCGCATGGGTTACGCTGATAGCAACGACGGGAGGAATGCAGTCATGACTGAGCGTCATATAACCCACTCGGAAACGCTGTCGAACGGATGCACGATTGAGGTCAAAGCCGAGATACTGAGAGACGGTTCGCTGAAGATGTTCATGGGGGTCTATTGGCCGGACGGCTCGGCCATTGTCGAGGACAAGCATCCCTCGCCGCATCTGCTGGACATGGAAGCGGCGATGGAGTGGGCCATCGAAAAAGCCAAAACCATCGGTAACAGCCAGAGAACGCTTTAAGGCCCGGCGATAACGGAATCATTGATCGGCTTGAGGGTCGTAATTATGGGTTTGAACGCACTGCGATCGATTCGCCGCTAGCGTCACCTCATCCCCGTAGTTCTGACCTTTTAGGACGTTAAAATGAAGCGCACCGCGATAATGACCCTGGCCATTGCAAGTACTCTCCTGCTGGGAGGTTGCTTTCCTTACTGGGAAGAGGGAGACAGGTACGATCGGGATCACCGTGAATACCGTCGCGACCATGACCGTGGCTATTATTACCGTGATGATCGTGGGTATGACCGGGATTACGATCGTCGTGATGATCGCCGTCGGCACCGCGATCATGACGACCGAGACGACGATTGACCTGTCTGCGCCCAGCTCCAGAGCGGCCATCACCGCTCTGATCTCCTGAGGAATAATCATGCGAAGGCTGACTGGGCATATTGTTGCACCCCTCACTCAATGGCTGATGGCGGCCGGTATCGGCCTGACCGTCGTGGTGTTCAATGCACAGGCACAAATCCCACCTCAAGCCACTCAGGAAATAAACAGCTTGCTGGACTTTGTCGAGCACAGTGAATGCCGGTTTGTGCGCAACGGCAGCGAATACGGCGGCCCTCAAGCCCGGGCGCATCTGGAGAAGAAGCTGGAGTACCTTGAAGAACAGGACAGGGTGAACAGCGCCGAAGACTTCATTGAGCTGGCGGCCACCCAAAGCAGCATGAGTGGCCGCGCCTATGAAGTGCGCTGTCCGGCAGGCATACAACCGGCCAACCTCTGGTTGAAGACCGAGCTACAGCGGCAACGGAAACTTCATTGATGGTCTTGTCGGCGCGTTAGCGCAGCAGATGCACCGCCAACCCGATCAACCCGCAGCCCATCAGTACCTCGATCACCCCCCGCTTGAAGCGGAACAAGGCGATGGCCGCTGCAATGGCGATCAGCGCCGAAGGCCAGTCGAGTTGGCCACTGAAGCCCTTGGGCCAGAGCACGTGATAGCCGAAGAAGCATGCCAGGTTGAGGATCACGCCAACCACCGCCGCGGTAATCGCGGTCAGGGGGGCGGTAAGCCTGAGTTCGTTGTGCGTCGACTCCACCAACGGGCCGCCGGCGAGGATGAACAGGAACGACGGCAAGAAGGTGAACCAGGTGACCAATGTGGCGGCGAGGGCGCCGGCCAGGAACAGTTGATCCGGGCCGAACACCTGATGAACATAGGCGCCGACAAAACCGACGAAGGCCACCACCATGATCAGCGGCCCGGGGGTGGTTTCGCCGAGCGCCAGGCCATCGATCATTTGCGTGGGTGTCAGCCAGCCATAGTGGCCGACAGCACCCTGATACACATAAGGCAGCACGGCATACGCGCCACCGAATGTCAGCAACGCCGCTTTGGTAAAGAACCAGCCCATCTGGGCCAGGGTGCCGTCCCAGCCGAACAGGGCGGTGAGAACCCCCATCGGCAGCCCCCACAAGACTGCACCCACCAACGACAGGCGCAGCAATTTGAAACTGCTGAAACGGGCGTGTTCGGGCGTCGGGGTGTCGTCATCGATCAACGCCGGGCCGAAGGACTTTTTCGCTGCGCTGTGACCTCCGGTCCTGAATCGTTCAGGTGCCAGGCGGCCGCCGAAGTAACCGATGATCGCGGCGCCCAGCACAATCAACGGGAACGGCACATTGAACACGAAGATGGCGGTGAACGATGCCGCGGCGATGCCCCACAGCCAGTTGTTCTTCAATGCCCGTGAGCCGATCCGGTGGGCCGCCTGCACCACAATCGCGGTCACGGCCGGCTTGATCCCATAAAAAAGTCCGGCCACCGCCGGCACTTCGCCAAAGGCGATGTACACCCACGACAGCCCGATCAGGATGAACAGCGACGGCAACACAAAGAGCCCGCCGGCAATCAGGCCGCCCCACGTGCGGTGCATCAGCCAACCGATGTAGGTCGCCAGTTGCTGAGCCTCCGGCCCGGGCAGCAACATGCAGTAATTGAGGGCGTGCAGAAAGCGCCGCTCCGAGATCCAGCGTCGGCGCTCCACCAACTCCTGATGCATGATCGAGATCTGTCCGGCCGGCCCGCCGAAGCTGATGAAGCCGAGCTTCAGCCAGAACAGAAACGCTTCCCGCAGGCTAATTGCTTCAGGCTTCGACAGATCCTGTTCGACGGTCGAAGAGGGGGCTTTATTCAACTGGCGATTCCTTTTTCAACTGGCGATTCTTCACGGCGTGCCAAACATCGCCGTCCAGTAAATACCTGCGTCACTCTTCGGGTCCACCGCATAGGCTGCACCCAATTCGCGAAATTGTGGGTTCATCAGGTTGGCGCAATGCCCCGGGCTGGCCAGCCAGCCATCGACCACCTTGCGCACCGTGTCCTGCCCAGCGGCGATGTTCTCACCGACCTGCTGGCCGGCGTAACCCGCCAGTTCAGCCCGATCACCCGGCGTGCGGCCGTCGCGGTCCTTGTGATCGAAAAAGTTTTGGTTGGCCATGGCCCGGCTGTGGGTTTCGGCGGCTGACCCGAGCGTGGCGTTCCAGGCCAGCGGCGTGGTGGCGGCGAAGGATTGGGCACCGCACTGGCGCGCTTGCGTGCGGGCGCTGTTCATCGCTTCAAGGAGCTTCTGTCCCTCCGCCTGCCAATCGCCCAAGCGCCCAGTCAACAGCGGGCGCGCCAGCACGATGCGCCACTCGCGGCCCTCCCGGCTGACACCGATATCGACAAATTGCGGGTCCAGCACCACCCGGCAGAAGCTCTCCTGAATCGCCTTCATCGCGGCGGGCGCATCACGCGGGCCGGACAAGCTGATCGCCTGCACATTAACCATCGGATACGCCGCGCGGGCCAGTGCCTGCTGCAGGTCACCGATGCTGTTGGCGGACAGCACCAGGCGCGGATCGCTGGCCAGCGGTGGTAACTCCGAAGACGCCTGTCCGGCACAGCGCTGTACCTGGCTGCGGTAAACGTTGATCGACTCTACCAGCTGTTGTTCATCGGCCGCCGATGCGATGACGCTGAACACCAACCCGAATGACAACACGCCAAGATGCAAAACGGATGACAGGCTGCGCATGAAAATCTCCCCCTGAACGGACTGCGCTCATGATGCGCGAATACACCCCTCCGGATGCAATGCCTTTTCGCATCCAAATGCAGTTTATTGCCTGCCTGTCGGTATGAATTGCGGCTACTACAATCAACCCAGGTCTGCGATCGTTTCGTTGCTCACGAAGTTTTCAATCAGAAGGGTCGGAACATGCGATTCAAAGGGGTAGCCACCTGCTTCGCAAGCATCCTTCTGTGCAGCCAGGTGTGGGCGACCGACCAGGAGCAAAAAAAGGAAGTGGCCGAAGAAAAGGCGCAGGTTCTGGAGCAGAAAGCAGCAGAGAAGGGCAGCGAAGTTCCGGTGCCCAAATCCGAGGTCATCACCCCCTCCGAAGCGCAGGCGGTCGATCCGGCGGGAGTCGCGCCGCTGGAGGATGCCATTACGTGTCTTGCACGCAGTATCTACTGGGAAGCCAAAGGGGTGACTGCTGCCGACATGGAAGGCGTCGCCAGCGTGGTCATGAACCGGCTCGGGCACGAAGGTTTTCCGGATACGGTGTGCGCCGTGGTCAAGCAAGGTTCCGAAAAGCATGCCTGCCAGTTTTCCTGGTGGTGCGACGGGCGTGCGGATCAGGTAAAGGAAGACGACGAATATGCCATCGCCAAGGAGATCGCGCGCAAGGCACTCAACAAGCAACTGACGGACCGCACCCACGGTGCCTTGTATTTCCACGACAAAACGGTGAAGCCCGACTGGGCGAAGCAGTACATCAAGACAGGCGAGACCCCGAAATTTCTGTTCTATAAACCTGGCGGCGGGACGGCAAAGTAGGTGCGAATCGCTTCGCACCACCTGGAGCCAACCCTCTACTGGCCGCTTATGTTACGGGTGGGAAACGCTACGGTGATGGTCAGCCCCTCGCGCTTCCAGTCACGGCGGATTTCGCCGTGAAGCTGGCCATGCACGGTCGCTTTGGCGAGAAGGGTGCCGAAACCGGTGCTGTCGGGTTCCCGGTCAATGAGCGGGCCATTCCTTTCGCTCCAGACCACGGTGAACACCTCCTCACTCTCGCTGCACGAAATATCCAAAAGCCCTTCAGGCAAAGAGAGCGCCCCATATTTCGCGGCGTTGGTTGCAAACTCATGCAACAGCAGAGCGAAGCTGGTGACTGATGCACCGTCAATCGTTATGTCAGGGCCGGTCACGAAGGCGCGTGACTGGCTGTTATCCCCGCCATCGGCATAAGGCGCGAGAATGGTTTGTATGAGGGCATGCAATGTCGTTGGCTGCTCGTTACTCAAACCGTGCGGTATGGTCAGGGTATGGGCTCGCGCCAATGCGTTCAGCCGTGCGCAAACGGCGGAGGCGAGTTCACCGGGGGTCGTTGCCGAACGTGCGCTCAGTGACACCACGCTGTTCGCCAGGGTGAACAGGTTTTTCACCCGGTGATCCATCTCTCTGATGAGCAGGCTCTTTTGTTCTTCCGCCTGTCGTCGCTCGGTGATATCGCGAGCGATTTTGGCCGCTCCGACAATACGGCCTTGCCGATTTCTGATGGGGGAGACGGCGAGAGAGATCTCGACCAGGCTGCCGTCTTTGCGCCGCCGGAGGGTTTCATAGTGTTCGATGCGCTCGCCTCGACGGATGCGCGCCAAAATGCCGGGTTCCTCATCCCGCCGATCCAGGGGGATGAGCATGTCAATGGGTTGGCCGACCGCTTCCTCGGCCGTGTAACCGAAGAGTCGCTGGGCGCCAGCGTTCCAGTTGGTAATCGTGCCGTTCAGGTCTTTGGCGATGATCGCGTCGGCGGACGATTCGACCAGCGCGTCATGGATCAGCGCGGCCTCATCGGCAACGGTCTGGTCGGTCAGATCGATCAGCATGTTAACGGCGCCTATCAGGCCGCCTTCTGCATCGAATATCGGCGATGGGCACGCCAGAAAGCGTACGCGTGTGCCATCCGGACGCTCGGCGATGGCTTCAAGCCCTCTGACAGGACGCTGCTCCTTCAATGCCATGGACATGGGGCATTCATCGTGGGGCAGCGGCGTGCCGTCAGGCCAAAAGAGCTTCCAGGAGCCGCAAAAGGAGCTCTCCCCAAGCGCCGGGGTCACTCCCCACAGCGCCACCGCTGCACGGTTGTAAAAGGTGATCAGACCCTTGGCATCAGTGGTGTAGATGGCCTCGGGCAGTGCCTCAAGGACATCGCTCAACCCGAGGTCGTGAAGGGACGGGGAGGTTTGCTCGCTACCTTCTGAGGGTGTACAGGTAGCTCCAATAGCGGTGTCGTCGTCATGGACAGGCCCTTGGCTCATTCGCAAACTCCATGCTGGTGGTGCCTTGGCACTCGATTCAGGTGATTCGGGTTGAAATACAGGATATAGCGATGTGGCCAGGTCCCGGAAAGAACCTTGCCTCTAATTAAGGACAATTTTTGGTCGCGCACAAGAAACTTGATCGAAATTCGCTCGCTGCTGTCCGTACATTTTTACGCTTTCTTTACGGTAGGTGTTTTCCCCTGCGAGGATACTTGCCGCGTTTTTTTGATCGTCGACAGGCCTGCAAAACTCTCCAGGTCGCCTGAACGAACGGCATGACACCCATGGACTAATCTCATTATCAGGCCGTGGGGTTTCATGGCTGAGTTCCAATGCTTACCCGGTAGCCCCGCAAACCCTCTTGCTCGAAGGTGGCATGCCATTTATTTCCTTCAATCTCAGAGAAGCTACCCGTGAGCGAAACAGCGATCCCCGCCCATGAAAACTCCCACGCCAAAACATCAGGAGTGGGCTTGCTCGTCGCCGCGGTCGGCGTGGTTTATGGGGACATTGGTACCAGCCCGCTTTACACCCTCAAGGAAGTGTTCGCCGGCCACTATGGCGTCCAGGCCAATCAGGACGGTGTACTGGGCATTCTGTCGTTGATTTTCTGGTCGCTGATCTGGGTCGTCTCGATCAAGTACGTGCTGTTTATCCTGCGTGCCAACAACCAGGGCGAGGGCGGCATCATGGCCTTGACGGCACTGGCACGCCGGGCCTCGGCGCCGTATCCGAAAATGAGCCGGAACCTGGTGTTGCTCGGGCTGTTTGGCGCGGCACTGTTTTACGGGGACAGCATGATCACCCCGGCCATTTCGGTGCTCTCCGCGGTTGAAGGTCTACAACTTGCGTTCGAGGGCATCGGGCATTGGGTCGTTCCGCTGTCCGTTATCGTTCTGGTAGCACTTTTCCTGATCCAGAAACATGGCACGGCGCGTATCGGCATCCTGTTCGGCCCGGTCATGGTGCTGTGGTTCGTGGTGTTGGGCATTCTCGGTACATACGGCATTCTGCAACGCCCGGAAGTGCTGCAAGCGCTCAATCCTGCTTGGGCGGTGCGATTCTTCGTGGTTCATCCGGGGATTGGCATCGCCATTCTGGGCGCCGTGGTATTGGCATTGACCGGTGCTGAAGCGCTGTATGCCGACATGGGCCATTTCGGTCGCAAACCGATTGCCCGCGCCTGGTTCATGCTGGTGCTGCCTGGCCTGGTGCTCAATTACTTTGGCCAGGGTGCGTTGATCCTCGGAAACCCGGAAGCGGTACGCAACCCATTCTATCTATTGGCACCCGACTGGGCGCTGCTGCCGATGGTCGCGTTGTCGACGCTGGCCACCATCATCGCCTCCCAGGCGGTGATTTCCGGGGCGTTCTCACTGACTCGCCAGGCCATTCAGCTGGGTTACGTGCCGCGTATGTTTATCCAGCACACCTCCAGTCAGGAGCAGGGGCAGATTTACATCGGCCTCGTGAACTGGGCGCTGATGGTCGGCGTCGTGTTGCTGGTCATCGGCTTCGAGTCGTCCAGTGCGCTGGCGGCGGCGTATGGCGTGGCGGTGACGGGGACCATGTTGATCACGACCATCCTGTCCTCGGCCGTGGTCCTGCTGCTGTGGAAAACACCGCGCTGGCTGGCGATTCCGATGCTGTTGGGTTTTCTCGTGGTCGACAGCCTGTACTTCGCCGCCAACATATCGAAGATCTTCCAGGGCGGTGCGTTCCCGGTAATCGCCGGTATTGCCCTGTTCATTTTGATGACCACCTGGAAGCGCGGCCGCAAGATCATTGTCGAGCGACTGGACGAAACCGCTCTGCCGCTGCCGCTGTTCATCAGCAGCATCGGCGCGCAACCACCCCATCGAGTGCAAGGTACCGCGGTATTTCTGACGGCCAGATCCGATGCAGTTCCCCATGCGCTGTTGCACAACCTGTTGCACAACCAGGTGCTGCACGAGCAGGTGGTATTGCTCACCGTGGTGTCTGAAGACCGCCCGCGTGTGCCTGCGGATCAGCGGTTCGAGATCGAGTCTTTTGGCGAAGGGTTCTTCCGGGTCAGTCTGCACTTCGGCTTTATAGAGGAGCCCGATGTGCCGCTGGCGTTGAGTCTGTGTCATTTGAAAGAGCTGGATTTCAGCCCGATGCGCACCACCTATTTCCTCAGCCGCGAGACGGTCGTCCCGACCAAGCGTATCGGCATGGCCCGTTGGCGCGAGACCCTGTTCGCGTTCTTGCTGAAGAACGCCAACAGCAATCTCAAATACTTCAATTTGCCGCTCAATCGTGTGATTGAGCTGGGTACGCAGGTTGAGATGTAGCGACTCATCCCTGTGGGAGCGGCGGTGCGCTGCTCCCACAGGGATTGCACCCAATCTTTAGCCTTGAAGTGCTTCCATCAGCACTTGCACCAACTGCCCACCTTGCGGCGTAGCCCAGCTTCCGGCGAGTTCTGCGATCAGCTGGTTGGTGGTGCTCAGCGTCACGCCGCCTTTATCCATCCGCCGCAGGGCGATGTCATCGGCCATCACACTCCTTCCATGCTGGAAGTCAGCACCACCGGCAATTTCAGAATGCTGGCCGCTTTGGCGAGCATCAGCGCGTTGCGTTTAAGTTCTTCGAACGGGATGGATTTCACCCAACCCATCGTTCCCACCTGGTGATCGATCAACAGCAGGGCGGCATTGTCGGCACTGAATTTTTCATACGTCATGATGATGCTCCTGGCGGTAGGGTTGCGGCATGGGGCTATCATTGATCAATCCGAATCCGGGATAAACCGGGTAAAATCGAAATGACTGATCCACTTATGGAGCAATAGCTTTGGAGTTTCTCAACGACATGGCGCTGTTCGTCGAGGTTGTGAAGGCGCGCAGTTTCCGCCGTGCGGCCGAGGCGATGGGCATGCCGAACTCGACGCTGTCGCGACGGATAAGTGGCCTGGAGAAAGAAATCGGGCTCAGGCTTTTGCATCGCACCACGCGCAAGATCGAGCTGACCGAAGCGGGGCAGTTGTACTTCGATCGCTGCAAACGCATCGTCGAAGAAGCCCGGCTTGCGCACGAGCAGCTCGGCGAAATGCTGGCCCGCCCCAGCGGTGTACTGCGGGCCTCTTTGCCGGTGGATTTCGCCAATATCTACCTGGCGCCGCTGATAGCGGAGTTTGCCCGGCTGTATCCCGGCATCAGCTTCGAGCTCGATCTGACCCCGCGTCAGGTTGATCTGGTGAGTGAGCCGATTGACGTGGTCATCCGCATGGGGGAACTCGCGAACTCGAACCTGATCGCCCGCAAGCTCGCCAGTTTGCGCCGCGGTCTTTACGCCTCACCCCGTTATCTCGAACAGTACGGCGATCCCGTCCAGCCCTCGGACCTGACTCACCACGAATGTCTGCGTCTGCGCGGAACCCGTGCTGAGCGCTGGGTACTTTCCAGCAGTGAAGGGCAGGAGGAGGTTGAGGTGGGCGGTCGATTCGAGCTCAACAGCGTGGGGATGATTCGACGTCTGGCGACGCTGGATCAGGGTGTCGCGTTACTGGCCGAAGGCATCGTTTTGCAAGACCTCGCCGATGGCACGCTGCGCAGAGTCTTGCCGCAGTGGCAGGCTTCGCCCGTCTCGGTTTATGCCCTCACCGAGACGCGACTGTTACCGGCGAAAACCCAACGGTTTATCGAGTTTCTGCGTGAGAAATTGCAGGATGCTTAGCGGGTGGTGACTGCCTTTCACTGGGCAAGACACGCGGGAAAGCGGACGCTCAGCCTTCTCTCTAAAAGACCGCGAACAGAGTTAACGATGTAAGTTATGCCCGGCGGTTCGATCGTGGGCTTTAATGTCCGTGCTCACTATGCAGCCACGTTAGCTTCGACTCCGTACGAAGGTGGATTCGCCTGGCGGCGGGTTCAGGTTGCCATGCATTTGTCTAATCAAGGAAGAAACGACATTGAAAATAGCTTTCGGCGTCCTGTTGTTGACCTGTCTGACTACTCTCGCACTCGCTGACGAGAACCCTGTCGGCTTCCAATCTTCCACACTGACGGACTCGAACAGTGACCGCTCACTGAAGATGGCCGTTTGGTACCCCAGTGCAACTACCGCCGCCACGCAATTGATCGGCGATGATGTGGTGTTTGTCGGTGCTTCTGCCGTTCGTAACGCGCCGCCAGCTGCTGGCAAGCATCCATTGTTGGTGCTCTCCCACGGGTACAGGGGGAATTGGAGCAACCAGATCTGGCTTGCCAGTGCCCTGGCTCATAGGGGTTATATCGTTGCCGCGATCAATCACCCTGGCACCACCACTCATGACCGTAGCCCTCAAGCAGCGGCGCAGTTATGGCAGCGGCCCGTTGATTTGCGCCGAGTCATTGATAGGGTTACGACTCAACCAGAAAAATTCGGCTTGGTCGCCAATGACCGAATTGCAGTAGTGGGCCATTCACTCGGCGGCTGGACCGCCCTGGAGATAGCCGGCGCTCGTTTCGATCCAGACCGCTTCGCCCTTGACTGCAAAGCTCACCCGCAGTTAGCGAGTTGCACCGTCTACGAAACGATAAACCCTGCAAGCACCTCAAAATCAAAGGCCGCGTTGGCCGCCGATTTGCGCGATAAACGCGTCTCTGCTGTGGTCACATTGGACCTGGGCCTTTCACGGGGCCTGACCGATGAAAGCCTGGCGGCGCTGCCGGTACCAACGCTGGTGATCGCTGCCGGTGTACCGTCGCGCGAGCTTCCTACTGAGTTGGAGTCTGCCAACCTGGCCAAACGCTTGCCTGCGGCGACAAGCCGTTACGTCGAAATCAGCGACGCAAGCCATTTCAGCTTCTTGTCGATGTGCAAACCTGGCGCGCAGAAACTGCTCGAAGACGATGTACCAGGCGATGGCATCATTTGCCTGGATGGCGACGGCGGTCGCTCACGTGGGGTGATTCAGCAGCAGATCACATCGCTGATAGCAGAGTTTCTTCAGTCATCCTACAAAGAAGCAAGTTTGTAAACTCGTGCTAAGGGAACTGCTGCAGCTCAACAAAAAAACCGCTGTAGCAGTTTTGGCGCCCGCGCAATCTGTCAGATCGGTTGGGCAGGGATGAGCGCTCTGGGTTGGAAGCTATCAGTCGCGAGGGTTACGTAAATCAGCTCTCAGCGGAAATGATTGAGTCCTGACTGGCTTCAGCTGCCAGCTTCAATCGGTCAGCTTTACTAATGTATTTAGTCTTGCTTTTCGGTGCCAATTTGGCACTGGCCTTTTTGGCGTTAGCCTTTAACAGCTGATTTATTTTTTTACGGCGATTCATATTTTTTGCTCGGTTTGTCAGTGCTTGAATGATACCAGCTTAAAATTTCAGGAAAAAATGATACCGGTTGCGGTGACCTGCGGATTCCACGCCGTCCGCAGTGGCTGTAGCTGCGGGAACTTCAGGGTACAGGCCAGGTCAATGGGGGCCCTGTATCGCAGATACCGAGCAGCGCTGGTGGCCTGTTTTATGACAGTGCCGTCCGAGATCAGCCGAGTCCACCCCTGATGCCAACTAAAAATTTTCTACCGGGTCTCATCCTGGCGTTCTGCGCCGTCGCGTCGCTTTGTTCGGTTGCTGCCGAGCGAAGGGCGACTTCGCAAAGTAACAGCGCATCAACCACCCTGATCGAAACCGCCTCGCGGCAGTATGGAAATGGCCAGTTGGACCAAGCCGCTGCCACGCTGGAGCGTGCCCTGCATATCCAGCCGAACAATCCAGCGACACTGCATTATCTCGGTGTGTTGCGTCTTCAGCAGGGGCAGTACCAGCAGGCTGAAACGTTGGCGGTGCGCTCGAACATGAGGGTTGGCAGCAACGTAGCGTTACGCAACCGCAACTTCCAATTGATCCAGGCGGCGCAGCAGGCCAACGCATCGAGCACCTCACCCAACGCCAAAGAGGACCAGGTTGCAGTACAGAAGGGGCTCGAGGAGGAGGCTCAAAGGCTCCGCGAAGCAGAAATGGCCGCTGCTGAACAAGCCGCTCCGAATACTGGGCGCGATGCTGGCAACTTCGCTCGCAAAATGCCCGAAGGAGAATTGCAATCGGCTTCCGTCGAGCCAGCGCCCACGTACGATGAAGTTGAGATTCCCCGCGGCCATTGGCCGCCTCCGGGTAAATGCCGAATCTGGTTTCCTGATCGCCCGCCCGGGCATCAGCCCCCACCCGGCAAATGCAAGAAGCTACGGCATCGGGTTCCGTTGGGAGCCTATCTGGTACACGGATGAGTTTCTGAGTGTCTTCTGGCGGGTCGGCGGCGGTCCAGCTTCGACCGTCGCGTCACATCAATTGTCAGACTTCCGTCTGTTCCGCCATTCCCAAGGCGTCATCGACCTCTATTCCCAGGCTAGCGACGATAGTAGCGGTGATCGTCCTCGTAGCGGTGCCGCATGGGCCGATCATCGTGGCGCTCCCAATAACGATGGCGTTCAGCTTCTCGACGGGCTTGCTCTCTGCGCCACTGTTCTCTACGCCATTCGTCTCGGCGCCAATCGTCTCTACGATCGTGCCAACGGCCGTCATGCCAGTATCGGTCGTCATGGGCCAGCAAGGGGCCAGGCTGTTTGCCAGCCATACTGGCCAAGGTTGGCCAAGGGTTGCCGGCGGCCTCGACCGGAGCCTGAACGGCTGCCACTTCAGTTGCGAAAACAGGGGTTGAGGTCTTCATTTGTGTTGCTGATGCGGAGCCCACTGCCGCGAACGCGAACAGGCCGAAGAGCACCATCCGTGGGTCATGGAATTTCATGAACGAAGACAACCTCTGATTGACAATGGACGTGTGGCTATCTGACTGCGGGAAGCCTGCGAGGTCGCGCTTACCGAGGATGTGCCTGTCCACATAGACCGATAAAAAGAGAAAAGTTCTAGGACACCGCGGCTTAAATAGCCGACGATCTCATTGTTCGGCTTCTTTGAGGTTTGCTATCTAGTGTCGGCTTCTGGCTGTTAACTGCCTGCCAAGAACTGTCATAAGCGTCCCATTCATGGCTTGACGGTCGCCTGTTGCTCACGTCCCCGGGGCCTGATCCGCGCTTTTTCGCCTCACCTGCCACTTTCGCCACACTCGGCGTGGATCTAAAGTCAGGAGGGCGCATCTTCAGGGGACTTCCAGTCATGTACAGCTCGCTTGCCATACCGAGCACCGCTCGCCAATTGCATGACCGGATCTATGCTGGCGAGATCATTCGCTTCACTGACCTGCAGCCCATGACGGCGCTGGTGGAATATACGCGTGCGTTCCTCGAAGACGCGCTGCATCCGTGGTCGCCGCAACAGATCCATCGCCATTTGAGCCACCCTGAGCAGACTGAGCGCTTTGCGAAAATTCAGAACGACTTCGCAGGCTCGGCTGAGGTCCAGCAGCGCTGGCAGGACGTCGTGCAAAGCCTTGGCATCGCCCCCGATACCCTGGCCTGCGATCGCCTGCATTTGCGTTTTCAGCCACATTGCGAGCCAGAGCAGTCGACACCGCGTGCCCGCACGACGGCCACCATCGCGTTTCACCGCGATACCTGGGGGTCGAATATCTATGCACAAACCAACTGGTGGGCGCCCATCTATCCCATCGCGGCAGGGCGTACCGTCGCCTTGTATCCAGGCCTCTGGCAGCGACCGCTGGGTAATTCGAGCGCAGATTTCGATATGCGCGCCATTTTGCAGCGATCCCATCGAGACGGCCGCAATGCCGTGGATGCCGACGAAGCCATTCCTCATCTGTTGGAAGCGGTCGACCCGCAGGAGGGGATTGCCGTCGATATCGCTCCGGGGAGCCTGATCGCCTTTTCCGGGGCTCATGCCCATGCCGGCGTCGGCAATAGTACCGGGCTGACTCGCATCTCTTTCGAGACCCGATCAATACTGATCGCCGACCTGTTGGCCGGATTGGGAGCGCCCAATGTCGATGGTCACGCGCCGTGGAAGACTATTGGACTGTTTCGCCGAATGAAGGATGCGCAACGCCTGAACGAGATCCTTGGCTGCGGCTTTATCGAGCCCTATCTGCGGCCAGCAGAGCCCTGACGCTGGCGCCGCTAGTTGCCTGGGGAAAGACCGGTGTGCTTGCGGTGAAGCCATTGCCGCGGTCCGGCGATCCGGCAATTCCGCTCCCACAGAACTGGTGAATCGGACCGCGGTCCGGAAAAGAAACCGCGGCGACCGATCAATCAGGCGGCGGGGAGCAGGCCTTTCTGTCTGGCGACATGAGTCGCCATTGCGTCCATCAACTCCGGGGACAGGCAGTCATAGGGTTCCAGGCCGATCGAGCGCAAGCGCTCGCGGATAGCCTTCATTTGCGCTGGCGGCGTGCCGGTTTCGATGATGGAGGACACGAACGCCGCGAATCCCGGCGCAGCCCATCCGCGCTGTGGCGAAAGCTCGGTGTGGACGAAGTCCAGGCCATAAAACGCATGGTCCTTGTTCTCGATGCGCCCAAAGAGATGGGCGTGACACTGCTTGCAGGCGTGGCGTTGGATGGTGGCGGATTCGTCGACAATCTCCAGTTTTTCGCCGTGGGCAATGACGCTGACCTTATCTCGAGGCACCACGGCGATAACGGCGAATGTCGCGTTTTTGGGTTTCCAGCATTTGCTGCAGCCGCACGCGTGGTTATACAAAGTTTGTGCGTCGATCTTGACCTCGACCTTGTCGGTCGCACACAGGCATTGCAGGGTGCCACCTGTGAAATTCGCGGCGGCGGGTTGGATGCCATTGTCCAGTGCAGGGTGAAGTTGCAAGGTGCTCATGCTGGCGTCTCCGTTTCAGGGTGTCAGACAAAAGTGCCTGGGGCCGTGCCCCAGGCCGGTAGTTCATCGGAACTCGATGACGGCGCAGATCGATTTGCCTTCATGCATCAGATCGAACCGCGGCGGATTTCGAAAAGGGCACAGTGCATAAACGAGTGACCTCCTTCGGTGCGACCGGTTGGTTACCCAGATCAAGAATAGTCTGCAACGGACTACTGGCCGCCAGTCAATTGTGTCCAAAGAATCAGGGACAATTCATAATGCTGTCCATCTCCACTAACACCTCCAAGATCGACACCCATGCCTGAAGAGTTCGAAGTCCCCAGCCCACACGAGCAACATATTGAGCACACCACCCATCATGCGCATGCACAAGGCGACAGCTTTGCCAGCAAGATTGCGGTGATGACAGCCATCATGGCGACCGTCGGCGCCCTGATGAGCTATCAGGCCGGCTCAACGGAGAATGAGGCGGCCATGGACAAAAACAACGCCGCTATCCAGAAAACCGAAGCCGCCAACGAGTGGAGTTACTACCAGGCCAAGTCCAGCCGGCAGAACCTGTCGGATCTGGCAAGCCATCTCCCAGGGCTGGATTCCGCCCATTATGTTGCTGAGGCGCGGCGGTACGGGGAACAGAAGGAGGAGGCGCGCAAGAAGGCTGAAGCATTCGAACAAAGGGCAAGAGAGTGGGACGAGAAGTCAGAGCAGGCGTTGCATCAGCATCACCGCTGGGCCCAGGCAATGACAGCGATTCAAATAGCAATTTCACTGGCGGCCATTACCTTGCTGACGCGTAAGGAATGGCTCAAGCGGCTCTCGTTTGGGGCCGCGGGTGTTGGCGTCATGTTGGGTTCGCTGGCTTGGCTGCATATCTGAGCGAGGCGCTCAGACGTTCACCTGTCGAATGCGACTGCTACTGGTCGATTTCTGCCCTTCACGAACGGCAGAAATCGGCCGAGTGTGTAAAAACGCTTCGCCAAAATTGAAGTGTGCACGTCTACGTTAAATCTGAAGTTTATCGGCACGTCAGCAGATGTGGATTTCGCGTAGAAGCACGATTTCCAGTCCGGTTTTGAGTACCTGTCGCGCTCAAAAACGTTTTTACACAGCCTCGGCCAGAAGCAGTCGTTGGCGATGGACGGCTTCCGGCCAAAAGCTGCCTGTCGAGTAAGCGGAAAAAGTTGACTGAAAAACCACATAGAACCTGGCCTTCAGGCAGGGTTACTCTTCTCTTTTCCAATGTCTAGCAATTCTGAAAGCTTTGTGTCGAAAGGATTGTGAAAGAACTTTCTGAGATGAGCATTGAAGCAATAGTTCGGATAGCTTTTGGTCAACAGGAAACCCATCATCTAGCCATTTGATTGCAAGTTGAGACCAATATTCAGAGTCAGACTCCAGCGCCGTTACAAGCAACTGGGACAACGATATTTCTTCCGGGATCGAGCTTTTTATGCCCAGCGTCGATACAGCAACTGAAAGGTTCTGTTTTACAGTCCCATATGACTTTTCAAGCAGTGGCAGCAGCCAAACATAACTGAAACGCAGACTCATTGTCTCAAGAACCCCATATAGCATAGTCGCTGACAGCTAATCCCGTTTTCGGGGTGACCGCATCACTCTGTCGTCGAAGCCAGCGCATTGTGTAGTTCTTGTCGGGCGAGAGGAAAACCCTCAAGCGTCATCCGGACGCTCAGCGTTTCGCGGGCTTTGGCCACCGATGCAGGCCCCAGGATCACAATGGCTCGTATGGCGACCCAACGAGTAAAATGGTTCTCTGGGTCTGAAACCAGTGAAAGTATCCTTTCAAAGTCCGCATCGTCGGATGCGTGCTCTGCCAACAACCTAGCAGTACCTAAGATATCAATTGGGTATGCAACTTGATGTACGCCCAGATACATCGCCCTGTCGATCAATTCGTCAAAAGAAGAGTCCATGGTGCCTCGTAAGGTAAACAAAAATCCCCCACGCACCTGAATCCACTTATCCTGTCAGATTCCACTAGTGGTGCGACCGTAACCTCCCAGCTTACCCGACCGATCATCCTGTGTCTGAGATCAGTAAATCATCGGCACAATTCTAAGCGTGGCGGGTGACGTGCATGTCAATCAACGCAATTCAGATGACTGGTTTGGGTCGACTGTCCCCCTTCACGACAGGCAGCAATCGGCCAGAAGCGGACACTCCTGACCGGTTGAATCCACAACCCATTGCAGCCGTTCGAGGCGTCTACGAAACCAGGGGCGATTCAGGCTTCACTTTAGAACTTGGGATAGTCGCTCCGAGATTTGGGTCGATCATCGTCATCAGGATCTGGGTCTTCGTCAGGAGCAATCGAATAACCAGAACCAGGTAGCATCGGCCCCGTCTGTCGAGCATTAGGGTCCACAGGTCGAAACCAGCTTTTGAAGGCTAACGCTTCCTCTTTAAGAAAATGCTCAATCCGTCTTTGCTGAATAGGGTTCAAGAACTTCCCAGCAATGCCTCGTCCCAGGGATTGGACTAGTGATTCGAGCTTTCTGGGATCTGGCTCATCGAAAATTTTCACTCCCTTGGTGCCGTAAATCAGCATCATCAATCCATTGCTCAGGATTGCCTCGGCACGAATCGCAGCGAAAATGCGCGCGAACCGTGTAGTTTGATCGCCACCAGTTGGGATGCTCTTCAACCAATCCAAAAGTGTCGTATGCTTTGGATAGTCTGGATACCTATCAGGAAGCAAAGACGGCACGGAGCGGTTTACCGACCCAAGCGTAAGGGTAGGGAAGTCAGTCGGCTGTGGTTTTCGGTAGTAGGCCAAGATATCTTCGTTGTTATAAACGTAGGCAATTGGAAACCCAGCACTTTCAAATCCCAGATACTCGATCAGTTGTTCGTCGTCGAATGCGAGTAGCTCACCGCTAGCGTGCACTTTCGTTTCGGCGAGCAACAGCGTCGAATCATCCAAGGTAGCTAAAAAGTCTGCGCAGACCTTCCGCAGGGAGCCACCTTGCTGATTTGCGTAATACTCCAATGCTGAGCAACGGATAGCATTGTCTCGGCAGTAGGCTTGGAGAGATGCCACTATAGCCGTCTGGACCTCGTTTTCTCTGGGCGTACGGCCCCTGTTCTTGCTCATTGACCCCTCGGTTCTTTTATCCTCATAACCATGAATAGTGAGATAGTGGCCCTGTGCCGTCAACCTAGCGACAACGAGCGTGCACCCAATCCGCTCTCCTGACTCCAGCACTAGGGATGATTGTGTCCGCAACCCTATGGACAAGTGAGCAGGCACGCTTATCACGATAATACGAATACATCAGGAAGCGCTTACCGGACGGGGCGACTTATCCTCCATCAAATCACCGTTTCTGGCCGATTTCTGGTCATTGTGAGTGGCAGCTTTGTGTCGACTGCTGCCCTTCGCGACAGGCAGAAACCGGCCAAAAGTGGACGGTGGACAAGGTGATGGCAAATGAGTAGTGTCACGGATGCTGCTTTCGACTCTAGAGGGCAGCAGGGCTCGCCGTCATCCAAGTAGCGTTTCTCCCTGAGCAATGTCGCATTTACCGCGACCACCTCTAAGCTAGACAAGGACTTACAGGACGACAAGTGGACTTTATACGACACGCCATCGCGACATGGCATGTCACCTATAGTAGTTATACGCTTGCAAGGAATCGCAATGATCACCGTCTATGGAATTGACTACAATTTAAATGCCAAAAAAGCACAGATGTCCGATGTGCTACATAATTGCATGACTACTGTTCTTGGGTTACCCGAAGACAAGCGTGCTCACCGTTTCGTCCCGCTAGATAAAACTAATTTTTATTACCCCGGCGGTAGATCTGAAAAATACACAGTAATCGAAATAAGCATGATTTCTGGGCGAACGGAAGAAACAAAAAAGAAGCTCATAAAGCAAATATTTACAGCCTTTGAGCGGAACTTGGCTATAAATCCGGTTGACGTTGAAATCACAATATTTGAGCAGCCAAGTCATTGCTGGGGATTCCGAGGGATCACAGGCGATGAGGCAACCTTGAGTTACAGGGTTAACGTATAACAAGCGGTTCAAGCCGTTCGCTTCGCTCTCCGGGACCGCGTACCGCGGCTCCTTGATTTATTTTCTCGACTCAAATCATCCAGTTTTTGGCCGGTTTAGGTCTTCCGGGAACGGCTGCTATTGGCCGAGGCTGTGTAAAAACGTTTTTGAGCGCGACAGGTACTCAAAACCGGACTGGAAATCGTGCTTCTACGCGAAATCCACATCTGCTGACGTGCCGATAAACTTCAGATTTAACGTAGACGTGCACACTTCAATTTTGGCGAAGCGTTTTTACACACTCTGGGCCGAAAGCGGTCCTTCGATGAACGTCCGTTCTTGGCCAGCCCCCTTCGATACCGGCGCATTTATCGCTGCCGACCGGGTTTCTGGCAGCGTATAAGAGGCCGCCCCCGGCAGCCCAATCCTCAGAGCGACCTGCCTAAGCGCCATACCTCTAACTTCGCAACCCCCTCAAAGCAACCGTTCAATGGCAGAATCTCCTCAACTTGATCGTTTTGGAGAACACCATGCTTCGTGCGTTTGAACGAAGGCTCGACCCCTTTCCTCCTGACGAGGTACCACCGCCACCCGACGGCCTGGCTCGCTTCCTGTGGGCCTGTACGCGGGGAGCGCGCGGTTACATTCTTGCGTTTGCGCTGCTCAGTGCCGGTGTGTCGATTTACGAAGCCTGGCTATTTTCCTTCCTCGGGCAGGTCGTGGACCTGCTCTCGACCTGGCAGGCAGGCGGTGAAGCGGCTGCGCAGGAAAGTCGCGTGTTGTGGGGCATGGGCATCATCATGGTGACCAGTGTCGGGCTGGTGGCGTTGCGCACCATGGTGCAGCACCAGATATTGGCGATTAACTTGCCGTTGCGGCTGCGCTGGGACTTCCATCGCTTGATGCTGCGGCAAAGCCTTTCGTTTTTTTCCGATGAGTTTTCCGGCCGGGTCACCACCAAGGTGATGCAGACTGCGCTGGCGGTGCGCGACATGCTATTCACCCTTATCGAGATCGCGCCCGGGATCGGGGTGTATTTCATCGCGATCATCGCACTGGCCGGCGGCTTCGCCCTGAAGCTGATGCTGCCTTTCATTGCCTGGGTCGTGTTGTTCGGGCTGGCCATGTGGTACTTCGTGCCCCGCCTGGGGAAAGTCGGGCAGGAACAGGCCAATGCGCGGTCGATGATGACCGGGCGTATCTCAGACGCCTACACGAACATCACGACGGTGAAGCTGTTCTCTCACTCCAATCGGGAAGCGCATTTCGCGCGTGCAGCGATGGAGGATTTCAAACAAACCGGCTTTCGCCAGATGCGCCTGGTCAGCCAGTTCGAGATCGTCAACCAGGCATTGGTGGTGGCGTTGATCATGGCGGCGGGGGGGTATGCCCTGTGGCTATGGCACCAGGGTGAGGTCGGCGCAGGTGCCGTGGCGGCAATCACCGCCATGGCGCTGCGCATTAATGGCATGTCGCACTGGATCATGTGGCAAATGACCTCGCTGTTCGAGAGCATAGGCACCGTGCAGGATGGCATGGCAACCCTTACCCGCGGCCCAAAGGTGCAGGATGCGCCGGACGCGGGCGTCCTGGTGACCTCCGGCGGCGCGGTCACCTTCGATAAGGTGAGCTTCAACTATAACGGCGAGCGTCAGGTGCTCGATGGCCTGAGCCTGCACATCCGTCCGGGCGAAAAGATCGGTCTGGTTGGCCGCTCTGGCGCCGGCAAATCCACGCTTATCAACTTGCTGCTGCGCTTTTATGACGTCGACAGCGGGGAGATTCGCATCGACGGCCAGAACATCGCACAAGTGACGCAAGACAGCCTGCGCGGCTCCATCGGTATGGTCACGCAGGATACCTCCCTGCTGCACCGTTCCATTCGTGACAACATCGCCTACGGCCGCCCCGATGCGACCGACGCGCAAATCCGCAGCGCCGCGGCCAATGCCCAGGCTGATGAGTTCATCAGCCAACTGAGCGACCGGCAAGGCCATACTGGTTACGACACCCTTGTGGGTGAGCGCGGCATCAAGCTGTCGGGCGGCCAGCGCCAACGCGTCGCGATCGCCCGGGTGATGCTCAAGAATGCCCCGATACTGCTTCTTGACGAGGCCACCAGCGCGCTGGACTCGGAAGTCGAAGTCGCCATACAGGAAAGCCTCGATGAAATGATGCAGGGCAAGACTGTGATCGCCATCGCCCATCGACTGTCCACCATTGCGGCCCTGGACCGGCTCATCGTCATGGACAACGGACGCATCATCGAACAGGGCACCCACACCGAATTGCTCGGGAAGAACGGGATTTATGCGCGGCTGTGGCAGCATCAAAGCGGCGGGTTTCTGGGTGAGGATCGGGAAGTGGTCGAGGCTATGGATCAGGTGTGAGCGTGAAGAGGGCGCAGCAGGGGGCGATAGGGGCGGGCCACGACCATTGCCACTCGGCAAAGGTTGCTGTCGACCCAAAGTAGGCAGATCGGCCCTGACTCGGACCGGTCTGTCGATGGCGGTTAGAAACACCAGTCCTCAGCATATACGACGCGACAGAATGGTCCTGCCAGAGTCGCATTGTGATGAGCAACAATCTCTTCAGCCTTCAGCGCAGGGGTGCTGTTGCAGGTGTGGCCATCGGCGATCAGCACTGCATCGAATCCAAAATCCCGTGCAGCGCGGCAGGTGCTGTCGACACAGTATTGGGTCTTCATTCCGGTAATGACCACGCCCTGAGCGCCACAAGCTCGTAGCTGATCGGCCAGACCAGTCTTGGTGAAGGCGTTGGGTCGGCTTTTCTCGAAGATCACTTCGTCGCCCTGTAGCTCCAGTTCCTCCACCAGTTGCGTCAACGGACTTCCAGACTCGATAGGCGAACCAGGTGGACCAATATGGCGTGCGAGAAAAATTGGCGCACCTGCACGCCGGGCTTTACTCAACAGGTTATTCAACGTGTCTAGCAGCGCTTCGCCAGCCCACGGTTTATCCGGACCATGAAACAACCCAACCTGCATATCGAGAATCAAGAGTGCATACATAGTGCTTTTCCTTGCGTTTGGACCAGCGACACAAGGGCAAAAGAAAAGGCCCTATCCATCACTGGCGGGCCTTTGAAGTTCGTATGTTATTGGCTCACGACACCTCTCACGACCCGCCTCTGGCGGTCGTGGTAGTCGTGGTCAAGGCAATTCGTGGCTGATTCATAAAGCTGACAGTAGCTGCACGGCACCGGGTTGGCAAATGAGCGCATGAAGGTGAGGACTGATTCACGATCGTTAAGGTTCGCAATTGGCCGATAGCCGTCCGCTGTAAAGCGCAACTATCGGCCCCGGATCGAAAACGTGGTCAGCACAACAACTTCTGGTAATAGAGCCGGGTATGTCCTGGTGGATAGTCTGCCAGGCGTCCGAATTCGGAGTAACCCAGTTTTCGATAAAAACCGGGAGCCTGAAAGCTGAAGGTTTCCAGCCAGATACCAATGCAGTGTTTTTTCTGCGCGACTTCTTCAGCCATGCGCATTAGCCGTTCTCCGATACCCTGACCGCGCATTGACTCGGGAACGCTGACAAGATCGATGAGCAGCCATCGATAAGAGATCTTGCCGTACAGCCCACCAATAACTTCGTTACTGTCAGCGTCTCGTAGCAACAGAGCAAAAGTTTCATAGGCGTCGTCCCCACCGTTGGCCAGGTTATGGGCCAGCAATGGGGTCAAAATTCCTAGTCGCTCTGCTTCAGACGCATTTTCCGAAAGCTGGATTTCTACAGACATGGCGCTCTCCCTGAGCAGTGAGTAACGGGGTCAACAAGGTATGATTCTTAAGTCCTGCGCGTAGAGCAATACTCCACAATGAGTTGAGTGACCGCTGCCACAATCGCCTGATCCGCTTCAGGAGCGCTGAACAAGCGAAACTGCGCATCCGGCAAATCCGGCAATCCTTGTTCCGCCCCAAGAACCGCCAGTCCTTGCCCCAACTGGCTGACTGGCATGGGCGCTACCGCGAAACCAGCAAGCGCCGCGGCTCGCAATCCGGCCGTGCTGCTGCACAACATCGCCGTTCGTTGGGCGATCCCCGCCCGAGCCAGTTGTGTCAGGGCCACCTCGCGATAAGGGCACGGCTCGGGGAACAGGGCCAGCGGCAACGGCGTCGGTAACTCGGTGACGGGCTGCGCCGACCAGGCCCACACCAGCGGTTCTTGCCATAGCAGCAGCCCCGTGTCGCTGGTTTCGCACAGAGAGCCGATGACCAGTTCCAGATGCCCTTGTTTCATCGAGGCCAGCAACGTGCCCGGAATGCCCACCTGCACGTCGATCTCCATCCCCGGGTACTGCGCTGCGAAATCCTGAAAAGTCCGCATTAATCGCGATTCGACAAAATCTTCGGATACCCCGATCCGCAGTCGCCCGTGAAACGGCGTGCGTGTCAGTTCTGCCCAGGCATCACGGTTCAGCGCGAGGATGGTGCGTGCATAAGCCACCAGGCGTTCGCCATCGGGCGTCAGTTGTTGGGAACGGGTGGTACGCCTCAACAGGGGTTTACCAATCTGTTCTTCCAGTCGTCGCACGTGCCCACTGACCGCGGACTGGGTCAGGTGCAGCTTCTCGGCTGCACGGCTGAAGCCTTCTTCATCGACGACCGTGACAAATGTCTTGAGTAGCAGAGCATCGAACATAGTTTGATATGTGATTAATTGGCTATTTATTTACGATTTATATTCCAAATTAAACTATGTTGCAATGTTTGCCGCCCCCCCCATCTCCCATTACCCGAGGCGTGCCATGACTACTCTTCTGCATATCGAATGTTCCCCGCGCAAACAGCGCTCGGCCTCCCTTGAAGTCGCCCGCAGCTTCATTGCGCGCTATCAGGAAAACACCCCGGACACCGAAATCATCACCCTCGACCTTTGGAACATGGCGTTGCCGGAGTTCAATGATCAGGCCATGGAGGCCAAATACGCCGGACTCAATGGCACGCCCTTGACCCCGGTACAACAAGACGCTTGGAACACCTTGAAAGATCTGGCCGCGCACCTGCACAGCGCGGATGTGCTGGTGATGTCCGTGCCACTGTGGAATTTCAGCATCCCGTACAAACTCAAGCACTTCATCGACCTGGTGTCGCAGAAAGACATCCTGTTCAGCTTCGATCCGGAGCGCGGTCTGGAAGGCATGCTGCACAACAAGACCGCTGTGGTGATGTATGCCCGCGGCCTGGATTTTTCGGCGCAATCGATCACCCCGGCAGAACGCTTCGACTTCCAGAAGCCCTACGTGGAAGCCTGGCTGAAATTTATCGGCGTGACGGATGTGCACTCGGTGACTGTAGAGAAAACTATCCTGGGGGAAGACGTTGACCTCGGCGCGCGTGAGGTCGCGACTCAACAGGCCAGAGGATTGGCGGATAGTCTTGGTCGTTGACGCTTCCACTGCACCGTAGGTTATTCAACGCCCAACGGGATATTCAAACCCAGCTTCACGGTGCTCATCGAAACAAGGGTTTTGAAGCGTTTGACGTTATTGTTCTCAAAGAACAGCTCGCGGGTCAGGTCGGTGTACTGCTGCATGCTCCTGACCGCAACAGCGCCAGCAGGCCTGGTTGCGAATGCACAAGCCTTGCTAGCTTCTGGCACGGGTAAAAAACTCTGCGCTGTTTAGATCGATTATTTCTTTCGGTTCTTTATATAGCGCTGGGTCGAATATCCATAACCGATAAAACCACGTCCTCGCTTTGATTCTGTATGCGATGAAATCGATAGGGGCGCTACAGCAGACAGCGGCGTCCCCGCCACGGCACTAAAGCGGTTTCAACATCAATTTCTGCTGCTCGGCCATCATCTTGTCGTCCCTTCGCCAGTCCTTAGAATCCGCCCCCATCAGCTTCGTCCAACTATCGAATCGCTTAGGGAGTTACACCATGATGAACGCCATGCAGATGCCAATGCCGATGATGAACACCAACATGTCGATGATGCCAATGATGGGCATGCCGATGATGATGGCGACCATGAGCTGCGAAATGATGGACGACGGCATGATGTGCAAAATGATGCCGGCTGCTGGCATGGACATGGCGATGTTCAAGAACAGCGCTGAAATGATGCAGATGATGATGAACTGCGGCATGCCGATGATGATGCATTGCGGCAACATGAGCATGATGTGCATGTCTCAGGCGAGCATGGCCATGCCAATGATGAACATGATGATGCCAATGATGGGCATGCCGATGCCGTCGATGAAGTGCATGATGGAATGCACCATGATGGCCGACGGCATGATGTGCAAAATCATGCCGATGGCTGGCATGAACATGGACATGATGAAAAGCTGCTGCGCCCTGATGATGAAAATGATGAACGATTGCAGCATGCCGATGATGATGAGCTGCAACGGCATGCCAATGATGTGCTGCACCTGCTGATCCTTGGCAGCAGACATTTAAAAGCCCCCGCGACCTGATGGTTGCGGGGGCTTTTTCATTCTGGCGACACCACAGATCCCACAAGGGATCTCGGTTCGGCGCGATGGAATTCAGTCCAGGCGTTCTGGGTAGGTCACCACCAGATAAGCCACGGCCTCACTGTCGGCGGGGTTACGATAGCGGTGGGGCTGGTCGGCGTAGAACAGGATCGAGTCGCCGGTGGACAGCAGGTAGCGTTCATCGTTGACGCTGATTTCCAATACGCCCTGTGACACCACCAGGTTTTCCTGCACACCGGGGCCATGCCCCTCGGAGTGGTCTTCGCCCAACGGGCTCAAACGCAGTTCGTAGAATTCCGATTGGCGTGCCACGTCGAACGGAAACAGTGCGCGGCTGACGAAGGCGCCACTGGCGCTGACCAGGCGTTTGCTCTGGTTCGCCGACAGCACCGCCACACCTTCAAAAGCCCGGTGCTCGAGAAACGCCGCCACCGAAACCTTCAGGCCTTTGGCAATTTTGCACAGCACTTTGATCGACGGCACGCTGCGTCCGGATTCGATCTGCGCCAGCATGGCCCGACTCACGCCGCATTGCCGGGCCAGAGCGTCGAGGGACAGATGACGCTTGCCCCGCAGCCGTTGCAGGTTCTGCGCGACCCGCTCGCAGATCGGCTCTTCTTCCAGTTGTTCGAGGTTATTCAAGTCCGTCACGGGTTCGTCCGTGCTCACCAGAAAACGCGAGGGTTGCTGCGCGTTCACGCGTGACGGGTCTCGGTCGATTGGGCAGCCTGGACCCACTGAAAAGCCTGCAGGCCGGCGTTGCGTGCGTACATTTCCCACATGGCCCGTGCCCGTTGCTGAGCCTGTTTGCGTTTGCGGTAGCTGGCGAAGTCAATGAGGTTGTCAGTCGGATTCATGGGGCACTTCACTGTGGTGATGAATGACGGGATGAGCTGAGAGTACGCGGATATTTTTATAACGATAAATACTGAATTTGTATTTATTAATGCTCTTTGGTTCTTATTAGTGGCCGCGTCAAAGCCCCCGACTGTTCCTGATCAACTCATAGGCCCGACGCACCAACGGGTTCACGGTGTTGGGCCGAATCCACAAGTGGTAGGTCACGTCCGGCAGCCGTGGCAGGCTATCGTTTTCGCCGAGCACGCGCATATCGGGGCCGAGCATTTCCATGCTTCTGGGCGTGACGCCCAGCCCGGCACGCGTCGCGGCCTTGATGCCGATCAGGTTCGACGCCAGGTACGCCTGGCGCCATGGAATGTTGGCGCGCTCCAGCGCCTCCAGGGCGTAGCGACGATAGATGCTCGGCTCATCCACCAGAATCAGCGGCAAAGGCTCACCGGGCGTATGGATGTACTGCGCCGAGCAAATCCACCACACCGGCGAGGTGCGCAAGGCGAAGCCTTCGAGCGTCGGGTCTTCGCGGGTGGAGATCACCATGTCGACTTTGCCCCGGTGCAGGTCATCCATCAGAAACGGGCTGCGGCCGACATCGATCTCCAGGCGCAAGCGCGGGGCCGAGCGGGCGATGTGGCTGAGGATCGGCGGCAGGATGGTGTCGGCGATGTCATGCGGCGAGCCGATCCGCAGCACACCGCTCAAGTTGCTTTCGCGCAGGGAATTCAGCGCATCGTCGTTGAGCGAGAGCATCTGCCGCGCATGACGCAACAACTGCAAGCCGGCTTCGGTCAGTTGCTTCTGACGCCCGCGCTTCTCGAACAGATTCACCCCCACTTGTTGCTCCAGGCGTTGCATGTGCTGGGTGACCGACGATTGCGTGCGGGCCAGTTGCGCGCCGGCCTCGGCGAAGCTGTGGTGATCGACCACGGCAATGAAGGTGCGCAGTAATTCGAGATCGAGGGTAGGTGAGGTCGGCATGGCCATTTCCGGGGCTGTTTTTATATCAAGGCTGCAAACATAAACATTACATTTGTTTATGTGTTTTTGGCGATGTTTTAGTGTTTAGATCGAGAATGTCAGTAATTACGGACGTTGTGAAGGTTGTTACTTGGAGTAAACACAGCAAGTTATAACGATATTAGATATTTGAATTTCCGTTACTTCAGGACTGTACCTAGGATGCCGCCTCATCAGGTCGGGGAACGCCGATCATCCATAAGGGGAAATCCATGTTGCTTGAGCGCTCACCTGTAAAACGCTGGTTGCCTGTAATGCTGGGCGCCTTGATCTCATTGGCTACCAGTGCCGGGGCTCAGGCTGATGCCACGCTGGACAAGATCCAGCAACGGCATGTGCTGACGGTGGGGGTCGTACTGTCCGGCGGCCCCTTCGGCAGTATCGATCCGGGTACTCAGAAACCACGGGGCTTGAATGTCGACCTCGCTCAGGAACTCGGTCGGCAGTTGGGCGCCGAGGTGCAACTGGTGCCGGTATTGCCCGCCAACCGCGTGCAGTTTTTGCAGCAGGGCAAAGTGGATTTGCTGATCGCCAACATGGAATGGACCGCCGAACGCGGTGAGATCCTCGGTTTTGTGCCAACGCCTTTCTACCGTGTCGGCGGTACCGCGGCGCTGCTCAAGGACAGCAAGATCACCCGTTGGGAAGACCTCAAAGGCCAGCCCGTCTGCACCTCCCAGGGCAGCAGCTACATCAAGCCGCTCACCGAGCTGGGTGTGGAGATCAAGGCGTTCAAGAGCTCGTCGGAATCCTTGCTCGCACTGCGTGGCAACAACTGCGTCGCGGCAGTGCATGACGCCACGCTGATCAATCCGCTGATTGCCGACAACGCCGAATGGCAGGGCTATCGCGCGCTGAGTCCGGAACTCAACCCGGCCCCTTCGGTGATCTGGACCCGACCTGGCGAACGCGACACCCAGGCCCGGCTCGACCCCATCGTCAAGGAACTGCACCGCAGCGGCTGGCTGATCGACGCCCAGACTCGCAACCGCATCACCCCCGCGTCACCGGCCTTGGTGGAGTTGCAGAAACAGTTCCAGGCCAACGGCGCCTGAGCGGTTCACCTTATCGTTTTCAACAGGCAGTCGAAGAGCTCGGCGGTCGCTCAAGGAATCACCGGATGGAACTGTTCGTCCACTGGGCCGCCGGATTCGGCCTGAACTACGGCTTTCTGCTGGACGCTTATCAGCGCGGAACCCTGGAGCAGGGCGCGCTGACCACGGTGCTGCTGTGCCTGTTCACCATCGTCGGCAGCCTGCTGGCGGGGGTCGGTTTGGCGGCGATGCTGACCTCGGGTAAAACCTGGCTGGCAAAACCTGCGCGGGTGTTTGTCGAAGTCACCCGCAACACGCCGACCCTGGTGCAGCTGTATTGCGCATTTCTGGTGCTGAATATGCTGCTGACCCAGGCCGTCGGCGCGGCCAACCCGCTGACGCCGTTCGCCTGGGTGGTGATCGTGATTTCGCTGCACAAAGGCGCGTTTCATGCCGAAGCCTTGCGCGCCGGCATCGAAGCCGTGCCGGCGGTGACAATGGAGGCGGCCAGTTCGCTGGCGTTCAGCAGCCGCCAGTTGTTGTGGAATGTGCAACTGCCGCTGGCCTTGCGCTTCGCCTTGCCGTCGCTGATCAACAACCTGATCGACCTGGTAAAAATGACCGCTGTCGCCTCGGCCATTGCCGTCGGCGACATCACCTACGCGGCGATCATGATCTGGACCCAGAGCGATAACGTGTTGGAGCTGATGATTCTGATCCTGATGTTTTTCGGCCTGCTGAGTTTTACCGTCAATTGTGTGGGACGCCTGCTCGAAGCGCGCCTGAGGATGCCCGGCTATGGCCATTGAATCGTCCGTCACTGCGCCGCTGGCCTGGCCGCGTCGGCATGGCGGCAAGTTGCTGCTGCTGGTGGGTAGCGTGCTCTGGTTGGTGTATTTCGTGCCGCACAGTCCGGTACTCAAGGCTTTGTTGCAATGGTCGCCGGCCTTGGTCGCCGGGTTAGGCCAGAACATTCTGATCAGTCTGGTGGCGATCGGGCTGGGCTCGTTGCTGGGATTGTTGGTCGGTGCCCTGGCATTGTCGCCGTTGTGGCTGCTGCGCTTGCCGGCGCGGATCTGGGTGCAGATTTTTCGCAACGCGCCGTGGCTGGTGCTGATCTATTTCACCACCTATGTGTTCCCGTTCGAGATCCACATCGGCGGCACTTATGTTTCGTTCCCGGACTGGGTCAAGGTCACGATTGGCCTGGCGTTGCCGGCGAGCGCCAATGTTGCGGAGATCTTCCGTGGTGCCGTCGCCTCGATCCCCAGTACCCAGTGGGAAGCGGCGCGATCCCTGGCCTTCACTCGCGGGCAGATTTTCCGCTCGATCATCCTGCCGCAGTGCTTCAAGCGCATGTTGCCGCCGTGGATGAACCTCTACGCGGTGATCACCATGGGCACCGCACTGGCGTCTTTGGTGGGCGTGCATGACGTGATCGACACCGCGCAAATCGCCAGCAACACGGTGAACCTCACTGGCTTCACCGTGGTGATTTACCTGAGCCTGCTGGTGCTGTTCTTTGCTTACTGCTACCCGATTTCCCGACTCACCCAACGCCTGGAGCGACGTTATGCCTTCTACTGAAACCGTCGCCGAGCCCTTGGTCAGCCTGCGCGACCTGCACCTGTCATTTGGCAGCAACCCGGTGCTCAAGGGCATCGACCTCGACGTGCATCGCGGCCAGGCCGTGTCGATCATCGGCCCGTCCGGCTCCGGCAAGTCGACGATCCTGCGCTGCATCACCGGCCTGTTGCAGCCCCAGCGCGGGAGCATCCGCGTCGGCGCCACCGAGGTTCACACCCTGGCCCAGGAAAGTCAGCGTATCGAATTGCGCAAGCGTGTGGGGTTTGTGTTCCAGCAGTACAACCTGTTTCCGCATTTGTCGGTGCTGGAGAACCTGGTGATCGCCCCGCGCAAAGTGCTGGGGCGCAATCGCGCCGAGGCCGAGAAAGACGCCCGCGCCTTGCTGGCCAAAGTGCGCATGGAGCACAAGGCCGATGCTTATCCAGGGCAACTCTCCGGCGGTCAGCAACAGCGGGTGGCGATTGCCCGGGCGTTGGCCATGCGCCCGGAACTGATTCTGTTCGATGAGGTGACTTCGGCCCTCGACCCGGAAACCGTTGGCGAGGTGCTGACGGTGATTCGCGAACTCACCGAAGAGGGCATGACCTGCGTGCTGGTGACCCACGAAATGCGCTTCGCCGAAGAGATCAGCGACATCGTCTACTTCACCGAAAACGGCGTGATTGTCGAACGCGGCAGTGCCGAGCAGATCTTCCAGCACCCCACCAGCGAACGGACCCAGGAGTTTCTGCGTCACGCCCTGGGCGATCCGGGACGCCGTCCCCGTGTCGCCAACGATCCGTATCTATTGAGTAACCTGAGCCGCTACAGCCTGTCCGTCTAATACCGAGGAGTCTGTTCATGAGTACCGATAACCGTGCCGCCGTCATCGAGGATTTCCTCAAGAAAATCCGCGTCATCCATCAGCATGGCGTCGACCGTGCCGCGTTGACGGAGATCGTCGCTTTGCTCGAAACCCTGGCCGAGCGCCGCGATCTGTTCAATTTCGACGCGTTCCCGGCGCCCGTGCCGGGGCAGGGCAGCACCGCGTTCCGCTACCGTCTGAACGACGATGGCGACACGCCGACGTTGTACCTCAACTCATTGTTGCCGGGTAAAAGTACGATCCCGCACAACCACGAAACCTGGGCGATCATCAGCGCCATCGAAGGCCAGGAAATCAACTACGTCTACACCCGTGATGATGAGGGCCGCGAGCCCGGGTTCACCACGTTGCACCTGGAAAAGGAAGTGATCGTGCAACCCGGCACGTCGATCTCGTTTCTCGGTGAAGACCTGCATGGCATCCGTGTCGAAGGCGAGCAGCCGACCCTGCATTTCCACCTGTACGGTTTGCCGCTGGAATCGCTCAATGGCCGGTACGGGGTCGAGGCCGACGGGCGCATTCTCAATTACAACGCCTCGCAAATGGCGCCGTCGATCAAGGCCTACGCATGAATCGGACCGTAACCCCAGGGCAACTGCAGCAATGGCTGTTCGACGGGCAGGAAATTGCCCTGTTTGATGTGCGTGAGCATGGCCAATATGGCGAAGCCCACCTGTTTCACGGGGTGAACCTGCCCTACAGTCGCCTGGAGCTGGAGGTCCGACGCCTGGCGCCGAATCCTCAGGTGCGGCTAGTGATTTATGACCAGAACGGCGGGGACGTCGCGGCGCGTTCTGCTCGGCGTTTGCAGGCGCTGGGGTACAGCCGCGTGCATATTCTCGACGGCGGTGCCGATGCCTGGCAGGCGGCAGGCCTGCAACTGTTCGCGGGTGTGCATGTGCCGTCCAAAGCCTTTGGCGAGTTGGTGGAAGAAGCCAGTGATACGCCGCATGTCACCGCCAGGCAGTTGGCTGAATGGCAAGCCCGGGGCGAGCCGCTGGTGGTGCTGGACGGTCGGCCGTTCGACGAATACCGCAAGATGACCATCCCCGGTTCTGTCTGCTGCCCGAACGGCGAGCTGGGCTATCGCGTACAGGATCTGGTGCCGGACGACAGCACGCCGATCGTGGTCAATTGTGCCGGTCGAACCCGCAGCATTATTGGCGCCCAGACCCTGATCAATCTGGGATTGAAGAATCCGGTCTACGCCTTGGAAAACGGTACGCAGGGCTGGTACCTGGAAGATTTCCGGCTGGAACATGGCAGCACCCGCCGCTATGCCGATGAGGTGTCATCGAAGACCTTGCCGCAACAACGCCTCGCCGCGGCACAACTGGCCGAGCGGGCCGGGGTAAAAACCGTTGCGGCGGCGCAGGTCGAGCAGTGGGCAGGGGAGGCCGCACGCAGTTTGTTTCTGTGCGATGTGCGCACTGCCGAGGAGTTTGTCGCCGGCAGTCTGTCGGGTGCGCAACACACGCCGGGTGGGCAGTTGATTCAGTCTACCGACCTGTACATCGGCGTGCGTCAGGCGCGGCTCGTGCTGATCGACAGCGATGGTATACGGGCGCCGATCGTCGCCAGTTGGCTGCGGCAGTTGGGGCATGAAGCTTATGTGCTGGAGGGTGGGGTGAGCAGCGGTCTGGCGTTACCGACGCATGAGACGCCCGCACACGAAGCGTTGCCGGTCATCACGGCACAAGCCTTGGCCGATGAGTTGAAGGATGACGCGGTAGCATTGATTGACCTGCGTCCGAGCATGACCTTCCGCAAAGGTCATATCGCCGGTTCGCGCTGGTCGATCCGTTCGTTGCTGGCAAGTGAAGTGGCCGGTGAACAGCGAGCTCTGGTGTTGCTGGCCGATGACCCGCAACTGGCCGCTTTCGCGGCGCTGGAATTGCCGGATGTTCAACGTGCGCAAACCCGGTTGTTGAGCGGCGGTGTCGACGCCTGGCGCGAGGCGGGTTTTGCGTTGCAAGAGGATGCCAACACGCCGCCGGATCAGCAGTGCATCGATTTTCTGTTCTTTACCCATGATCGCCACGCCGGTAACAAGGACGCGGCGCGTCAGTACCTGGCCTGGGAAATCGGCCTGTTGGCGCAAATGAGCGCAGACGAAATCGCCAGCCTGAAACCGCTGCGCGCGCCGTCTCAAGCGACTCGTGATGCGCGGGTGCGTACCCGTCTGGTGCAGGCGGCGCGTACCGAAAAGGGCAGTGGCAGTCGAGGTGTCAACGTGCCCGTCACTCGTTTGAGCACGGTGCTGTTCGACAACCTGGCGCAGATGCGCGATGCCCGTGCTCGCCGTGACCGGGAGCGGGTGTTGAGCTATGGCGCCCGGGGCAATCCGACCGCTTTTGCCTTGGAAGACCTGGTGACGGAACTGGAAGGCGGTTATCGCACCCGCTTGTTTGGCACCGGGCTGGCGGCGGTGGCGCAGACGTTCCTGGCCTACCTGCGGCCCGGCGATCATGTGCTGATCACCGACGCGGTGTATGCGCCCGTGCGGCGTCTGGCCCGCGAACTGCTTGAGCCGTTCGGTATCCAGGTCAGCTACTTCGCGCCTGACGGCAACGGCCTGCAAGCGCAACTGCAAGCCAACACCAAAATGGTCTACACCGAAGTGCCCGGCTCGCTGCTGTATGAACTCAGCGACCTGCCGGCCATCGCCGCGCTGTGCAAACCACGAGGCATTCTGCTGGCCGTCGATAACACCTGGGGCTCGGGCTACCTGTACCGGCCGCTGACGCTGGGCGCGGACATCTCGATCATGGCGTTGACCAAGTACCTGTGCGGCCACAGCGATGTGGTCATGGGCAGCGTCTGTACCCGGCAAGAAGTCTGGCAGCCGCTGGCGTCCATGAGCGACACCTTTGGCATCGCCGTCAGCCCCGACGACGCCTGGCTGGTGCTGCGCGGCGCCCGAACCCTGGCGCCACGCCTGGAGGTGCACGAACGCCAGGCCCTGGAAATCGCTCATTGGCTACAAGCGCAACCGCAGGTGAAACGGGTGTTCCATCCGGCGCTGGCCGATCATCCCCATCATGTACTGTGGCGGCGGGACTTCACGGGCAGTAACGGACTGCTGTCCTTCGAACTGCGCGATGCCGACGCCACGTACGTAGAGCGCTTCATCGATGCGTTGCAGGTGTTTGGTCTGGGCGCGTCCTGGGGTGGCTATGAAAGCCTGATCACCGTCGCCGACACCCAGGATCGCAATAGTGCGGCAGATCGCGCATTGAACCCGGTGCTGCGGTTGCACATTGGCCTGGAAGATGTGGACGCGTTGATTGAGGATTTGCAACGCGGGTTCGCCGCTATCGCGGACTAGGACTTGCGCAGCACAAGCAACAACAGCGCCGCAGCCGCCAGCACCGCCCCGGCGATGAAAGTGCTGGCGGAACCCGAGGTTTCCCATAGCGCGCCAGCCAGTACGCTGGCGATCAACAGGCACACGCCGCTGATCAGATTGAACAGGCCGAACGCCGTGCCCCTGAGATGTTCGGGTGCGGTGTCGGCGATCAGCGTCGCGAGAATGCCCTGGCTGAAACCCATGTGCAGACCCCACAAGGCCACGCCCGCCATCATGGTCATGATTGAATCCGCTTGCGCCAGCAGCAGGTCCGCCAGGATCAGCAGCCCCATGCCGACACACAGCAACTTGGTGCGGCTGATCCGGTCGGACAGCCAGCCGGCAGGGTAGGCAGACACCGCATACAGCAGCGACATGACCACCATCACCATCGGCACCCAAGTGGCCGTCAGACCTGTCTGCTGCGCTTTCAAGACCAGAAAGGCCTCGCTGAAACGGGCCAGCGTGAAGAGCCCGCCAACAATCACCACCCACCAGTAACCACGGGAAAACTCCCGCAGAACCTTCCAGTGGATAGGCGAGCGAAAGGTGTGTTTCCCGGCGACATCGGTCGGTTCTTTGACGCCACCGACAATCAGCGCCACCGATATCACCGCCGGGATCACCGCAAACCACAACACCAGATGGATCTGCCCGAGCCAGAGCATCAGCACGATCGCCAGAACCGGCCCCAGAATCGCCCCCACGGTGTCCATCGACTGGCGCAAGCCGAAGCAGGCACCACGGATTTCGGCGGGGGCGACATCGGCGACCAGCGCATCGCGCGGCGCGCCACGAATGCCTTTGCCGATGCGATCCAGAAAGCGTGCGGTAAATACCACATCAACCGAGTGCGCGAGGGGAAACAGCGGCTTCGACAACGCCGCCAGACCGTAGCCCATCAACAGCAGGCCTTTACGCCGGCCGATAAAGTCGCTGATGGCGCCGGAGAATATCTTGACCACCATCGCCGTCGCCTCGGCGATGCCTTCGATCACCCCGACGGTCAAGGCGCTGGCGCCCAAGGTGGTGACCAGAAACACCGGCAGCAGGCTATGCACCAGCTCGGAAGACAGATCCATGAACAGGCTGACGAAACCCAGGGCCCAGACCGTGGAGGGGATACGCAGTGAGGCTGGTCTGGGTTTTGCGAGGTTGTCCATGCTGGTTTCCGGGGTTGAATGCTAACCGATTGTTGATGTCGGCGATCAGCCCTTAAAGATTCTGACTCAAGAAGATCAACGTATTGCCATGCGCCTCGGCCGCAGCCCGTTGGTTGTAGCTGTCGCGGTGCGAGCAGTTGAAGCCATGTTCGGCCCCTGGATAGACCTCGATATCGACGTCGTCGTTGAACTCGAAACGCTCGGCGATTTGCTTCACGGCGTCGATGGGGATATGGCTGTCCTGTTCGCCGAAGTGCATCAGCAGCGGCACTTTGATTTCACTGGCTCGATCCAGCTGGTTCTGAATGCCACCGCCGTAATAGGCGATCGCCACGTCGACGAAACCGTTGGCTGCGGTGTTGTACGACAGCATGCCGCCGAAGCAGTAACCGATGGAGGCGATCCTGCCGTCGAGCCCGGTATGCGTCTTCAGGGTATCGATGGCCAGTTTGATGTCAGCCTGTGCTTTATAGCGGTCGGTGGCGTTCATCAATTCGACGGCGCGTTTCCAGCCGGCTTCGTCGTAGCCCAGTTCGATACGGTGGCCGTGGCGCCAGAACAGATCCGGCGCTATGACCAGATAGCCATCGGCGGCGTATTGCTCGGCGACCGAGCGGATGTGCTCGTTGACCCCGAAGATTTCCTGAATCAGCACGATCCCCGGCCCTTTACGGGTGTGGGGGATGGCCAGGTAAGCGCCGAAGGTGCCTTCGGGGCTGCTGATTTCGATCCATTGGCTGGTTACGCTCATGATGGCTCCTTTACACAAGTTGGATGGGAGTATCGAGACGCTGGCGTATCAGCGGTGACTGTGCCGCCAGAAGAGTCGAGCCAACAACGCGTCCATGCTGAGTTTGCCGGCCCCCGAGAACAACAACGGCATGAGGGCTACGAGGTAGATCAACGGCAGTTTGAAGTTACCGTGGCCCTTGTTGCTGATGGCATAACCCTGGGCAAGTTCACTCAATGTAGACCAATCGGCCGGCCAGTGGACGGCAGCGGTCGCGACGACTGTGACCACCACTAGAATAATCGCCGAGAGCCGTGTCCCGAGGCCTGCCAGCAAGGTGAGGGCGCAGATCAGCTCGGCCCACATCGCCAGTTCCCAGTTCAGCGTGGCTGGAACGTGGTTGAAGGGAAACGGGAAGCGGTCCTGGATGTCGGCGAACCAGTTCTGGCCGTTCCATTTTTCCAGGCCAGACTCGAAAAACTCCCAGGCCAGAAACAGCCGCAGGGTGAGGGGCGCGATCCAGTTGCCGACGCGCTCGAGGTTCAGGTGCAGGCCTTTGACGGCTGATGAAAGGGAAGTGTTCATGGGTTTGATCTCCGAGGGATTCATTGTGGGAGCGGACTGTGGCGAGGGGGCTTGCCCCCGTTTGAGTGCGTAGCACTCACAAGATCTTTGATGCATCAGAGATTTTGGGGCTGCTTCGCAACCCAACGGGGGCAAGCCCCCTCGCCACAAAAGTCCGATCCCACTGGGGATTGGTGGTGTTGTTGAGGTTTTATTCGGTCAATAGCGTGTTTCTGGCGGACCGTTTGTACTTCTGCGCAACCTTGCCCAGCAGCCGAATGACAATCGCTGAAAACATCAGGCCGAACGGCAGGACGTACCAGGCGCTCAGGGGGATGCGTTTGAAGTTGGAAAAGGTGAACACCGCCGCGATCACCCACATACCGCTGGTATGCAGGGTTTTCCAGGCTTTGGGGCCGATCAGGCGCGCCGTGGTTTTGAATGAGGTCAATGCCATCAACAGAATGAACAGGTAACCGACCGAACCCGGAATATTGCCGACCGTGGTGCGGCCGGGCCAGAATTCGGGGTTCAGTTGGCCGTAGCTGTAGATCAGGATGGCGTGGACCAGATGGGAAAACGCGAAGGCCAGGCCGATGAAGCGTCGCTCGCGCACCAGCGAGCGGCTGAAAGGCGAGGGCACCAGCACCGCCAGGGCCGATGCAGTGAACGCGGCGAGAAACAGCGCAAACGAAGTGCGTGCGGTGGCGCGAATGGCGCTGCGGGTGGCTTCCACCAGATCGGGGTTGAGCAGCAGAATCAGGCCGGTCATCAACAGCACCAGCATGGCCAGCAGGCCAAACAGCGACCAGCCATGGTAACGGGGGACTTGGGTCATCATGACAACACTCCTGAGCAAGGGCCGACCCGGTTTGCCGGTGGTCAGCGGACGACAGAAGTGTTGCAATCAGCTGTATTGGCGATATGTCTGAAAGGCCCCCCGGTGCAAGTTGGTGTATCCCGGGCGGTGAAAGATACATTCCCATACAAAACTGTGATTCAGCGCCGCCCAGCGGCGTCTAGCGACAGTGTCCCCGCAATCCCATGGGGCGAGACTTCGGAACCCGGCATGCAAGCGCTGTTGAACGAGATCCTTGACGCAGTCCGACCGTTGATCGGTCAGGGCAAAGTGGCTGACTACATTCCCGCCCTCGGCGAGGTACCGGGCAATCAATTGGGCATTGCCGTGTATGGCAATGATGGCGAGTTGTTTTGCGCGGGGGACGCCGACACGCCGTTCTCGGTGCAGAGTATTTCCAAGGTGTTCAGCCTGGTGCAGGCCATCGAACACTCCGGCGAAGCGATTTGGGAACGCCTGGGCCACGAGCCGTCCGGCCAGCCGTTCAACTCACTGGTGCAGCTGGAATTCGAGCGCGGGCGCCCGCGCAATCCCTTCATCAACGCCGGTGCGCTGGTGATCTGCGACATCAATCAATCGCGCTTTGCCGCGCCGGCATTGTCGATGCGCGATTTTGTCCGGCGCTTGTCCGGCAACCCGAACATCATGGTGGACGGCAAGGTCGCCGAATCCGAATACCAGCACCGCGCGCGTAACGCGGCCATGGCGTATCTGATGCAGTCGTTCGGCAACTTCCATAACGATGTCGAGGCGGTGCTGCGCAGCTACTTCAGCCATTGCGCGCTGCGCATGAGTTGCGTGGACCTGGCCCGGGCGTTCTGCTTCCTGGCCAACGACGGTTTCTGCAAACACAGCGGCGCACAGATCCTCAGCGCCCGCCAGACCCAACAAGTCAACTCGATCATGGCCACCAGCGGGCTGTACGACGAAGCGGGCAACTTTGCCTATCGCGTCGGTCTGCCGGGCAAGAGCGGCGTGGGCGGGGGCATCGTCGCGGTGGTGCCGGGGCAATTCACGGTGTGCGTCTGGTCCCCGGAATTGAACGCCGCCGGTAACTCGCTCGCGGGCATGGCGGCGCTGGAGTTGTTGAGTCAGCGGATTGGTTGGTCGGTGTTCTAGAGCGGTGTGGGCATGACGCTGCGGGAAATTTGCTATACATTTTCCGACCGCCCCCTGCATGGTGAAACCGCTTCATGTCTCTTGCGCTCGAACGTCTAGTCGCTGGCACGCCGATCCCATTTGCCGGTAATCGTGTCACTGTCGTCAGCCCCGAACTGGCGGCGCGCTTTCAGCCCGGCGACCATCTGCTGGTGGAGCAGGTCAGCGGCGAGTTGTTGCTGATCCCGGTGGCGGATCAGCAGGCGGCGACGGTCGCCATCGAGCGCGCCGAGGCGGCGTTTGCCGCAATGTCCAGCGTTTCGGATCACGCCATCAGCGAGTTCTTCGATCGCTTCGCGCAACGCCTGGAAACCCCGGAATGCTGGGCCTTGATTGCAGCCGCCAACCTGTCCGACATCGAGCGGGCCAAGGCGCGCGGGCGTTCCACCACGCGATTGCTGGCCGATGAGCGCATGCGCCGCGACATGATCGCAGGCCTGCGGGCCTGGCGCGATGCACCGGCCACCCGCGGTCAAGTCGTGAGCTGCGTCGAGCACGAGGGCTGGAAAGTCGAGCAGGTGGTTTCGCCGCTGGGTATCGTCGCTTTTGTGTTCGAAGGTCGGCCGAATGTCTTCGCCGACGCCGCCGGTGTATTGCGCACCGGTAACACTGCGGTGCTGCGCATTGGCAGCGACGCGTTGGGCACCGCCCAGGCCATCGTCACCCATGCGTTGAATCCGGCACTGGCCGATGCCGGGTTGCCGAGCGGTGCAGTGTCGCTGGTCGAAAGCGTCAACCACGCGGCTGGCTGGGCAATGTTCGCCGACCGGCGCCTGTCGCTGGCCGTGGCCCGTGGTTCGGGGCGTGCGGTCAGCCAGTTGGGCAGCATCGCGCAACAGGCCGGCACCGCCGTCAGCCTGCACGGCACCGGTGGCGCCTGGCTGATCGCGAACAAAGACGCCGATGCCCAGCGCTTCGCCGCCGTGGTGCGCAACTCTCTGGACCGCAAAGTCTGCAACACCCTGAACGTTTGCCTGATCCACCGCGACCGAGCTGCCGAACTGGTGCCGCTGTTTCTCGATGCACTGCAACAGGCCGGCACCGCGCGGGGCCAAGGCTGCAAACTGCACATCGTCGAGGGCAGCGAGCAGCATTTGCCGAGCGATTGGCGCACCGCGAGCGTCGAGGTGTACCGCGCCGAAGGCTATCAGACCGAAGCTCAGGCCGAACCGTTGCCCGAGGACCAATTGGGCCGGGAGTGGGAATGGGAAGAAACCCCGGAAGTCAGCCTGAAGATCGTCGACGATCTGGATCAGGCCATTGCCTTGTTCAACCGCTACAGCCCGCAATTCACCGTGTCGCTGATCAGTGAAGATGCCCAGGCGCAGGCGCGTTTCTACAACGCGGTCAACGCGCCTTTTGTCGGCAACGGGATCACCCGCTGGGTCGACGGACAGTACGCGCTGAACAAGCCGGAACTGGGGCTTTCGAACTGGGAGAGCGGTCGCCTGTTTGCGCGCAGCGCGATTCTCTCGGGTGATGGCGTGTTCACGATCCGCAGCCGCATGACCCAGACGAGTCTGTCGGTCAAACGCTGAGACGCGCAAACCTGTGGGAGCGTGGCTTGCCCGCGAAAGCGGTGTGTCAGGCGACATCAATGTTGACTGACACTCCCTCTTCGCGGGCAAGCCACGCTCCCACAGGAATTTCGTCGCTCTTATTAACTTACCGGCATCAGGGACAGCCCTCTGACCGCAGGCAACGGCACGCACTATACTTATTGTGTGTCCGTGCCTGCGCGGGGACGGACAGCGCATCTGATTACGTGTGAGAGGATTGCGCCATGAAACTTCATGACTTCCAACATTACTCCCATGGTCTGGAAACGGTCGTTCACGACACGTGGATTACCACCCGGGTAAAGTCGGCCCTGGCATTGGCCGATACCACTCTTGGCCTGAATGTCCATGTCAAAACCCATGCGGGTGCGGTGGCATTGAGCGGTCGCGTCAATACCCATAGACAGTGTGAGCACGCTGTTGCTCTGGCCCGTTCGGTTCCTGGTGTCGTCAACATCGATGCCAGCGAATTGCTCACTCATGTGTTCACGCCAGGCAGTTTTCCAGAAGCGCCCAACGCTGAAGACACACCTGAACGTCGGCCACAATCGTCAGCCAAGACGGACGACAAATAACAGGGGCGATCGTGTGAGTGGCACATTCCCGGCCGGGAAACGAGGACGGGCGCAGTAGCGCGCCTGTCCACTTTGTAACGCTGCGCCAAGCCTGGTGCAGCTTGTGCGGTCGACACCTTCAGGCGGCTTCGACTGTTTTGCCGTGCACGGCGCAAGTGCCGGGGTGTTCGGCCAGCGACACGAAGCTGTGACTGCCGGCATCCAGGGCATCGACCGAGCCGGTTTCGATGTCATAGACCCAGCCATGCAGGTTCAACAGGCCTTTTTCCAGGGCCAGGCGCACGCTCGGGTGGGTTTGGATATTCGCCAGTTGGGCGATGACGTTTTCCCGCACCATCGAACTGACCTTGGCCGCGTCGCTGGCATGAGGGCGGGATTCGTTGATCACCTTGGCCGACTCGGCGTGCTGCAACCAGCCGCTGACGGCGGGCAGGTGATCCATGCATTTGCACTGGGCAATGGCGGTCATGGCGCCACAGTCCGAATGCCCGCAGATCACGATGTCCGTCACGCCCAATACCGCGACCGCATATTCCACCGTGGCCGACACGCCGCCCGGATGCGGGCTGTAAGAGGGCACGATATTGCCGGCGTTGCGCACCACGAACAGTTCGCCGGGTTCTTGCTGGGTCAGCAGCTCCGGTACCACGCGGCTGTCGGAACAGGTGATGAACAAGGTGCCGGGATGCTGGGTGGTGGCCAGGTGTTTGAACAGGTCGGTACGTTGCGGAAACGCTTCTTTCTGAAACTTCAATAAACCTTCGATGAGCGCTTTCATGGCGGACTTCCTTGCAATGAATGAGGGGGCGTAGCAGCTGCCGAGCCTGCGAGGCTGCGTTCGGCGGCGGAGCCGTCGTTAACACGGTGCACGCGGTTACCTGAAAGACCGCGCTGTTTGATTTCGCGACTGCTTCGCAGCCGAACGCAGCCTCGCAGGCTCGGCAGCTGCTACGGGGTATCGCTTGCTAAAGGTGGCCAGTTACTTAGAACGGACGCAGCGGCAGGAACTTGCCGTCCAGGGTAATCACGGCGCGGGAGCCGCCTTCCGGGTCTTCGACCTTTTTCAGGTCCAGCTTGAAGTTGATCGCGCTGATGATGCCGTCGCCGAACTGCTCGTGAACCAGGGCTTTGAGCGTGGTGCCGTAGATCTGGATCATTTCGTAGAAGCGGTAGATGGTCGGGTCGGTCGGAACACCCGACAGGCTGCCGCGCAGCGGGATGATTTGCAGGCGGGCCACGGAGTCGGCGTCCAGCTCGAGTTTTTCGCCGATCACTCTGGCGGCGGCTTCCGGCAGTGGATGTTGGCCGAGCAGGGCGGCGGTGACGTAGGCCAGACCCAGGCCGGTGCCGTCGGTCAGATCCTGCCAGGACAGATTCTTGCGCGCCTTGGCATCGAGGATCGAAGTGGTCAGGGCCAGACTAGTGTCCTGGTAAGCGTGGGACTGTTGCATGGTGTGACTCCTATCGGTTGTGGCTGGAAAGTGGAGCCATCTTCGGTTGATTGATTCATAGCGTCCAAGATCGATATACAATGTTTTGCATAAGTACTGCCTATAGATGATAAATCCCATGCTGCTCCGACATTTACGCTACCTGCTGGCGGTCGCCGACCACGGCGGCTTCACCCGCGCCGCGGAGGCGTTGCACGTCTCCCAACCGACACTGTCCCAGCAGATCCGGCAACTGGAGGAAACCCTGGGTGTCAGCCTGTTCGACCGCACCTCGCGCACGGTCAGAGCGACCGACGCGGGGCAGGCCTATATCGAATGCGCCCGGCGGGTGCTGGTGGAACTGGAAGCGGGTAAACGCGCGCTGCATGACGTGAAGGACTTGTCTCGCGGCACCTTGCGACTGGCCATGACGCCAACGTTCATGGCGTATCTGGTGGGGCCGCTGGTGCGCGATTACGCGGCGAAGTTTCCGAACATCCATCTGCAGATTTTCGAGTTGTCGATGGATGACATCGAGGCGGGGTTGCTTGATGACTCGCTGGACATTGCCATTGCCTTCACCCCGGTGAGGAGCCCGGATATCGAGTGCGTGCCGGCGTTTGTCGAGACTCTGGGGGTGGTGGTCGGGCACTGTCATCCGTTGTACGAACGGCAGATCCCGCTATCGCCCAAGGAGATGGCGCAATTGGAATTCGCGTTGCTGACGCCGGACTTCATCACCCGATCCTCAGTCGACGAGTATTTTCGGCAACAGAGCATCACGCCCAAGGTGGCGATCGAGGTGAATTCGGTGAGTACGTTGCTGGAGGTCATTCGCCACACGCCGATGGCCACCATCCTCCCGGAGCCCATCGCCACGGCGGAACGGGCATTGTGCCGGATTGAATTACAGGGCGAGGTACCCCGGCGCGACGCGGCATTGCTGCGCAGGAAGAACAACTATCACAGTGCCGCGTCTGTGGCGTTCGCGAACCTGGTGATGGCCGGCAGCACCAGCGTGTGAATCAATCATCCACCGACTGGCAGATGCCATTGCCGCCTTTCTTGCTGGTATAGGTCACGGCTACCGTATCGTCATCCGCGATGCTGATCGAGATCGTCACATCCGGCCCCTTGGCCTCGAAAAGGCGATCATTGATCATTTTGGTCTGGGCTTCTTTGCTGTTGATCATCACCGGACCATCCTGGTCGGCGTGGACCATGATTTTCCCGGGGCAGTCCACATCGAAGGCGGGAACGCCGGGAACACTGTTCCCATAAGCTGCACTCGCCAATGCCAGTAGCATGAATGTCAGGGTTGTTTTCATCGCAGACCTCCAGCGGATAAACCGATGTCCAGCGCACTGTTAACCATAGCTCTGTTCTTTTGACCCGGTGCGAAGTTAGAGGTGCAGACGCAAAAGACAAAAAAGGCCCCGCTCGATAACCGAGCGGGGCCTTCTTGTATTTGGGGGAGATCAGTACAACCGATCAATCACCCGAACTTCATTCTGGTTCTGCATCGAGGCCCAGGCCTGCTTCAGCGTTTGCAGCACGTTGCCGATGAAGTCCTTGTCGGCCGCGGCTTTCTTGCCGACATAGCCCTGGCCGCGACGGTACATCTTCAGACGGGCCAGCAGGTTCTGGTTGTTCTTGTCGAACTCTTCTTCGTGGGCATGGGGCGACAGGCAGTCGATATGGACCTGGCCCGATTTGCTGATCCACAGAATATGGCTGTCTTGGCTGTCTTTTTGCGCAGCGAACAAGCGAGCCAGTTCATCGATAGTAGGTTGATTGTTCAGATTCATAGTAAGCCCCTTGACCATTTGGTGATCTTTCAAAGTTGATTCGCTAATACAGGTAGCCCATCGGTTAGTTGATCCCTGGCACCGAAACCAGGACGTCAGCGGTCGACCGTCAATACGACGGGGTTACGCGTCTGTTGCATGTAGTCGTGTTGAATAACTGCTACGCAATAGCGTCACAACGAAGAGAAGCAGCGAAAACCTGGAGGCCACTGCCGACGTTTTCAGGGTCGGCCACAAGCTTCATGAGGATTGATCGCCAGCGCTTCTCGCCCTTGTACTGGACGTTCAGGCCAGGTCAGCTTCTTCAATCTGCCTTGTGGGCAGCGTGTATCCGGGAAAAACAGCTCGGCGGTCAGACGAACTTGCTCAAACGTGTTGCCTGTACTCCCGATCGGGGAGACGTCTGCATCATGCAAGGGCAAATCGGAGGCGTCAACGGTTTTGTAGTGATTATTTTTGTTCACTACATATTGTCGGACAAAGTGGTTTTGGAATTAGAAAGTCAGCGTGGCCAGCGCTTGGAGTCTTCGGCAGCGCTTACCCGGGCCCCGGAGGTGTTGCCGAAGGCTGCGATCTTTCAAAGCGGTAAACGGTGCATGGATAACCGTCAATCGGCAGTTGATGCACGGTGAACGCTCCGCCCGTGAGATCGGGCATCACCCTGGCCCAGAACAGCCGCGCAGGCTGGTTGGCATCGATGTGGAAAATCTGCCATTGACCGGGGAACCGGCTCAAGAGGGCAGAGACGACAAACTTCGCGACACCTTGGCCACGAAAGCGTCGACTGACAAAAAAGTAGCCGATGTTGTACTCGGCGCCGACGATATGGGTTTCGTCATCCACGGTCACGAACCCCGCCAGCTCGCCGTCGACCTTGATCAGAAAAGGCCGGGTTGCCGGGTTGCGCCAGTAGTCCAGTTTGGGCTGGATGTTGAAGAAACCATGCTCCCCGAGCTTCAGAGGCAGCCATTCACTGAAATCGTACACGTAGAACTGCATCAGGTTTTCGATGGTTTCCAGTTCGTCGCGCTGGGCGGCGTGCAGTTCTATCGAGGGCTGGCTCCTGATTGTCGCCATGGTCGTACCTTCGGTGTCTTAACTGACATTGAAGAACACTAGACCATTTCGATTCGCTGCCCTCAAACCTTGCCCGCCGGTTTCGCCGCGCGCTTGGTTCCAGTCGAAGGCTTGCGTTTGGCGGGTTTGCGTTTGTTCTTCCACGGTGTGGCGCTACGCCCGGCCGGGCTTGCCGGCCCGCTGATGGTCAGGTTCAGGCCGGCGCAGCGTGCCACTTGCTTGCTCATCCACGCGGCCTGTTTGGTGACGAATTCTTCCAGGCTCATTTCACCGCTCTGCACCATGTCCAGCGCCTGTTCCCAGATTGCCGTGGTGCCGGGGTCGGCAATCGCTCGCGGCACCGCATCGATCAGGCTGAAAGCCGCCGGCGTCGCGGCCAGGGCCTTGCCGTTCTTGATCAGATAACCGCGATCCAGCAGGCCCTGGATGATCGAGGCGCGTGTGGCTTCGGTGCCGATGCCGGTGGTGTCCTTGAGCTTTTGCTTGAGCAGCGGATCTTCCACCAGTTTGGCGACGTTTTTCATCGCCTTGATCAGATCGCCTTCGGTGAATGGCTTGGGCGGTTGGGTCCAGAGGTCCTTGAGTTTCACGTCGGCCACCGCGCAGTCACGCCCTTCGGCCAGTGTCGGCAGTGTTTGCGGTGCCGGTGCTTCGCGGCCCTTGGCAGGCGCGAGGGCTTCGGGCAGGGCGCGTTTCCAGCCGGGCTCGACAATCTGCTTGCCCACGGCGCGCAAGGCCTCACCGGCACAGTCGAAGTCGGCCTGGGTCCGGTCGTATTCGTGGTTGGGCAGGAACTGCGCCAGGTAACGCGCACGAATCAGGGTGTAGACCGCCCGTTGCTTGCCCGCCAGTCGGTCGAGGTTCTTCGCCGCGGCGGTCGGAATGATGCCGTGGTGTGCGCTGACCTTGGCATCGTTCCAGGCTCGCGAGCGGCGTTGCGGCTCCAGATAATCGTGCAAGGCGTTCAGCGCCGGGTCGGCTTGCCGGAGCGCCGCCAGAATACCCGGCGCTTCGCTATGCTGACTCAGGGGCAGGTAGCCGCAGTCGCTGCGCGGGTAGGTGATGACTTTGTGGGTTTCATACAGGGCCTGGGCGATATCGAGGGTTTCCTGGGCGCCGAGCCCGAGTTTTTTCGAGCAGACTTCCTGCAAGGTGCCCAGGTCGAACGGCAGCGGCGCGACTTCGCGCATGCGCTCGGTACGCAGCTTGATCACCCGAGCGCTCGCCGCGTTGCCAATGGCCGCAGCCGCCTGCCGGGCCAGCGCCTGATTCAGGCAGCGATCCTGATCGTCGCAGGCGTCCGATGCTGCACGCCATTGGGCCATGAATGCCGTGCCATCGTGCAGCAGTTGCACGTCGATGGCCCAGTAGGCCACCGGGACGAAATCGGCAATGCTGCGGTCGCGGTCCACCACCAGGCGCAAGGTCGGCGTCTGTACCCGACCGACCGGCAACACGCCCTGATAGCCGGACTGACGCCCCAGCAGGGTGAACAACCGACTCATGTTCATCCCGATCAACCAGTCGGCCCGGGAGCGCCCCAACGCCGAATGATAGAGGCTGAACGTCTCGGCCCCCGGCTTGAGCGCCGCCAATGCCTTGCGAATCGACGCATCGTCCAGTGCCGACAACCACAGCCGCTGGATCGGCCCGCGATAACGGCAATGCTCCACCAATTCCCGGGCGATCATCTCGCCCTCACGGTCGGCGTCGGTGGCAATCACCAGTTCACTGGCCTCGCCGAGCAGGCGTTTGACTGCCTTGTACTGGCTGGCCGTGCGCGGCTTGACGGTCATTTTCCATTTTTCGGGAATGATCGGTAGATCCGCCAGCACCCAACGCTTGTAGCGCGCGTCGTAGGCATCTGGTGGAGCGGTTTCCAGCAGGTGGCCGATGCACCAGGTCACCGTGACGTCCGTTCCCAGCCAGCAGCCGTCGCCCCGACGCCTGGCGCCGAGCACGGCCGCGATGTCTTTGGCCTGGGAAGGTTTTTCACAGAGGTACAGCCGCATAACCACCATCGCCGATCAGGGTTCGAGAGGTGCACAGAATGGCGGGTGATGAGCGATGGAGCAATCTTTATCTGTATGGATGTACAGCTTGAGCTGTTGCGTTTGATGACAGCGGTCAATCCAGCGACTGAAGCACGCTCCGTTCGGCTGCGAAGTACTCGCGATACCAGAACATGGGGTATACCTGTTGGGGCGCGGAAACCGCACAACAGCAACAGAGGAACCTACTTCATGAAAGTCCCAGGTGCCGGTAGTCCCATCTCCATCGTCCCCCAACCCGGCTGCGTGGTGGTGAAGTTCCATGGCATTCAAGTGGCGTCGTCCACTCGGGCGCTGGTCATGCATGAGACCAATTATCCTCCGGTCTACTACATCCCGCGGGAGGACATCGCCGAACAGTATTTCGCCCGCACCGACCACACCAGCTATTGCCCGTACAAGGGCGATGCCAGCTATTACAGCCTGCAGATCCCCGGGCATGAAAGTGCCAACGCGGTATGGAGTTATGAGCACCCCAAGGTGTCGGTTGCGCAGATTGGCGGGTATGTGGCGTTCTATCCTGACGAAGTGACGTTTGAGGTGCTCAAGACCTGATGTGCAGAAAACATTTTGTGGCGAGGGGGCTTGCACCCTCGCCACAAACTAACCTCCCGTTAGCGCTCAGTTTTTATCAAGGTCCACGTTCTTCGTCTCGCGCAAACACATCATCCCCACCACCAGGCTCACCCCGGTAATCACCACCGGGTACCACAGCCCGTAGAAAATATCCCCGGTGTACACCACCAGGGCAAACGACACCGTTGGCAGGAAACCACCAAACCAGCCGTTGCCGATGTGATAGGGCAGGGACATCGAGGTGTAGCGGATGCGGGTCGGGAACAGTTCGACCATCAGCGCCGCCAGCGGGCCGTAGCACATGGCGGAGATGATGATCAGCGCGACGATCAACACCACGATCATCGGTTTATTGATCAGCTGGATGTCGGCTTTTGACGGATACCCGGCCAGGGTCACTGCGCCACGCAGGGCCGCTTCGTCAAAGCCGTCGAGCTTCACGTCACCGACGCTCACCTGCACACCGCTGCCGGTCGGGGCCGCTTCGCTGTTGTACGGCAGGCCCTGTTTGACCAGGAAGGTTTTGACCTTGTCGCACGGGCTATCAAATTTCGCCTTGCCCACCGGGTCGAACTGGAAGGTGCAGGTGGCCGGGTCGGCCAGTACGGTGATCGGTGCCTGACGGCTGGCCTGGTCGATGGCCGGGTTGGCGTAGTGGGCGATGGACTTGAAGATCGGAAAGTACAGTGCAGTCGCCAGCAGCAGGCCGATCATCAGCACCGGTTTGCGTCCGACCTTGTCCGACAGCCAGCCAAAAAAGATGAAGAACGGCGCGCCAATGATCACGCTGACAATCAGCAGACTGTTGGCCAGGGCCGGGTCCATTTTCAGGAACTGTGTGAGAAAGAACAGCACGTAGAACTGCGCGGCATAGAAGGTCACCGCTTGCCCGGCGTTGATGCTGAACAGGGCGATCAGCACCACTTTAAGGTTTTCCCATTTGCCGAAGGAGTCGCGCAGCGGCGACTTGCAGAGTTTGCCTTCCTCTTTCATTTTCACGAACGCAGGCGACTCGTGCAGGCTCAGGCGAATCCAGGTGGAAATGCCCAACAGCACGATCGAAAACAGAAACGGGATGCGCCAGCCCCAGACTTCAAACTGGTCGCCGGTGAAATAACGGCAACCGAGCACCACCAGCAGCGACAGCAGCAAGCCAAGGGTGGCGGTGGATTGAATCCAGCTGGTGTGGAAGCCGCGTTTGCCGATCGGTGCGTGTTCGGCGACGTAAGTGGCAGCGCCGCCGTACTCACCACCCAGCGCCAGACCTTGAAGCATGCGCAGCACCACGAGGATGATCGGCGCAGCGATGCCGATGCTCGCGTAGGTCGGCAGCAAACCGACGCAAAAGGTTGCAAGGCCCATGAGGACGATGGTCGCGAGGAATGTGTATTTACGCCCGATCATGTCCCCCAAGCGTCCGAACACCAGCGCACCGAACGGCCGCACGATGAAGCCGGCGGCGAAGGCCATCAGCGCGAAGATGAACGCCGTGGTGTCGTTGACCCCGGCGAAGAACTGTTTGCTGATGACCGCCGCGAGGGCGCCGTAGAGGAAAAAGTCGTACCACTCGAACACCGTCCCCAGGGACGAGGCGAAGATGACTTTCTGGGTTTCCTGACTGGTGCCCGCGCTGCGGACGGCTTCCAGGGGCTGAACATGTTCTGACATATCGGTATCCCTCACAGTGATTGTTTTTGTTGTTCCACTGTCGACGCCAGCCTTGTGGGCGGGTGCCGCTATTCCTTTGCTCAAGAGACTGCGGTCAGTGCTTTTTCGTCAGGGGCAAAACTCCTTGCGGTTGTTTTGAGTATCAGTTGCGCGGCTTTCTCGGCGATCATCAATGTCGGCGAGCAGGTGTTGCCCGAGGTGATGCGCGGCATGATCGAGGCGTCGGCGATGCGCAGGCCGGGGATGCCATGCACGCGCAGCTCAGCGTCGACTACTGCGTCCGCGTCGTTGCCCATCCGGCAGGTGCCCACCGGGTGGAAAATAGTGGTGCCGATCCGGGCGGCGGCTTCGTGCAATTGCTCTTCGCTCTGCAAGCTGTCGCCGGGCAGGTATTCCACCGGTTTGAACGCTTGCAGGGCGGGGGCGCGAACGATGCGGCGGGTCAGGCGGATCGCGTCGGCTGCCACGCGCAAGTCTTCGGGATGGCTCAGGTAATTGGGTTGAATCAGCGGCGCTTCTCGCGGGTCGGCGGAGCGAATGTCTATGCGCCCACGGCTTTGCGGGCGCAGATCGCAGACCGACGCGGTGAAGGCGGGGAAGGCGTGCAGCGGTTCGCCAAAACGCTCCAGCGACAGGGGTTGCACATGGTATTCGAGGTTCGCCGAGGTCTGTTCCGGCCCCGAACGGGCGAAGGCGCCGAGTTGGCTTGGCGCCATCGACAACGGGCCGCTGCGGTCATACAGATAACGCAGGCCCATGCCCATCTTGCCCCACAGCGTGCCGGCGATCTGGTTCAGGGTGCGGGCGTTTTCCAGTTTGTAGATCAGCCGCAGTTGCAGGTGATCCTGCAGGTTGCCGCCCACGCCGGGCAGTTCATGGGCAACGCCGATACCGAGTTGTTGCAACAGCGGGCGAGGGCCGATGCCGGAACGCTGCAGGATGCCGGGTGAACCGACGGAGCCGGCACACAGGACGATTTCCTTGCGTGCCTTGAAGGTTTTCGCCTGGCCTTGCCAGCGTGCGCTGACCGCCGAGGCACGGCCGTTTTCCAGCAGCACGCGGTCGACTTCAACGTCGGTCAGCACCGTGAGATTGGCGCGGTGGCGGATCGGTTTGAGAAACGCCTTGGCCGCGTTCCAGCGCACCCCGGCTTTTTGGTTGACCTGGAAATAACCGCAACCTTCGTTGTCGCCCCGGTTGAAGTCATCGATGCTGGCAATGCCGCTTTGTTCGGCAGCAGTGCGGAAGGCATCGAGAATCGGCCACGACAGACGTTGCCGCTCGATCCGCCATTCGCCAGCGGCGCCGTGAAATTCCGAATCACCGGCAAAATGGTTTTCGCTCTGTTTAAACAGTGGCAGCACGTCTTGCCAGCCCCAACCGGGATTGCCCTCGGCCGCCCAGCTGTCGTAGTCGCCAGCCTGGCCGCGCATGTAGATCATGCCGTTGATCGAGGAACAGCCGCCGAGCACCTTGCCGCGCGGGTAGCTCAGGGCGCGGCCTTGCAGGCCCGGTTGCGACTCGGTCTTGAAACACCAGTCGGTGCGCGGGTTGCCGATGCAGAACAGGTAACCCACGGGGATATGAATCCACGGATAGTTGTCGCGGCCGCCGGCTTCGAGCAGCAACACGCGGTGTTGCGGGTTGGCCGACAGTCGATTGGCCAGCAAACACCCGGCAGGGCCGGCGCCGACCACGATGTAGTCGTATTCATCAAGGGAAGTCTGCATCCCTGACCTCGTATTGTTGTTCTTGTTGTCGGTCATCCTAGTTGTTAGCTTTCGTTAAAAGAATGTTAGTTTTTGCGCAGCTGCTGTGCGTTTTTAAACAGCGTCATTAACGGCATAACGTCAAGGATGGTTCATGTTCGACTGGAATGACCTACGGTTTTTTCTCGAATTGCAGCGCAGCGGCCGCTTGCTGACCGCCGCCCGCCGCTTGAACACCACCCACGCCACCGTGGCCCGGCACATCGAGGCCATCGAAAAAAGCCTCGGCACCGCGCTGTTCGTCCAGCATGCCCAAGGCTACGAATTGACCCCGGCTGGCGAAGCGCTGCTCAAGCATGCCGAGGCCATGGAAAACGTCGCGTTGCTGGCCCAGGAAGAAATCACCCAATCCACCGCGCCGCTGGGCAAGATCCGCGTCGGGGTAACGGAGGGGCTGGGCATCATGTTCCTCGCCAGCCGCATGAACGGCTTGTTCGAACGCTATCCGGGGTTGGAAGTGGAACTGGTGGCGGTGCCGCGCTTCGTCAGCATTCTCAACCGTGAAGCGGAGATCAGCATTCACTTGGAACGCCCGGCCGCCGACATGCTGGTCACCCGCAAACTCACCGACTATCGACTGGCGCTCTACGCCAGTCAAGCCTATCTGGACCGCTCGCCACCACTGCGCAGCCGCGAAGACCTCGGCCGCCACGCGTGGATCGGTTACGTCGACGACTTGCTGTTCAGCCAGGAACTGATGTTCCTCAACAGCTTCTGCCGCAACCCCCAGGTGGTGTTTCACAGCACCAGCGTCATCGCCCAACAACAGGCCGCACGCTCGGGCCTCGGCATCGCGGTGCTGCCGTGCTACATGGCCAGCGCCGATCCTGAACTGGTGCCGTTGCTGCCGGACGAAAGCATCCAGCGCAGCTATTGGATCAGTACGCGGCGCGAGCTGCACAAATCGGTGCGGCTGCGGGTGTTGTGGGATTACGTGGTGGAATTATGTGAGCGTGAGCAGGCTCTGCTGCAAGGCACCGTTCCCCCTGTAGATACTCTGTTCACGGTCAAGCTTTTAGTAGATGTTTTTCGCTGAAAAGCTTGGCCGTATCGAAATCCTC
>NZ_JBXAKV010000024.1:0-56082 GCF_058798795.1 Pseudomonas sp. GW822-FHT07A10
GGGGTATAGCGCAGTCCGGTAGCGCGCCTGCTTTGGGAGCAGGATGTCAGGAGTTCGAATCCCCTTACCCCGACCATATTAAAAATCCTCGTATCGAAAGATACGGGGATTTTTTTTGCCTCGAACAAATGCAGATTGCTTCCAGTGCAACCGAAGCGCAGGGCAGGGCCGGTGCTTTCGGTAAATCCGCCAGACAAAAAAAGCCCTGCTCATCGGTGGAAAAGCAGGGCTTGCCTCTTCAGGGCTAAGTCTTCGCAGACTTAGCTGTTGTCTTTCAGGTGCTCGAACAAGCCTTTTGGCATTTGTTTGCCATTGGCTTCGTAGTTGGCTTTCACGTTATCGAAAGCCTCTTGCTCCGAGATTTGACCATCGTGGTTGGTGTCGATCTTGTCGAAGTCTGCCTTGGGCGCCACTTTCAGGAACTCCGCACGGGACACCTGACCATCGCCATCGGTGTCGGTCTTGGCCATCGAGGCATCGCCGCACTTGCCTTCGCCACATTTGCCTTCTGGGGTTTTTACCGAAGTTTCGGCCGAGGCGACCATGTAGCCCTGGGTAAGTGGCTGTGCGGCAAATATGGAACCGGACAACATCAGGCCGCCGGCCAGGACAGCGCCGAGCAGGCCAACGGTGTTTTTGCCGAGAGTAGTGGTACGGGACATTACAAATCTCCTGGGTTGCACGACACAACCGTTCGATAAAGGACGCCACGCAAGTGCGGCGATGACCGAAGCAGGCGGTGCCTTGCTCGGGTGTGGCTATTTAGCGGGCGCGGTGTATCGCTACTGTGTCGCGCAAGGGGGGAGTTTGTAAGCGAAGGGGCGCAATCGTGGGGGAGATACAGTGAGACACAGAAGTGTTCACAGGTTAGACCGAGGCGCCTGCATCGCGGGCAAGCCACGCTCCCACAGTTGATCTTTGTTGGCCGCATATTTGCGTACGACGCAGATCCTGTGGGAGCGTGGCTTGCCCGCGATGGGCCCTGATAGACGCCGAAAATTTAGTGCAGCTTGAGCCGTGGCTCGGTCCCACGCCCAATCTTGCTACCCAGCATCAACATCGCCGTACGGAACGCGCCATACAGCGCCATCTGGTGCATGCGGTACAGCGACACGTAAAACATCCGTGCCAGCCAGCCCTCGAGCATCACGCTACCGGTCAGGTTGCCCATCAAGTTACCCACAGCCGAAAACCGCGACAGCGAGATCAGCGAGCCGTAGTCGGTGTATTTGTATTCCGGCAGGGCCTTGCCTTCGATCCGCAGTTTCAGCGATTTGGCCAGCAACGAAGCCTGTTGGTGGGCCGCCTGGGCACGCGGCGGCACATTGCGGTCGCTGCCCGGTTGCGGGCAGGCCGCACAGTCACCGAAGGCGAAGATGTTCTCGTCGCGGGTGGTTTGCAGGGTCGGCAACACTTGCAGCTGGTTGATGCGGTTGGTTTCCAGGCCATCGATGTCCTTGAGGAAACCCGGCGCACGAATCCCGGCGGCCCAGACTTTGAGGCTGGCGTTGATTACCTGGCCGTCGGCGGTAATCAGGCTGTCGGCGGTCACTTCGCTGACCGCGGCATTGGTCATGACGTTGACCCCGAGTTTCTCCAGGGTTTTATGCACAGGCCCGCCGATCCGCTCCGGCAGCGCCGGGAGAACCCGTGGCCCGGCTTCGATCAGGGTGATGTGCATGTTTTCCGGCTTGATCCGGTCCAGGCCATAAGCGGCCAGTTCATGGGCGGCGTTGTGCAGTTCCGCTGCCAGTTCGACCCCGGTGGCACCGGCGCCGACGATGGCCACGCTGATCTGTTGCACGGTGTCGGTCTGTCCGGCGTGCGCGCGCAGGTAGTGATTGAGCAGTTGCTGATGGAAGCGCTCGGCCTGTTTGCGGGTGTCGAGGAACAGGCAGTGTTGCGCCGCGCCTTGAGTACCGAAGTCGTTGGTGGTGCTGCCGACAGCAATCACCAGCGAGTCGTAAGGCACTTCGCGCGCGGGTACCAGTTCAAGGCCAGCGTCGTCGTAGGTGGCGGCCAGCTGGATTTTCTTCTGTGTGCGATCGAGCCCGCTCATGCGCCCCAGCTGGAACTCGAAATGGTTCCATTTTGCCTGGGCAACATAGTTGAGTTCGTCTTCGGAAGAGTTGAGCGATCCAGCGGCCACTTCGTGCAACAGCGGTTTCCAGATGTGGGTCAGGTTCGCGTCGACCAGCATCACACTGGCCGTGCCGCGCTTGCCCAGAGTCTTACCCAGACGGGTAGCCAACTCCAGACCGCCGGCGCCGCCGCCAACGATGACAATACGATGAGTCATGGGGATATCTCGCAAGGCTAAAAGAAATCGGTGCAATTACCCGAGCGAGCGCGATGCAGCTCATAGCGTCAGGTAACTGATAAGTCGGCTCAACAGGCCCAGGCCAATGGTCACTGCCAACACCACCACCAGGAGCATCCACGGCCGGAAAGGCCGGCGCTCGACTCGGTGCTGGGACAGGTGCAGGTACTCTTCGACATGCTTTTGGTCGTCGGGGTTCAGGCGGCTGGTCATAAAGGCCTCGTCGGGTAGACGTTGCTGAATGTGCAGACGTTACAGCAGATTGTCTGCAAGCGTTGAACGGTGCATGTGGTTCGGGTGAACGATTGCGCTTTGTAACATTCGGCCAGTGATTGCGCCATCTTGTGCAGTGTTGCCGGTATCTGTGGCGGGACTCACAAGCTGATCCCGACATCGAAGACGATGCTGCGCCCCAGGTTGCTGCGCAGGAAATCCGGGGCATCCGGGTGGGCGAAGAGCACGCGGGCGAAGGTCGGGCCGACCAGCGACAATGAGCGCCAGCCCTGGCGCAGGTATTCGGTGGGGGGCGGAAAGTGGCTGTTGAGGTCCAGCACTTCGCGCTTGAGGCTGGCGAAGGCGATGATGTCCAGATCCCCCAGGTCCATACCGCGCTCTTTGTAGTTGTGGGCTTTTTTGCGCAAGGTTGGCGCCAGTCTCAGCAGAAATTCATTGGCCGGGATCCGCCGGGGCTTGGCCTCGCGGCGCACCAGCTGGCTCAGGGAGAACGCGCTGCGCCGACGTTGCAGCTCATCACGCCATTCATCATTGAGGCGCCGGCCCTCGTCGAGCACGAAGAACACCTCGAAATTCGCGTCGCGAAACAGCACGTCCGGCGGCTCTCCGGCGGGGGCAAATTCGTCGGCGCGATAGGGAATGTTCAGACCTTGCAGCAGGCGCTGGCAAACCCAACGCTCACGCTCCCATTTGCGGGCATTGGAAAGGAACGTGTTGGCTTGCTCGGCCGCGATGGTCAGCAGGCGTAAATAATCTGAGTCATCCATAGGCCCAAGCTTAGCGTTCAAATGTGATCTGAATAATAAAGTCTGTCGCAAAAGAAAAAAGGCTGTCGCGATTTCTTCAGATAGAACCTTACCTGCTTTTTCTGACGTACCTATAGGTGTTCGCGTTGTTGTAGCCTTTCCATGCTGTGTTTGATGACATCCATCACCGCAGCGGTCATGACTGAGGTAGAGACACCAAACATCAGGATGCCGTTGGCTGCTTCCAGTGGGCCAAGCAGACGCCAGCGTGGGGACATGATGATATCGCCATAGCCCAGCGTGGCGAAGTTGACTGCCGAGTGATAGAGCGCAGTGGCGAATTCGTCGAATTCGTCGAGCAACATGAACAGCGTGGCCCAGATGGCGATCTGCACGAAATTGCCGAGCAACATCAGCACCATGACCATCGACAGCAACAGGATATTCAGCCATTGCGATTCACGATTTGGATGGGTATGCCTGAAATGCACGTAATGGCGCAAACAGATAGTTATGAAAACGGCTTGCATCAGCAGGCAGAACAGCATCACGGGGAGACCGGCGAGTAGATTCAACAGCATGGCGATATCCTCGGCAGACGTGTCAGGTCGGTCCCTGGTGGTCTGTCCCGGGTTCTTGCGCTTGATCGTCCACCCATTGCCAGAACAGCCGATAACCGACCGCCAATATCACGGGACCGATAAACAGGCCGAGGATACCGCTCGTGACCATGCCGCCCAAGGCACCGATCAGCACCACCGGCATTGGCACATCGACGCCTCGGCCTAGCAGCAACGGCTTGAGGACATTATCGACCAGGCCCGCAACGAAGACATAGATGGCAAACACAATGGTCGCCGTACTGGCACCTTCGTTCGCGAAGACGTAGACGATGACCGGAAGGGTAATCAGGGTGGCCGGTAATTGCATGATGCCAATAAGCAGCACCGCCAAGGCGAGAAGACCTGCGCCGGGGATGCCCATGGACACAAAGCCGATGCCGATCAACAGCATCTGGATGAAGGCGATGCCGACCACGCCCAACGCCACTGCCCGAATGGTCGCGGTGCACAGCTCGGTGATTTTCGGTCCCTTGACCGGGCCGCAGAAGCGCGAAGCGATTTGCACTGCGCTGCGGTGGCCACTTTCACCATAGGCTAAAAAAATACCGGCAATCATCAGGGCGAAGATGAATAACAGGAGCCCCATGCCGGCCCCCGCCAGCTTGCTCAGCAGGGAGAGGCTGACACCTTTGATTTGCGGTATGAACTTCTGTAGCAGGTCGGGCAGGTTGGTGACAGCTTGTGTCCATAAGCCATGAAGGGGTTTGCCCACGAGCGGCCAGCTGGCCACCGCATCGGACGGAGGGGGGATATGGAAACTGTCACTTTTGACCATGCTTATCGCCCGTTCCACGGAGTCTGCAATCGAGGTTCCCAACAAATAGGCAGGCACCATAAGGATGCAGATGGCGATCAGCACAATCAGCGTCGCGCTGAGCCCATCCTTGTCTCCCAGCACGCCTTTGAACCTGACTTGTGATGGGTAGAGGGTGATTGCCAGGATTATCGACCACAGCATCAGATCGAGGAATGGACTGAATATCTGGAAGCAGAAAACCACCAGAACGGCAATCAACCCGGCACGAATCAGAACATCGAGCAGACCTCGGGAGAAAGCCTTCTCGGAAATGGGCGTGGGAACCATTGATTTTTCCTCCTGTAGATAGGAGCAAAGGCATGAGCGGTGTAAGTCCAGCATAGACGTGCTGACGTTGCGGTGTTGGCCGCTCTCACGACTGGCCGCATCGCGCCATGCCCACAACAATCCCCATCCAACGCCCGGTTCCGGGCGGTGCACAAAACGGATAGCGATCTGCGCAAAGCGGATATTGCCCCGTGCCTGGCGACTTTACCCTCGGCTGTACGGACGTTAGCCGCGTTACCGACTCTTAAAAAAACAACAACAAGAGATAGATGCCATGCGCAAGATTGACGTACATGAGGTTATCGACAAGGCACGATTCAACCGCTTTCACTGGATGGTGCTGTTCTGGTGCGCCCTGATCATCATTTTCGACGGTTACGATTTGGTGATCTACGGCGTGGTGTTGCCGATGCTGATGAAAGAGTGGGGGCTCAGTCCTCTGCAAGCCGGCGCACTGGGAAGTTATGCACTGTTTGGAATGATGTTCGGCGCGCTGTTTTTCGGCCCGCTGTCAGACAAGATCGGTCGTAAAAAAGCCATCACCCTGTGTGTGATGCTGTTCAGCGGTTTTACCGTGCTCAACGGTTTTGCCAGTAACCCCACCGAGTTTGGCCTCTGTCGGTTCATTGCCGGGCTGGGCATTGGCGGGGTGATGCCCAACGTCGTGGCGCTGATGAACGAATACGCGCCGAAGAAAATCCGCAGCACGCTGGTGGCGATCATGTTCAGTGGCTACTCGGTGGGCGGCATGCTCTCGGCGGGGCTCGGCATCGTGCTGATCCCAAGTTTCGGCTGGCAGTCGGTGTTTTACGTGGCGGTGCTGCCGTTGCTGCTGTTGCCGTTGATCATGTACTTCCTGCCTGAATCGGTGGGTTTCATGCTGCGTCAGGGGCGCCATGAAGAGGCGCGCAACATTCTCCAGCGAGTCGATCCGGCATACATCGCGCAAACCGGCGATCAGCTGCACATGAGCGAAGTGAAGGGCAGCGGCACCCCGGTGTTGCAGTTGTTTCGTGAGGGGCGGGCGCTGCGCACGCTGATGCTGTGGCTGGCGTTTTTCTGCTGCTTGCTGATGGTCTACGCCTTGAGTTCCTGGCTGCCAAAACTGATGGCAAACGCCGGTTACAGCCTGGGCTCGAGCCTGTCGTTCCTGCTGGTGCTCAACTTCGGCGCCATTTTCGGCGCGGTCGGCGGCGGTGTGCTGGGTGACAAACTCAACCTGCCGCGCGTGTTGGCGGTGTTCTTCGCCGGTGCAGCCGTATCGATCACCTTGCTTGGCTTCAACAGCCCGATGCCGGTGTTATACCTGCTGATCGCCATCGCTGGCGCCACCACCATCGGCTCGCAGATTCTGCTGTACGCCTGCGCCGCGCAGTTCTACTCCATGGCCATTCGCTCCACCGGTTTGGGCTGGGCGTCGGGCATCGGCCGCAACGGCGCCATCGTCGGCCCGCTGCTGGGCGGTGCCTTGCTGGGGATCAGCCTGCCGCTGCAACTGAACTTCATGGCGTTTGCCTTGCCCGGTGCGGTGGCCGCTATCGCCATGACCGTGTTCGCGATCAGCAGTCAGCGCAGTGTCAAACAAGCGCTGTCGGGCCTGCGCCATGGTTCGCCTGGCGGGTCTGTCGGCGACGTTTCATGAAAGCGTTATTCCGGGATTTTTCCTTGTCGGCTGCCGTCGCCGGATTTATCGCGACGGTGATTTCCTACGCGGGCCCCTTGGTGATCATCTTTCAAGCCGCCGAAACCGCTCACCTCTCGCGAGAAGTGCTGTCGTCGTGGGTCTGGGCGATTTCCATCGGCAGCGCCGTGCTCGGCATCGGTTTGAGCTTGCGTTACCGGGTGCCGGTGATCATCGCGTGGTCGGCGCCGGGCTCGGCGTTGCTGGTGGCGCTGTTGCCGGGAATATCCATGCCCGAAGCGGTGGGCGCGTACCTGGTCAGCAGCCTGATTATCTTTCTGGTCGGGGTGTCGGGGGCATTTGACCGGATCATCGGCAAACTGCCCGCGGCGATTGCGGCGGCGATGCTGGCGGGGATTCTGTTCAGTTTCGGCACCGGGTTGTTCGTCTCGTTGCAAGGCAAGCCGCAGCTGGTGCTGGCGATGTTTGCCACGTACTTGATCTGCAAACGGGTGATGCCGCGTTATGCGGTGTTGATGGTGCTGCTGGTGGGCTGTTCCATCGCGTTTCTCGCCGGTGATTTGCACCGCGAAGCGCTGGTGATCGGTTTGGCCACGCCAGTGTGGATCACGCCTGCGTTCAGTTTGAGCGCGACGCTGAATATCGCCTTGCCGCTGGTGATGGTGGCGCTGACCGGCCAGTTTGTCCCCGGCATGGCGGTGCTGCGCGCCAGCGGCTACGCAACGCCCGCCGGCCCGATCATCGCCAGCAGTGCGTTGGGCACTGCGCTGTTGGCGCCGTTCGGTTGTCACGGGCTGAATCTGGCGGCGATTACCGCCGCCATCTGTACCGGTCGCGAGGCCCATGAAAATCCGGGCAAACGCTATGTGGCCGGGGTGGTGGGCGGTCTCTGTTATTTGGTGCTGGGGATCTTTGGCGCCACGCTGGTTTCGTTGTTTTCGGCGTTTCCCAAGGAGTTGATCGCGGCCCTGGCCGGGCTGGCGTTGTTCTCCGCGATAGCCGGGGCACTGGCTGGCGCAATGGCGGTGCCGAGTGATCGTGAAGCCGCGCTGGTGACCTTTCTCACCACCGCCTCGGGCATGTCGTTGTTTGGGTTGTCTGCCGCTTTCTGGGGACTGATTTTCGGCATGGTCACCCACTTGTTTTTAAGCGCCCGTCGTCCCGTCCCTAGCGGCGAAACCGCCGCAATCGAATCACTTCAACCTGTCGATCAATAAAAATAAGAGAAAAAACGATGAAACAGATTTTTCCAACAACCGGTTCAGTGTTGTCCATCGCTGTCGTCTCGAGTTTCTCCACCGGTGCGGTGGCCGCCGAGGGTGGCTTCATCGAAGACAGCACCGCCACCTTGCAAGCGCGCAATTACTACTTCAGCCGGGACTTCTCCGACATCGTCGGGGCCAATAAACAGTCGAAGGCCGAAGAGTGGGCACAGGGCTTCATTCTCAACGTCAAATCCGGTTATACCCAGGGGCCTGTCGGTTTTGGTGTAGATGTCATTGGCCTGCTCGGCCTCAAACTCGACAGCAGCCCGGATCGGGTCAATACCGGTTTGTTGCCGGTGCACGATGATGGACGCGCGGCGAATGAATACAGTCGTCTGGAGGGCGCGCTGAAGGTGCGTTACTCCAAGACCGAATTGAAGGTGGGGGAGCTGCAACCCAACCTGCCGGTGCTGGCCTTCAGCGATATCCGTCTGTTGCCGCCCAGTTATCAGGGCGCAAGCATCAGCTCCAATGAGATCGATGGCCTGACCTTACAGGGCGGTCATTTGAGTTCGACCAGCCTGCGCAACGAGGCTGGAGATGAAAAGATGCAAGCCATGCTCGGTCATGTACCCCAGCGTCAGGTCAGCAGCGATGGTTTCAACTTTGCCGGCGCCGACTACGCGTTCAATGATAAACGCAGCTCGGTCAGCGCCTGGTTCGGGCAATTGGAGGATATCTACAACCAGCGCTTTCTCGGCTTCAAGCACAGCGAGCCGTTGGGTGACTGGACCCTGGGCGCCAACCTTGGCTATTACGATTCGCGCGAGGACGGCAAAAAATTACTGGGCAACATCGACAACCAGGCGTTCTTCTCTTTGCTGTCGGCCAAGCGCGGCGGTCACACGTTTTATGTCGGCTATCAGGGTATGTTCGGCGACAGCGCCTTCCCGCGAGTGTTTGCCAACATCACTCCGTTGGGCAACGAGGTGCCGACCTACGAGTTTGCCTACGCCGACGAGCGTTCCTGGCAGGCGCGTTACGACTACGACTTCGCCGCCCTCGGCGTGCCGGGGCTGACCAGCACCGTGCGTTACATCACCGGCAATAACGTCGACACCGGCAAGGGGTTTGAAGGCAAGGACCGCGAGCGCGATCTGGACATCGGCTATGTGTTGCAAAGCGGCAGCCTCAAAGGCCTCGGGATCCGCGTGCGCAACGCCATGGCGCGCTCCAACTACCGCAGTGATATCGACGAGAACCGCCTGATTCTCAGCTACACATGGAAGTTGTTATGACCGGGGCGATCACAGATCGGTGGTGCAGTTGCCCATGACTTCGTACGTCACGCGATGGGTCTGGCCCTGATGGTCGACATATTCCATGGTCGCTGGCACGACTCCGCAGGCGGTTGCGGTGTCTGTCACTGAAACGACCTTGGCGATGTCCAGTGGCTGTGCCGGGTTGTACGGGGTGGCTGCTGGTTCGTTGCTGGCGGCTAGGGCCGAGGTGGCTGCGAGGGTCAGGAACAGGCTGGTCAGGGTTTTCATTTTTCTGTGCTCTGTGTGGGTTCCAGTGTCTGAATTTTAGTCTTTGCCTGTGGGGGATAAAGGGGGCTGGGTCTGATTCAGTCTTGCAGGGAATGTAACAATCGCTGGGTCTTTGATCGTGTGCATATCCGTTTCTGCGGTAGTGCCGGCTGGCGGTTTCGCTCTTACAGCGAGTCACTTTGAAAAGCCCAAAGTAACCAAAGGCTCTTGCCCCTTTCGTTCGGCCCTTCGCCTAGGCTCAGGGTGCCCTCGCTCCGGTCCTGCTCCGTGGGCCCGCCGCCATCGGCCATCCATGGCCGGGGGCGGCTAACCCGGCATCCATGCCGGGTTGCCCACTGCGCAGAACCTCCACTCGGCCTCTCGAGGGGGCGTGCACCGCAAAAGCAAAAGCGAGGCGGCCTACCGGCCGGCCTGACTTCAAGTGAACGCGTTTCCCTGTAAGAGCTGCTGAAGGCTGCGATCTTTTGATCTTGCCGTTGCTTTGGTTTTTGATCTTGATCTATCCGCCCCTTTCCCAGAGGCCGAACGCAGGTATTGCGCAGGGGGCACCGCGGCAGGGATGCCGCGGTAGCCGCCCCCGGCCATGGATGGCCGATGGCGGCGGGCCCCCGGAGCAATGCCGGAGTGAGGGCATGCCGAGCCTAGGCGAGGCACCGAACGAAAGGGGCAAAAGCGCTTTGGTTACTTTCGCGCTTTTCGAAAGTGACTCGCTGTAAGAGCGAAACCATAAGCCGCCGTTACCGTAGTCATGGATATGTACGCAACCAAAGAGTCGCAACGGATATACCCCCCAATCGTAAAAACGCCCCTCCAGAGCAAAGTCGAAGGGCGGTGTAGACTGATGACCTGTTCTCTTCTGGTAAGACAAAGGAGTGTGCCCAGCCATGATCGGTGCCGAGTTACTGTCATCCCAAACCCTGACGGTGGGGTGGCTGATCTATATACCGGCACTGATCTGGGCAATTGCACGAGCGCCATGGGTCGAACTGTTCAGCGACAGCCGCCGCCAGCATCTGTTGTTCGGCACCGTGTTCGCGCTGTTTATGCTGTGGCTGGTGCGACGGGACTTCGATACCGGCGTGTCCTATCACTTCATCGGCATGACCGCTGTGACCTTACTGCTGGATTGGCCGTTGGCGATTGTCGGCGGGTTGGTCGCGCAGGTGGGCTTGGTGTTGCTGGGGCGTCAGGACCTGGCCGCTGTCGGCGTAAACGGAGCGCTGCTGATTCTGCTACCGGTGCTGGTCACCGAGTGCTGCGCCATCCTGGTGGAGCGCGCGCAGCCGCGTAATCCCTTTGTGTATATCTTCTGCTCCGGTTTTTTTGCCGCTGCGCTGTCGGCCTTGTTGTGCCTGATCCTGACGCTCACGTTGCTGTGGTACGACGAGCGATTCGTCATGCCGTACTGGCTGGAAGACTTTGTCGGTTACCTGTGGTTGCTGATTTTTCCAGAAGCGTTCATCAACGGCATGGTGGTCAGCGCGTTGGTGGTGTTCTGCCCCGAATGGCTGGAGACGTTCAATCGCACGCGCTATCTATCGGCGCCCTGGAAAGATGACGATCCCAAATCTTGATCCACATCAAATCCAAAAAACGTTGACGAATCCATGCTTCGGAAAATTTTCAGGAGCATCGAAATGAGTGTCTACGAGTGGGCCAGGCAGGAGTTGCGTCAGAGTCTGGATGTGGCGCAAGAGGTGGGCTTCGATCCGGGATTGAGCTTGCGCGCCTTGCTCAGTGCAGTGGTGCAGCAGAGCAAGGCAGTGCGCAATATTGAAGACCTGGCCGATGAGTTGCGGTTTCTCGCCGAGAACCTCGACGAGGGCCAGGACTATGGCTTTATGCGGCCCTGATGGCCGGGATCAGTGACGTGGGTCGAAGTCGCCGCTGAACAACTCATCCTCGGCATCGGGGGGCACCGGAATCTTGTGCTCTTCCGATGCCCAGGCGCCCAGGTCGATCAGTTTGCAACGGTCCGAACAGAATGGCCGGAACTTGTTCTCGGGGCTCCATTCGACAGGGGCGCCACAGGTTGGGCAATCGACGGTCGGGGTTTGGCTCATGACTGGCCTCCACGCAAAGTAAGGTAAAAGTGATGCAGGCGTTCGACCTCGCTGTGCAGCCAGGCGAGGTCGCGGTCGTTGACCACCACATCGTCGGCATGGCTCAAGCGGTCCTGTCGGCTGGACTGAGCCTTGAGGATCGCCTGGACTTGCTGTTCGCTGGTCTGGTCACGCTGCAGGGTGCGTTCGATCTGTAACTGTTCCGGGGCATCGATCACCAGGACCCGTTGGGTCATGGCGTACTGCCCGGACTCGATCAGCAGCGGCGAAACCAGAATCGCGTAAGGTGATTGTGCCTTGGCCAGATGATGGGCGATTTCCTCGGCGATCAACGGATGCAGCAGCGCTTCGAGCCAGCGGCGTTCTTCCGGCACCTCGAAGATCAGCTTGCGCAGGGCCGCACGATCCAGCTGGCCATCGGCTTGCAACACGCCGGGGCCAAAGTGCTCAGCGATTTTTGCCAGTGCCGGGCGACCGGGTTCCACCACCCAGCGAGCCGCATGATCGGCGTCCACCACGTGCACGCCGAGGTCGATGAAGTGCTGCGCGGCCGCACTTTTGCCGCTGCCGATGCCGCCGGTCAGGCCGAGAATCCAGGGTTTTTCCACAGGGGTATTCATTTCAAACCGACAAACTGCCAATAGAAGCCGGTTATTTGACCACCCCAGAGCAAGGCAATCCAGCCGGCAATGGCCAGATAGGGTCCAAAGGGTAGCGGCGTCGAGGTTTTCGCATCCCGCAGGCGCAGCAAAATCACCCCGAGGATGGCCCCTACCAGCGATGACAGCAGAATGGTCATGGGCAGGATCTGCCAGCCGCCCCAGGCGCCGAGCATCGCCAGGAGCTTGAAGTCACCGTAACCGATGCCGTCCTTGCCGGTGACCAGCTTGAACAGCCAGAACACCGTCCACAGCGCCATGTAGCCGGCCACCGCGCCCCAGAACGCGTCATGCAGTGATACGAAGAGCCCGAAGCTGTTGAGGACCAGTCCCAACCACATCAATGGCATCACCAGTACGTCCGGCAACAGTTGATGTTCGGCATCGATCAGGCTCATCGCCAGCAGGCCCCAACTCAGGACCAGCACCATGCAGGCCTGCCAGCCGAAACCGAAATGCCAGGCGACGAACGCCGACAGCAGGCCGCAGGCCAGTTCGGTCAGCGGGTAACGTTTACTGATCGGCGCTGCACAGCTCGAGCATCGCCCACGTAAAAACAGATAACTGAGTATTGGAATGTTTTCCCACACTCGAATCCGATGGCCGCAGTGAGGACACTCGGAGTGGGGCAATATCAGGTTGTAGGTCGGGCCGGGGGCTTCGGCTGGCAAGTCCAGTACGTCATGGGCCTGCAGGCGCCATTCACGCTCGAGCATTTTCGGCAGGCGCCAGACCACCACGTTGAGAAAACTGCCGATCAGCAGGCCGATCAGCCCTGCGGTAATCACAAAGGCCAGCGGGTTGAGGCTCAGAAATTCGTTCAAGGACATATCAGACCGCTGAGCCGAGTTGGAAGATGGGCAGGTACATTGCAACTACCAGCCCGCCGACGATAACCCCCAGCACCACCATGATGAAGGGTTCCATCAGGCTGGTCAGGTTATCGACCATGTTGTCCACCTCGGCCTCGTAGAAACTCGCGACCTTGTCGAGCATGTCGTCCAGCGCGCCGGACTCTTCGCCAATGGCCGTCATCTGGATCGCCATGGTCGGAAAGATACCGGAGGTACGCATGGAAAAATTCAGCTGCATGCCGGTCGAAACGTCCTGCTTGATGCGCAACACCGCTCGCTTGAACACGATATTGCCGGTCGCGCCCGCTACTGACTCCAGGGCTTCGACCAGTGGTACGCCGGCGGCAAACGTCGTCGACAGGGTGCGGGCGTATCGGGCCACGGCGGACTTGTACATGAGCGCGCCAACCAATGGCAGTTTCAGCAGCCAGGTGTCCGTCCGGTCGCGAAAGCCCGGGGAATTCTTCAAGGCATGGCGCAGGCCGAAGATCCCCCCAGCCAGCACGCCGAGTATCATCCACCACCAGTCCTGCATGAACTCCGACAAGCCGATGACCATCACGGTGAACGCCGGCAGTTCGGCGCCGAACCCCGAGAATACCGACTGGAACTGCGGCACAACCTTGACCAGCAGAATGCCGGTCACAATGATTGCGACAAACACCACGGCCAGCGGGTAGGTCATGGCTTTCTTGATCTTGGCCTTGAGGCTTTCGCTCTTTTCCTTGTAGGTCGCCACCCGTTCCAGCAGGGTATCCAGGGCACCGGCCTGCTCGCCGGCGTCCACCAGGTTGCAGTACAGCTCGTCGAAATACTGGGGCTTTTTGCGCAGGGCCGCAGCGAAGCTGTTACCGGCCGCGACTTCCTGTTTCACCTCGTCCACCAGCTTGCGCATGTTCGGGTTATCGAAGCCTTCGCCGATGATCTCGAACGATTGCAGGAGCGGTACGCCGGCTTTCATCATGGTCGCCATCTGCCGGGTAAACAGGGCAATGTCCAAGGGTTTGATGCGCTTACCAGCACTGAAAATGGACGTGGACTTTTTCCGCACCTTGCCCGGGTTGATGCCCTGCTTGCGCAACTGGGCCTTGATCAGCGCGGGATTTTGACCGGTCAACTCGCCGGTCATTTTCGCACCTTTGCGATCCGTGCCTTCCCAGGCATACACGCTGATTTTCGCTGCTTTGACCGCCATATTCAGTCCTTCGTGACCCGATTGATTTCTTCAAGGCTGGTGATGCCTTGCATGGCCTTGAGCAAGCCCGACGTGCGCAGGTCGTTGAAGCCGTCCTTGCGCATCTGCAGGTCGATCTCCAGTGAATTGCCTTCGGCCATGATCAGCCGTTGCAGGTCAGGGGTGTTCTTTACCACTTCATAAATCCCCACTCGCCCTTTGTAGCCAGCGTTACATTGATTACAGCCGACCGGTTCATAGATCGTGAACGAGCCGATGCGTTCCTCGGGGAAGCCTTCCTTGAGCAGCGTCTCGCGGGGAATCTCGATGGGTTTCTTGCAATGGCTGCACAACTTGCGCGCCAGGCGCTGGGCAATGATCAGGCTGACCGAGGTCGCAATGTTGAAGCCCTGAATCCCCATGTTGTGCAGGCGGGTCAGGGTTTGCGCGGCGCTGTTGGTGTGCAGGGTTGAAAGCACCATGTGCCCGGTCTGTGCGGCTTTGATGGCAATTTCGGCAGTTTCGAGGTCGCGGATTTCGCCGACCATGATCACGTCCGGGTCCTGGCGCAGAAACGAGCGCAACGCCTGGGCGAAATCCATTCCTTGCCTGGGATTGACGTTGACCTGGTTGACGCCTTCCATGTTGATTTCCACCGGGTCTTCGGCAGTGGAGATGTTGATGTCGACGGTGTTGAGGATGTTCAGCCCGGTATAGAGCGACACGGTCTTGCCTGAACCGGTGGGCCCGGTCACCAGGATCATCCCCTGTGGTTGCTTGAGGGCGGCCATGTACAGGTCTTTCTGCTCGGGCTCGTAGCCGAGGGCATCGATGCCCATTTGCGCACTGGACGGATCGAGGATCCGGATCACCACTTTTTCGCCCCACAGGGTCGGCAGGGTGTTGACCCGGAAGTCGATGGACTTGCTCTTGGACAGGCGCATCTTGATCCGCCCGTCCTGGGGTTTGCGCCGCTCGGAGATGTCGAGACTGGCCATGACTTTGAGCCGGGAAGCAATGCGGTTGGCCAGTTGCGTTGGTGGCTTGGCGACTTCATGCAGGATGCCATCGGTGCGCATCCGCACGCGGTAGGATTTCTCGTAGGGTTCGAAATGCAGGTCGGAAGAACCGCTCTTGATCGCATCGAGCAACATCTTGTGGACGAAGCGCACCACGGGCGCATCATCGGTGTCCTGCCCGGCGATGGCGTCCTGTTTCTGGTCGTCGACCGACTCGATGTCCAGACCGTCGAGGTCGACATCGGCCATCTCTTCCAGGCCGGTGGCGTGGCTGTCGAAGAATTTTTCGATGGCGTCGCTGAGTTTGTCTTCTTCGACCAGGATGGCTTCGGTGTTCAGCCCGGTACTGAACTGGATGTCGTTGATGACCTGTTGATTGCTCGGATCGGAAACCCCCACGAACAGTTTGTTGCCGCGTCGCCAGAGGGGTAGGGCGTGGTGCTGGCGGATCAGTTTTTCGCTGACCAGCCCCTTGGGCTGGGTGTCTTTTTCCAGGCAGTTGAGGTCCAGCAGGGCCATGCCGAAATGCTCCGAAGCCACCTCGGCGACCTGCCAGCTTTTCAGCAGTTTGTTTTGCACCAGATAACTGACCAGTGAGACTCGATCGCGTTGGGCTTGCTGATAAGCCTGTTGCGCACTTTGATCAGTGATCAGCTCGGCCAGCACCAATTGCTTGGCCAGACCGCTAAGGGCAATGTCATTCATTGGGATTCCGGACGCAGGCGGTTAATGACTTATAGCCTAGTCAAGCAGTGGAACCAAACCAGCCGAGGTGAGGTGACAAAAAGTGTCAGAAACTGCGGATCCTGGGAGCAGGAAAGGTCTTTTTCGTGATCCCGAGCCCAGTCTGCAGGGGCGCATACGACTTGGCATGACCTGTGCTGTACCCTGTACAGATCATGAGATTTCGACTCATGCATGGAGCCTGTCTATGAAAAATCAAAATGGTTTTACCCTGATCGAGCTGCTGATCGTGGTGGCGATCATCGGGATTCTGGCGACGTTTGCGTTACCGCAGTATTCGAAGTACCAATCACGGGCGAAGGTCACCGCTGCGGTTGCAGAAATCTCGGCACTGAAGGTGCCTTTCGAAGACATTATTAATCAAGGCACCGATATTGCCGCCCCCGCCGGGATCGGCGCGACGACCCCCACGGGTAATTGCACGATTACAGCGACGGGTACCGCCTCTACCGGTGTGGGCAGTATTGGTTGCACGATTCTCAACGCACCGGGGCCGGTGCTCGGCAAAACCGTTACGCTTTCGCGTACCCTCGCCGGTGGCTGGACTTGCGCCACCACGGTTGCGCCGGAGTACAGTCCAAAAGGCTGCACCGCCAGCGGTACCTGATTCACTTTGCCAGGCATACCCAGTGCCCCGTTCTCACGACACGGGGCATTTTTTTGCTCGTCATTTGGGGGGGCGATCCGATAATCCAGAAAACCCCCGACAATTCATGCCCTTAGACCTGCGTTAAAACCCGCAACTTGCATGTAGATAATGTCGCACTCATGCATTTTGCATGATTTCGAAAATTGTCATTGCTATTAAGTTATTGATTTATATGTATTTATTTTTTATCGAGCAGTTGGCATAGCGTTCGCACTGTCTCTGGTAACCCTGCTGACAAGACGACACGCAGCAGATTTTCCAGAAGAACAGGAGTTACTCGTATGAAGAAGTTCGCTATTGCTGCCGCTACTGCCACCGCGCTGACTCTGACCATGGCCAACGCTGCATTTGCACAGACCGCGCAAACCACCCAGGCTCCCATGACGCTGGCCGCCGGTGAAGTGACCAAAGCCAAGGAAGCTACTTCCGATACCTGGATCACGACCAAAGTCAAAGCAGACCTGGTGACCGAAAAAGGCATTCCAGGCACTGATATCAAAGTCGAAACCAACAAAGGCGTAGTGTCACTGTCGTCCACAGTTGCGCTGACTGAAGCTCAGAAAACCACCGCCGTGGCCATCGCCAAGAAAATCAAAGGCGTCAAAGCGGTGTCCGCTGACGGCCTGAAAACCGAGTAAGGCAAGGCTTCTCGCCTGGACCGGGAGAAGATGCGGCAGGCGGGCCAAGTCATACGTCTGTCGCTTTTTGAGAGTTCATGCGAAAGTCCATATGGACGTGGCCGTTACAGGCCCCGACATTCGTGTCGGGGCCTGTTCTATTGGGAGCAACGTAAAAAACTGTGGGCGCGAGTTCAGTTACCGCGTTTGCTGGTGATTTGAACCAATCGGTTTCCTTCAAAGCGCAGGTACTGGTACATCCCGCTGTTGGGCCCGTAGGTCCATTCTTCGACCTGAAACTCTTCCCGTCGATTGGCGCTGCGCTTGTAGCCAAGCAGGTCGCGGGCGACGGGCTCTCCGCATTTTTGCAGCACTTCGCTGGACCTGTCCCCGACGCTGATCAATTGACTGCCGCAGCGCAGGGTATCGGCCGCCGCGGCTTGGCCGGCAGCCAATACCAGGGCCAGGCTCATAAGCCATTGCGCGCCCATCACTCGGCATCCAGATGCAAGGCCGTCACCACGCGGCCATCGCTTTCGGCCTCACCGAGGTTGGCGTCGATGAAGTACACGCGGTCATCGGCCAACTGCCCTTTGTCCACCAGGTAGTCCTTGATGCTGCTGGCCCGTTCTTGCCCCAGTTGGCGCAACAGCACCTCGCTGGAACTCCAGAAGTCGATCACGCTTTCACGCATTTTTTTGCTGCGTTCTTCCTTGCCCAGATCCTTCCATTCCGCGGGCGGCTGGATCTTGAGGCGTGTGCGGTAGATGCCTTCGAGCAGCGGGCCTTTCTCGCTGTCCGGCACTTCCAGCATGGAGGCTTGGGCCGGCACCTTGTCACCGCGGCGCTGGAGCATTTTGTAGTAGTTGTACTGGTATTCCCGTTCCAGGCGTTGCTCGGCGAGTAGCGGGCCGTCGCTGCTCTTGGCGGCAGTGCCTTCGATTTCCAGGCGCAGGGCCGGACGCTCCTTGAGCGCCTGGGACAGTTTGATCAGTGTCGCTTCGGCTTCCTTGCTCAAGTCACTCGAACCGGGGGCAAACGCCACGGTGCCGAGGTCCTCTGAACCACCGCCGCTGACCAGCCCACCAATCATTTTGAACGGCGCCGCGGCCGCCTTCACGATCAGATTGCGCAGGGTCTGCCAGATGATCGGCATGATGCTGAACTGTGGGTTGTTCAGGTCGCCGCTCACCGGCAGTTCGATGGAAATCTTGCCATCGACATCCTTGAGCAAGGCAATCGCCAGTTTCAGCGGCAGGCTTACTGCATCCGGACTGTCGACTTTTTCACCCAGTTGCAGTTGCTCGACCACCACTTTGTTTTCGGCCAGGAGCTGACCGTTGGTGATCTTGTAATGCAGATCCAGATTGAGCCGGCCCTTGCGGATGCGGTAACCGGCGAACTTGCCGGAATAGGGCGTCAGGGTCGTCAGTTCCACCCGTTTGAAACTGGTGGCGATGTCCAGGCTGGCCATCGGGTCGAACGGGTTGACCGAACCCTTGATGGTCACGGGGGCATAGCGGTCGACCTTGCCTTTGACGTCGACGTTGGCCGGTTTTACGTGGCGGCTGTCGATGGTGCCGATGTTGCCGTTCAGTTGTTGGACGGCGGTGGCGAAGTTCGGTGTCAGGCTGAAGTCGGCGAAGTTTGCCGAACCGTCATTGATGGCAATGCCGCCGATGTGGATGCCCAGCGGTTTTTCTTTTCCGGCTGCCGGTTTGGCCGCGGCGGTCTTGGCGCCGGAGTCGGCCGGTTGCGGGATCAGCAGGTCATCGATGTTGGTGGTGCGGTCATCGTTGATCATGAAGCGCGCATAGGGCTGGAACAGATTGACCTTGTCGATCGACAGGCTGTCGCCGTGCTGATAGTTCAGGCCTTCGAGCGCCAACTGTTGCCACTTGAGGAAGTCTCGGGTTTTCAGAGTGTCGAGGGTATGCAACTGGTCGATCTGGGCTTTGCCTGTGACGCTGAACGCCAGCGGCTCGGTGCTTTTCAAGTCGACCGCCAGATCACTGCCCAGCATGCCGCTACGCAGTTCGAGGCGAATGAACGGATTGATGTAGGACTGGGCGACGCGCAGGTCGATATCCCTGGTCTGCACGTTCAGTTTGGCGCTGATCGGGGCCAGATTGACCGTGCCGTCCGCCATGATCTTGCCTTGCTTGCCCACGCCCGTGTCGAGCTTGAGGTTGAAAGGGGAGCCATTGAGGCTGTCGAAATTCTGCAGGTCCAGGTTCAGTGGGCCAAGCTCCAGTGCCACGGCGGGTTGTGCCTTGCGGTCGGCCAGGTGCACTTGATAATTACGCAGTTGCACGTCTTTGAGCAGCACCTGCCAGGGCTTGCTCGGTGCAGTCGGCTCGGGCTTCGGTGAATCGGCTGCCGCGGGTGTGCTGGTGGGTTCGGCGTTGGCTTTGGCCGCCTGTTTGGACGGCTGGCTGGCGAACAGTTTTTGCCAATCGAGTTGCCCATCGGCTTCGAGGGCTGCCCAGGTTTCCAGTTTCTGGCTGCGGATCTTGCCGACCACCACTTGCTGCTTGGCCAAGTCCACGGTGGTGTCGCTGATGTCCAGACGTTCGAGCTTCGCCAGCGGTCGGCCGTCCGGCGCCTTGATGGCGAAAGGCGCAACGCTGACGGCGACGTTGTCCAGCAGCAGTTCGGTGCCTTTGTTCAGATTGAGTTTGTAGTCGGTGCTCAGGTTCAGGACGCCGTTTTCCAGGACCAGTGGCACAGCATCGCGCACGTAGGGCCAGAAGGATTTCATCTTGCCGTCGGTGATTTTCAGCTTACCTTCAGAGGCGATCGGGCTCAGGCTGAAATTGCCGGTCCAGTCGATCTGCCCGCCGGCCGGGCCGACCGCGACCAGGGTCATGTCGGCGTTGTCGTCGGGCAGGGTGCTGAGGTTCTTCAGCTCGAAATCCAGTTTGTCGTAGAGAAACTCGATGGGCTCGCTGGGCCGGGCATCTTCGAAATGCACGTAGCCGCCGGCCAGTTTGATCCGCTCCACGCGCAGCGGGAAGGGTTTGGCGTTTGGGTCGACCGGGGTCGGTTCACTGGCGGGGATTTTGAACAGCCCGAGAAGATTGAGCTGGCCGTCCTTGCCGAAGAGTATTTCGGTCTTGGGTTTGTCCAGTTCGATATCGGACAGGTGCAGCGCCTTGGTCCACAGGCTGTCGATCTGCAGGTTGGCGTACAGGCGTTCGAAGCCCACTTGTTCCTTGCCCGGCTCGCCGATGATCAGGCCCCAAAGGGTTACTTCAAGGCTGAACGGGTTGAGTTCGATCCGTGAAATCGTCGCGGGCGTCGTGGCGTAGTTGGCCAATTGCTGGTTGGCAACCCGCAACGCGATGCCCGGCAAAATCAGAAACCCCAGCAGGCTGTAAAGGGCCAGGGCTGTTAACAGGGCGCCGATAGCGCGGATCAATCCTTTGGGCATGTGTGGCTTCATCTGTCGGAATCGGAGTGCCTTGGAGTATGGCATGCGTTTGCGGTTCCGAAGCAATCACGCTTTATAGGATTTGTCTGATAACGGGTGTGGATTTTCAGAGCTGCAGGATCAGCGTTTTCAGCGGCGGTTGTTGATCCATCGACGGAAAGTCGCTGCCCGGTGTCAGCGCTGTCCACTCACGCACCGGGCGTCCGGCCTTCTCTGCGCAGCGCAGCACCTGTTCGCGCCAATCGTCCATGCTGACCTTCGCCAGGTTGTTGCAGCAGATCAGCACGCCATTATCGGCAGTGGTCAGCAGTGCCGGTTTGAGCAGGCTCTGGTAGTCGCGCAACAGGTCGACCGTGCCGAAAGCACTCTTGGCCCAGGCCGGTGGATCGAGCAGCACCAGATCGTATTGACGCGGTTCCAGACGTTGATAACTCGGCAGCTTCTGGCCGCGACGCTGGCTGATCGGCAGGCCGGCCAATTGACGAATCGCCGGGAAGTAATCGGATTGGATGAACTCCATGGTCGGCAATTGCGGGTTGAGCAGACCGTTTTCGCGGCCGACCGCCAAGTTGCCTTCGGCAAAGTCCAGGTTGCACACCTCGCTGGCACCACCGGCCGCAGCGCAGAGACCGACGCCACAGGTGTAGGCAAACAGGTTCAGCACACTTTTGTTTTTGCTGTGTGCCTTGACCCAGCCGCGGGCGTTGCGCAGGTCGAGAAACAGCAACGGATCCTGGCCGGCATGGCGCCCGCGAACCCGATAATTCAGCCCCCATTCGTGGCCGATCAAGTCTTGCAGGGCGGCCTCGTCGGCGCGGTACACAGTGTCTTCGCGGTCGATGCGCGAGTTGCCGCGGGAGCGGTCGTTGTAGACCAGCAGGCTATCGAGGCCCAGCTGTTGATTGACGATTTCATGCAATTGCAGCAGGGCGTCACGCTCCAGTGACTGATGAAAGCTTTGCACCAGCAGTTGCGGGCCATAGCGGTCGATGGTCAAGCCGCCGGCACCTTCCTGGCTGCCGTGGAACAGGCGATAGCAATCGGTGCCTTGCTGATGCAGCTCGGCGAGCAGGTCCTGGCGACGATCAAGGGCGGCGCACAGCGCCTGATTCAAGGAAGACATGCTGGGCGCCTTGCTGGAGGGAATTGGGGGCGCGGGAGTTTAACAGCTCTGGGCTTTGAGTTTGGGTGGCAAATGCGAGGGATGTGGTGACTGTGCCGCCGTCTTCGCGAGCAAGCCCGCTCCCACAGTGGATTTAGGTGAGGCACAATTTTCGTGTTCACTGAAGATCACCTGTGGGAGCGGGCTTGCTTGCGCAACCCGCCGAATGGCTCGGCCAAACGGCGGGTGCGCGAGCGCTTTATGAGTTCAGGCGTTTGTCGATCAAGCCCTGCACCACGCTCGGGTCGGCGAGGGTCGAGGTGTCGCCGAGGCTGTCCAGTTCGTTGCAGGCGATCTTGCGCAGGATCCGTCGCATGATCTTGCCCGAACGGGTTTTCGGCAGGGCCGGGGCCCACTGGATCAAGTCCGGTTTGGCGAAGCTGCCGATTTCCTGGCTGACATGGGCCAGCAGTTCTTTCTTCAGATCGTCGTTGGGGTCGACGCCGTTCATGGGGGTGACGAAGGCGTAGATGCCCTGGCCTTTGATGTCATGGGGGTAACCGACCACGGCGGCCTCGGCAATGCTGTCGTGCAGCACCAGCGCGCTCTCCACTTCGGCGGTGCCGATGCGGTGCCCGGAGACGTTGATCACGTCGTCGATGCGCCCGGTGATCCAGTAGTCGCCATCCTCATCTCGGCGTGCGCCATCGCCGGTGAAGTAGTAGCCGGGGTAGGGCTTGAAGTAGGTTTCGACCATCCGTTTCGGATCACCGTAGACGCTGCGGATCTGCGCCGGCCAACTGGACTTGATGGCCAACACGCCACTGCCGGCGCCTTTGATTTCCTTGCCGTGTTCATCGAGCAATACCGGTTGCACGCCGAACATCGGTTGGGTGGCGCAACCGGGTTTGACCCGTTGGGTACTGACCAGTGGGCTGAGCATGATGCCGCCGGTTTCGGTCTGCCACCAGGTATCGACAATTGGGCAGCGCTGCTCGCCGACCGTATTGAAGTACCACTCCCAGGCTTCCGGGTTTATCGGCTCGCCGACAGTGCCGAGTAATCGCAGGCTCTGGCGGGACGTTTCCTTCAACGGCCCGGGACCTTCACGCATCAACGCGCGCAGGGCGGTCGGGGCGGTGTAGAAGATGTTCACGTGGTGCTTGTCGATCACCTGCCAGAAGCGCGAGGTGCTGGGGTAGCTCGGTACGCCTTCGAAGATCAGCGTGGTCGCGCCGTTGGCCAGCGGCCCGTAGACAATGTAGCTGTGGCCGGTGACCCAGCCGACATCGGCGGTGCACCAGAAGACTTCACCGTCGCGATAGTCGAGCACGTACTTGAAGGTCATTGCCGCTTGCAGCAGGTAGCCGCCGGTGGTGTGCAGCACGCCTTTGGGTTTGCCGGTGCTGCCGGAGGTGTAGAGGATGAACAGCGGGTCCTCGGCGTCCATCGGCTCTGGCGGGCAATCGTCACCGACATCGCGCAGGGCCTGGTGATACCAGAGGTCGCGGTCTTCAACCCAATTCACCTGGTTTTGGGTGTGCTCGACCACGATCACGCTGCTGACGTGCGGGCAACTTTGCAGGGCCTTGTCGACGTTCTGTTTGAGCGGCACGAATTTACCGCCGCGCACGCCTTCATCGGCGGTGATTACGGTGCGGCAGTCGGCGTCGAGGATCCGGTCACGCAGTGAGTCCGGGGAGAATCCGCCGAACACTACTGAATGAATCGCGCCGATCCGCGCACAGGCGAGCATGGCGTAGGCGGCTTCGGGGATCATGGGCATGTAGATGCACACGCGGTCGCCTTTCTTCACGCCACGGCTTTTGAGCACGTTGGCCAGTCGACAGACGTTGTGATGGAGTTTTTTGTAGGTGATCTGGATGGATTCGGCGGGGTCATCGCCTTCCCAGATGATCGCGGTTTGATCGCCACGCTTTTCCAGATGACGATCGATGCAGTTGTAACTGACGTTTAACTTTCCGCCGGCAAACCAGCTTGCGTCACCGGTTTTCAGGTCGTACCGCTGAACGGTCTGCCACGGCGTGCTCCAGTCGAGGAACCGTGTGGCCTGTTCGGCCCAGAAGGTGCTGGGGTGTTCAATGGATTCACGGTACAGGCGCTTATAGTCGTCCTGACTCAACTGTGCAGCCCGGCGGACGGCATCGGCTTTGGGGAACGTGCTGATATCGAACATGACGGTTCCTTATTCTTGTTTTGCGACAAGAGGGGAGCTGCGCGACCCTCGTAGGAGCTGCCGAAGGCTGCGATCTTTTGATCTTGTTTTTTACAACCAGGATCAAAAGATCGCAGCCTTCGGCCGCTCCTACAGTGATAGCGCACGCCACCGATTTTGCAGTAAACCCGGTGCCGTGGAACTGTCGGTGCTGCAAGTTGAAGGGGCGGGTAAACCGCCCCTTCAGCCTATCACCCGCGGTGACGACCGCGGAAGTAGTTGATCAGGCCTTGGGTGGAAGCATCGTCGGCCGGGGTTTCTTCGCTGCCGACCAGGCGGTTGTAGACGCCTTTGCCCAGCTCTTTACCCAACTCCACACCCCACTGGTCGAAGGCATTGATGCCCCAGACCACGCTTTGCACGAAGACTTTGTGTTCGTACAACGCCACCAGTGCGCCAAGACGCCGCGGGCTGATACGTTCGAGCACCAGGGTGTTGCTCGGACGGTTGCCCGGGATCACCTTGTGTGCGGCCAGTTTTTGCACTTCATCCTCGGCCATACCCTTGTCACGCAGTTCGGCTTCAGCCTCGGTGCGGGTCTTGCCGAGCATCAATGCCTGGCTTTGCGACAGGCAGTTGGCGTACAGCCACTGGTGGTGGTCGGACACCGGGTTGAAACTGACGATCGGCACGATGAAGTCGGCCGGGATCAGTTGGGTGCCCTGGTGCAGCAACTGGTGGTAAGCATGCTGACCGTTGCAGCCAACGCCACCCCAGATTACCGGGCCGGTATCGGTTGACACAGGCGTGCCGTCCTGGCGCACGCTCTTGCCGTTGGATTCCATGTCCAGCTGTTGCAAGTGCTTGGTGATGTTGCGCAGGTAGTGGTCGTACGGCAGGATCGCGTGGCTCTGCGCGCCCCAGAAGTTGCCATACCAGACGCCGAGCAACGCCAGCAGTACCGGCATGTTCTGTTCGAATGGCGCGCTCTGGAAATGCTGGTCCATGGTGTAGGCACCGGACAGCAGTTCCTTGAAGTTCGACATGCCGATGGCCAGGGCAATCGGCAAACCGATGGCCGACCACAGCGAGTAACGGCCGCCGACCCAGTCCCACATCGGGAAGATGTTCTCTTCACGAATACCGAACGCCACGGCCGCCGCGTTGTTGCTGGAGACGGCGATGAAGTGACGGTACAGCTCAGCTTCCGAACCGCCCTGAGCGAGGTACCAGGCGCGGGCGGCCTGGGCGTTTTTCAGGGTTTCGAGGGTGTTGAAGGATTTCGACGAGACGATGAACAGCGTGGTCTCGGCGCGCAGCTTCATGGTCAGTTCGTGGAATTCACTGCCGTCGATGTTCGCCAGGTAATGGCAACGCACGCCTTTCTGGGCGTAGGACAGCAGCGCTTCGGACACCAGCTCGGGGCCGAGGAACGAGCCACCGATGCCAATGTTCACAACGTCGGTGATCGGCTTCTCGGTGTAACCGCGCCACAGACCGTCGTGGATACGGCCCACGAGATCGGTGATCTGGTTCAGCACTTTGTGCACGTCGGGCATCACGTTGACGCCGTTGACCGACAGCTTGTCGCCCACCGGACGGCGCAGTGCGGTGTGCAGGGCCGGGCGTCCTTCGGAAGCGTTGACGATTTCGCCCGAGAACAGCGCTTTGATCGCGCCCTTGAGGTCGACTTCGTTGGCCAGGCCCACCAGCAGATTGCGGGTCTCGGCGTTGATCAGGTTCTTCGAGTAGTCGAGAAACAGGCCGCAGCTGCTGAGGGTGAATTGATTAAAACGCTGCGGATCGGCATTAAAGGCTTCGCGCATGCTGAAATCCTGCATGGCTTGGCGGTGGTCATTCAGCGCTTGCCAAGCGGGCAGAGCGGTAACGTCGTGAGGAGTGCGGTAATACGCCATCGCTGCGGTTTTCCTTTTACTTGAACGGCCTTTTGAACACTAAAAATCCCGGAGCGCTGTGGGTGGGCGTCCGGTCAACTGCGTCGACACGATTTCTGGCGCAGGGCGAATACAGTAAACCTCGCGCTGCAATCTGTCTTGACTTTGTCTGACCTGCTCCCGGTACTTTTTTAACATTTAACCAGGAGCGGTCCGACAAACGGAAAGCTGGCAGGGGGGCGGTTCGGTCAGGCGACCTGAACTGGAATGGCATTGCTGGTGTGGCTCAGTTCGTTACCCGGCGCCATGTAGAGCATGCGCGGCTTGAAGTTGAGCAGCTCGGCTTCGCTGTAGTGAGCGTAAGCGCAGATGATCACGCGGTCGCCGACCTTGGCCTTGTGGGCCGCGGCACCGTTGACCGAGATCATGCGCGAACCTTCTTCGCCACGAATCGCGTAGGTGGTGAAGCGTTCGCCGTTGTCGATGTTGTAGATCTGGATCTGTTCGTACTCACGGATGCCGGACAGGTCCAGCCATTCACCGTCGATGGCGCAAGAGCCTTCGTAATCGAGTACAGCATGGGTGACTTCGGCGCGATGCAGCTTGGCCTTGAGCATGATGGCGTGCATGAGTGTTTCCCCGGGTCGGAATCGAACGGGGGGCAGTTTGCCCGAAGGCTTTGTGGGCGGCAATACAGTCTGGAAACGACGCAGATCTAATGTGGGAGCGGGCCTGTGGCGAGGGGGCTTGTCGGAACGCCGCACCGCCCCGTTGGGCTGCGAAGCAGCCCCAAAATCTCTGATGTACCAAAGATCTTGTGAGTGCTATGCACTCAAACGGGGGCAAGCCCCCTCGCCACAGGTTCGCTCCCACAGGGTTTTGCAGTGTTTATGCGGGGGTGTCGAGGTTCAGATGCAGGTTGTCGATCAACCGCGTCGTGCCGAGGAACGCCGCCACCAGAATCACCAGATCCCGATCTTGCGCTGTTGCCGGACGCAAGGTCAGCGCATGGCGAATTTCCAGGTAATCCGGACGCAGGCCAGCGGCTTCCAGTTGCTTGATCTGCTCGTTGATCAGCGCCGGGTAATCGCGCTCGCCCTGTTTGATCGCGTCGCTGATCCGGGTCAGGGTGCGATAGACCTCTGGTGCGATGGCCCGCTGTTCTTCGCTGAGGAAACCATTGCGTGACGACAACGCCAGACCGTCGGCGGCCCGTACGGTCGGTTCGCCGATGATCTGGATCGGCATGTTCAGGTCGTGCACCAGGGCGCGAATCACCGCCAGTTGCTGGAAGTCTTTCTGGCCAAAGATCGCCAGGTCCGGCTGGACCATGTTGAACAGTTTGCTGACTACCGTCGCCACCCCTTCGAAATGCCCCGGACGGCTGGCACCGCACAGGCCTTCAGACAGTTGCGGAACGCTGACGCGGGTCTGGCCGGCCATGCCGTCGGGGTACATTTCTTCGACGGTTGGGGCAAACAGCAGATGGCAACCGGCCTGGAGCAGTTTCTCCTGATCGGCGGCCAGGGTCCGCGGGTATTTGTCGAGGTCTTCGCCGGCGCCGAATTGCAGCGGGTTGACGAAAATACTCGCGACCACGAAATCCACCCGTTGGGTGGCTTTGGTAATCAGCGCGATATGCCCGCTGTGCAGGTTGCCCATGGTCGGCACAAAGCCGATGCGCTTGCCTTCGCTACGGGCGCGGGCCACGGCGGCCCGCAGTTCGCGTACGGTTTTTACGGTGTTCATGCAGAGAATCCGTGTTCGAGGCCAGGGAAAGTCGCCGCTTTGACTTCAGTGACGTAAGCGCTCAAGGCTGCTTGAATGCTGGTTTGGTCGGCCATGAAGTTCTTCACGAACTTTGGCACGCGGCCGGTCATGGACAAGCCCAGCATGTCGTGCAGAACCAGGACCTGACCGTCGGTGCCACTGCCGGCGCCGATGCCGATCACCGGGATCTTCACCGCCTGGCTGATTTCTTCGGCCAACTCGCTCGGCACGCATTCGAGCAGCAGCATGGCCGCGCCGGCCTGTTCCAGGGAAATCGCGTCGGCACGCATCTGCCGCGCCTGGTTCTCGTTGCGGCCCTGGACTTTATAGCCGCCGAGGATGTTGACCGATTGCGGTGTCAGCCCCATGTGCGCGCACACCGGGATGCCGCGTTCGGCCAGCAGACGGATCGAGTCCGCGAGCCACAATGCCCCTTCAACCTTGACCATGTGCGCACCGGCCTGCATCAACAGGGCGCTGTTGGTCATGGTTTGATCGAGGGTGGCGTAGGCCATGAAGGGCAGGTCGGCGAGGATCAGGGCATCGGTGTTGCCGCGTTTGACGGCTGCCACGTGGTAGGCCATTTCTGCAGTGGTCACCGGCAGGGTGCTGTCGTGACCTTGCAAGACCATGCCGAGGGAGTCGCCCACCAGCAGCACTTCAACCCCGGCCTCATTGCAGGCGTGGGCGAAGGTCGCGTCATAGCAGGTCAGCATGGTGATCTTTTCACCTGTCTGCTTGAGGCTCTGGAGCGTGGTCAGGGTGATGGCTGGCATGAAAAAAATCCTCATTACAGGCGCTATGAAAACTACTGCGAGTAACGCGCGTGATTCGTCATTTATACAGGCGCACCCTCTTTCGTGGTGCTTGTAAGGCCTGGACTGCGCCCTTTAGCGCCGCGTTGGCGGCAGCGGGACGCCTATAGTCGTGAGGAGAACCCGGGAAGTCAATTGCATGTGTTACCGCATTGTTACGTGTGGGGTGTTACCGACGTTACTGATGCGATTCAGCAGGTATTTGTGAGGCGAGATCTGGCACCGGCCACAAAACCAATGTGGGAGCGGGCTTGCTCGCGAAAGCGGAGTGTCAGTCAACATCAATGTCGAATGATAAGCCGTCTTCGCGAGCAAGCCCGCTCCCACAAGGGATTAGCGTTAAATCGGCGGCAGGCGTTCCAGGCCGACGAACGGGCAGGCAGCGAGTAATTCCGCGAGGGTGCGGCCATCGGCCAGGCGCAAGTCCGCCGGTGCCAGTTCGGCCAGCGGATAGAGCACAAAGGCTCGTTCCTGCAGGTGATAGTGAGGGACTTTGAGGCGGGGTTCGTCGATCAGTCGATCACCGAACAGCACGATGTCCAGATCCAGCGTGCGCGGGCCCCAGCGTTCAAGACGTTGGCGGCCTTGTCCGTTCTCGATGGCTTGCAGGGCATCGAGCAGCTCCAGCGGCGCGAGGCTGCTGTCGAGGACCGCCACCGCGTTGGTATAACGCGGTTGGCCGGGCAGCAGCGAGTCGCTTTGATAAAACCCGGAAACCCCGACCAGTTCGGTCTGCGGCAATCGCGCCAAGGCCTCGACAGCGCTGCGCAACTGTTCGGCGGGGTCAGCCAGATTGCTGCCCATGCCGATGTAGATGCGTTCCATGGCTTATTCGCCTGTCGTGCTCGAAGCGCCGGCAGCGCGTTTGCGCTTGGCACCGCCACTGCGGCGACGTTTGCGCGGAGCACCGCTGCCGTCGTCCTTGCCGCTGAGTTCGCGGATCATGTCCCGACGTTCGCTGTCGTTGGCGTCCTGATAGTCGGTCCACCATTCGCCCAGGCCGTCCGTCTGTTCGCCGGCGCTTTCACGCAGCAGCAGGAAGTCGTAACCGGCACGGAACCGCGGGTTGTCCAGCAACAGGTCGGCCCGCTTGCCGCTGCGGCGCGGCAGGCGCTCTTGCATGTCCCAGATCTCGCGGATCGGCATGGTGAAGCGTTTCGGAATCGCAATACGCTGGCACTGTTCGGCAATCAACTCGTGCGCTGCTTCCTGCATCGCCGGAATCGGCGGCATGCCACGTTCTTGCAGGCGCAACACGCGGGCCGGCAGGGCAGGCCAGAGCAGGGCGGCGAACAGGAACGCCGGGGTAACCGGTTTGTTCTGCTTGATCCGCAAGTCCGTGTTGATCAGTGCTTCACTGATCAGCGTGTGGGTGTACGTCGGGTTGTATTCCAGCGCCTCGGCACTGGCCGGGAACAGCGGATCGAACAGCTGCAGGTCGACCAGCATCTCGAAGGTGTCCGCAGCGTGGCCGGAGAGGAACAGCTTGAGCACTTCTTCAAACAGACGGGCTGACGGGATCTCGCGCAGCATCGGTGCCAGATCGCGGATCGGTAGGGCGCTGTGCTTCTCTATGCCGAAATTCAGCTTGGCGGCGAAACGCACGGCCCGCAGCATCCGCACCGGGTCTTCCTGGTAGCGCTGCTTCGGATCGCCGATCAGGCGGATCAAGTGATTGCGGATGTCGTGTACGCCATTGGCGTAGTCGAGAATGCGTTCGCTGACAGGATCGTAATACAGGGCGTTGATGGTGAAGTCGCGGCGTTGCGCGTCTTCTTCCAGCGTGCCGTAGACGTTATCGCGCAAGATGCGCCCGCTTTCGTTACGGGAAGACTGGTTGCTGTCTTCTTCCTCGTCATTTTGCGGGTGATTGGCGCGGAAGGTCGCGACTTCGATGATTTCGCGGCCAAAGTGGATATGCACCAGTTTGAAGCGACGACCGATGATCCGCGCGTTGCGGAATTCGGCCCGTACCTGTTCAGGGGTGGCACTGGTGGCGACGTCGAAATCTTTCGGCGTGATGCCGAGCAGCATGTCACGCACACACCCGCCGACCAGGTAAGCCTGGTAACCGGCGTTCTGCAAGCGTTCGACGATGTTGACCGCGTAACGGCTGAATTGCGCCTTTTGCAGCGAATGTTGGCCGCTATTGAGCACTTCAGGCGTGCTGCGGATGTGTTGCGTACGACGCAGGGGAGAACGGAATGACTGGAACAGCTTCTTCAGCATGGGATGCACTGTTTGAAGGAATGTTCGGCCATAACGAAGAATGACCGCATGATGGGCCGGGATTCTAGCATTTAGTCGGGGGATGGTGTAGGAAGCTGCGCAAGCGCTTGAAGGGAGATGTCTTGAGGGGCGGTTTTTGTAGTAGTGAGAATGCCAAACGCCAGAAACCACAAGGGGAGCCGAAGCTCCCCCAGAAGTAGTTGCGTGCTCTATTTTTATTATTGGTTTCGGGCTTCTTGTTTTTGTTGAGCGCCCTCGCCATGAAGTTTTCCTTCATGACCCTCCCAATCGGGAGCCAAGAGCAAACGGATTGCTTTGGTCGCTGTGTTGCTATGATCGTGTGATCCAACCAGTTCAGGCACTGTCTCGGGACAGTTTTTTATTGTTCTCGGCCTGGTTGCGGGGCAAGCCCCAAATGCAACGCCTCTCCAAAAGAATCAGTTAGCTACGCCTCTCGCCGTCTTGTTTTTATTGTGCGTGAGTCGATTCGTCTTATTTTTATTGTCTTGTGCATTACTTGTTATTGTTCTTGTACTGAACATATAGCAGGGTGCGTGCCAACTTTTGTGAAGTCCAATAAAACAAGGGGTTAGGCGGGCTAATGAGGCTTTTCGAGGTCAAAAAAAACCGGGGCTTCGTTACCGTAAGCCCCGGCTTCTGTTACGTGAAAAAGCTGAGGTAACAGTTTTTCCACAATGTCACGTGTTACCCGCGCATCTGACAGGCGCGGTTCAGCTCTCGCTGGCCACCCCGGTCTTGCGCCGCGGGATGCCCAGGCGCTGACGGCGTTCCCACAAGCATTTGCGACTGACCCCGAGTTTGCGGGCCAGTTCGGTTTCGGTCATGTGATCCTGATGCTCGAGCACGAAGTGCTGGAAGTAGTCTTCCAGGGACAGATCTTCGGTCGGTTCGTGGCTGGTGTTACCGGCGCTGTTGCCCTGCTGGGGCGCGAGGCCTATGAAATCGTCGTCTTCCAGATCGCTGAGTTCGATGTCGATGCCCAGCAGCTCGGCGGAAATCTCCGGGCTCTCGCACAGAATCACCGCGCGCTCGACCGCGTTTTCCAGTTCGCGAACGTTACCCGGCCAGGAGTAATGCCGAATTGCTTGCTCGGCATCCAGGGCGAATTTCAGATCGGTGCGGTTGACCCGCGCGCTCTGCCGCGCCAGGAAGGCATTGGCAATTTCATTGACGTCCGCACCGCGCTCGCGCAGGGCCGGCAGTTTCAGGGCGATCACGTGGAGGCGGTAATACAAGTCTTCACGGAACTGGCCGATCTTCGCCAGGCTCTTGAGGTCCCGGTGGGTCGCGGCGATCAGGCGTACATCGACCTTCTGCGACTGGACCGAGCCAACCCGGCGGATTTCACCTTCCTGCAATACGCGCAACAGGCGGGCCTGGGCTTCCAGTGGCAGTTCACCGATTTCATCGAGGAACAAGGTGCCGCCGTCAGCCGCTTCCACCAACCCGGCACGCCCGGCGCTGGCGCCGGTAAACGCGCCTTTTTCGTGGCCGAACAGTTCAGACTCGATCAGGCTTTCCGGAATGGCTGCGCAGTTCACCGAAATCATCGGTGCCTTGGCGCGTTTGGACAGGTTGTGCAGGGCACGTGCTACCAGTTCTTTACCGGTACCGGATTCGCCCTGGATCAGGACATTGGAATCGGTCGGCGCGACTTTACGGATTTTGCTGTACAGGTCCTGCATCGGCGGGCAAGAACCGATGATGCCGATTTCGCCATTGCTGTTGTCGACACCGCTTTTTGCTGCGGCGCCATTGGACGCTTTGCCGACGACCGGCTCACCGCTGGCTTGCGCCGATTGCCGGTCACGCAGGATTCGCGCGACGGCCTGGAGCATCTCGTCGTGATCGAAAGGCTTGGCGATGTAGTCCACCGCGCCCATTTTCATGGAGTCGACGGCCGAACGCAGGCTGGCGTAACTGGTCATGATCAGCACCGGAGTGCCCTGGCCGAGTTTGATCAACTCGGTACCCGGCGCGCCCGGCAGGCGCAGGTCACTGACGATCAGGTCAAACGTGGGAATGCTGAAACGCTCTTGTGCTTCCTGCACGGATCCGGCTTCGCTGACCTGGTACTGGTTACGTTCCAGCAGACGGCGCAAGGCGGAGCGGATAATTGTTTCGTCTTCGACGATCAAAATGTGCGGCATTGATTCGATACTCTCGACGGTCTCAGTTCACAGCGGACGTCGCTTCGACATGACGCGGTAAGGTCACCCGGATACGGGTGCCGCGTTGGCTTTGAACATCAGCCGGGCTGTCGATGGTGATTTGTCCATAATGCTCTTCAACGATGGAATAGACCAGTGCAAGGCCCAGACCGGTGCCTTCGCCAGGATCCTTGGTGGTGAAGAAAGGTTCGAACAGTCGGTCCATGATGCTCGAGGGAATACCACTGCCTTCGTCTTCGACGATCAGATCGACCGTGTGTTCGCCGGCTTCGCTCTTGACGCGCACCGCACTGCCCGGAGGCGAGGCGTCACGGGCGTTTGAGAGCAGATTGATCAATACCTGGGCGAGCCGCTGCGGGTCGCCTTCGACCCAGTGATCGGGGTCGCACAGGTTGTAGAACTGTACTTCGAAATTGCGCCGGTTCAAGGCCAGCAGGCCGATGGCATCCTGGGCCACTTCCGCCAGACAAACGGGCTCGTCGCTGTGCTGATGACCGCCCGCGTGGGCAAAGCTCATCAGCGACTGAACGATGCGTGACACGCGTTTGGTCTGCTCGAGGATCTGCCCGCTGATTTCCGTGAGTTCGGCATCTTCTTCACGTTCTTCGCGCAGGTTTTGCGCGAGACAGGCAATGCCGGTGATCGGATTGCCGATTTCATGGGCCACGCCGGCCGCCAGTCGGCCAATGCTGGCCAGGCGCTCGGAGTGCACCAGTTTGTCTTCGAGCATCTGGGTTTCGGTCAGGTCTTCCACCAGCAGCACCAGGCCGCTGTTACCCGGTGCCAGCGGCTCGTCGATCGCCGCTTTGTGCAGGTTCAGCCAGCGGGTCTGGCCATCGAGGGCCAGGTGCTGCTTGTGCAAGTGTTCGTCCGGCAGATTGATGAAGCCTTGCAGCAGCTCTTTCCATGGATCGGCAATGGTACTCAGGCGCGAACCGACCACGCGCTGCGCGGCAATCCCGGTCAGCTCCTCCATGGCTTTGTTCCACATGAGGATTTCCTGATCCTTGGCCAGCGAACACACGCCCATCGGCAGTTCCTGCAGGGTTTGGCGGTGGTAGCGGCGCAGGGCATCGAGTTCGGCGGCAAGGCCGGTGAGGCGCGAGTGGTAGTCCTCGAGGCGACTTTCGATGAAATGGATGTCTTCGGTGACGTAGTTTTCGCCGCCGGCCTTATAGGGCAGGAAGGTTTCGACCATGTCCTGCGCCACGCTCGGGCCCATCAGGCCGGAGAGGTTGGCTTCGATACGGTCACGCAAACGACGCAAGGCGTAAGGCCGGCGTTCGTCGAACGGCAGATAAAGGTCACGCAGCGCTTGTTCGACTTCTTTCTGCGCGGCCTTGGCACCCAGCGGTTTGGCCAGTTGCGTGGCGAATTCCTGAGGCGAGGCGGCATGCAGTTCGCGGCGTTGCGGGCGGCGAACATTGTCCACCGCGCAGGCTTCGGCGGCGCTGGCCTCTTCGGGGCTGGCGTTGGTGAACAGTGAGATCAGGGTGAACATCAGCACGTTGGCGGCCAGCGAGGCAATTGCCGCCATGTGCCAGCTGGTGTCGTCCAGCACGTAAATCATGTTCAGCAACGGAATGTAGAAGCCTTGCAGATTGCCGACCAGCGGCAACAGCATGGTCACCAACCACACCAGAATCCCCGCGAGGAGGCCTGCGATGAAGCCGCGACGGTTGGCGGTCGGCCAGTACAGCACCGACAACACTCCCGGCAGGAACTGCAACGTGGCGACGAAGGCGACGATGCCGAGGTTGGCCAGGTCCTGTTCCGCGCCCAGCATCAGGTAAAAACCGTAGCCGGCCATGATGATCGCGACGATCAGCGCCCGGCGGGTCCATTTCAGCCAGCGGTAGATATTGCCCTCGGCCGGCGGCTGATAGAGCGGTAGTACCAAGTGGTTCAGTGCCATCCCGGACAGCGCCAGCGTAGTAACGATGATCAGCCCGCTGGCCGCCGACAATCCACCGACATACGCCAACAGCGCCAGGGCTTTGCTATTGGCGGCGATGCCGATGCCCAAGGTGAAATATTCCGGATTGGTGGTGGCACCGAGTTTCAACCCGGCCCAGAGAATCAACGGCACTGCCAGGCTCATCAGCAGCAGGAACAGCGGCAAGCCCCAGCTCGCGCTGACCAGCGAGCGCGGGTTGAGGTTTTCGGTAAAGGTCATGTGGTACATGTGCGGCATGACGATCGCCGAGGCGAAGAACACCAGCAGCAGCGTGCGCCATGGACCTTCCTGCAGTGGCGTGTGCAGGGCGGCGAGGGCGGTCTGGTTTTGCAGCAGCCACAGTTCCAGCTGTTGCGGGCCATCGAACACGCCATACAGTGCATACAGGCCGACGCCACCAATCGCGATCAGCTTGATCACCGACTCGAAGGCGATTGCGAACACCAGGCCTTCATGTTTCTCACGGGTGGCGATGTGACGCGAGCCGAAGAAAATCGTGAACAGCGTAATCAGCGCGCAGAAACTCAGGGCCACGCGATGTTGCACCGGCTCGCGGGTGAGGATGCCGATGGAGTCGGCCACCGCCTGAATCTGCAACGCCAGCAACGGCAGCACACCGATCAGCATGAAAATCGTCGTCAGCGCACCGGCCCAGGTACTGCGGAAGCGGAACGCGAACAGGTCGGCCAGCGATGAGAGTTGGTAAGTGCGGGTGATTTTCAGGATCGGGTACAAAAGCACCGGCGCCAGCAAAAACGCCCCGGAAACCCCAAGGTAGCTGGACAGAAAACCGTAGCCGTACTGATAAGCCAGGCCCACCGTGCCGTAAAACGCCCAGGCACTGGCATAAACGCCCAGCGACAGGGTGTAGGTCAGCGGATGGCGAATGATCGCCCGGGGGATCATGCCCCGTTCACTGATCCAGGCTACACCGAACAGCACCGCCAGGTACGCGGCGCTGATCAGGATCATCTGGGTCAGGCTAAAGCTCATCGGCATCTTTTTGGCTCTGCAGGATGAAGGTCACGACGATCAGAATCAGCCAGAGCAAATAAGGGCGATACCAGGCGCCAGTGGCGTCGATCCACCAATCCATGATGGCCGGGGAGAACAGATAAATCCCCACTACCAGGAGCAGGACCAAGCGATAGATGTACATCCCGGCCTCTCTCTCTTATGCGCGTGCCCGAAAACGTGCGGCGATGGTAACGGATGGGTGCGCCACTGCAAGTGGCATCACTGCAGTTGCGCTTCAGGCAGCGTCAGTGTGCGCGGGATCAGCGACGCATCCCAGTGGGCAATGCCCCAATTCAGCACTTCCCGTGGCGTAGCGTCATTGAGTTCGATAACGGGAGTGTGCCCCAGCGCCCGCAATGCGCGCAGCAACAGCGGCGTAGCCTGATCTTCGGTCAGCGGCGGCGAGCGATAGGATTTTCCGAGTTTGTGGCCGTCCGGCTGGGTAATCAACGGGATGTGCAGGTAGCGCGGTTGCGGCAGGCCGAGCAGTTCTTGCAGATAGAGCTGGCGTGGCGTGGAGTCCAGCAGGTCGGCGCCGCGCACGATATCAGTGAAGCCTTGCCAGGCATCGTCTAGCACCACCGCCAATTGATAGGCGTAGAGCCCGTCACGGCGACGAATCACGAAGTCACCCACCTCGCGGCCCAGGTGTTGACGGAATTCGCCCTGCACCCGGTCGATGAAGTGGTATTCCAGCTCCGGTACACGCACGCGGATCGCCGCATTCTCAGTGCCGTGCCCCGCGTTGCGGCAGAACCCGGGATAGATGCCGTGATACGGCTCCAATTGCTTGCGCGAGCAGGTGCATGCGTAGGCCAGGCCCTGGCTGAACAGGCGATTGAGGACTTCGGCGTAGGCCGCGTGCCGGTCACTCTGTCGGACCATCTCGCCATCCCACTCGAAACCGTAGCTTTCCAGCGCCTTGAGAATCGCCGCCTGAGCGCCGGGCTCCTCGCGTGGCGGATCTAGATCCTCCATGCGTACCAGCCAGCGCCCGCCGACCGAACGGGCGTCGAGGTAGGAGGCCAGCGCTGCAACCAGCGAACCGAAGTGCAGATGCCCGCTGGGTGTGGGGGCGAAGCGCCCGATGTAGGGGGAAGAGGCGATGGCGGTCATAAAGGGGAGGTTAGGCTGTCCAATCGTTTTGAGCTCGGCTTGAAGCAGCCCTCGGCGATTTTGAGGTCGCAACAAATATCAGTAAATATCAGAAACAAAAACGGAGCGTTCGCACGCTCCGTCTTTCGTTCAAGTCGAGATTACTTGCCGACTTGCTTTTCCTTGATTTCCGCCAGGGTCTTGCAGTCAACGCACATGTCGGCGGTAGGACGGGCTTCCAGTCGCTTGACGCCGATTTCGACGCCGCAGGACTCGCACCAACCGTATTCTTCGTCTTCGATCAGTTGCAGGGTCTTGTCGATTTTCTTGATCAGCTTGCGCTCACGGTCGCGGGCGCGCAATTCGAGGCTGAATTCCTCTTCCTGGCTGGCACGGTCTGCCGGGTCAGGGAAGTTGGCCGCTTCGTCTTTCATGTGATCAACGGTACGGTCGACTTCCTGCATCAAGTCCTGTTTCCACTTGTTCAGGATCTTGGTGAAGTGAGCACGCATGGGTTTGCCCATGTACTCTTCGCCCTTCACTTCTTTGTAGGGTTCGAAGCCGCTGATCGACTGATTTTGCTGCTTTGCTTGGGTGGGCATGAAATGGACCGCCTCTACTCTTGTAATCCATTGCGCAGGATTGCTCCATCACCGACACCTGCCGGCCCTGCGGCTGCAAGCGGGCGAACTTACCAGATCAAATCGGACCGCGCTACTCCCGGATGTCGAGCCCGCGGCCCGTGGTGCTTGCAAAAGATTGCAAAGCTTCGTCTGGTGGCTAAGGAGACCTGATCAATTATTGATTTTAGCCAAACCTGAGACATACGCTTGAATCGATTGAGACCAGCATTATATGGGCTCTGACCGCTTTAGACTCTCGCTCGTTCCTGCGCTTGGGTAGAATCAATTCTTTTCCCCGTTGTAAGGAAGGCTAATGGCTCTGTCCTACAGTGCGCGCAGTCGCGCTATCGAACCGTTCCACGTTATGGCCCTGCTGGCGCGGGCCAACGAGCTGCAAGCGGCTGGCCACGACGTGATTCACCTGGAAATCGGCGAGCCGGACTTCACCACCGCCGAGCCGATCATCCAGGCTGGCCAGGCCGCGCTGACGGCGGGGAAGACCCGTTACACCGCCGCTCGCGGCATTCCCGAGCTGCGTGAGGCCATTTCGGGCTTTTATCAGCAGCGCTACGGGCTGAACATCGATCCGCAGCGCATTCTGATCACGCCTGGCGGCTCAGGTGCGTTGCTGTTGGCCAGTGCCTTGCTGGTGGACCCAGGCAAACACTGGCTGCTGGCCGACCCGGGTTACCCGTGCAACCGGCACTTCCTGCGCCTGGTGGAAGGTGCGGCGCAGCTGGTGCCGGTCGGCCCGGACGTGCGTTATCAACTGACCCCGGACCTGGTCGCGCGTCACTGGGATCACGACAGCGTCGGCGCCCTGGTGGCATCGCCGGCCAACCCCACCGGGACCATCCTGACCCGTGATGAGCTGGCCGGGCTGTCCGCGGCGATCAAGGCCCGCCACGGTCATTTGGTGGTCGACGAGATTTACCACGGCCTGACTTACGGCACGGACGCCGCCAGCGTGCTGGAAGTCGATGACAGCGCGTTCGTCCTCAATAGTTTTTCCAAGTATTTCGGCATGACCGGCTGGCGCCTTGGTTGGCTGGTCGCACCTGAAGCGGCGGTCGGTGAATTGGAGAAGCTCGCCCAGAACCTCTACATCAGCGCACCGAGCATGGCCCAGCACGCGGCATTGGCCTGCTTCGAACCCGCTACCATCAGCATTTTCGAGGAGCGCCGCGCCGAGTTCGGTCGACGTCGTGACTTCCTCCTGCCAGCCCTGCGGGAATTGGGTTTCGGTATCGCCGTAGAACCGGAAGGCGCGTTCTATTTGTACGCCGATATCAGCAAGTTCGGCGGCGATGCCTTCGCGTTCTGTCGGCACTTTCTCGAAACCGAGCATGTTGCAATTACTCCGGGCCTGGACTTCGGGCGTCATCAGGCCGGGCATCATGTGCGGTTTGCCTACACCCAAAGCCTTCCGCGCTTGCAAGAAGCAGTCGAGCGGATCGCCCGCGGTTTGAAGAGCTGGCAAGGCTGATGCGTTTTCATCCTCCCCTTGAAGAGGGGCGCTTGATTCGTCGTTACAAGCGTTTTCTTGCCGATATCGAAACCGTTGGCGGCGAGTTGCTGACCATTCACTGCCCGAACACTGGCTCGATGCTTAATTGCCAGGTCGAGGGCGGGCAAGTCTGGTTCAGCCGCTCCACCGACCCCAAGCGCAAGTTGCCCGGCACTTGGGAAGTTGGCGAAACCCCACAGGGACGGCTGTTTTGTGTGAACACCGGGCGCGCCAACGGCTTGATCGAGGAAGCGTTGCAGGCTGGCGTCATCACCGAGTTGAACGGCTTTACCGAACTGAAGCGCGAAGTGGCCTATGGTCAGGAAAACAGCCGCATCGATTTTCGTCTCGATTACCCGGGCGGGCCGGCTTATGTGGAAGTCAAAAGCGTCACCCTGGGCTTTGATGGCTCGGCGGTGGCGGCATTTCCTGACGCGGTGACCCAGCGTGGGGCCAAGCATTTGCGCGAACTGGCGCATTTGGCCAGGGACGGGATTCGGGCAGTGCAGTTGTATTGCGTGAACCTGACAGGGATCGACGCGGTGCGTCCTGCCGAAGAAATCGATTCGGCCTACGCAGCTGCGTTGCGTGAGGCAGTGGCGTGTGGAGTCGAAGTGCTGGCGTATGGCGTGCGCTTGACTCATGAAGAGATGGTGGTCGATCGGCGACTGGATGTGCTGTTGAACGGTTAGAGCGTGACCCAGATTCCTTGTTCATCTTCGTGGCAGGGGATGCTGGTCAGGGATTTTCCGGCGCAGGGGCCGGCGACGCATTCACCGTCCTCGACCAGAAACAGTGCGCCGTGGGTCGCACACTGGATCAAGCTGTTGCTGGGGTCGAGAAACTGGTCGGGCTGCCATTCCAGCCCGACGCCCCGGTGCGGGCAGCGATTTTCATAGACATACACCCGACCGCCCCGGCGTACGGCCAAGAGCTTCTGACCGTCGACGTCGAAACCGCGACTGCTGGCGTCAGCCAATTCGGCGCCTGTGCAAAGAAGCTTCATGTCTATCCTCAAGTCCTGCGGCTCGTGACCCGGTATGTCCGAGCTTGACGTTCAAATGCACGCAATTATCAAATGACGGCTCGCCCGCAGGGCGATTACCGGATGCCGAGAATACTTGGCCTGTCATAACTATGCCTGGGAAACCTTTAAAGGAGGCTGTTTATGCACCTGTTCGATCCCGGTACGACTGGCCAATGACCCTTCTGATTAAACCTCGTGCGTTGTTCATTGGCTTGAGCCTGTTGTGTTTGCTGGCGATCTGGCTGTCGCTGGCGTTGGGGCCGGTGAGCTTGCCGTTGTTCGATACGCTACGGGCGGCGCTGCGGTTGATCGGTTTGCCCATTGCACCCGACGGGTTGGAGCAGGCCGAACTGATCCTCGGGCAAATCCGCCTGCCGCGAACCTTGCTCGGTTTGGCGGTGGGCGGGGTTCTGGCGCTGTCCGGCGTGGCGATGCAGGGCTTGTTTCGCAATCCTCTGGCCGATCCAGGCCTGGTAGGGGTGTCGAGCGGCGCGGCATTGGGCGCGGCTATCGCGATTGTCGGCGGCTCGGTATTCGGTGGATTGCCTGAATCCTTCGGGCCATATCTGTTGTCGGTGTGCGCGTTTCTCGGCGGGTTGGGGGTGACGGCGTTGGTCTATCGACTGGGGCGACGCAATGGCCAGACCAACGTCGCGACCATGCTGCTGGCCGGTATTGCATTGACTGCCCTGGCTGGTTCGGCGGTCGGGCTCTTCACTTATCTGGCGGATGACGCGACCCTGCGCACCCTGACGTTCTGGAACCTGGGCAGCCTTAACGGCGCCAGTTATGCGCGACTCTGGCCGTTATTGCTGGTGAGCACCGGCGTGGCACTGTGGTTGCCGCGTCGGGCCAAGGCCTTGAACGCATTGTTGCTGGGGGAGTCGGAGGCCGGCCACCTGGGTATCGACGTCGAAGGACTCAAGCGCGAATTGGTGTTCTGCACGGCGTTGGGTGTCGGCGCGGCGGTAGCTGCGGCGGGGATGATCGGGTTTGTCGGCCTGGTGGTGCCGCATCTGGTGCGGCTGCTGGTCGGCCCCGATCATCGGGTGTTGTTGCCGGCGTCGGTGTTGGCGGGGGCCAGTCTCCTGTTGTTTGCTGATCTGGTGGCGCGGCTGGCGCTGGCGCCGGCTGAGTTGCCGATCGGGATTGTCACGGCCCTCATCGGCGCGCCGTTCTTTCTGTATTTATTGCTCAGAGGGCGTGCCTGATGTTGCGAGCGCAGAACCTGCAAATCCGCCGCGGTCGAAAAGTTGTCCTGACGGATATCACCCTTGAGCTTAAACCGAGCGAAGTGCTCGGCGTGTTGGGGCCGAATGGCGCCGGCAAAAGCACGTTGCTCGGTGCCCTGTGCGGAGAATTGCCTGCGGACCATGGCAGCGTCTGGCTCGATGAGCGTGAGCTGAGCCATTGGAGCGGAGCGCAGCGAGCCCAGCGTTTGGCGGTGTTGCCGCAAGTGTCGACCCTGGACTTTGCCTTTCGCGTCGAAGAAGTGGTCGGCATGGGCCGTCTGCCTTATCAAAGCGGTCGGGTCCGGGATGAGGAGATTGTCGCCGCCGCGCTGCAGGTGGCCGATGCGGGGCACTTGAGCGGTCGCAGTTATCTGGCGTTGTCCGGTGGCGAACGTCAGCGGGTGCATTTGGCGCGGGTGTTGGCGCAGCTTTGGCCGGGCGAGGCGGGGCAGACGTTGTTGCTCGATGAGCCGACGTCGATGCTCGACCCGCTGCATCAGCACACCACTCTGCAAGCGGTGCGTGAATTTGCCGATCGCGGTGCGGCGGTGCTGGTGATCCTGCATGATCTGAACCTGGCGGCGCGTTATTGTGATCGCTTGTTACTGCTCGAAGGTGGGCGTCCTGTGGTGCTGGACACGCCGGAGCAGGTATTGCGCCCGGAGCCGCTCAAGGCTGTGTTCGGGCTGGAAGTATTGGTGCAACCGCACCCGGAGCGTGGGCATCCGCTGATCATCGCCCGCTGAGGTGTTTTAGGGATGAAAACACGCATGATGGTTTTTCTGGCCGCGCTGTTACTGAGTGCTTGCCAGCATGTAGCGGTGCCGCCGGTCAGCGGCGAAATCCGGGATCTGCGCAGCGGTCAGACCCTGACGGCGCAAGAACTGCTTGCACGGTTGGCGGAACCTTCGCGGTTGATCGTCGGCGAGCAGCATGACAATCGTGATCACCATCAACTGCAATTGTGGTTATTGCAGGCACTGGGTGAGCGACGGCCTCAAGGCAGCCTGCTGCTGGAAATGCTGACGCCGGTTCAGCAACAGCGCGTCGATGACGTTCGGCATACCTCACCGCTGCCGAGCGATTTGTCCGGGGCATTGGCCTGGCAGCCGGGATGGGACTGGAATCTTTACGGGCCGATCGTTCGTTTTGCCCTGACTCAGCCGTACCCGTTACTGGCGGCCAATCTGGACACGCCTGAAGTCCGTACTGTCTATGCCAAACCGCCAACATTGAGCGGTACGCGCTCCAACGCTCCGACGGTCAAGAATGAGTTGCTGGCACAGATCAGCGATTCCCACTGCGGCTTGCTGCCTGAATCACAGATGCCCGCGATGCTGGCCGTGCAGCAACAGCGTGACCGGCGGATAGCCGAGCGATTACGGGCGGCACCGATGCCTTCACTGTTGTTTACCGGCGCGTTCCACGCACGCAAGGATGTCGGGGTGCCGATCCATGTGCTGGACCTGGGGGAGCCCAAGGCACCAACGGTATTGATGCTGGCGGAGCAGGGCGCTGAGGTCACGTCGGCTATGGCCGATTACGTCTGGTATACGCCCAGCACGCCGCCGCAGGATTACTGCGCGCAAATGCGTAAACAGTTCGGCAAGCCATCAGGCCAATAGAATCAGGCGAGTTTTCCACAGGCAAAAAAAGACCCGGCAAGAGCCGGGTCAAATAACCGTGATTAGCCTGATGAGGAGATAATCTGAGAGTCCGAACCAAGGGCTTTTCAGAATATCGACCAGTCTCGCGACCAGTTGTGATAATCATAGCGATTCTCATTACCAAGTCAACCGCTGATTTCTCGTATTAGTGAATGACGTCATTCCTTCGCTGGAAATCCTCGTAATCATTGGGTTTCAGGCTGTGCGTTCGAGTGAAATTACCCGTTCAATTCTTGTGGCGAGACGAAATAGCATCCAGCTGTTTGTTCAAGGCTTCCTTGCGCTCGGCGGGAATGTCGTTCCAGTGAACATCCATCAACGCGCCTTCAATCGCATACAACAACACCTTGGACGCCCGAAAACCGCGAGTGCGCACGGCCCGATAAGCGTCCACAGCTCCCAGCCGACGCAAGTCCGAGGCACTGTGGATGCCCACGGCATGCAGCCATTGCGCCGACGTCTTGCCAAGATTCTTCAGGTGTTGCAGTTCATCATTCATCAAGCCTCCTTGCGACAGCCGAATGGTGCGTGGGCGAGCCTCTCAGCAGTGTAGCCATCAGTAGGAAAAGCGTGATTGTTTGGTCGGTTTCGACGCAAAAGCTTCTAAGAGGAAAGCTCAAGAAGCGGCGTGAAAAGGCGGAGCATGTAGTCCGAGGGGCGTGTGGAAAATTGAGTTTTCGAGCAAAAAAAGTACAAAGTCCAGCGCAAGGCGGGGGCGCTGGACTGGGTGAGACGTCGCTTTTAGCGGGTGCGATAACGCAGGCGTGTACCGAAATTCATCGACATCAGAATCTCATCGGCACTCAGCTCTGGCGGGAAGTAGGCGCCGGAGATCTGCGCGTGGGCCAGGCTCGCGCCTTCCAGGGATGAATTGCGAAAGTCGATGCCACGCAAGTCGGCAGAGCGAAAATAGGCATCGGTGAAGTCGATGCCGTCGGCGTTCAGTTCACGCAGATCGAGCCCGCGGAAGTCACCACCGACCATGTCGATAGGTCCATCTTTCGGGCGTTCATTGTTGAAGCTTGTGATGTCGTCTTTGTGCAGCAAGGCATAAAGCGGGGTGTCGAGAAGTTTCGGCTGGCTCATGTCACATCACCTGGTGGTTTTATGACGCCAGTATAGTGCCACTATTTGACAGCCGTGAAGCCGGTGAGGGCTTCACGGTTGAAATAGTTTCTTACAGACCAGGCAGGCGCTGGCGAATCTGCGCAACGACCGTATCGAGGGTGCCACTTTCATTGGTCTGGACGCGCTTGCTGCAGAGGATTTCTGCTGGCGTCAGTGCCTCGCGGCTGGCTTGCTGGGCGGCGATAACAGCCAGGTTGGCGTCGGACGGATCGTTGTTGTCCGCCTGGCGTTGCTTCAACCAGCTCTCGATCACCGCTTGCGGCGCGTCGCAATCGAGGATCAGGAACGGCGCGCCGGTGGCCTCGGCAATTTTTGCCGCGCTGTCGCGTTGGTCGCGCTTGAGATAAGTGGCATCGATCACCACCGGGAAGCCGGCACGCAGAATTACATTGGCAACCTCATGCAGGCGGGCATAGGTGGCGACGCTGGCGTGGGCGCTATAGATGCCGGCCTGCGGGTCGTTCGGTACGGTCTGTTCGCCGAACATACGCTTGCGCTCGACATCCGAACGCAGGCGAATGGCACCCAATGCTTCCACCAGGCGCATGGCCACATGGCTTTTGCCGACGGCGGAAACACCGTGGGTGATCGCCAGGAAGCGCGAAGGAATGGTGCTGTAGCTTTCCGCCAGGTTGGCGTAGTTGCGGTACTGACGCAGAGTGGTAGCGCGCTGCACCGGATCGGCCTCGGCCGGCATGCTGAACAGGCTGACCTTGGCGCGAACCAGGGCGCGGTAGGCTTTATAGAAGTTCAGCAGCTCAAGGCCCTGGTAGTCGCCGGTCAGTTCCAGGTATTGGCTGATAAAACGGCGCGCCAGGCTCTTCAGGCCGCGGTCTTCCAGGTCCATTGCCAGGAAACCGGTGTCGGCGTAAACGTCGGTGAAGCGGAACGGTTCGTTGAACTCGATGCAGTCGAAGATCACCACTTTGCCGTCGATCACGGTAGCGTTGCCCAGGTGAATGTCACCATGGCATTCACGAATGAAGCCGTCGGCCTTGCGCTGGGCGAACAGCGGCTTGAGGCGCTCGAAGCTGCTTTCGGCCCAAGCTTGCAGTGCCTCGAGTTGCAGCAGATCGGCCTTGTCGCTGAGGAACGGAAGGATTTGTTCGAAGTTCTGCCGTACCGGCGCCATGACGCTGTCCGGCGTGCCGGCTTCGTGTTCGGCAGGCACTTTCGGCGCACTGAGGTGGAATTGAGCGATTTGCGCGGCCATCTCGTCGATGTGCGTGGTGGTCAATTCGCCGTTGGCTTGCAGGGTGCTGAGCAGTTGGCTTTGTGGGAACTGACGCATTTTCAGGGCGTAATCGACAACCGGACCATCGCCGCCCAATTGTGGCGCCTCGGCGCTGCCGGTGATCGGTAGCACTTCAAGATACAAGTCATGGGTCAGGCGCTGGTTCAGGCGCAGCTCTTCGCCGCAGAAATGCTTGCGAGCTTCGAGACTGGTGAAATCGAGGAAGCCGAAATTCACCGGCTTCTTCACTTTATAAGCATAGGGACCGGTGAGTATCACCCAGGAAATATGGGTCTCGATGACCTGGAACCCTTCTACGGGATGCGGGTAGAGGGCCGGGTTTTGCAGGGCAGCGATCAGGGACTGGCTCACAGGCGATCCTTCAGAGTCTGGGGGAAAATTCAAGGTCGTCATTATGGCTGCAAGTCCGTCCGACGCAAACCTCGGTGGGCTCCTGTTGAGTATGAATAAAGTGCGTATAATCCGCCGCCATGACTCGAACTCGATCCCCCCGCACCCCTAAAAAACCACCTTCCAAGGGCATGCGCCCCTGGCTGGGTTGGGCCCTTAAACTCAGCCTGGTCGGCCTTGTGGTGCTCGCCGGGTTCGCGGTTTACCTCGACGCCGTGGTCCAGGAGAAATTCTCCGGCAAGCGCTGGACCATCCCGGCCAAGGTGTACGCGCGCCCGCTCGAGCTGTTCGTCGGACAAAAGCTCAGCAAGGACGACTTCCTCACCGAACTCGATGCCTTGGGCTACCGACGCGAAGCTGTCAGCAACGGCCCCGGCGCGGCGGCTGTCAATGGCAATACCGTCGACTTGAACACCCGAGGCTTCCAGTTCTATGAAGGGCTTGAGAAGCCTCAGCCCGTGCGCGTGCGCTTCTCCGGCGACTATGTGGCCGAACTCTCGTCGACCAACGATGCGAAGCTGTCCGTGGTGCGACTGGAGCCGCTGCTGATCGGCGGGATTTACCCGAAAAACCTTGAAGACCGCATCCTGATCAAGATCGATCAGGTTCCGCCGTATCTGCTCGAAACCCTGGTTGCCGTAGAGGACCGGGATTTCTACAGCCACTGGGGCGTGTCACCGAAGTCGATTGCCCGAGCTATCTACGTCAACACCTCGGGCGGCAAGATGACCCAGGGCGGTAGTACGCTGACGCAACAGTTGGTCAAGAACTTCTACCTCACCAGTGAACGCAGCCTGACCCGTAAGCTCACTGAAGCCATGATGGCGATGTTGCTTGAGCTGCATTACGACAAGAGCGAAATTCTTGAGGCTTACCTCAATGAAGTGTTCGTCGGCCAGGATGGTCAGCGCGCGGTGCACGGCTTCGGCCTGGCCAGCCAGTTCTTCTTCGGGCAGCCATTGTCCGAGCTGAAACTGCACCAGGTCGCTTTGTTGGTGGGCATGGTCAAGGGGCCGTCCTATTACAACCCGCGTCGCAACCCTGAGCGGGCGCTGGAGCGGCGCAATCTGGTGCTCGATGTTCTGAAGGAACAAGGCGTTGCCAGCGCCGAACAGGTTGAGGCGGCGAAGAAAATGCCACTGGGTGTGACCACTCGCGGCAAGTTGGCCGACAGCTCGTTCCCGGGCTTCCTTGATCTGGTTAAACGTCAGTTGCGCGAAGACTACCGCGACGAAGACTTGACCGAAGAAGGGCTGCGAATCTTCACCAGTTTCGACCCGATCCTGCAGATGAAAGCCGAAGCCTCGGTCAACGACACGTTCAAACGTCTTTCGGGTCGCAAGGGTTCCGATGACGTGGAAGCGGCGATGGTCGTGACCAACCCGGAAACCGGAGAGGTCCAGGCCATGATCGGCAGCCGTCAGGCGAGTTTTGCCGGTTTTAACCGTGCGTTGGACGCGGTGCGACCGATCGGCTCTTTGATCAAGCCGGCGGTTTATCTGACCGCTCTTGAAAAACCGAGCCAGTACACGCTGACCAGTTGGCTATCGGACGACTACTTCTCGGTCAAAGGCGCGGACGGTCAGATCTGGAAACCGCAGAACTATGATCGCCGTTCCCACGGCACGGTGTTCCTGTACCAAGGGTTGGCGCATTCCTACAACCTGTCGACCGCGCGTCTCGGGTTGGCGGTGGGCGTGCCGAATGTCTTGAAGACCCTGGCACGCCTGGGCGTAAGCCGCGAATTCCCGGCGTTCCCGTCGATGTTGCTCGGTGCCGGCGGTATGACCCCGATCGAAGTGGCGACCATGTACCAGACGCTGGCCAACGGCGGGTTCAATACGCCGATGCGCGGGATTCGCAGCGTACTGACTGCCGAGGGCGAGCCGCTCAAGCGTTATCCGTTCCAGATTCAGCAGCAATTTGATCCTGCGTCCATTTACCTGATCCAGAACGCCATGCAGCGCGTCATGCGCGAAGGTACCGGCAGTTCGGTTTATAACGTGTTGCCGAAAACCCTGACCCTGGCCGGCAAGACCGGTACCAGTAACGATTCGCGGGACAGCTGGTTCGCCGGTTTCAGTCAGGATCTGCTGGCCGTGGTCTGGCTGGGGCGCGATGATAATGGCAAGACACCGTTTACCGGTGCCACCGGTGCGTTGCAGGTCTGGACCAGTTTCATGCGCAAGGCCGATCCGCTGCCACTGGACATGCCGCAGCCAGATAACATTGTTCAGGCCTGGGTCGATTCACGTACCGGGCAAGGTTCCGAAGCCAGCTGCCCAGGCGCGGTGCAGATGCCGTATATTCGCGGCAGCGAACCGCCTCCCGGTGCTGCTTGCGGTGGCGAAAGCCCTGCAGAATCGGTGATGGATTGGGTCAAGGGCTGGATGAATTAAGCAAAGAGGATTTGAAGTGAACAAGTGGTTGATTCCAGCGGTGACTGCCGTGGCTTTGCTCAGCGGCTGCTCCACTGTACAGCGTGGTTCGATCCCGGTTGTGGACGCCGGCACTGCCGTCTCCAACAGTGAGCGGATTTCGGCGAATGGCGGTTTCCGTCAGTCGACGGTGAAACGTCCTGTACAAGCTCAGACTCAGGCGATCCCGCAAGGTGACACCGGGGTCGTGGTGATGGTCCCGGGTGGTGGCGCCGTCTCCTCGGCACCGATCAGCACTTCGCCGATTACCCCGGGCCCGATTACTCCGGGGCCGATTGATACCTCGCCGGTTCAGTCGGCACCGATCAATCAGGGCAGTTACAGCATGCCGTCGACGCCCAGCGGGATTCCTTCGGCGAACTCCGGCGGTCTGTCCGCCGATGAACAACTGGACGGTCCGGTCCTGGCATTGTTGACCACTGCCCAGCAGCAACAGGCCAGTGGCGACCTTAATGGTGCATCTTCCAGTCTCGAACGTGCCCAGCGTGTTGCACCACGCGAGCCGCAAGTGCTTTATCGCCTGGCCCAGGTACGTATGGCTCAAGGTGATGCGGCACAGGCCGAGCAGTTTGCCCGTCGTGGTCTGACGTTCGCCAATGGGCGTCCGGACCTTCAGGCCAGCCTGTGGGAATTGATCGCCCAGGCCCGTGAGAAACAGGGTGATCCGGCCGGTGCAGCATTGGCTCGTCAGAAGGCCAAGGTTTCGCTGTGATGGATACTCGCTTTCCGAAGATTGCCGAACAGTTGCTGTTGATCGAGCGCGAGCTGCGCGTTCAGGGCTGGTGGGATGAAGTACCGCCGTCCGCTGAGGCGCTTTCCAGCGTTGAACCATTTTCGGTGGATACGCTGGATTTCGAGCAATGGCTGCAATGGATCTTCTTGCCAAGGATGAAGTCGATCCTGGAGCAGGATCTGCCGTTGCCCAACGCATCGGGCATTCAGGAGATGGCCGAAATGGTCTTCGCCTCCCGCAATGTCCAAGGCAAGGATCGGCAGCTTCAGGCCTTGCTCAAAGAGTTCGACGCGTTGATCACCGTTTCCCGCTGAATCGGATACTGCCAGTGCTTACTGGCAGTTTTTCGCAATCTGTTTCTGTGCTTCGGTGATGCGCTCCTGACGTTGTTGGTCGGTCAGGCGGCGCGTCTCGCCGTCGACTTCCTCCCGCAATCGCGGATTGTTCTGCAGTTGAGCCAGGTTCGTCCGAGCCTGTTCGCAGAACACTTTTAGCTGGGCCTGCTGCTCGGCGACCTGCTTTTTCACTTTGTGATCGATGGCCTTTTGATCGCCGATGACGTTGCCGTGCGGTAGCACGCCCGGTTTGCCGATGGGCGGGGAGGGCGTGACCATGACGGTGGCCTCCCGGCCCTGGGGCGGCTGCGCATCGAAATGGGTGACGCCCTGGGCATCGACCCATTTATAGATCTGACCCGCCATGCACAAAGGGCTCAGGCTGATCAGTAAGCTGGCGGTGAAGATGAGCGTTCGCATGCCATTTCCTTATCGGGGGTGCGCAATTGAAGCTAACACAGTTGCGGTTTAAAGGTTTTTTCTTGCGTTCTCATGCGCTTAGTTCAATAAAGCACATTGACGGCTTGACTTGCGATGGGCGAAACAGAAGAATCCAAAGTCCGCTGTAGAGGGACTGCCAGAAGCAGACCCACTCGGTAGATCATGAGGCGCACATCCGCGCCGACCTGTTACACCCGCAACGCGTTACCTCGCGCTGGGTGGGAAAGGCCCGCAACACTTGGGACGATCCCAATACTTGCTCAGTCAGTGCTGACGTAGTCGGCGACCACCGTCGCTCATGCTCTGCCGAGAAGTAAACCTATTAAGACCCGTCCTCTTGTATGTGGGCGGTATTCTGGCGTTTTAGAGGTGAACAACGTGGAGCTTTTATCTGGCGGTGAGATGCTCGTCCGCTTTTTGCGTGACGAAGGCGTCAAATATATCTACGGGTACCCGGGTGGTGCTCTTCTTCATGTCTATGATGCCCTGTTCAAAGAACCGGAAGTGACCCACATCCTGGTTCGTCACGAGCAGGCTGCGACCCATATGGCTGACGGCTATGCCCGTGCCACCGGTAAAGCCGGCGTGGTACTGGTGACCTCCGGCCCGGGCGCAACCAACGCCATCACCGGTATTGCCACGGCCTACATGGACTCCATTCCGATGGTGATCATTTCCGGCCAGGTGCCTAGCACCATGGTAGGCACCGATGCGTTCCAGGAAACCGACATGATCGGTATCTCCCGGCCGATCGTGAAGCACAGCTTCATGATCAAGCACGCTTCGGAAATCCCGGAAGTCATGAAGAAGGCGTTCTACCTGGCGCAATCCGGTCGTCCTGGTCCGGTCGTTGTCGATATCCCGAAAGACATGACCAACCCGGCCGAAAAGTTCGAATATATCTTCCCGAAAAAAGCCAAGCTGCGTTCCTACAGCCCGGCCGTTCGCGGTCACTCCGGGCAAATCCGCAAGGCAGCCGAAATGCTTCTGGCGGCCAAGCGCCCTGTGTTGTATTCGGGCGGCGGCGTGATCCTCGGTGGTGGCTCTGCGCCGCTGACCGAGCTGGCGAAGATGCTCAACCTGCCAGTGACCAATACCCTGATGGGCCTGGGTGCCTACCCTGGCACCGACCGTCAGTTCATCGGCATGCTCGGCATGCACGGCAGCTACACCGCCAACCTGGCGATGCACCATGCCGATGTGATCCTTGCAGTCGGCGCGCGTTTCGATGACCGCGTGATCAACGGCCCGGCCAAGTTCTGTCCGAATGCCAAGATCATTCACATCGACATCGACCCGGCTTCGATCTCCAAGACCATCAAGGCAGACGTGCCTATTGTTGGCCCGGTCGAGAGCGTCCTGACCGAAATGGTCGCGATCCTCAAGGAAATCGGCGAGACCCCGAACAAGGAGTCCGTTGCCAGCTGGTGGAAGCAAGTTGATGAGTGGCGCGGTGACCGCGGTCTGTTCCCTTACGACAAGGGCGACGGCAGCGTGATCAAGCCGCAGACCGTGATCGAAACCCTGTGCGAAGTGACCAAGGGCGACGCCTTTGTGACCTCCGACGTGGGTCAGCATCAGATGTTCGCGGCGCAGTACTACAAGTTCAACAAGCCGAACCGTTGGATCAACTCCGGTGGCCTGGGCACCATGGGCTTCGGTTTCCCGGCGGCCATGGGCATCAAGCTGAGCTTCCCGGATGACGATGTCGCCTGCGTAACAGGCGAGGGCAGCATCCAGATGAACATTCAGGAACTGTCGACCTGCCTGCAATACGGTTTGCCGGTAAAAATCGTCATCCTGAACAATGGTGTGCTGGGTATGGTTCGCCAGTGGCAGGACATGAGTTATGGCAGCCGTCACTCGCACTCCTACATGGAATCGCTGCCTGACTTCGTCAAACTGGCAGAGGCCTATGGTCACGTTGGCGTGCGCATCACCGACTCGAAAGATTTGAAGTCGAAGATGGAGGAGGCGTTCGCCATGAAAGATCGCCTGGTGGTTATCGATATCTCGGTTGACACCAGCGAGCACGTCTACCCGATGCAGATCAAAGACGGCTCCATGCGTGATATGTGGTTGAGCAAGACGGAGCGTACTTAATCATGCGGCACATTATTTCCCTGCTTCTGGAAAACGAACCGGGCGCTCTGTCTCGTGTAGTCGGCCTGTTTTCGCAGCGCAACTACAACATCGAAAGCCTGACCGTGGCGCCGACCGAAGACCCGACTTTGTCGCGTCTGACGCTGACCACTGTCGGCCATGATGAAATCATCGAGCAGATCACCAAGAACCTGAACAAACTGATCGAAGTGGTCAAACTGGTCGACTTGTCGGAGAGTGCTCATATCGAGCGCGAACTGATGCTGGTCAAGGTCAAGGCTACCGGCGCCCAGCGCGCCGAGATCAAGCGCACCACCGATATTTATCGTGGGCAGATCGTTGATGTCAGCGCCAGCGTGTATACCGTTCAATTGACCGGTACCAGCGACAAGCTCGACAGCTTCATTCAATCGATCGGCACTGCCTCGATTCTGGAAACCGTACGCAGTGGCGTCACCGGGATTGCCCGCGGCGACAAAGTACTGAGCATCTAAACCAAATTAGCGAATGGCCTGAGGGCCAGATATAAAGGGGAAATTCATGAAAGTTTTCTACGATAAAGACTGCGACCTGTCGATCATCCAGGGCAAGAAAGTTGCCATCATTGGTTACGGCTCCCAAGGCCACGCTCAAGCGTGCAACCTGAAAGACTCCGGCGTTGACGTTACCGTTGGCCTGCGTAAAGGTTCGGCCACCGTTGCCAAGGCTGAAGCCCACGGCCTGAAAGTGACTGACGTTGCTTCCGCCGTAGCGGCTGCCGACCTGGTCATGATCCTGACCCCGGACGAGTTCCAGTCCTCCCTGTACAAGAACGAAATCGAGCCGAACATCAAGAAAGGCGCCACTCTGGCCTTCTCCCACGGCTTCGCGATCCACTACAACCAGGTTGTTCCGCGCGCTGACCTCGACGTGATCATGATCGCGCCGAAAGCTCCGGGCCACACCGTGCGTTCCGAGTTCGTCAAAGGCGGCGGTATCCCTGACCTGATCGCTATCTACCAGGATGCTTCGGGCAACGCCAAAAACGTTGCACTGTCCTACGCTGCCGGCGTTGGTGGCGGTCGTACCGGCATCATCGAAACCACCTTCAAGGACGAGACCGAAACCGACCTGTTCGGCGAGCAAGCCGTTCTGTGCGGCGGTACCGTTGAGCTGGTAAAAGCCGGTTTCGAAACCCTGGTTGAAGCTGGCTACGCGCCGGAAATGGCCTACTTCGAATGCCTGCACGAACTGAAGCTGATCGTTGACCTCATGTACGAAGGCGGTATCGCCAACATGAACTACTCGATCTCCAACAACGCTGAGTACGGCGAGTATGTGACAGGTCCGGAAGTAATCAACGCCGAGTCCCGTCAGGCCATGCGCAATGCCCTGAAACGTATTCAGGACGGCGAATACGCCAAGATGTTCATCAGCGAAGGCGCCACCGGCTATCCTTCGATGACCGCCAAGCGTCGTAACAACGCCGCTCACGGTATCGAAATCATCGGTGAGCAACTGCGCTCCATGATGCCGTGGATCGGTGCCAACAAGATCGTCGACAAAGCCAAGAACTAAGTCACGAGCTTGTACGGAAAACGCGGCCTAGGCCGCGTTTTTTCGTTTGGATCCGCCGGTTCTGGTATAAAGCTGCATCGTTTGCGGTCGAACCGTCGTCCCAGACACCTGTCGAAACTTTCCACCCCGTTGCAAGGTAATGTCCATGAGCGAACGTCCCGAAGAGCCAAAGCAGGCTTCTGACGCCGAAAGCCTTCTGCCCATCGATGAGCACATCGAAGAAGGGCATGACGCTGAAGGCCGTAAAGTCCGGCATCGTGGTATCTATCTTCTGCCGAATCTGTTCACCACTGCGAACCTGTTCGCAGGGTTCTATTCCATCATCAACTCGATGAGCGCCCAGAGCGCCTTGAGTGCCGGTGATGCAATCGGCGCGAGCAAGTATTTTGCGTTTGCCGCGATCGCGATTTTCGTCGCCATGGTGCTCGACGGCCTCGACGGTCGCGTCGCTCGCATGACCAACACCCAAAGCGCCTTCGGTGCGGAGTACGACTCGCTGTCGGACATGGTTGCCTTTGGCGTCGCGCCGGCTTTGCTGGCATTCGGCTGGGCCTTGGGCGATATGGGCAAAGTCGGCTGGATGGTCGCCTTTATCTATGTGGCGGGTGCGGCGTTGCGCCTGGCACGCTTCAACACGCAGGTCGGCACCGCCGACAAGCGCTACTTCATCGGTCTGGCCAGCCCGGCCGCGGCCGGTGTGGTCGCGGGAATTGTCTGGGCGTTCAGCGATTACGGCATTCAGGGTTCCAAAATGTCATTCCTGGTTGCGCTGATGGTTGCCGCCGCGGGCATGCTGATGGTCAGTAACATCAAGTACAACAGCTTCAAGGAGCTGGACTTGAAGGGGCGCGTTCCCTTCGTCGCGATCCTGGCAGTGGTGCTGGTATTTGCCGTTGTATTCAGTGATCCGCCGCGCATCCTGCTGCTGGTTTTCCTCGCCTATGCGGCTTCCGGGCCGGTGCAGTACCTGCTGCGTCTTCGTCGGCACAAAAAAGCCGAGTGATGTAATTTCCCTCATACTCCGCAGTCTATGGGTGCATCTGTCCTCCAATGCTGCGGAGTTGCCATGCTGATCAAAGTCCCCAAAGCGTCTGACTGTCATGAGTCAGACGTCACGCCTGAATCTCTCTACCTTTCTCGTCGCAATGTATTAGGCGCGGCCGTTGCCGGTTTGGCTGTGAGTACGCTGCCACGCTGGGCGAGTGCCGACGATGCTGCGCGTTATGCCGATGTCGAGCCTGGCAAGGCGCCGTCCTGGTTTGCCGAAAAACTGCCTTCCACTAAATGGGGGGCGGTCAACGTCAAGGATGAAGCAATCACGCCTTTCAAGGATGCGACCCACTACAACAACTTCTATGAGTTCGGTACCGACAAAGGCGATCCTGCGGCCAACGCCGGTGCGCTAAAAACCGAACCGTGGAGCGTGGTGGTAGACGGGGAGGTGGGTAAGCCGGGGCGGTATGCGCTGGAAGACTTCATGAAGCCTTATCAGCTGGAAGAGCGTATTTATCGTCTTCGCTGTGTAGAGGCCTGGTCGATGGTCATTCCGTGGATTGGTTTTCCAATTTCGGCTTTGCTGAAGGAAGTAGAACCGACGTCCAAGGCCAAATTCATTCGCTTTGAAACCCTGCAAGATCCCAAGAGTATGCCTGGACAGCGTTCTGGCTTCGCCTTGATCGACTGGCCATATGTAGAAGGGCTGCGCCTGGATGAGGCGATGAATCCGTTGGCGATTCTCGCTGTAGGCATGTATGGACGTGAGTTGCCCAATCAGAACGGTGCGCCGCTACGTCTGGTGGTGCCGTGGAAATACGGCTTCAAGAGCATCAAGTCCATCGTGCGAATCAGCCTGGTCAGTGAGCAGCCGAAAACCACCTGGCAGAGCATTGCCTCGAATGAGTATGGCTTTTATGCGAACGTGAACCCGACAGTCGATCACCCGCGCTGGACGCAGGCACGGGAAAGACGTTTGCCGAGCGGTCTGTTCAAGCCCAATGTGCGGGACACGCAAATGTTCAACGGCTACTCGGATGAAGTCGCTTCTTTATATGCAGGGCTCGATCTGCGGAAGAATTACTGATGCGATATCTGTTCTGGCGTATTGGTGTCTTTATCGCCGCAGCGATTTGGCCGCTGCTTTGGTTGTATCAAGCCTGGGCGGATGTGCTGGGGCCTGATCCAGGAAAGGTGCTGGTTGATCGTCTGGGGTTGGGGACGCTTGTCCTGCTGCTCATTACATTAAGCATGACGCCTTTGCAGAAACTCACCGGTTGGTCGGGGTGGATAGCTGTCCGACGGCAGTTGGGGTTGTGGTGTTTCGCCTATGTGGTTTTGCATTTGAGCGGCTATACGGCGTTCATCCTCGGCTTTGATTGGTCACAACTGGGTATCGAGTTGCGCAAGCGGCCGTACATTATCGTCGGGGTGCTGGGGTTTCTCGGTTTGTTGGCGCTGGCGGTTACCTCCAATCGTTACAGTCAGCGGCGTTTGGGCGTTCGCTGGAAAAGATTGCATCGGTTGGTCTATGTGATTCTCGGGCTTGGGTTGCTGCATATGTTGTGGATCGTTCGCGCCGATCTGAGGGAGTGGGCGATCTACGCTTCTATAGGTGCGTTGTTGTTAGTATTGAGATTGCCGCCTGTAACGCGCCGAATTCCACGTTTAATCGTTAAAAAGGCACCTTCTGCAAGAAAGGCGTAATTAGAGGTTGACGGCAGATCCTGGACGTCTATAATTCGCCCCACTTCCGGCGCAGTCGAAACGGAAAACTCCTTGGTAAACA
>NZ_JBXAKV010000025.1:0-51487 GCF_058798795.1 Pseudomonas sp. GW822-FHT07A10
GAGACAACACCGAGGAGCTTAGCTGCTCTCGCCGGGTGTTCGGCCAACATACAAGGAGCGAGGCTTGCCCGCGAAGGCCATCACCCGGTTTCAGGTCGGATCAGAAGAACCCCAGCGGATTGATGTCGTAGCTCACCAGCAGGTTTTTGGTCTGTTGGTAATGGTCGAGCATCATCTTGTGGTTCTCACGGCCGACACCGGACTTCTTGTAGCCACCGAACGCGGCGTGGGCCGGGTACAGGTGGTAGCAGTTGGTCCAGACGCGCCCGGCCTTGATCGCCCGGCCCATGCGGTAGGCGCGGTTGATGTCGCGGGTCCACAGGCCGGCACCGAGGCCGAACTCGCTGTCGTTGGCAATCGCCAGGGCTTCGGCTTCGTCCTTGAAGGTGGTGACACCCACCACCGGGCCGAAGATTTCTTCCTGGAACACGCGCATTTTGTTGTGGCCCTTGAGCAGCGTCGGCTGGATGTAATAGCCGCTGGACAAGTCGCCTTCCAGCCGCTCGGCCGCGCCGCCAGTGAGCAGCTCGGCGCCCTCCTCCTGGGCGATTTTCAGGTACGAGAGGATCTTGTCGTATTGCTGCTCGGACGCCTGGGCGCCGACCATGGTCTCGGTGTCCAGCGGGTTGCCGCGCTTGATCTTGACGATCTTCTTCATCACCTCGGCCATGAACGGCTCGTAGATCGATTCCTGCACCAGCGCCCGCGACGGACAGGTGCAGACTTCGCCTTGGTTGAAGAACGCCAGCACCAGGCCTTCGGCGGCTTTTTCGATGAACTGCGGTTCGGCGTTCATGATGTCTTCGAAGAAGATGTTCGGCGACTTGCCGCCCAGCTCAACGGTGCTTGGAATGATGTTCTCGGCAGCGCAATGCATGATGTGCGCGCCCACCGGGGTGGAGCCGGTGAAGGCGATCTTGGCGATGCGCTTGCTGGTGGCCAGCGCTTCACCGGCTTCGCGACCGAAGCCCTGGACGATGTTCAGCACGCCGGCTGGCAGCAAATCGGCGATCAGCTCGGCGAACACCATGATCGACAGCGGTGTTTGCTCGGCGGGTTTGAGCACGATGCAGTTGCCGGCAGCCAGGGCCGGGGCGAGTTTCCACGCGGCCATCAGCAGCGGGAAGTTCCACGGAATGATCTGCCCGACCACGCCCAGTGGTTCGTGGAAATGATAGGCGGTAGTCAGTTCGTTGATTTCAGCGGCACCGCCCTCTTGAGCGCGGATGCAACCGGCGAAGTAACGGAAGTGGTCGGCGGCCAGCGGCACGTCAGCGTTGAGGGTTTCGCGCACGGCCTTGCCGTTGTCCCAGGTTTCGGTGACGGCGAGGATTTCCAGATTCTGTTCGATGCAGTCAGCGATTTTCAGCAGCACCAGCGAGCGGTCCTGCGCCGAGGTTTTGCCCCAGGCATCAGCGGCGGCATGGGCGGCGTCGAGAGCCTTGTCGATGTCGGCGGCGCTGGAGCGCGGGAATTCGGCGATCACTTCACCGGTGACCGGTGAGGTATTGGTGAAGTACTCGCCATTGACCGGGGCGACGAACTCGCCGCCGATGAAATTGCCGTAGCGCGGTTTGAAGGAAACGATGGCGCCAGGTGTTCCGGGTTGTGCGTAGATCATGATGGGCCTCTGTCTGGGTCGATGCCTGTCAGGCCAACAGGCGATGAACCGATAGTAGAGAGCCCCGCCTGTCAGACGAATGCGCCGTTGGCAGGGGGACTCTCGTTATTTGGTAGTAGATGTCACACAACCCAATGTGGGAGCGGGCTTGCTCGCGAAGGCGGTGGATCAGACAACATCAATGTTGAATGTGAAGGCCTCTCCGCGAGCAAGCCCGCTCCCACAGGGGTTATGCGGTGACTTGGGGTTAGTGCTTGGCAACCAGGTCCTTCGGCAGCTTGAAGGTCCACAGCATGCCGCCCTGGTTGAAGTCCTTGACGCGCTTGGCCACTTCGCCGCCCCACAGCGGTACCGCGCCGCCCCAGCCGGAGAGCACCGATACGTATTGTTCGCCGTCCATTTCCCAGGTGATGGGCGAGCCGAGCACGCCGGAGCCGGTCTGGAATTCCCAGACTTTCTCGCCGGTCTTGGCATTGAACGCCTGCAGGAAGCCTTCAGGGGTACCGGTGAATACCAGGTTGCCCTTGGTGGTCAGCACCCCGCCCCACAACGGCGCGAAGTTCTTGTGGCGCCAGACTTCCTTGCCGGTTTTCGGGTCGATGGCGCGCAGCACGCCGATGTAGTCTTCATTCAATGGCTTGATGGTGAAACCGGCGCCGAGGAACGCCGCGCCTTTTTTATAGGCGATGCCTTCGTTCCAGATGTCCATGCCCCACTCGTTGGACGGCACATAGAACAGGCCGGTGTCGCGGTTGTAGGCCATCGGCATCCAGTTTTTCGCCCCCAGGAACGCCGGCGCTACAAACACCGAACTGCCTTTGGCCTCGGAGCCCGGTGCACCCGGACGGCTGTCTTCGTTGTAGATCGGCCGACCGTTTTTATCCAGGCCACTGGCCCAGGTGATCTTGTCCACGAACGGGAAGCCGCGGATGAATTTGCCGTTGGTGCGATCCAGCACGTAGAAGAAACCGTTACGGTCCGCAGTGGCTGCGGCTTTGATTTCCTTGCCGCCTTCGTTGTAGTTGAACGACACCAGTTCGTTCACGCCGTCATAGTCCCAGCCATCGTGCGGGGTGCTCTGGAAATGCCATTTGATCGTGCCGTCGTCCGGGTTCAGCGCCAGGCGCGAGGACGAATAAAGGTTGTCGCCAGGGCGCAGGTGCGAGTTCCACGGTGCCGGGTTGCCGGTGCCGAACAGCAACAGATTGGTTTCCGGATCGTAGTAGCCGCCCAGCCACGGCGCCGCGCCGCCGGTTTTCCACAGATCGCCCGGCCAGGTCTTGCCCGCTTCGCCGCCGGAAATGCCGTTCTCTACGGCCTTGCCGTCTTTGTAGACGTAACCCATGTGGCCTTCGACCGTTGGCCGGGTCCACAGCAGATCACCGTTTTTCGGGTCGTAGGCTTCGATCTTGCCCACCACCCCGAACTCGCCACCCGCCACGCCAGTGATCAGTTTGCCGTTGATCACCAGAGGCGCGGCGCTGATGGAGTAGCCTTCCTTGTGGTCGGCGACTTTCTTGCTCCATACCACTTTGCCGGTGTCTTTATTCAGGGCCACGAGCTTGGCGTCGAGGGTGCCGAAGATCACCAGGTCGCCGTACAGCGCCACGCCACGGTTGATCACGTCACAGCACGGACGGATGTCATCCGGCAGGCGCGCATCGTATTGCCAAAGCTTGCGGCCGGTGCGCGCATCCACGGCGAACACCCGTGAGTAGGAACCGGTCATGTACATCACGCCGTCCTTGATCATCGGCTGCGCTTGCTGACCGCGCTGTTTTTCACCGCCGAACGAAAAGGCCCAGACCGGGCGCAAGTCTTTTACGTTGTCGACATTGAGGGTGTCCAGCGGGCTGTAGCGCTGACCCTGGACGCCCAGGCCATTGGTGACGACCTGTTCCGGATTCTTCGGATCCTGGAGGATGTCTTGATCGGAGACTGCGGCCATTGCCTGGCCGGACAACAGCATGGCACTGAGCAGCACGCTCAAGACGAAGGGTTGGCGACGTGCGGGTTGGGTCATGACGGCTACCTCTGCGGTTTTTGTTATACCCGGGAAATTTTCCCGGTCTGGTGCAGATTCTTGGGCGCCGCCGCCCTTGCAACAATTGCCCGCAATGCGGAGATTTCTAGTTCCTTGGTAGCGGGTCGGAGGAGATGAACACAGGATTGATCGTTCCCATTGATCGTTCCCACGCTCCGCGTGGGAATGCCTCAACGGACGCTCCGCGTTCGGCTCTGGAAGGGACGCGGAGCGTCCCGGGCTGCATTCCCACGCAGAGCGTGGGAACGATCAGTTACTGATCCTTGCCGGAATCGACTCGGCTCATCTGCGCGCGCTCATAGCGCGGGTACAAATGGCTGACGCTACGGATCAGTTCATAGCGGCTCAGGTTGATCCCGGCGAAACGTTCGGGGATGGGACTGCGGATCATCTCGGCCATGTCGCTGCCGTTCGCCGCACCGTCGCGCATCAGTTGATCGAGCCATGAGAGGTAATCGCGCATCTGCTCGAACGGTTTGTTGTCCGTTGCCACGGGCCCATGCCCGGGCACAATCAGCGTCCACGGCAGCCCCTGAAGCGTGGCGATATCCGCCAGCCACACCGACAACCCCGGGCTATTCGGCGTGGTCAAGGCCCGCTGATAAAACACCAGATCCCCGGCAAACAGCACGCCGGTTTTCTGGTCGAGAATAGCCAGATCCGCGCCGGTGTGCCCACCCAGACTCAGCAGGCGCAAATCGTGGTTCCCAAAACTGTGCACGCCGGGCGTCAGGGTCTGCGTCGGCAACACCACTTCGGTGCCGCGCATCCAGTCGCCCACCAGTCGATACATGTTCTCGGCCATCGCATCACCCTGTTGATGCAACAGCTCGGTGGTGCCGGCCAGTGCAGCTATTGGTACGTCGGTGAAGGCCTGATTGCCCAGCACATGGTCGGGATGGTGATGGGTCAGCAACACCTGGATCACTGGTTTATCGGTGGTTGCGGCAATCGCTTTGCGCAGGGCCTCGCCGTAGCGCTTCGATGGCCCGGTGTCGATTACCACCACCCCTTGCCCGGTGACGATGAACGCGGTGTTGACGATGTTGCCGCCGTTGTTCCTGGCGAAATTATCGGTGCTGCCCTCCAGCAGCCAGGTGTCTTCGGCAATCTGCCGGGGCTTGAGGGCGTAATCGGGATCGGCCAGGGACGGCAGGCTCACACAGATGAACAACAACAGCATCCAGCGCATCACACGCTCCTTGGGTCAGGGTATGGCCGCATCGAATTGATTGCCGCTGTTGTCGCGCAGTATCAGGCGCGTCTGCCCCGCACCTTCGATGTCGAAAGCCAGGTTGGGGTTTTCGCTGACCGCCGGGAACAGCTCCAGACGCGCCAGTACCCGGTCGTCTGAGTCCCGCAGCTCGGCCTGGTTGAGGAAAAATTCCGGGATGCCGCTGACCATGCCGTTGTCCATCGGATGCGCCACTTGCAAACGCACGCGACTGAACTCACCACGGGGATAACGACCGCCGAGCACTTCGCCGATGTGTTCTTCCCAGCCCGGCTGGGTGCGCACCACGCTCGGCGCCGTGCAACCGCCGCCCGCTGCGTCGATCAGGGTCGAACCGACATGCCACAGCCCGTCGCGGGTCAACACCGCCGCGCGCAATGGCGTGGCCTGTTCAACGCGGATGCGGATCGACAGCCAGGGCAGCACACCGGTCAAAGGCTCGAAGTCGACGATTTTCGGCAGCGGGTTGAGTTCGGCCCAGGCAAGGATTCGCACCACTTCGCCCTTGAACGCCCGAGCGTCGATTTCCAACGGCACTTGCCGGGCGTCTTCGGCGAACGGCGGTGCCAGCAGCTTGACCCGCTCGTCGAACACGAACGGTGCGTCGCCAAGCATCTGCTTGTGATAGAACGCCCACATCACCGACGGCACCGGATCGACCTCAACCGCCTGAGCGGCCAAGGGCAACCAGCAGGCCAACAGCCAACGCGCGCGCCAGTTCATTGTTGATACATCTCAGGCACGTCATAGCGCAGGCCGTAATGGGCATAAATGCTTTTGACCGTGCCCTCGCGAATCAACGCCTCCAGTGCCTCTTCCACCGCATAGGCCAGTTGCCGGTTGCTTTCATGCACCGCCATGCCGATCTCCCAGCGTTGCTTGCCCATGTTCGGGTAGGCGTTTTCCGCCAGCGCCACTTGCGGGTCGGCGGCCTGATGCACCTGCCAGTCGATCTCGCCGCGCATCGCCATCACCGCGTCGACTTCACCGACCTTCATCGCGGCAAACGCCTGGGGCACACCGGGGTAATGGTGGGTCTTGGCGGCGAGCATGCCGTTGAACACCGAGGTCAGGTAAAACGAGGGCACGCTGTCGACTTCGACGCCGATCGGGTGCTGCTGGAACACCGCGACGCTGGCCACCGAATCCAGCCGGCGACGGTCATAAGCCACTTGCCATTGTTCGGTCTGGTACGGCCCGAACATCACCACATGGCCGTTTTCCAGTTCGCCCAGTTCATTGCGTTTTTGTGAGTAATCGCGGTCATAGGGCACGCGCATCATCAGGTCGGCCAGTTGCTGATTGTGCAACTGACTGGCCCGCCAGATGTAATCGCGCAAGTCGTCGTCGAGCTTCTCCCCGGCGGGTGCCCAGATCAGTCTCAGGCGTACCCCCATGGCCTTGGCCAGGGCCTCGGCCAATTCGACATCGACCCCGCGAGGCTGGCCGGCGTCTTCGAAACTGTAGGGGGCGAAATCCTTGTAGACCGCGACTTTCAGCTCGGCGGCGGCGATCATTTCGTCATAGGTTCGGACCTGTGCCTGCGCTGTCTGGCAGCACAACCACACAGCGCTGATCAACACCGCGAGCAGGCGCATGGGTCACTCCTCGACGTGCACGCTGTCCAGGTAGGTGCGCACCGCCCACAAAGCTTCCTGACTCAAGTAGTCGGCCATCTTCGGCATGTACACCCGGCCATCACGCACCGCGCCATGGCGCACCCGTTCGACGAACCACTCGTCACCGGCTTCGGCGACGTCGAGCTTGCGCAAGTCAGGGGCGATGCCGCCGGACTTGGCTTCCAGGCCATGACAGGCCGCGCAGTTCTGGTTGTAGGCCGAAGAACCGATTTCCAACGCTTTATCGTGCTCCGGGGAGGAACGATAGGGGTTTACCGCCGCCCAGCCATCGGCATCGACCTGCACACCGGCATCCTTGATCGGGGTCAGTCCCTTGGTTTCGACGGCTTGGGGTACCACGTTGCCGTGGGCCCAGACGGAACCTGTGCTGATGAAGCCGGCCAGTAGTCCAACGAGCAAGGCGTTGCGTTTTGTTGTCATTGTTATGCCCTCAAGATTGCACGCAAAACCTCTTTGAAGAGGCTATGGCAGCCATCTTAGGAACGACTTTGCAGCAACCCCATGCTGCTTTGGTGGCCGCGGCCTACTCCCTTGGTAGTAGCGCTTGTGGCGCAGCCCCCCCCGATACCGGTCGCGCGCCGTGAAGCTTGTCGATGCCGATCAGGGTCAGGATCAGCAACAACGGCAGGAGCAGTGCCTTGAGAATTCGCATGGTCAATCTCCCCCCCTTGAGTGATGGCCGTTGTAACCCATGCTAAAACCGCGCCGCCCGGGGTGAGTTACTACCTTGGTACTGGCCCATCGGTACTTTCTGCATATTTCCCCACCCGTCCAGGGTTCCTATGCTGGCGCTACCTGTGATGGAGTGCCTTATGCGCCAGCTCGCCCCTTATGCCTTGATCTACCTGCTGGCGATTGCCTGCGCCGCCGGGCTGGCGACCCAGAGTCAGGCGGCGGATGCACCGTTGCAGGTGCGGATCGGCTATCTGGGGTATCGCCCCGATCCCGGGCCATTGCTGTCGAACGTTATTCCTGAACCGACCGATGCAGGCCTGCGGGGCGCGGAACTGGCGATCATCGACAGCAACAGCACCGGGCGTTTCCTCAATCACAGCTACAGCCTGGTCAGCGCCTACGTCGACAATCCGGAGGCGCTGATCGAAGCGGCCAAAGCCCAACACGAACAAGGCCTGCGTCTGTTTGTGGTGAATGCACCGGTGCAAACCCTGCGCCGACTCAGCGCCGTGCTACCCGACAGCCTGCTGTTCAATGCCGGCAGCCCCGATGACAGTCTGCGCACTACCGACTGCCTGCCGAACGTGCTGCACAGCCTGCCAAGCCGCGCGATGCTGGCCGATGCGCTGGCGCAATTTCTGGTGCTGCGCAAATGGCAACGGGCGCTGCTGATCGTCGGCCCCACCGCCGACGATCAAGCCTATGCCGCCGCCCTGCGGCGGGCGGCGAAACGCTTCGGCCTGCAACTGGTGGCGGAAAAAACCTGGAGCTTCGATAACGACCAGCGCCGCAGCGCCCAGGCCGACATGCCGCTGTTCACCCAGACCGCCGAATACGACGTGGTGCTGGTCGCCGATGAACGCGGCGACTTTGGCGAGTACGTGCCCTACCAGACCTGGTACCCACGGCCGGTCGCCGGCACCCAGGGCCTGACCCCGGTGGGCTGGCACAAGACCGTGGAAACCTACGGTGCCGCGCAGTTGCAAAAACGCTTCGAAGCCCTGGCCGGGCGCTGGATGAACGATCGGGATTTCGCCGCGTGGATGGCCGTACGAAGCATTGCCAGCGCGGTGGGCAAACTGCGTCAGGTCGATGCGATGGCGATCCGTACGCTTGAAATCAGCGAGCAATTGCCGCTGGACGGCTTCAAGGGTCGCAAGCTCAGTTATCGGCCATGGAACGGTCAGTTGCGCCAACCGATCCCCATCGTGCAACCCCGGGCACTGGTCAGCACTTCGCCGCAAGACGGCTTCCTGCACCCCTTCAACGAAATGGACAGCCTGGGTTACGACAAAGCCGAGGTCAGCTGCCGCTTTCCCTGAAAGCTCTACCACCACAACAATAAGGAATCTGCCATGCGCCGCACCCTGCTTTCATGCGCTCTACTGCTCGCCGCCGGGCCTGCGGCGGCCAGCACTGCCTGGGTCTCCAACGAAAAGGACAACAGCCTGAGCCTGATCGACATGCAGACCCTGCAAGTCACCGACACCCTGCCCGTCGGCCAGCGCCCGCGCGGCCTGTTGCTGTCCCACGACAACAAGCTGCTGTACATCTGCGCCAGCGATTCGGACCGGGTCCAGGTGATGGACGTCGCCACGCGCAAGATCATCAAGGAACTGCCCTCGGGCAAAGACCCCGAACAATTCGCCCTACACCCCAACAATCGCTGGTTGTATGTCTCCAACGAAGACGATGCGCTGGTGACGGTGATCGACACCGAAACCTCCAAGGTGCTCGGGCAGATCAACGTCGGCGTCGAGCCCGAAGGCATGGCCGTCAGCCCCGACGGCAAGTGGGCGGTGAACACCAGCGAAACCACCAACATGCTGCACTGGATCGACACCGGCACCCAGACCCTGGCCGACAACACCCTGGTGGATCAACGACCGCGTTTCGTCGAGTTCAATCCCGATGGCACGCAGCTCTGGGCCTCGGCGGAAATCGGCGGCACGGTGACGATTCTCGATGTCGCCAGCCGCAAGATCCTCAAGACCCTGAGCTTCCAGATCAAAGGCGTGCACCCGGACAAAGTCCAGCCGGTGGGCATCAAGCTCAGCGCCGACGGCAAGTACGGCTTTGTCGCTCTCGGCCCGGCCAACCATGTGGCGGTGATCGACGCCAAGACCTTCGAAATCGTTGATTACCTGCTGGTGGGGCGACGGGTCTGGCAGATGGCGTTCACCCCGGATCAACGGCAATTACTGGCCACCAATGGCGTCAGTGGCGATGTGTCGGTGATCGATGTCGACACCCTCAAGGTCAGCAAATCGGTGAAGGTCGGGCGCTATCCATGGGGCGTGGTGGTGACGCCATGAACGCCCTCGAGGTCAGCGACCTGAGTTTCGCCTACGGCCCGCGCGAGGCCTTGCGTCAGGTGAGTTTCAGCCTGGCACCCGGGCGTTTTGCGGCGCTGCTTGGGCCCAATGGCGCGGGCAAATCCACCCTGATCGCCCTGCTCACCCGCCTCTATGATCTGCAACGCGGTGATATCCGCGTCGGCGGATGCTCGTTGCGCGACGCGGCACGCCCGGCGCTCAAGCAATTAGGGGTGGTGTTTCAGCAAAGCACGCTGGATCTGGATCTCAGCGTCGAGCAGAACCTGCGTTATCACGCCGCGCTGCATGGTCTGTCCCGACGCCAGACCGGGCTGCGGGTCGACGCTGAGCTGGCGCGTCAGGCCCTGACCGAGCGCCGTCGCGAGCGGGTCCGCGAACTCAATGGCGGCCATCGCCGGCGGGTGGAAATCGCCCGCGCGTTGCTGCACGAACCACGCCTGTTGTTGCTTGACGAGGCCAGCGTCGGCCTCGACCCGGCCAGTCGCCTGGCGCTCAATCAGCACATCCGCAGCCTGTGCCGCGAGCAAACCATCAGCGTGCTCTGGACCACTCATTTGCTGGATGAAGTGCAGCTCAGCGACGACTTGCTGATCCTGCATCAAGGCCGTTTGGTCGCCAGCGGACAAGCTGATGCGCTGAGCCTGGAACATGGCGGCGACCTCGATTCGGCCTTCGCTCGCCTGACCACCTCGACCCCTTCAGGAGCAGTCAGCAGATGAACGCTTACTGGCAATGTTTCAGCGGTATCGTGCTGCGCGAATGGCTGCGCTTCGTGTTGCAGCGCACGCGGTTTCTCAGTGCGCTGGTGCGGCCGTTGTTGTGGCTGCTGGTGTTCGCCGCTGGATTCCGCGCGGCACTGGGCATCGCCATCATCGAGCCCTACGACACCTACATTCCCTATGAGGTTTACATCATCCCCGGCCTTGCCTGCATGATCCTGCTGTTCAACGGCATGCAAGGTTCGCTGTCGATGGTGTATGACCGGGAGATGGGCAGCATGCGCGTGCTGCTGACCAGCCCCCTGCCCCGGACCTTTCTGCTGTGCAGCAAATTACTGGCGACGTCGCTGATTTCGTTGTTGCAGGTGTACACCTTCCTCGCGATTGCCTGGCTGTACGGCGTGCAACCGCCGGCCATGGGCCTGTTGCTGGCGCTGCCGGGGTTGCTGCTGGTGGCGTTGATGCTCAGTGCGCTGGGCCTGTTGCTGTCCAACGCCATCCGCCAACTGGAGAACTTTGCCGGGGTGATGAATTTCGTGATCTTCCCGCTGTTTTTCCTGTCGTCGGCGCTGTATCCGCTGTGGAAAATGCGCGAGTCCAGCGAGTGGCTGTATTGGCTGTGCGCCTTGAACCCGTTCACCCATGCGGTGGAACTGGTGCGGTTCGCGCTGTACGAACGCTTCAACCCCTTGGCGCTGGCGGTGTGCGCGGGGCTGACGCTGGTGTTCGCCCTGCTCGCCGTGCTCACCTTCAACCCGCAACATGCGGCCTTGCGCAAAACCGGCTGACTACTCCGGAACGTTCTCACGCAGAGCGTGGGAACGATCAACAGGACAAAATTACTACTTTGGTACTGGTTTACCTGTCTATCGTCGCATTCACAACGCATCGCTACTGGCATGTAATGGGTTCATAACTATAAGGACTGACCCCTATGCCGCGTGCCCGACGTGTTCTGTTGCGCCCTTCTCTCGCTGCGCTGTCGCTGAGCTTGTTGCTGGGCACCGCGCAGGCCGAAACAGCGCTGTTCTCCGCCGACGGCTATCGCATCGGCCTGTACCGCAGCCCGACCCCGACTCAGCTCCAGGGCGCGAGCATCATCGACACGCCCGCCCTGCAGAGCCTGCTCAAGCAGACGCCCCGGCCAGTGCTGATCGACGTCTACCGCCGACAATGGCTACAGGGCCGTTTCATCGAAGACCAGCCCCACGAAAACCTGCCCGGTAGCCATTGGCTGGCCAATACCGGTGACGGCGATCTGACGCCCGACTGGCAAGACTATTTTGCGCGTAACCTGAACACATTGACCGCTGGCGATCCCGCGCAACCGTTGGTCTTTTACTGCCGCTCCGATTGCTGGTTGAGCTGGAACGCGGTAAAACGCGCTGCTTCCATGGGCTATAAAACACTGTATTGGTACCGCGACGGACTGGATGCCTGGCAAGCGGCGAATCTGCCCGTGACGCAGGCGAAGCCCGAGCCTTTTCCCTGACTTGAGCACTTGCGTGTTGTTGCCACACCCTGAAAAAAATAATGAGGTGAAAGGCCATGTACAAAATTCTGATTGCCGACGATCACCCGCTGTTTCGCGAAGCCATTCATAACGTCATCAGCGACGGTTTCCCCGGCAGCGAGGTCATGGAAACCGCCGACCTCGACAGCGCCCTGGCCCTGACCCAGGAACACGACGACCTGGACCTGATCCTGCTCGACCTGAACATGCCCGGCATGCACGGCCTCAATGGCCTGATCAACCTGCGCAACGAGGCGCCGACCATTCCCGTGGTGATCGTCTCGGCCGAACAGGACAAGCAGATCGTGCTGCAAGCCATCACCTATGGCGCGGTGGGATTCATCACCAAGTCCTCGCCACGGGTGCAGATGACCGAGGCCATCCAGCAGATTCTCAATGGCAATGTGTACCTGCCCCCAGACATCATCCGCACGCAAAAAAGTGGCACCAGCCGGCGCATGAGCGAGACCCCGAGCTTCCCGCCGGAGCTGCTCCAGGCGCTGACCCGCAAACAGTTGCTGGTGCTTGAGCGCATGACCAAGGGCGAATCGAACAAACAGATCGCCTACACCCTGGAAATCGCCGAAACCACGGTCAAGGCCCACGTCTCGGCGATCTTGCGCAAACTCAATGTGCACAACCGGGTGCAGGCGATATTGAGTGCCGGGGATATTGATTTCGGGTCGTATCTTCGGCGTTGAGTTCGATCGTTCCCACGCAGAGCGTGGGAACGATCAATGGCGCCAGCGAAGACACCAGAAAGCTCAAGGCCTGCCGAGCAAATGACTCATCGCCGTCTTGAGCTTCATCGGCCGCACCGGTTTGTGCATCAGGGTGTGGCCCAGTTCGCGGATTTGCTGTTTGAGTTCATTGCTGTAGTTGGCGGTGATCATCATCGCCGGGATCGCCGAGGCACGACGGGCGTTGATGCGGGCCACGGCGTCGACACCGTTCTGCTCGTCATCCAGGTGATAGTCGGCGATCAACAGGTCGGCTTCGGCGTGATAATTGTCCACTTGCCGCGCCAGATCCTCCTCCGACAGTGCCGTGACCACCCGGCAGCCCCAACCTTCGAGCAAGGTGCGCATCCCGGCACAAATCGCTGCGTCGTTGTCCAGCACCCACACCCGCGCACCGCGCAGGCGCTCGAGCATCGGTTCACTCATCAACATACTCGGCAACGCCTTCGGCGCCGTGGCGCTCAAAGGCACTTCGACGGAAAACATCGAGCCCTGGCCCGGCCATGAACGTACGTGAATCCGGTGCCCGAGAATACGCGCGATTTTCTCGACGATCGCCAGGCCCAGCCCCAAGCCGCGATCCTGATCGGGGCGCTGCACGTCACCGCGTTTGAACTCCTGGAAAATCTCCTCCAGGCGGTTTTCGGCAATGCCCATGCCGCTGTCCCAGACTTCAATCGTCAACCGCTGGTGATGCCGCCGGCAACCGAGCACCACCCGCCCGCTGTAGGTATAGCGAATGGCGTTGCTCAGCAGGTTGCGCAGGATCCGCGCGAGCAACTGAATGTCGCTGCGCACCAGCGCCGAACACGGGATGAAATGCAGCTCGAGGCCTTCACTGCGGGCCACTTGGGTGTATTCGGCGGCGAGGTTTTCCAGCAATTCGCTGAGGGCGAACGGCGCAATGTCGGCCTTGATCACCCCGGCATCCAGTTTGGAAATATCCACCAGCGTGCCCAGCAGGTTTTCCACGTCTTCCAGGGAATTGCTGACATTGCGCACCAGATTCTCGTTGGCCACCGGTTCCCGGCGCTCCAGCAACGCGCTGGTAAACAATCGCGCGGCGTTGAGCGGTTGCAGCAGGTCATGGCTGACGGCGGCGAGAAATTTGGTCTTCGACAGGTTGGCCTGCTCGGCCTCGAGCTTGGCCTCGCGCAAGCGTGATTCCACGCGGCGGCGCTCGTCGATTTCGCGCAATAGCTGGTCATTGAGGGTGGTCAGTTCGGTGGTGCGTTCGCGTACCCGCAACTCAAGGTTCTGATAGGCCTGATGCAACGCCTCGGCGGTGCGTCGGCGTTCGGTGATGTCGCGGATTAACACGAAAATCCCCACCACTTCCCCGCTGGCCAGGCGATTGGGTACGTAGGAGCGCAGCATGTAGCGCTCCTGATTGTTGATGTTGGTTTCGGCGAACTCGAACGTCACGCTCTCGCCGGCCAGGGCCCGGGCCACATACGCCTCGAGGCGCTGATAATGCTGCTCGCTGTGCACTTCGCGCAGGCTCTGCCCGAGCATCACGCCCCGGGGCCAGCAGTACCATTCTTCATAGACTTTGTTGGTGAATTCGTAGACCAGATCGGCATTCAGGTAGGCGATCAGCGCCGGCACATGGTCGGTGATCAAGCGAATCCAGCGCTCGCTTTCGCTGAGGGCTTCGGCGTGTTGATAGCGTTCGGTGATGTCGGTGAAGGTGTTGACGAAGCCGCCGGTGGGCAACGGATGGGTGCGGATTTCCAGGACCCGGCCATCGTAGAGGCGCTGCTCGCATTCCTGCACGTACCGCCCGTTGGCATCGCGACTGGCCGGGGTCAGCAGGTTCAGTTCACTGTCGGCGATCACCTCGGCGAACGGCCGATGGGCCGCCACCGGAGCCAGGCCGCTGAGTTCCAGGAAGCGCCGGTTCCACAGTTCCAGAATGCCCTCGGCATTGACCATCGCCACCCCTTGGGACAGGTTGTCGACCGCCCGTTGCAACAGGTGCGACTTCTGCGCCACGGCCTGCTCGCGGCGCAGGGTTTCGCTGAGTTTGACGTCGGTAATGTCGGTGAACAGGATCACCCGCCCGCCTTCCTGGGTCGGCCGCTCGCTAACTTGCAGCCAACGGCCATTGTGCAGGCGATAGAGCAGGCTTTCGTCGACATGCGACCGGGGTTCTTCACTGAACAACCCGGTCGAAGTCATCAACCGTTTGACCTCACTCAGGCGCATGCCCGCGTTGATCCGTACCCGGCTGTTACCCCAAAACGCCTTGAAACGGCTGTTGAACAGCACAATCCGCTGCTCGGCATCGAACAGCACAAAGGCGTCGGAGATGCTTTCGATGGCGTCGATCAAGTGTTGATGGGCGGTTTCGGCCCGTAGCCGCGCTTCGCTGAGCAAATGGTTGCCAGCCTTGAGTTCGGCCATGGCCTGGTTCAGGGCGTCGGTGCGCTCACGCACCTGTTCGGCCAGCACCACCGAATGCTGGAACGCCGCATACGGGTCGTTGCCCCGGGTGATTCCGGACTCGATGCGTTCGATCAGCGCGTCATTGATGCGCTGCAATTTTTGGTTTTCGTGCCGCAGGCTGGCGATTTGCGCCTGAAGGTCAGCGCTGTCCAGGGGCGCGTCCTCGGGCAATGGCAACCCCGGTGAAGGTCTGGTTGATGTGCATGCCATTGAACTGTTCTCCGTAGGTGTTGAAACCCATCACCCGCTGGTCCCGCAAAAACGCGCCGATCTGCTCGAGACTGCCGGCGTCCTCCAGTTCCAGGCGCCGGAGAAAACAGTCACAGCCGATGGTCAGCAACAAGTCCCCGAGACGCTCGCGCAAGCCCTCGAACAGGCCTTGCAGATTCGGCAGCATGGGGCCGGGTTTCATGACGGTGAGGACGATGCCGTTTTCCACCGCACAGTAGAAACTCAGGCTCAGGTCTGGATGAACCTGCTGGATCGCCCGCACGTAATACTGATCGTTGATCCGCACCGCCAACGGGTGTGCGGCAAAGGTCCGGTAATCGAGGTCGGCCACCGCCACGCCGATATGCCGGGCGTACTCCTCGGCGGCCGGTTCGGCGTTGAGCTCGAATACCCGGCGCGAAGTGCTGTCGGCAGCGGTGACCACCAGTTTTTCGGCCCTGGGCAGGATGTGGTGGGTGGTGAAGACTTCAAAGTCCAGCCAGGTATTGACCAGCACCACCACCGCCGCGCCGCTGTGAAACTCGCCGCCGAAATAAACATGGGTGTGGGTCAGGTAATTGTCGTCGCCGGCCGAACCGCCGAAATGCGGAATATCGCCCAAAGCCGCGCTCAAGGCAGCAAGCACCATTTCTTCACGACTGGACAAGCCATCGAGCAGGGTCAGGGCAAAGCTGTTGCCCTTGATCGGCGCCAGGGTATTGCTGCGACAACCGCTGACCAGGCGCTCGACCATTTGCTGGGCATCGATCAGGCTGAAATGCTCCATCTCGTCGATCAATTCGGTGGAGATGGAAAAGTGTCGATGATCGAAACCCACGGCCGTCACGCAACTACGGCCATAACCTTGAGGAGTGATTTCGCCGGCACTGGTGCAGCCCACCAGGCGAATGCCGCCGAAGCTCTGTTGCAACGCCTGGCCCAGCGCCTGCAAGTCGTACTCGGCGGAACAGAAGAACAGCACGAAGCCCAAATGCGGGTGCAAGAGTTGTCGCGCCAGATCCTGCGCCGCTTGCTGGGCATCGATGGCCTGGGACATGGCACTGACCACACCGTCACTCTGAACCTGCTGCATCGTCGCCCCTCGCCTGTATGAGGCTCGAGTGTACGAAGCCTGCGGGTGGTGACGAATGCTACTTGGGTAGCGGGTGGGTGGTTCGATGGGATGAGAGGGGGATTTGCACGATTGCGTGGCTGGAGCTTTTGTGGCGAGGGGGCTTGTCGGAACACCGCATCGCCCCGTTGGACTGCGCAGCAGTCCCCGAAACTGGCCGATGCGCGACCAGAATCGGGGCCGCTTCGCGACCCAACGGGGGCAAGCCCCCTCGCCACAGCAAGCTCCCTCGCCACAGGCAAGTCCCCTCTCCACAGAAAGCGCTCTCGCCACAAGGAGTGGTTAGTCAGCCCCTACCAGGTCAACACCGCCCCCACCGCAAACGTATCGGTGTTTTCATTCTGGGCGCTGGTGTCGTGGCCGTTGATTTCGAACTGGTTGTACTCGGCCACCAGCTTGAGGTTGTCGTTGACGTCATGGAACAGCGCAACGCCGCGAGTCTCATAATCGGCGCCGCTGCCGACCACGCCGTTACCGTCGTCCTTGGTCTTACCGTAAGACAAGGCCAGGCGGTTCTTGCCCAGTTTGTAGGAGCCCTGCAACAGGTAACCGTTGCTGTCGACATTACGCAGAGTCGGTTCACCGGCATTGTTGGTGAAGAACGGGTTAATGCCTTTGGCCTGGAAACCGGAGCCGGTCAGCGACAGCCCGCCCATCTTCGCCTGCACACCGTAACCGACACCTTTGGAGGTGACGGACTCGACGTTGGAGTCGGTGTTGTCCGAGGTCTGGTAGCTGCCGTTGAGCCAGCTGTAAATCTTCGCTCCGCCGAGGTCGAACTGATAGGTGATCTCGCTCTCGGTACGCGGGTTCTTCTGGTAGGCCTTGCCGGTTGCGCTGCTGTCGTTGGTATCGACGGGGTCCATGATCCCCACCGCGACCCGCAAGCCGTCCATCATTGGGGTGCGATAGGTAATCTGCGACGTCGGGAACGGGTACGGATAGCCGCTGCCGATATTGCCGAACGACACCCCGCCGCCGTCCACCAGGCCCAACGTATCGCTGACCTGACCGTAACCGGCGAGCAGTTCATCGAGCAGGATGTTGGAGCGGGCAAACAGGCCGAAATCCTTGCCGATCAGCACCTCGCCCCACTCCGGGTTGGCCACCGTACCGTAGAACTGCCGCACGTCGATGGCGGTGTCGGTGCCGTTGGTTTCGCTGTCGTTGATGGTCACCCAGAACGAGGCCCGGGCGCCGAGCTTGAGGTCATCGACCTGCTTGCCCATGTTGAAACCCAGATAGTTAGGTAAAAAGCCCATCTTCACCCGCGCCTGGCGCCGGTCGTACTGATCGCCGGCCCGGTCCACGTTGCTGTTGACGTAGAAGGCGTTGATGTAGCCATCGGTGGAGAATGTGGTCTGGTCCTTGTCGTACAGCATGATCTCGGCCTGGGCCATCGAGCTCAGGCCCAGGGATGACAGACTAACGATGAAAGCCGGCAAGAAACGATGCTTGAAATTCTTATTGTTGTGCATGACGCGCTCCGCTACGGGGACTTGATGTCGGAGGCGATTATCGAAAGCGGACAGGCGGCGTCATACGCTGCCTTGGGGGCGGTTGTCAGGTGCTTTGGGCTGGCCGGTAGCGCGCGGCAAATTCGGCGTAAGACCGCCCGTCGGCCAGGCCCGGAACTTAGGGTGTAAGCCTGCGGGCCACACAGGCGTCCACAGGAACCGGTGCGCGCTAGGCGAGCGCTCTAAACAGCATGTAAACGGCTACCACCACGCAGACGCTGGCAAAGCCGATCTGCAACCCTCGGGCCGGCACCCGCGCGCAGAGTTTTCGGCCAAGGATCATCCCGACGATGCTGGCGACAATGAACGACACGCCCAAACCATCGATCCGCACCCCGGCGTGAAACGCGCCAATCACCCCGATGATCGAGATCAGGCTGATCACCATCAACGACGTGGCGACGATCCCGCGCATCTGTACATCGGTCAGTTGCTTGAACGCAGGCACTATCAGAAAACCGCCACCGACCCCGAGCAACCCCGAGACGACGCCGGTGACCGCGCCGAGCGCGGCAAGGGTCGCGGTGCATTTGGCGGTCCAGGAAAAACGCCCGGTCTGCTGATCGAGCATGCAGTTTTTCTGGCCCCAGTTGGCGTGGCCGTGATCGCTCGGGCCGGCGTCGAGCTTTTCCGGGCGCAGCATCCGCCAGGCCACCATGACCATCAGCAGGCTGAACAGAATCATCAGGATCTTTTCCGGTAACTGATGGGCGAAGTAGATGCCCACCGGCGAAAACACCGCGCCGAGCAAAGCAATCAACAACGCCGCGCGATAGCGCACCAGGCCATGGCGCAAACCGTCGATCGCACCAACCGCCGCCGCACTGCCCACCGCGAACAAGGCGACGGGCGCCGCTTGGGTCATGCTCAGACCCAGCCCGAGTACCAAGGCCGGCACCGCAAGAATACCGCCACCGGCTCCGGTCAAGCCGAGCACCAGGCCCATGACCAGACCAAAAAAACTTGCCAACAACATAGAGTTTTCTCTTCAGTCGTTCCTGTCGACACGGCGCCGGGATCAGCCCCAGCTTTTCAGCACCGCTCCGCAGTACAGCCCGGACAGCGTCTTCATCACCTGAATCACTTCGTGACTGGCTAAACCATAGAATATGTACTTGCCTTCACGACGGGTCGCGACCAATCCCTCGTCGCGCAGGATGCCCAGCTGTTGGGACAGTGTGGGCTGGCGCACGCCGGTCATTTTCTCCAGCTCGCCGACGTTGCGCTCGCCCTGGGTCAGCTGGCAGAGAATCAGTAAGCGGTCCTCGTTGGCCAGGGCCTTGAGCAGCGCGCACGCCTTGGAGGCCGAGGCCCGGAGCTGGGCGACTTCACATTCGGTCAGACTGGATTGCATTTGCAGGATGCCTTCGACGTCACTTAAGCTGCGGACATTATGTTTAAACATAAAGTGTTGCAACCGGTTATTTTCCTCCTGCCCTTTCCACAGGTTCCTGCCCATGTCTGCGCTGATTGAAGCCTTCCTCGACCCTGCATCGTCGACCTACAGCTACGTAATCTACGAGCACGATGGCGGGTACTGCGCGATTGTCGACCCGGTGCTCGATTACAACGCCGCCGCCGGGCGCACTTCGACCGTCCAGGCCGACAAGATCATCGCCTTCGTTCGCCAACACCAGTTGCAGGTGCAATGGCTGCTGGAAACCCATGCCCACGCCGACCACCTGTCGGCCGCGCCTTATCTGCGTCGGGAACTGGGGGGCAAGATTGCGATTGGTCAGTCGATCAGCAAGGTTCAGGGGGTGTTCAAGACGCTGTTCAATCTTGAACCGGGGTTCAGGGTCGACGGTTCGCAGTTCGATCACCTGTTCGCGCCGGACGAGTCATTCCGCATCGGCAACCTCAAGGCCACGGCCCTGCATGTGCCAGGGCATACTCCGGCAGACATGGCTTATTTGATCGACGGCGATGTGATTCTGGTGGGCGACACGTTGTTCATGCCGGACGTCGGCACTGCGCGCTGCGACTTCCCCGGTGGCAACGCCAATCAGATGTTTGCCTCGATCCGCAAACTGCTGGCCTTCCCCGCCAGCGTGCGCCTCTTCGTCTGCCACGATTACCCGCCCGAGGGCCGCGCCCCGCAATGCCAGAGTACGGTTGGCGAGCAGCGCAAAAGCAACATTCATATTCACGACGGCGTCGACGAAGCCTCCTTCGTCGCGATGCGCACTCAGCGTGACGCCGGTTTGTGCATGCCGACGCTGTTGCTGCCGGCGATTCAAGTGAATGTGCGGGCGGGGAATTTGCCGCCCGCGGAAGACAATGGCGTCACTTACCTGAAGATCCCCCTGAACCAACTCTAGCCCCGTAGCAGCTGTCGAGCACCGCGAGGCAGCTGCTACGGCCGCTACAGCCGCTACAGCCGCGATCTTCAATTGGCCAGAGTCAGACCATTCGCCGGCAACGGCAGCGCCGTCTTGTAGCGCACTTGCTTGAGCGCAAAACTCGAACGAATGTTCGCCACCCCCGGCACCTTGGTCAGAAAGTCCATCATGAAGCGCTCCAGCGACTGGATGGTCGGCACCAACACACGGATCAAATAGTCCGGGTCGCCGGCCATCAGATAGCACTCCATCACTTCCGGGCGATCCGAAATCGCCTCTTCGAAATGCTGCAATGCCTCTTCCACCTGCTTCTCCAGGCTGACGTGAATGAACACATTCACATGAAGCCCCAGCAAGTCGGCATCCAGCAACGTCACCTGCTCGCGAATCAACCCTAATTCTTCCATCGCCTTGACCCGATTGAAGCATGGCGTGGGCGACAGGTTCACCGAGCGCGCGAGGTCGGCGTTGGTGATGCGCGCGTTCTCCTGAAGGCTGTTGAGAATGCCGATGTCGGTACGGTCCAGTTTGCGCATGAGACAAAAACACCTGTTTTTTATGTTTATGCAGATTTTTTATCCTCAAATGGCCTCCAGCGCAACGAAACACAGAGAAATATTCTTCTTGGCCCGGCCTATGATTGTTGTAGGACAAGAATTCTTTTACCGAAGAATGACTGCCAGCTCACTACAAGAAATTCACAAGATCGAGCGTAGAAGCCATGAACCAAGCGTACGAACCGCTGCGCCTGCACGTTCCCGAACCTTCGGGCCGTCCCGGCTGCAAAACCGACTTCTCCTACCTGCATCTGACCGATGCCGGCACGGTGCGCAAACCCCCAATCGACGTAGAACCGGCCGATACCGCTGATCTGGCCAGAGGCCTGATTCGCGTGCTCGACGACCAGGGCAATGCCCTCGGCCCATGGGCTGAAGGCGTACCCGTCGAGATCCTGCGCAAAGGCATGCGCGCCATGCTCAAGACGCGGATCTACGACAACCGCATGGTGGTCGCCCAGCGCCAGAAAAAAATGTCGTTCTACATGCAGAGCCTCGGCGAAGAAGCCATCGGCAGCGCCCAGGCCCTGGCCCTGAACATCGACGACATGTGTTTCCCCACCTACCGTCAGCAAAGCATCCTGATGGCCCGCGAAGTGCCGCTGGTGGACCTGATCTGCCAACTGCTGTCCAACGAGCGCGATCCGCTCAAGGGCCGTCAGCTGCCGATCATGTACTCGGTCAAGGAAGCCGGTTTCTTCACCATTTCCGGCAACCTCGCCACCCAATTCGTCCAGGCGGTGGGCTGGGGCATGGCCTCGGCGATCAAGGGCGATACCAAAATCGCCTCGGCCTGGATCGGCGACGGCGCCACCGCTGAATCGGACTTCCACACCGCCCTCACCTTCGCCCACGTGTACCGTGCGCCAGTGATCCTCAATGTGGTCAACAACCAGTGGGCGATCTCGACGTTCCAGGCGATTGCCGGCGGTGAAGCCACCACCTTTGCCGGACGCGGCGTCGGTTGCGGCATCGCCTCCCTGCGGGTCGATGGCAACGATTTCTACGCGGTCTACGCTGCATCCGCCTGGGCTGCCGAACGCGCACGGCGCAACCTCGGCCCGACCATGATCGAATGGGTCACCTACCGTGCCGGCCCGCACTCGACCTCCGATGATCCTTCCAAATACCGTCCTGCCGACGACTGGAGTCACTTCCCGTTGGGTGACCCGATTGCTCGCCTCAAGCAGCACCTGATCAAAATCGGTCAGTGGTCCGAGGAGGAACACGCCGCTGTCAGCGCCGAACTGGAAGCCGAAGTGATCGCCGCGCAGAAAGAAGCCGAGCAGTACGGCACCCTCGCCGGCGGCCAGATTCCGAGCGCCGCGACCATGTTCGAAGACGTCTACAAAGAGATGCCGGAGCACTTGAAGCGCCAGCGTCAGGAGTTGGGGATCTGACATGAACGATCACAACAATAATATTCAGTTGGAAACCGCCATGACCACGACCACCATGACCATGATCCAGGCCCTGCGCTCGGCCATGGATGTGATGCTTGAGCGTGACGACAACGTCGTGGTGTTCGGCCAGGACGTCGGATATTTCGGTGGTGTGTTCCGTTGCACCGAAGGCCTGCAGACCAAGTACGGCACCTCCCGGGTGTTCGATGCGCCGATCTCCGAGAGTGGCATCGTCGGCGTCGCCGTGGGCATGGGTGCTTACGGTTTGCGGCCGGTGGCCGAGATCCAGTTCGCCGACTACGTGTACCCGGCATCGGACCAGATCATTTCCGAAGCGGCGCGCTTGCGTTATCGCTCGGCCGGTGAGTTCACCGCGCCGATGACCCTGCGCATGCCTTGCGGCGGCGGCATCTATGGCGGCCAGACTCACAGCCAGAGCATCGAGGCGATGTTCACCCAGGTCTGCGGCTTGCGCACCGTGATGCCATCCAACCCTTACGACGCCAAAGGCCTGCTGATCGCCTCCATCGAAAACGATGACCCGGTGATCTTCCTCGAGCCAAAACGCCTGTACAACGGCCCGTTCGACGGCCACCACGACCGCCCGGTAACCCCGTGGTCGAAACACCCCGCCGCGCAAGTGCCGGACGGCTACTACACCGTACCGCTGGATGTTGCCGCCATCACCCGTCCGGGCAAGGACGTGACCATCCTGACCTACGGCACCACGGTTTATGTGTCGCAAGTCGCCGCTGAAGAAACCGGCATCGACGCCGAAGTCATCGACCTGCGCAGCCTGTGGCCGCTGGACCTGGAAACCATCGTCAAGTCGGTGAAGAAAACCGGACGCTGCGTAGTTGTTCACGAAGCGACCCGTACCTGCGGATTCGGCGCCGAGCTGGTCGCGCTGGTGCAAGAGCATTGCTTCCACTACCTGGAAGCGCCAATCGAGCGTGTGACCGGTTGGGACACCCCCTACCCGCACGCGCAAGAGTGGGCGTATTTCCCTGGTCCGTCCCGTGTGGGCGCGGCTTTGCATCGGGTTATGGAGGTCTGAATGGGCACGCACGTTATTAAAATGCCGGACATTGGCGAAGGCATTGCAGAAGTTGAGTTGTCTCAGTGGCACGTCAAGGTCGGCGACATGGTCGTCGAAGATCAGGTGCTGGCCGATGTCATGACCGACAAGGCGATGGTCGACATCCCCTCGCCGGTGAACGGCAAGGTGATTGCACTGGGTGGACAGCCGGGCGAAGTCATGGCGGTCGGCAGCGTGCTGATCAGCATTGAAGTCGAAGGCGCAGGCAACGTTAAGGAATCGACTGCGCCAACGGCGGTTATTAAAGAAGCACCTATGGCGGCGCCGAAAGTTGAAGCCGTCGTAGAAAGCACACCGGCTGCAGCGGCCCCGCGTCCGGCTGCCGCTTGCCAAGGACCGATGGTCGCCCGCGAAGCCGACGAACGTCCGCTGGCCTCCCCGGCCGTGCGCAAGCATGCGCTGGACCTTGGCATTCAACTGCGCCTGGTGCGTGGCAGCGGCCCTGCCGGGCGGATTCTGCACGAAGACCTCGAAGCTTATCTGGCTCAGGGTCAGTCGAACGCATCGACGGCCACCGCCGCTTACGCCCAGCGCAACGACGAACAGCAAATCCCGGTGATCGGCATGCGCCGCAAGATCGCCCATCGTATGCAGGACGCCACCCAGCGTGCCGCCCACTTCAGTTACGTCGAAGAAATCGATGTCACCGCCGTCGAAGAATTGCGTGCGCACCTGAACGAAAAACACGGCGCGGCCCGTGGCAAGCTGACCTTGCTGCCGTTCCTGGTGCGCGCCCTGGTCGTGGCCCTGCGCGACTTCCCGCAGATCAACGCCCGTTACGACGACGAGGCCCAGGTCATCACCCGCCTCGGCGCAGTGCATGTGGGCGTCGCCACGCAAGCCGACATCGGTTTGATGGTGCCGGTAGTGCGTCACGCCGAAGCCCGCAGCCTGTGGGACAACGCCGCGGAAATCTCCCGTTTGGCGACGGCTGCACGCACTGGCAAGGCCAGTCGCGATGAGCTGTCCGGCTCGACCATCACCCTGACCAGCCTCGGCGCATTGGGCGGCATCGTCAGCACGCCGGTGCTGAACCTGCCGGAAGTGGCGATCGTCGGCGTGAACAAAATCGTCGAACGGCCAATGGTGATCAAAGGCCAGATCGTGATCCGCAAGATGATGAACCTCTCCAGCTCTTTCGATCACCGCGTGGTCGATGGCATGGACGCGGCGCTCTTCATCCAGGCCATTCGTGGCTTGCTCGAACAACCCGCAACGCTGTTTGTGGAGTAAGAAATGCAAACTCTGAACACCACGCTGCTGATCATCGGCGGCGGCCCTGGCGGTTATGTGACGGCGATCCGTGCCGGTCAGTTGGGCATTTCGACCATTCTGGTGGAAGGCCAATCGTTGGGCGGCACCTGCCTGAACATCGGCTGCATTCCGTCCAAGGCGTTGATCCACGTCGCCGAACAGTTCCACCAGACACAGCACCACAGCCAGTACTCGGCGCTGGGCATCAACGTATCGGCGCCGACCCTGGACATCGGCAAAAGCGTCGAGTGGAAGGACGGCATCGTTGATCGCCTGACCACTGGCGTCTCGGCGCTATTAAAGAAACACAAGGTCCAGGTCATTCACGGCTGGGCGAAAGTGATCGACGGTAAAACCGTTGAAGTCGGCGACACGCGGATTCAGTGCGAACACCTGGTGCTGGCCACCGGTTCGACAAGCGTCAACCTGCCAATGCTGCCAATTGGCGGGCCGATCATCTCCTCCACCGAAGCCCTGGCGCCGAAAAGCGTGCCGAAACGACTGGTCGTGGTCGGTGGCGGTTATATCGGTCTGGAGCTGGGGATTGCTTATCGCAAGCTCGGCGCCGAGGTCAGCGTGGTCGAGGCGCAGGATCGTATTCTGCCGGCTTACGATGCCGAACTGACCCATCCGGTGCACGAAGCACTCAAACAACTCGACGTGAAGCTTTACTTGAAGCACAGCGTTGAAGGCTTTGATTATCAAAGAAATTTACTTCAAGTTCGCGACCCGAACGGCGACATCCTGAATCTTGCAACCGATCAGGTGCTGGTGGCCGTCGGTCGCAAACCCAACACCCAGGGCTGGAACCTCGAAGCCTTGAACCTGGACATGAACGGTTCGGCAATCAAGATCGACAACCGTTGCCAGACCAGCATGCGCAACGTCTACGCCATCGGCGACCTCAGCGGCGAACCGATGCTCGCCCACCGGGCCATGGCCCAGGGCGAGATGGTTGCCGAACTGATCAGCGGCAAACACCGCGAATTCAACCCGACCGCCATTGCCGCCGTGTGTTTCACCGACCCGGAACTGGTGGTGGTCGGCAAGACCCCGGACGAGGCCAAGGCTGCGGGGCTAGACTGCATCGTGTCCAGCTTCCCGTTCGCCGCCAATGGCCGGGCGATGACACTGGAGTCGAAAAGCGGCTTCGTGCGGGTCGTGGCGCGGCGTGACAATCATCTGATTGTTGGCTGGCAGGCGGTGGGTGTGGGTGTTTCGGAGTTGTCGACGGCGTTCGGTCAGAGCCTGGAAATGGGCGCCCGGCTGGAAGACATCGCCGGCACCATCCACGCGCATCCGACGCTCGGCGAGGCAGTGCAGGAAGCGGCGTTGCGTGCGTTGGGGCATGCCCTGCACCTTTAAAGACTAACGCAACCCTTGGTAGCAGCTGTCGAGCACCGCGAGGCAGCTGCTACAACGAGGTGCATCGATGGTCGCGGAGTTCGTAATCCGGGCTGCGATTTAGGCCCGGAATGAAGTATTGTTGTCCCCATCCAGAAAAATGTCAGAAGCCTTGAACCGTTTCGACGGTTGTTAAGTGATAGAGGGTGTCATGGGTAACGAAAGCATCAATTGGGACAAGCTGGGTTTTGACTACATCAAGACAGACAAGCGCTATCTGTCGCACTGGCGTAATGGCGAGTGGGACAAAGGCACCCTGACCGAAGATAACGTGCTGCACATCAGCGAAGGCTCGACTGCCCTTCACTATGGCCAGCAGTGCTTCGAAGGCCTGAAGGCCTACCGTTGCAAGGACGGTTCGATCAACCTGTTCCGCCCGGACCAGAACGCCGCCCGCATGCAACGCAGCTGCGCGCGCCTGCTGATGCCGCAGGTGTCCACCGAACAGTTCATCGAAGCGTGCAAGGACGTGGTCCGCGCCAACGAGCGTTTCATCCCGCCTTACGGCACCGGCGGCGCGCTGTACCTGCGCCCATTCGTGATCGGCGTGGGTGACAACATCGGCGTGCGTACCGCACCCGAGTTCATCTTCTCGATCTTCTGCATCCCGGTCGGCGCCTACTTCAAGGGCGGCCTGACCCCGCACAACTTCCTGATCTCCAGCTACGACCGTGCCGCCCCACAAGGCACCGGCGCGGCCAAGGTCGGTGGCAACTACGCCGCCAGCCTGATGCCAGGCTCCCAGGCCAAGAAGGCGCACTTCGCCGACGCCATCTACCTGGACCCGATGACCCACACCAAAATCGAAGAAGTCGGCTCGGCCAACTTCTTCGGGATCACCCACGACAACAAGTTCGTCACCCCGAACTCCCCTTCGGTGTTGCCGGGCATCACCCGTCTGTCGTTGATCGAACTGGCCAAGACCCGTCTGGGCCTGGAAGTGGTTGAAGGTGACGTGTTCATCGACAAGCTGTCCGACTTCAAGGAAGCCGGTGCATGCGGTACTGCCGCGGTGATCACCCCGATCGGTGGCATCAGCTACAAGGACAAGCTGCACGTGTTCCACAGCGAAACCGAAGTCGGCCCGGTCACCCAGAAGCTCTACAAAGAGCTGACCGGTGTACAGACCGGCGACATCGAAGCGCCAGCGGGCTGGATCGTCAAGGTTTGATCTGACCGGACCTGCTCTAAGCGGCACATAGCCCATCCATCGCTTTGGCGGTGGGTGGGTTTTTTATTGCGCAAAGTATGACTCTCCGGGATCGATATATACCCATTTCCATATCTCAATTGCTACACTAACCAATTTTTCAGAACCATACGGCTAGGGGCGGCGCTGTGAATTTAGAAACGTTAACGATGCATTGGAGAACGGAAGTTTCAAACAAGAAAAAACCGGGAAGCCGCATCGGTCTGATAACCAATATTTTCAAACGAACCAGAAAAAACAACACACTTAGATACTTATTTTTATATCGATTTGCGCAGTATTTAAATGCTCGAAAAGGGTTGGCACGCGCTTATGCGAAACGAATGGAGAGGAAGATCAATCTTAAGTACGGGGTTGATATAAGTATTGATGCCCAAATAGGGCTAGGTTTTCGTATTGGCCATTTGCCTGGAGTCGTCATCACCGGCCATGTTCGTATCGGCCGAAATTTCTTTATCCGTCAAAATACCACCATTGGAATAAAGACTATGGGACTACCTAAGTATGACCTCATGATCGGAGACAATGTCAGTATTGGAGCAAATAGTTGCATCATCGCAGACACCCTCTCAATTGGTGATAACGTCACTATCGGCGCCATGTCATTCGTCAATAAAAACATCCCTGAAGGCGCCATTTTTTATAACGCTCGATAATCGTGAGGCTTCCAGTTGGTATCCCGGTCTATCTGAGCGAACATCCAGTCAATAAAGACTTGGGGTATCCGGCGCCGCATCCTGCGAGATGCCTGTCAAGAGAAGGCACAGGTCGGACAGCGCTCAGATCGGGTACCCGTGCAATAGATCTTTTCCCTGCAACGAAGCTGATACGTCACTAGACTTGCCACGTGCAACCGCCATCAACAGGTGCCACCAAAACCATGAGTAAATTCTGGCGAAAGTATCTGGCCTTGCTGGAAACAGACTTCACCACGCAAGTGTTCGACAACATCAAGAACCTGCTGGTGTGCGCCCTGCTATTCGCGGCGGGCACCAACGCGTTGCACGGCGGTCATCAACTGTTTATGGGAATGCTCGCCTCAAACCTCGCCGGCTGGGGATTGATTGCAACGTCAGCACTGCTGATGCTGCTCAGTGTCAGCGATGGCTTGCGTCGGCTGTCCAGGTTGCCGTATCACATGGCGTTCCAGATCATCCTGGGTCTGGTTTACCTGGTGCTCGCGGTGCGGGTGGTGGAGATCGTCTGGGACTTCAGGGCGTAGCGGTCACGGCACGAGGTGTCTGCCAACTCAGCTCATCCTGAGCGATCCGGGCAAACAACCACTCCACAAAGATCCGCGTGTGCGCCGTCACGTCCGGCGCAACACCGTAGTAATAACGCGGCAACGGCATGCGCAACTCGGGTAACGGGCAGGTCAGGCGTCCGCTCGAGATGTGGCTGCCCAGTAAAGAGGTCGGGCACAGGGCAATGCCCTGTCCATCCACAGCGGCCTGAAGCACCAGGTGCATGTGATCAAACTGCCGGGTTACCTGAGTGGCTGACTGGGATTGACCGAAGTGCATGGCCCAATTGTGCCAGTCTTCGCGACGTGCCTTGGCGGTCAGTAATGTATGCCGACTCAGGGACGTGAGGTCTTCAAGTGGCAGGCGCTCGATCAGCGATGGCGCCGCGACCAGCAACAGTTCGTCTTCGAACAGCGCTCGCGCCTCAATCGCCGGAGCCCAATCGTCACGACCACGGCGAATGACGATATCGAACCCGTCGCGTGCCTGATCGGGGGCCTGGGTCTGGGTGATCACCTGCGGCTCGATGCCCGGGTGCTGCGCAACGAAATCCGCCAGCCTGGGCGTCAGCCAAAGCATGGCGAAGGACGGACGCACATTGATCTTCACGGTAGGTTGCGAGGCATGTTGCTTGAGCGCAGCGGCGGCGTTGGCGATCTGCGACAGCCCGGCGCTGACCTGTTCATAGAAGCGCTGGCCGGCCGGCGTCAGCACCGATTGACGGATACGCCGCTCAAACAGCAGCACCCCCAGGTATTCCTCGAGCAATTTGATGTGCCGGCTGACGGCACTGTGGCTGACATGCAGCTCTTCGGCCGCCAGGCTGAAGCTCTGATGACGAGCGGCAACGGCGAAGGCGCGAACGGCATTAAGGGGCGGTAATAGATTTATCATGTGTCTAATTTAGTCACCTATGCGCTGCAATTAAAGCGTTTGTCACACTCTCGCCGCCACGCCAATCTGCCAACACGCAGCCAACGCCACTGACGGAGCAAGCCATGAACAGTTACGGACTCTTTGTACTCTTCGCCACCCTGACCATTTTGAGCCCGGGGCCGGGCGTGGTCCTGACCCTGTCCAACGCGGTGCGCCACGGTTGGAGGGGCGCCGTGCCGGGCATTCTGGGGATCGCGTCGGGGGCATTTGTCGTCGCTGCCATCAGCGCCACCAGTGTTGGCCTGATACTCAGCACCTCCGCGAATGCCTTTACCGCATTGAAATACGCAGGGGCTGCCTATTTGTTGTACCTGGGCTACAAAAGCTGGCGCTCGGATCGTTTCAGCACGCTGCTTGAAACGCGCCCCTCAAGCCCGGGTTATCGCTTCCTTGAAGCGGCTTCGATGCAGCTTCTGAACCCCAAGGCGGTGTTTTTCTTTTTGGCGGTGTTCCCGCAATTCATCGACACTTCGGCGCACTTCTACAGCCAGTTCATCAAGCTGGTCGCCTCCTACGGCGTACTGGTAATCCTGGTGCACGGCAGCTATGCCTTGCTCGCCAATTCCGCCAAAGGCTGGTTGTCGAGCCCGAAAGGTTCATGGCTGACCGCGAAAGTTTCGGGTGTGACCTTCGCCGGTTTTGGCGTACTCATGGCCTCGACCAGTCGCTAAGTCGCAGGACTGGCAATCACGCGGCGCCTGTTCTCGGTGGATGTGAGTGGCGCTGTCGCTCCCTGAATCGGCAGTTCAACGGCGAACCGGCGACCGAGTTCCTTTCGCCCCACTGCCGTCAACGCCAACGCCCGACTGTCCAGATCCTGCGTCACCCATTGGCGTTTGATCGCCGTTTGCAGCAACGCCGCGCCCAAGGCACCGCCCAGGTGCGGCCGACGCATGCTCCAGTCCAGGCACGGGCAGGCAAAGCGGCGGCGCAAAGTACCGAGGTCTATGACGTCGATGCCCAATCCTTCGAACAACGCTTCACCGCTGTCGCTCAATCGATAAGCCTCATCGGTTTGCAGCAACCACCCTGCGTCGATCATCCGGTCATGCAGCACCACCGCCAGCGTGCCGGCCATGTGGTCGTAGCAGGTGCGGGCGAATTGCAGGCGGTCCGGGGTGCGCGGGTTGAACGTCGGTGCGGCGTTCTGGCCGATCACCATCAGTGCTTCGAGTGCCTGGGCCACGCGTTTGTCCGCGAGGCTGTAATAGCGGTGGCGGCCCTGAACATGCAAACGCACCAGCGCCAGCTCCTTGAGCTTGGCCAGGTGTGCGCTGGCGGTCGAGGCGCTGACTTCGGCAACCGCCGCCAGCTCGGTGCTGGTGCGGGCGTGGCCGTCCATCAACGAACAGAGGATTTTCGTCCGCGCAGGCTCTGCAATCGCTGCGGCCACTTGAGAGACGCCAACGTCATGTTGTTCTGCGTTCATATTTCGCTCCCGGACGAATCAAGGCCCTTTCGGACTGGTGATAGTAGCAACACTTTTCAACCATCGATAAGGCTGCGACCCATGGACCCGATCATCGCTGCGACTCACGCCGATCCTTACCCCTACTACGCGCAACTGCGTGCCGAGGGTGGATTGGTTTTTCATCAGGGACTGAAACTGTGGGTGGCCAGCAGCGCCCGAGCGGTTGCTGCCGTGCTGGCGCATCCGGATTGCCATGTGCGGCCGGCGCATGAGCCGGTGCCCAAGGCAATTGCTCAAGGCATGGCCGGCAAGGTGTTCGGTCAGCTGATGCGGATGAACGAGGGTGAGCGGCAGCGTTGTCCGAGGGCGGCGATTGAGCCGGAGCTGGCGCTGATTGATGTGAACGACGTCAACTCACGGGTCAGCGCTCGGTTGATTACCCCTGGAGCCGATGGGTTGTACACGGCGATGTTTCGCGGGCCGGTCTGTGTAGTGGCGGCGTTGCTGGGCTTTTCTCCGGCTCAGGGCCGGGCCATCAGCGAGCTGACCGCTGACTTCGTCGCCTGCCTGTCACCCCTCAGCGACCAGGCCCAACTGGACGCTGCCCATGTTGCGGCAGAACAGCTGAAGGGATATTTCATCGAGCTTCTGGCTGATCCGAACAATCGAAGCACCCTGCTCGCCGGTATCCGGCAGCGCTTCACGGCCACCGCGACCGACCCGCAAACCTTGATCGCCAACCTGATCGGCCTGTTCTCCCAGACCTACGACGCCACCGCCGGGCTGATCGGCAATGCGCTACTGGCGTTGAGCCGAAACCCGCAGATCGACTCGACTCAAGTCAACGACCTGATCGCAGAAGTGCAGCGCTTCGATCCTCCGGTGCAGAACACCCGCCGCTTCGTCGCCGCACCGTGCGAAATCGACGGCGTGAACCTGAACCCCGGCGACGTGATTCTGGTGCTGCTGGCCTCGGCCAATCGTGATCCGCAGCTTAATGACGATCCCGATACGTTCCTGCTCGAGCGCCCAAACCGCCGCAGCTTCACCTTCGGCGCCGGCCGTCATCAGTGCCCGGGGCAGGTGCTGGCCTTGAGCATCGCCCGCGCGACGCTGACTCAGATCCTGATGATGAAACCGGCTTTGGATCGGTTGACCTGGCACTACCGCCCTTCCCTTAACGGGCGCATTCCGCTCTTTGCCTGAAAAACACCTCAAGCGTTGCGATATTCGACCGTCAGGTGAGACAACTCATGAACCGGCGCCAGACGTTCGCGGATGGCGTCTGTACTGACGCTCGCCGTAGCCACGACACTGACAATTGCGGCTCGCGCCTGGGGCCCGACTTGCCAGACATGAAGGTCACTGATGCGAACATCATCCGTCGATTCAAGCAGCTCACGAATTTCGGCGGCGACGTGCTCGTCAGTGGTGTCGAGCAATACCGCGGCGCTGTCGCGCATCAAGCCATAGGCCCATTTCGCGATAACAAGGGCTCCGACGACGCCTATCACCGGGTCCAGCCAGACCCAACCCAAATAGCGCCCGGCCAACAATGCCACGATAGCCAGTACCGACGTCAATGCATCGGCCAGCACATGGACATACGCCGAGCGCAGGTTGTTATCGTGATGATGGTGACCGTGGTTATGGTTGTGATGATCATGGCCGTTATCCCCATGGTTGCCCGCCAGCAGCAATGCGCTGACGACATTCACCACCAGCCCCACCACCGCAATCACCGTCGCTTCGGTGAAAGCCACGGTGATAGGTTGAAACAGCCGCAGGATCGATTCGCCGGCGATGCCGATCGACACCAGGCCCAGCACCATGGCAGAAGCAAAAGCCGCCAGATCCCCGACCTTGCCGGTACCGAAGCTGAAGCGCGAATTGTTGGCGTGTCGCCTGGCAAAACTGTAGGCCGCCGCGGCAATGCCCAAGGCCACGGCGTGGGTCGCCATATGAAAGCCGTCCGCCAGTAACGCCATGGAGCCGGTGATATAACCAGCGGCAATCTCGCCAATCATCATCACGAACGTCAGCGCCACCACCCACAACGTGCGGCGAGCATTTTCATCGTGGGCGGCACCCAGAAACAGATGGTCGTGGGTAAAGCGCGAAGCCTGAGGTGTCAGTGTCATGGGGCAGGCCTCTATTTCGAGTAACGGCGGATGGCTTGCAACAAGTCTTCCACGCCTTCGGCGCGTGCTTCGTCGCTGAGGCCGGGACGTGCCACATGTTCACGGGCGTGGGCGTCGATGAACTGGTCCATCAGACCATTGACCGCACCGCGAATTGCCGCAACCAGGTGCAGGGTTTTGGCGCAATCGGCATCGGACTCCAACGCCCGCTCCACCGCCTGGACCTGACCGGCAATGCGCCGGACGCGATTGAGCAAATCGTCTTTGTGTTCGTGGATGTGCGACATACCTATACCCCCTACCCCTATATAGGCGGGCATAGTTACCGATATTGCCAGGGCTGGCAAGTCGGGTTGACTGCGTCATGGCTCAACAAAATAAAAAAACGCCATATCTGTGAGAAGTGATGGCGGTTTTTTCCGACTGAGCCAAGTGCATAGCGACAAGCAGCTTTTGTAACAACGGCCAGAATTTCAGACCGGTCCTACATCTATCAAATGCCCTTTGATATAGCGTCCGCATCGCTTTCAAAAAATGAAACAGGGACGCTCATGGCTCGCAAAACAGACATACCTCGGGTTCAAAACCCACCGTCGGGCGACGGACACCTCATCACCAGCCGCTACATGACCGCCACTGAACTGGCAGAGCGCGAAGCCAGACAAAAATCCTATGACGACATGTTGGCCCGACAGCAGGCATATGAAGACCGCTTTATCAGACAGCCTCAACAGCTGGGCCAATCCAACTCCATAGGTTGTGTGTTCGCCAAAAGCTGCAACCTCCCCGACGGCGTAATCAACCGCGACAGCCCAGCCGGTTTTGTCCCTGTCGAGAAACTGACCGACTACGGAAAATTCTCCCTGCTGGGTGGCCGCGAAAGGGATGCAGCGGGAAACATTCCGCTCAAAAAAATCAGTGCCGGGGCGTTACCTGCTGCGCTGGGGACGCTACTTCTAGGTGGAGTTGGCACTACTGGCACTGGAACGGGTGCGGCTGGTGGTGCAGGTGTCGTGACGGCTGGTGTTGCTGCTGGCGCATTGGTCGGAATGGTCGCATTGCTGTGGCCGTCGAGCTTGGGCGACAGCTCCCTGTACACAGAAGAACAGCTCAAATCGCTCAAGGAAGGTAGAACACGGGTTCGACTGCATGTCGAGCAACAAGCTGATGGCACCTTGAAGGGTTATGGCTACAACACCCAGAAGCGCCGCGATTGGGAAATGATTCCTGTCGTCCGGTTCAAGAGTCAGGGTTCTCAGCAGGTGGCTGACTTTGGTGATGGGATAACTCTGATATGGACGCCAGCGGTTGACCTATCCAGCACCTCAGGGATTCCCCCGCTAGAGGCGGCACCACAAGCGCCTCAGATCTGGATTTATCCGCCTACCGAACAGGCAGATAACATCATCGTCAACCCGATCTACCCGCCTGAGTACAAGGACTTCATTCTTGTATTTCCGGCCGACTCCGGCATTAAACCTCTCTATATAGTTTTGACCCTGGAGTTCGACGCAGCCAGTTACCATGGCAAGACTGACACACCGGTAAAAAGTAAGGGGCCTGTTAACGGACAGGAGGCACTGGATAATTCAGTACAGGTAAAACCTACCTCACCACGTCGAATCGGTGTCGACCCGGACACAAAAGAGATCGTTGTCTTCGATCGTACCGGAGGGGACGTTTACCATGGACATGTCAGACCATGGGATAAACTCCATCAAGATATGAAAAATGCTCTGATCAAGGCAGGAAAAACCGATCACAAAGGCAACATTCAGGGAGTTAAAAAGTGAGCCTTCTCTACCAAGATCCAACAATGAGCCACGAGGAAGCGACGAGACTTCTAGCTAGCAACGTAGAAACCAGCGTTGTTGCTGCATTGATTTCTATTGGCCTGAATGAACAAGACAAGACCTGGGCTCGGAACACCTGTCTGAAGTACCTCGAGAGTGAGTCCGAATCGGTTGCAGCAGCTGCCATCACCGCGCTCGGTCACATAGCCCGCAGACATGCTGATCTGGACGTGGGTGCTGTCATCCCGGCCCTTGAGAAGGTGAAGGAAAAATTTCCATCCCTGGAAGGGATTGTGGCGGACACCCTTGACGATATTGAGACATTCACCTGATTCGCCGTTTAGGCAAAAGAACATTTTTTCCGCGAACCGAACACTGAATTGTGGCGAGGGAGCTTGCTCCCGCTCGGGTGCGCAGCAGCCGCAAAACTGGCGAGTGGAGATTCCCTGAAACGCCGCATGCACAGGTTTCAGGGTCGCTGCGCAACCCAACGGGGGCAAGCCCCCTCGCCACAGCAAGCTCCCTCACCACAGATAGCAAAAACCCCGCTCTCTCCTCTCAGAAACAGCGGGGTTAATCATTTCAATTCACTCGCCCATCAATCATCCCGCGTCAGCACTTCCAGCAATTCAATCTCGAAAATCAGATTCGAATTCGGCGTAATCGCCCCCATCGAGCGCTCGCCGTAGGCCAGGTGCGCCGGCACCAGCAGCTTGCGCTTACCGCCGACCTGCATGCCCATGATTCCCTGGTCCCAGCCCTTGATTACCCGCCCGGTGCCAATCACGCACTGAAACGGTTTGCCCCGGCTGTAGGAAGAATCGAATTCGGTGCCGTCTTCCAACCACCCGCGATATTGGGTAGTGATCAGCGCGCCTTTGACGGCGGCTTTGCCGTCGCCCACTTCAAGGTCGATTACCTGCAATTCATCATTCATTACATTCACTCTATCTGTGCGCTTGCCCGAGCGGGCTTGATGGGCGCCGTTTTCCCAGAAATGCAGGCTATTGGCAACCATTTCGCTCTGCATCCGGCAGTGGTCGTGAACTGGGCACTGTACGAAAACTGCCTGATCGCAACTCGGCGACTTTTCGTACAGACCCTAATTTACACAACAGGACTTATGTAACCCGACAATACGCCGATACCGTGCAGCGGCACGGAAGCACCGAAGCAGCACTTACTCCATAGAAGGCAGGAGCCTGAACAATGTTTGAACACATCTGGCGCAGCATCCATTCCCCGGGCTACTTCCCCAACGTACTGGAGTGGATGATCAATATTCTCCTCAACCCGTTCATGGTGATTATGTGCCTGATGGTCGGAGCGCTGGCCGGTAAATGGTGGAGAGCCATCCCCTACGGCAGCCTCATTTGTTATGTGGTGTTCCTGAGCCGGTCGTCATTCTATCGGTGGGGAAGCATTTTCCCCGAAGCCGGCCTGCCTGCGCTGTTGATTGACGGCGCACTGCTGGCCCTCCTCGGCTTCTATTTGAAAGGCGTACTCAGAACCCGCTCAGAAGCAAAACCCGAAGGCCATTGGTTGCGCTGGCTTTATCAAAGCCTGAAGGTCGTCATGCTGACAGTCATGGTGATGTTCTGGGTACTCGTCGTGCTGGTTGTCGTGACCTTCACCGTCTCGGTCGCGACGCAACCGTCAGTGGTGAACTGACCCACCTCCTGCTTGCCAGGGTCTGTACGAAAAGTCGCCGAGTGTCGATCAGGCAAGGCAAATACAGGCGAAGAAGCGGAGTTTACGGGTTGTAAATGAGCATTCCGAGCCTGTTTTTAACGCATCATGATCGACACGCAGGCAGTTTTTCGTACAGAGCCTTAATATACCCGCCACCTCCCCCACGGTTCGATACGCCATGAGCGCAATTCCTCAATGAGTCAGCTCTGGACCGACGTCACCATCGGCTCGCTGACCCTTGCCCTGATCGTCGCGCTGATTTGGCGCGATCGTTCGCTGCAAAAGCAGTTGGCCGAGTGCCGTGCGCTGATCGATAGCCTCACCGAGGGACAAAGTATCCACCAGGAAGGCGACGCCGAGCGCTTCAAACGCAGCCAATACTTCGCCCGCATCGGCACCTGGGACTGGGAGGTTGATACCGACAAACTCTATTGGTCGGATGCAATCTACGGGATGTTCGGATTCAAGATCGGCGAGGTGACGCCCTCCTACGCCCTGTTCTGTTCCTGTGTGCACCCGGACGACCGGGTCAAGGTCCGCGCCGGTGAATTGCGTTGCCTGGAAACCGGCGAAAACCACGACGAGGAATACCGCGTGGTCTGGCCGGACGGCAGCATCCGCTGGCTGCGGGAGACCGGCAATGTGGTCAAGAATGAGCATGACGCAACGATCAAGATGATGGGCGTGGTCCGCGACATCACCGAGGAAAAAGCCTCCGCCAGCTACCTGCAACACCTGGCCCATTACGACCCGCTGACCGGCCTGCCCAATCGCCTGGTGCTCGAAGAGCGCCTGTCCGCTGCCCTGGAACACGCCCGCCTCAGCGCCACGCGGGTGGCACTGGTATTTGTCGACCTCAATGGTTTCAAGGCGATCAACGACCACTATGGCCATGCGGCCGGCGACCGCGTGCTGATCACCACCGCGACACGCCTGAAGAAGATCCTGCGTTCAACCGACACCGTTGCCCGGATCGGCGGCGACGAGTTCGTGGTCATCCTCCAAGGCCTTCCCCAAGGCAACAGCCTGCAAGACGAAGCCCGCAGCATCTGCCAGAAAATCTTCATCGAACTCGCACCGCCGGTGACCATCGGCAACGACCAGCGCCACATCGGCAGCAGCCTTGGGGTTGCGGTGTTCCCGGACCATGCGCCGAGCATGGACCGGTTGATTCACATTGCCGACCTGGCGATGTATGAGGCCAAGCGCAGCGGGAATAATCAGTATCGGTTGGGGAACATCAGCCCGATACGCGTACACAGCGAATAGCCTTGGGTAAACGCCGCGTCTCTGGGTCGGCAGCATTGATCCGCTTCATGCATCAATACATACCAACTATGCAATTAACATATCGATGTCCCTGCTCCACTATCCACCCCAATAAGAACCGTGCACCGCGTCCAGGCAGTGCACGTCATAAAAGCGGTGGAGTACACGTCAATGACAGCATCAATCCATTCCGGTCGCTCCCGGACCAGTGCGATTTTCCGAGTGACCTCGGGCAACTTCCTCGAGCAATTCGATTTCTTCCTTTTCGGCTTCTATGCCACGCAGATCGCTGCCGTATTTTTCCCTGCCAGCAGCGAGTTTGCGTCCCTGATGATGACGTTCGCGGTGTTCGGCGCCGGCTTCCTGATGCGTCCGTTGGGCGCCGTGATACTGGGCGCATACATCGATGATGTGGGGCGCCGCAAAGGGCTGATCGTCACCCTGTCGATCATGGCCAGCGGTACGATTCTGATTGTGCTGGTGCCCGGATACGAAACCATCGGGCTGTTCGCCCCGGCCATCGTGCTGATCGGCCGATTGCTGCAAGGCTTCTCGGCCGGTGCGGAACTGGGCGGTGTATCGGTGTACCTCGCGGAGATCGCCACTCCCGGCAACAAAGGTTTCTTCACCAGTTGGCAATCCGCGAGCCAGCAAGTGGCGATCATCGTCGCGGCGGCTTTGGGCTATGGTCTGAACCAATGGATGGCGCCGACGATGATTGCCGATTGGGGATGGCGGATTCCGTTTTTCGTCGGCTGCATGATCGTGCCTTTCATCTTCTTCCTGCGCCGTAACCTGGAAGAAACCGAAGAGTTCACCGCCCGTAAACACCGGCCAAGCATGGGCGACGTGTTCCGCACCCTGGGACAGAACTGGGTCATCGTGTTCGCCGGGATGATGATGGTCGCCCTGACCACTACCGCGTTCTATCTGATCACTGTGTACGCGCCGACCTTCGGCAAAACCGTGCTGCACCTGAATACCTCCGATGCGCTGTTGGTGACCTTGCTGGTGGGCGTTTCGAATTTTTTCTGGTTGCCGATTGGCGGCGCGCTTTCAGATCGCATCGGTCGTCGCCCGGTACTGATCGCCATGGCGTTACTGACGTTGGCCACGGCCTACCCAGCGCTGACCTATCTGGTGCAAGCACCGAGTTTCATCAACATGCTGTTGGTGCTGCTGTGGCTGTCGTTCATTTATGGCTTGTACAACGGCGCAATGATCGCCGCACTGACGGAAATCATGCCGGTCGAGGTTCGGGTCGCAGGTTTCTCTTTGGCATATAGCCTGGCGACGGCGGTGTTCGGCGGTTTCACACCGGCCATATCGACCTTCCTGATCCAGTACACCGGCGATAAGGCCGCACCCGGTTACTGGATGAGTTTCGCCGCGTTCTGTGCCCTGTGCGCGACGCTGTTTCTCTATCGCCGTGCCTCTGGCCGCCTGCAACCGGCCGTGTCGTGAACCACCCAACCTCTAACTGCGAGAGCTATTTGATGAAAAGGTTTTTCAACTTTACCGCCCTGGCCCTGGTGGCCAGTCTCGGTCTGAGTTCGATCGCCCAGGCTGAAGAAATCCGTGTAATGACGTCCGGTGGTTTCACGGCGGCCTACAAAATCCTCGGTCCGAAATTCGCCGAGTCTAGCGGCAACACCCTGGACACCGCCCTCGGTCCATCCATGGGGAAAGCCCCGGAAGCGATTCCCAATCGTCTGGCCCGCGGTGAGAAAGCCGACGTGGTCATCATGGTCGGCTATGCCCTCGACGACCTGATCAAGCAAGGCAAAGTCGATCCCGCTTCACGGGTCGAACTGGCGGATTCGCGGATCGGCATGGTGGTGCGTGAAGGTGCGCCGAAACCGGACATCAGCTCGGTGGAAGGCCTGAAAAAAACCTTGCTCGATGCCAAGTCAGTCGCCTACTCCGACAGTGCCAGCGGCGTGTATATCGAGGATCAACTGTTCAAACGTCTGGGCATCGAAAACCAGCTCAAACCCAAATCGAAGATGATCCCGAAAATCCCGGTGGGCTCGGTGGTTGCCACCGGCGATTATCAACTGGGCTTCCAGCAGGTCAGCGAATTGCTACCGGTGCCTGGGGTGAGTTTCGTGGCGAAAATTCCGGAATCGGTGCAATCGGTCACCCGTTTCGCCGCCGGTATTCCAGTCGATGCGCAACACCCGGCCGAGGCCAAGGCGCTGCTTGAGTACCTGGCCTCCACCGCAGCCCAGCCGGACGTAAAAGCTACAGGGCTGGACTCAGTCAGTCACTGACCGAAGGTTGCTGGACTTTCATTTCCACTACAAGACGCTCCAACGCCAATGCCGCCGGGGTTAACGTACGACCCCGGCGCTTGATCAACCCAACATTGCGCATCACCTGCGGATCGGTCAACGGTACCCGCGTCAGAATCGGGTGGTCCGCCGCCGGCATCGCCATCAACGGCACGGCAGCCACGCCCAACCCGGCCTCCACCAGACCGATCATGGTCGTCACATGACGGGTTTCGCAGATGCTCGGCCGCTGCGGCACCACGCCAGCCAGCGCTTGATCCAGCAAAAAGCGATTGCCCGAAGTCTTGTCCAGCGAGATGTAATCCTGCTGATAAAACTCATCCCATGTCACGCTGCTGCGTCCTGCAAGGGGGTGATCTCGTCTGCACGCCACCACATAACCTTCCTGCACCAGCGGCTCGAATTCGACTTCGGCCTCCAGGGTGCCCATGAAGCTCAGGCCAAAGTCCGCTTCACCGTTGACCACGGCACTCAATACCTCGTGAGCACTGGAGTCGAGCACCTTGACCTTGATCCGCGGAAATTGCCGATGGTAGTGGGCGATCACACGCGGCATGAAGTAGTACGCCGCCGACGGCACACAGGCGACGGTGACATGCCCGAGCCGGGTCGAGGCGACTTCGCTGATGCCCAGTAGCGCCACGTCCAGGTCATCCAGCAGGCGTTCGACGCTGGGCATGAAACCACGCCCGGCCTGAGTCAGGCTGACCCGGCGAGTCGTGCGTTCGAACAATTTCACGCCCAGAGCGTCTTCGAGCTTTTCGATCCGCCGGCTGAGGGCTGGTTGGGAGATGCGTACGGTGTCCGCAGCCTTGCGAAAGCTGCCCTGCTCCACCACGGCACGAAAGGCTTGCAGATCGTTAAGGTCGAAGTTGATGGTCATGGTGCGCACTCGGGAACGAACAGTTTGATCAGCTTATCCTATGAATGTCACTAATTGATGCTAAATGTAACGACATCTTGGGTGCCTGCAAAATTGCCATCGCGAGGCCCAAACATTTTCGTTCATGGCTGACGCATCCGGCTCCAGCCTTTATCCTTATCGCCCCCGCCGTATCGAGTTTTTGGAGTTTCACATGCCCCATGAAGGCAACCTGTTACAAGCCGCAGTCGTCTTTTTGTTCGCGGCGGTGCTCGCCGTTCCCTTGGCCAAGCGCCTGCAACTGGGGGCGGTGCTCGGCTATCTGTTTGCCGGGGTGATCATCGGGCCGTCGGTGCTGGGTTTGATCGGTAATCCACAAAGCGTCAGCCACATCTCCGAACTCGGGGTGGTGTTGTTGCTGTTCATCATCGGCCTCGAGCTGTCGCCGCGACGTTTGTGGGTGATGCGCAAATCGGTGTTCGGCGTGGGCCTGGCACAGGTGCTGCTGACCGGTTCGGTGATTGGCGTGCTGGCGTTGTTCGTGTTCGGCCAGTCCCTGAACAGCGCCATCGTGTTGGGCCTGGGTCTGGCGTTGTCGTCCACCGCGTTTGGTTTGCAGAGCCTGGCCGAGCGCAAGGAATTGACCAGCCCCCATGGGCGGTTGGCGTTCGCGATTTTGCTGTTCCAGGACATCGCCGCGATCCCGTTGATCGCGATGGTGCCGTTGCTGGCCGGCGGTGATCACACCAGCAGCGCGGCCGAAGATTTGAACCATGGCTTGCGGGTGCTGGGCAGCATCGCGGTGGTGGTGATCGGCGGGCGTTATCTGTTGCGCCCGGTGTTTCGCGTGGTGGCCAAGACCGGTCTGCCGGAGGTGTCCACCGCCACCGCATTGCTGGTAGTGATCGGCACGGCGTGGCTGATGGACCTGGTCGGCGTGTCCATGGCACTCGGCGCGTTCCTCGCCGGTTTGCTGCTGGCGGACTCCGAATACCGTCACGAACTGGAAGCGCAGATCGAACCGTTCAAGGGCCTGCTGCTGGGGCTGTTTTTCATCAGCGTCGGCATGGGCGCCAACTTGAGTCTGCTGCTCAGTGCGCCGGTCGTGGTGCTGGGGCTGACCGTGCTGCTGATCGCCATCAAGCTGCCGCTGCTGTTTGTGGTCGGTCGACTGGCCGGAGGGTTGGGCAAGGTTAATGCGATTCGTCTGGGGATCGTGCTGGCGGCCGGTGGTGAATTTGCTTTTGTGGTGTTCAAGATCGGCCGGGATCAGGGCTTGTTCGAACCGCGCCTGTACGACCTGCTGGTGCTGACCATCACCCTGTCGATGGCGCTGACGCCGCTGTTGCTGCTGGCCTGCGCAAGACTGGTCAAACCCAAGGTGCAACCGGTGGAGGTGCCGCAGAAGTTCCGTGAAATCGACGCCGACACGCCCCGCGTGGTCATTGCCGGCATGGGTCGTATGGGGCAGATCGTGGCGCGGATTCTGCGGGCGCAGAACATCAAGTTCATCGCCCTCGACACCTCGGTGGAAACCATCGAACTGTCCCGCAGCTTCGGTGGCGTTCCGGTGTTCTACGGCGACCCGATGCGCCCGGAAATCCTCAGCGCCGCCAAGGTCGAGCAAGCGGAGTTCTTTGTGATCGCCACCGATGATCCGGACACCAACATCAAGACGGCCGAGGTGGTGCACAAGCTTTATCCGCACATCAAAATCATCGCCCGCGCCCGTAACCGTCAGCATGTGCACCGCTTGGTGGATGTCGGGGCGCAGGCGGTGCGGGAGACCTATTACTCCAGCCTGGAAATGACCCGGCGCACCCTGGTTGGACTGGGGCTGACACAAGCCCAGGCGGATGCGCGGATCAAGCGCTTTACCCATCACGACGAACAAGTGCTGGAGGCTCAGCACGCGGTGTATGACGATGCCGCCAAGGTAATGCAAACGGCGCAGGAAGCGCGGGCGGAACTGGCGAAGTTGTTTGAGTCAGATCAGCTGGAGGAGCAAGCAGGTAAGGTTTGAGGTGACAGTGATGGCTTCATCGCGAGCAAGCTCGCGATGAATGATGACGCAGCGTTCGAGGCAACCCTAACGTCCAGGGAAACTTATCGCTGACGCTCGTTGACACCCGCACTAAATCCCTTGGGCAACATGCGCGTGAGCGTGTTGTCGCGAACCCAGTAGTGATGGACCAACCCCGCCGCCGCGTGCAAACCGATCAGCCAGTAACCGGCACTGCCGAGCCACTCATGCCAATGCTTGAATTGCTTGGCCAGCACGGGATCAACCGCCACGGGCGCCGGCAGGAAAAACTCGAAATACGGCATCGGCTTGCCACCGGCGGCCAGCATCAACCAGGCCAATAGCGGCGTTGCAATCATCAGCACATACAGCGCCAGGTGCATGAGGTGCGAGACGCCGGTCTGCCAGGTTGACAGGGCCGGGGTAATCGGTGGCCGGGGCGTGAGGCGCCCGAGCAGGCGGACCCAGACCAACGCAAAAATGCTCAATCCGAATAAGCCGTGAAGCCCCAGGAAAAGGCCCCTCGAATCACTTCCACGGGGCAGTAGCCCTTTGATCTCGATGCAGCCATAAACGCCGACGAACAGCGCCAACATCAGCCAGTGCAAGGTGATCGAGAGTTTTCCATACCGGTGTACTGCTGAATCTGGGGTCATACAGAACCTCGTGTAGATCGGTGGCGGCTGCCGACTCATTTCGTGCAGCCTGGATCCGGTTTCGTCGAACCGACCGGCGCCACCCTGCCTGTCCAGTCTTAAGACAATCTGAAGATAACCTTCAGACTTCGTTAAGAATCGCCTTTGATACTCCCCCCAAACTGACTCGGGGAGGCGTTCTTGCCCATGCACGATTTTGACTGGAACATCCCTCTGCCCCTGCACTTCGGTCAAGCCGAAACCTCGCAGATGAGTCTGGCCAGGGCCTTGCCGGACGATACCCAGCGACCCGTCTTCGAAGCTTTTATCCAGCAGCGTTTTCGCAAGGCCCATGGCGCCGATATCCGCCATTTCATGCCGCAACTGTTCGGCCTGAGCGATGAGTCCGACACGCTGTGTGCGGTGGCCGGCCTACGACTGGCCAGTACCGAACCCTTGTTTCTGGAGCGTTACCTGGACGAGGCGATCGATCCGCTGATCAGCGCCGCTGCCGGCCAACCGGTGGACCGGGCCGGGATTGTCGAGGTCGGTAACCTCGCCGCCAGCGATACCGGCAGCGCGCGGCTGAGCATCGTCGCCATCACCTATCTGTTGGCCATGGGCGGGCTGGAATGGGTGGCGTTCACCGGCAACATCGGGCTGGTAAACAGTTTTCATCGCCTGGGTTTGAAGCCGGTGACGCTGTGCGCCGCCGATCCCGAGCGGTTGGGCGACGACCGTCACCACTGGGGCAGTTATTACGAGAGCCAGCCATGGGTGCATGTCGGCAACATCCGCGCCGGTTTCATTCATCTGCGCAACATCGGCCTGTTCAATCGCCTGGGGCTGCCAACCTCCCTTGAGGAGTCCAGCCATGTCGCCTGAAATGGAGCGTTTCAAACAAACCCTGCGTCATCACGCCGAACATAAAAGCAGCGCGATTGCCTTGTGGGGCGATCAGTTGAAATTGGACTACGCCACGCTGTATGCCGAGGTCATGGATCGCCAACAGCGACTGCGCGATGAGCACGTCAAGGTGGTCGCGCTGGCTCTGGACAACGGCACCGAGGCAATGCTCTGGGACCTGGCCATCCTGTTCGAAGGCCTGATCTGCCTGACATTGCCGCCCTTCTTCAGCCCGGCACAACGCATCCATTGCCTGGAACAGAGCCAGGCCGAACGGGTGATTGCCGAACCGGAACTGGAAGCCGAGCTTCAAGGAGCAGGCTATGAGCACAGTGGTGAATTCTGGCGTCGTCCCTTCAGCGACCCGAACCTCATACCTGAAGGCACCGCCAAACTCACCTTCACTTCCGGCACCACCGGCACGCCCAAAGGCGTGTGCCTGAGCGCCGAAAGCCTTTTGCGGGTGGCCCGTGAGCTGGATCAGGCGAGCAAGCCCACCCACCCGCGACATCACCTGGCACTGCTGCCCCTGGCGATCCTGCTGGAAAACCTCGGCTGTTATGCCGCGCTGTATGCCGGCGCGACCCTCAGCGTGCCGAGCCAGAAAACCCTGGGCATTCAGGGCGCCAGCGGTGTCGATGTGCCGCGCTTGTTGGGGTGTCTGGCCTCCCGCGCGCCCGAGAGTTTGATCCTGGTGCCACAGTTGTTACTGATGCTGGTCAGCGCCGCCGAGCAAAAAGCGTTCAACCCCCAATCGTTGCGTTTTGCCGCCGTGGGCGGTGCGCGGGTTTCCGAAGAGCTGCTGCACCGTGCCCAACGCATCGGCATGCCGGTGTACGAGGGTTACGGGTTGTCGGAATGCGCGTCGGTGGTGTGCCTCAATCGCCCGGGAGCACACCGCCCCGGCAGCGTCGGCCGGCCCCTGCCCCATGTCGAAATTCGCCTGGCCGACGACGGCGAAGTGCTGGTCAAGGGCTCGACCCTGCTTGGTTATCTGGGGCAAGCGCCCCACCACGATGAATGGTGGCCGACCGGTGATCTCGGCGAATTCGACCCGGAAGGTTTTCTCTACCTCAACGGGCGCAAGAAACATCAGTTCATCACCAGTTTCGGCCGCAACGTCAACCCGGAATGGGTCGAGGCCGAACTCACCCAGCGTCGCCATATCGCTCAGGCGTTCGTCTACGGCGAAGCGATGCCGAGCAACCACGCCCTGCTCTGGCCCCATCGACCGGACTGCACCGATGAAGAGCTGGCCACCGCCGTAGCCGAGGCCAATGAGGCCTTGCCCGATTACGCCCAGGTTCATCACTGGACCCGTCTCGATCAACCCTTCACCCCCGCCAACGGCTTGCTGACCGCCAATGGCCGACCGCGCCGCGACGCCATCGTCGAGCGTTACCGGGCGCAGCTCACTGAATCCGTTTTCCCCGAGGTATCTGCACCATGAGTTTTTTCGACACCCTGCAAGAAGCCACTCATCAGGAACGCCACGAGCTGTTCAATCTGCCGATCATCCGCGATGCCCTTCAGGGCAACGTGAGCCTGGACAGCTACCGCGCCTTCCTCACCCAGGCCTACTACCATGTGCGCCATACCGTGCCGTTGATGATGGCGTGCGGCGCACGTCTGCCGCAGCGTCTGGAATGGTTGCGCAAAGCGGTGTGCGAGTACATCGAAGACGAATACGGTCACGAACAGTGGGTGCTCGACGATATCGCGGCCTGTGGCGGTGACAAAGACGCCGTGCGTGATGGTCGTCCATCGCTGCCGATCGAGTTGATGGTCAGCTTTCTTTACGACCTGATTGCCCGGGACAACCCGGTGGGCCTGTTCGGCATGGTCAACGTGCTGGAAGGCACCAGCATCGCCCTGGCCACCCACGCGGCCGCCAGCATCCGCGAACGCCTGGCGCTGCCAGAAAGCGCCTTCAGCTATCTGAGTTCCCACGGCTCACTGGATATCGAACACATGCAGACCTACCGCCGCTTGATGAACCTGCTCGAAGACCCGGCCGATCAAGCCGCGGTGATTCATGCCTCGAAGGTCGTGTACACGCTCTACACCGACATGTTCCGCGGCCTGCCGCGTGATGGGGAGAATCTGCATGCGCCCGTCTGAGACGCGCGTGGTATTGACCGGCGCCAGCGGCGGCATCGGCCTGGCCATCGCCGGCACCCTGTGTGCCAGTGGTGCACACGTATTGGCCGTAGCCCGACATCGAGAGTCGCTGGAGCCCTTGCTCGAGCGCTACCCGGAGCAGTTGCGCTGGGTCGGGGCGGACCTGACCCTGCCCGATGACCGGCGCAAAGTGCTGGCGGCGGCCGAGGCCATCGGCGGCATCAACCTGCTGATCAATGCCGCGGGCGTCAATCACTTCGCCATGCTCGAACAGCTCGATGACAGCGAGATCAACGCCATGCTCGCAGTGAACGTCAGCGCGCCAATCTGCCTGACCAGGCTATTGCTGCCGCTGCTCAAGCAGGTCGAGAGTGCCATGGTGGTGAACGTCGGTTCGACCTATGGTTCCATCGGCTACCCCGGCTACGCCAGCTATTGCGCCACCAAGTTCGCCCTGCGCGGTTTCTCCGAAGCCCTGCGCCGGGAACTGGCCGATACCCGGATCAACGTGCTCTATGTCGCTCCCCGGGCAACCCATACCAGCATGAACAGCGCGGCGGCCCAAGCGCTGAACGATGCGCTCAAAGCCAATGTCGACGACCCGCAAACCGTCGCTTCGGCGGTCATCCACGCCATTGCCGGCGACCGTCGCGACTTGTACCTGGGCTGGCCTGAACGCTTTTTCGTGCGCCTGAACAGTCTGTTGCCGCATCTGGTGGACCGTGGCTTGCGCAAGCAATTGCCGCTGATCCGTCGCCTGAGTCAGAAGCCCGATAAGGAGAGCCTCAAACCATGAAGAAAATCCTCACCTGCTTGTTGCTCGCCGTGCTGAGCCAAAGCGTCTGGGCGCTGGAAGCCGCCGATCAGCAGCGCCTCAACGCCATTCAACAAAGCTGGGCGCACATCCAGTACGAATTGCCCGCCGAACAGCGCAGCGCCGCCTTCGAAAAACTTGCAGCCCAGGCTTCCGCGTTTACCCGGGAACGCCAGTCCCTGGCTGAAGCGTGGATCTGGTCCGGTATCGTCACCAGCAGTTGGGCCGGCGCCCAGGGTGGCCTCGGTGCCCTGAGCAAGGCCAAGGCAGCCAAAGTCGATCTGGAAAAAGCCTTGGCCATCGATCCCAAGGCCCTGCAAGGCTCGGCCTATACCAGCCTCGCGGCACTGTATGATCGGGTGCCCGGCTGGCCTATCGGTTTCGGCGATGCCGACAAGGCCGAACAGCTGTTGAAGCAGGCCCTGGAACTGAACCCGACCGGCATCGACAGTCTGTACTTCTGGGGTGATCACCTTTACCGTCAAAAGCGCTATGGTGAAGCTCGGGATGCGCTGCAAAAAGCCCTGCATGCCGCGCCCCGTCCTGGCCGGGAAAGCGCCGACGCCGGGCGTCGCAAAGAGATCGAAGCATTACTGGGTGACGTAAACAAGAAACTCGACTGACAGGAGTCCCGTGTGCGCTTATTACTGATCGAGGATGACGTGGCCCTTGGCGAGGGCATTCATCAGGCGCTGGGCCGTGAGGGTTACACCGTCGACTGGCTGCAGGACGGCAGCAACGCCTTGCATTCACTGCTCAGCGAAACCTTCGATGTGGCCGTGCTCGACCTCGGCCTGCCGCGCATGGACGGTCTGGAAGTGCTACGCCGCTTGCGTGACAGCGGCTCGAACCTGCCGGTGCTGATCCTTACCTCCCGGGATGCCACTGAAGACCGCATCGCCGGGCTGGATGCCGGCGCCGACGATTACCTGGTTAAACCCTTCGATCTGGCCGAACTCAAGGCTCGCCTGCGAGCTTTGTTGCGCCGCAGTGCCGGTCGCGCGCAAGTGCTGATCGAACACGCCGGCATCTGCCTGAACCCCGGCACCCAGCAAGTCAGTTATCAGGGCGAACCGGTAGCGCTGACGCCCAAGGAATATCAACTGCTCCATGAATTGCTCTCGCCTCCGGGCCGGGTCATGACCCGCGATCACCTGATGCAACTGCTTTACGGCTGGAACGAAGAAGCCGAAAGCAACACCCTGGAAGTGCACATCCATCACCTGCGCAAGAAGTTCTCCACCGATCTGATCCGCACCATTCGTGGGGTGGGTTATCTGGTGGAGGAACGTCGATGACCTCGATCCGACGTCGCACCCTGACGCTGATCATCGGCCTGATGCTGACGGGGTTGGCAATCATCAGTGTGTTCAACCTGCACGACAGCAATCACGAAATTGCCGAAGTCTACGACGCCCAACTGGCACAGAACGCCCGACTGCTGCAGGGTGTGATGCGCATGCCGCTGGCCAGCCATGAACACGCCGAACTGTATCAAGCATTCAACAAGGCCTTGAGTGAAGCGGCGCCGGGAGTCGATGGTCACCCCTATGAAAGCAAAATTGCCTTTCAGGTGTGGAATCGCAAGGGAGAAGTGCTGGTGCACACCGCCAGCGCCCCCTCCTTCACCGTGCCGCCGACGACACATGGTTTCAGCGATGTGGTGGATTTGAACAACCGTCATTGGCGGGTGTTCGTGCTCGAAGACAAACAGAATGACCTGCGCATCTGGGTCGGTGAACGGGATGATGTGCGTGCGGACCTGGTCGACCGGATCGTGCGTCACACCCTATGGCCCAATGTGCTTGGCAGCCTGATACTGGCGGCCATGGTCTGGCTGGCCATTGGCTGGGGGCTCAAACCCCTGGCCGATATGGCGGCAACCTTGCGGGCACGGCACAGCGGTTCTCTGGAGCCGTTGCAACTGACGCCGTTGCCCAGCGAACTGGAACCGATGCAAGCGGCGCTCAATCGCATGCTCGCGCAAATTCAAGAGGTGCTGGGCCGTGAGCGACGCTTCATCGCCGACGCCGCCCACGAATTGCGCACGCCACTGGCTGTGTTGCGGGTGCATGCGCAAAACCTGCTGGAGGCCGGCACGGAACAGGAACGTCGTGAGTCCCTGGCGTTTCTGATTGCCGGGGTCGACCGCGCCAGTCGTCTGGTCAATCAGTTGCTGACCATGGCCCGTCTCGAACCCAAGGCCGTGACGCCGGTGCTGCACAGCATCGACCTGAGTGAAACCGTGCGCGCCAGCCTGGCCCAGCTCACACCCTGGCTGCTGAGCAGGAACCTGGAATTGGCTTTCGACGCCGAGGACCGGCCTTTCAAAGTCCTCGCCGACGCCGGCACCATCGACATCGCCCTGAACAACCTGGTCAGCAACGCGGCGAATTTTTCGCCGGAGCATGGCGTCATCACCGTGCAACTGAGCCAGGACGACGGGTTCTACAACTTGAGCGTCCAGGACCAGGGACCGGGCATCGACGAAGCGGATCGCGCACGATTGTTCGAACGCTTTTACAGCCGTGGAAACACCGGCGGCGCAGGCTTGGGACTGGCCATCGTCAACACCATCGCGACGCAGCTGGGTGGGCGGATTACCCTGGTCAACCCACCGGAAGGCGGGTTGCGGGCGACGCTGTCGATTCCTGTTGACCGGCACCATTGAACACTCTGTGGCGAAGGAGCTTGCTCCCGCTGGGGCGCGAAGCGGCCCAAAAAAAGGGACCGCTGCACAGCCCAACGTCAGTTACCCACTCACCACAGCAGAGCGCATCTATTTGGGCAGATCAATCTTATCCAGCACCCGGTTCGCGGTGATCTCCGCCACCATGATGCTGTTTGAAATGCCCAGCAGGGCGTAGCGCGACTCACCCTCCAGATGATCCACCAACTGATGGACCATCACATCGACCGAGGCCAGTGTCTCGACCAAAAAAATCGCCAGGGTTTCGGTCGTGGCCTCTGGGGCCACAGCAAACAGCCTGCTGGGTTTACGCGCGGTGGCTTTGATGTCGGCATTCGACGGAAAGTGGAAGTTCAGAGCCCGCTCGGCGGCCTCGTTGAGCTTCTTTGAATCGGGTTCGTACGGGGAGACCGGATCGGCGTCCGGCGGATTGGGTGTGACCTTGAACATATTCTGAGTTTCCTATTGGGTGCCACCCCTCTTGCGACTAAACGAGAGGGGAGGCAGCTGCACGCAGGTTAGTCGACCGGGAAACTCAGAAATCCGGCGCGCCCGAAGGCGCCCTACGTACAGCTACCATCAAGTACAGGAATGAAAGACCTGCATGACAGATGCACGCACAACTGAGTTAACGCGGGCGACTAAACCCGATCACTGATGGGCAGTGACGGGAATCAAGTTACCGAGCGGGCCCAAGGCGCACAAGCCGGCGGATTCTGTCTTACGTGTAGGGGGTGGCGCAAGGCGTTGTAGCCTTTGGATGGTAACGGCAAGCTTCATTTAAACGATCGCGATTGTTCTTGTTTAAGCGCAAGAAAGCTCGCCGTTAACAAGCAACGATTAGAACTATTGCGAAGAGATCTAATGAACTGTCAGTTCTAACAGGTCACTTTCAGTTTGGCCGGGGCTAAGCTGCGTCCACTGGAATGAGTTGAGGTGTTCATCATGTCTCGCAATCGTTACCTGTTGCCGCTGGGCGTTCTCTTGTTGGCGACGCTGCCGGTGTTCCGCGATGTCCAAGGCGGCCAGTGGACGCCCTTACAATCCGAAGTGAACTTCCAATGCGACAACGGCGTCACGACGCTGGGCTACAGTGTTTATGTTGTCGGCAACCGTCCAGAGTTAGGGAATTGGGATCCGACCAAGGCCGTAAAGCTTGCCCCTACTGCCTATCCAACATGGACCGGCAAGGTACTTTTCCCAGGCACGGACGATGGCAAAGATGTGGAGTGGAAGTGTGTCGTGCGCAACGAGACCATACCGACCGACGTGCAGAAGTGGCAGAGCAATCCCAACAACATAGTGAAGGTGACTTTCAAAACAGCGAGTGTCGGCACGTTCTGAGGCGTGAGTGAACATATGGGAAAGTGAATCTGTCATTCTTCCGAGATCAAAAAATCGCAGCCTTCGGCAGCTCCACACTTATCCCCGGAGCGAGGCTTGCCCGCGAAGGCATCAGGTCTGGCACACTGCGTTATCGTTCTTCGCGGGCAAGCCTCGCTCCTTGTATGTTGGCCGAACACCCGGCGAGAGCAGCTAAGCTCCTCGGTGTTGTCTCA
>NZ_JBXAKV010000026.1:0-46914 GCF_058798795.1 Pseudomonas sp. GW822-FHT07A10
TGAGACAACACCGAGGAGCTTAGCTGCTCTCGCCGGGTGTTCGGCCAACATACAAGGAGCGAGGCTTGCCCGCGAAGCTTTTCAGGCTGACGCCGCGTCTTTGTAAGCCTTCAACGCCTTGAGCCGCTCGCGCTTGATCGCCTCGCCCAATTCCGGCCCCTTGAATCCCTTCTCCAGCAACGGCTGAACCGCCACGCTTCGCGCTGCAGTCGCCGCCCCGCGCAAATAATCCGCCTGTGGATAACTTCGCTGTTCCAGGCCTTTGCGCCCTCGAGCGTCCATCTCGCACGCCGCAATAAACTCCTCAAAGCGCTGAGGTCGACGATAGACGTCGAAGCTCTGCAGCAACTCCAGCAAGGTCGACGGTTTCAGCTCCAGAGCCCGATGGCCATGGGTGTGATACTCGCCCACCAGCAGTGCCAATTCCTGACAATCCTTCGGTGCCTTGAAGCGCACGTTGACCGCTTTGATCAGCTTCAGGCCTTTGTGCTCGTGGGCGATGTGGCGAGGCCATTCCTCCTCGGGCGTCAGTCCTTTGCCCAAGTCATGCAGCAGGCAGGCCCAGCGCACGGTCAGCGGTTGTTTGTGCTGTGCCGCTTGCTCCAGCACGCTCAGGGTATGCACGCCTGTGTCGATTTCCGGGTGGTGGGCCTCGGGTTGCGGTACACCGAACAGCGCATCGACTTCCGGCATCAGCACTTTGAGCGCACCGCACTCGCGCAGCACCTGGATGAACACCTGGGGTTGGTCTTCCATCAGCGCGCGGGCGATTTCTTTCCAGCTGCGTTCCGCGGTCAGTGCCTCCAGTTCACCCGATTCGCTGAGTTGCCGCATCAGCGCCAGTGTCTCGGGGGCGACGGTGAAACCCAGCCCTGCATAACGCGCGGCGAAGCGGGCAACGCGCAGAACGCGGAGCGGATCTTCGGCGAACGCGGGGGAAACATGACGAAGCAGGCGAGCCTCGAGATCCCGCTGGCCATGGTAGGGGTCGGTCAGGTTCTGCTGATCGTCTTCGGCCATGGCGTTGATCGTCAGGTCACGACGAATCAGGTCTTCTTCGAGCGTGACTTCGGGGCTGGCGTGAAAGGTGAAGCCGCCGTAACCGCGTCCGCTTTTGCGCTCAGTGCGGGCGAGGGCGTATTCCTCACCGCTTTTGGGGTGAAGAAACACTGGAAAATCCGCACCCACCGGGCGAAAGCCCTTGGCGAGCATTTCTTCGGTGGTAGCGCCTACCACGACCCAGTCGATATCGGTGACAGGCCTGCCCAGCAGGCGATCGCGTACCGCACCACCGACTTTATAAATCTGCATAAAAAACCTCCGTTAGCCCGACAGAATAACCTTTGCGTCGAACTTCCGGAGGCCGAAACAGGATCAAAGATGAATGACAGCCAAGTCTAACCGGCCGTAGTCCCCCTCGCCGTGTTCGCTTCTGGGTGGAACATGGTGGGTTTTCACCACCTGATCCCCTTGCAGGGTTTCCAGGTGAATGTCGAAGCCCCAGAGCCGGTGCAGGTGCTTGAGCACTTCCTCGGTGGAATCGCCGAGCGGCTTGCGGTCGTGCTGCTGGTGACGCAAGGTCAGCGAGCGGTCCCCGCGCCGGTCGATGCTGTAGATCTGGATGTTGGGTTCGCGATTGCCGAGGTTGTATTGCGCCGCGAGGGTTTCGCGGATGGTTCGATAGCCCTCTTCGTCGTGGATCGCCGGAACCAGCAGATCATCCTTCTGGTCGTCATCGAGGATGCTGAACAGCTTCAGGTCGCGGATCACCTTGGGTGACAGGTACTGCAGGATGAAGCTCTCGTCCTTGAAGCTGCTCATGGCGAATTTGATGCTGGACAACCAGTCTGTGCCGGCGATTTCCGGGAACCAGCGGTAGTCCTCTTCGGTAGGCTGTTCGCATATCCGCCGGATATCGCGATACATGGCAAAACCGAGGGTGTAGGGGTTGATTCCGCTGTAGTAGGGGCTGTCGAAGCCCGGCTGGAACACCACGCTGGTATGGGACGTCAGGAACTCCATCATGAAGCCATCGGTGACCAGGCCTTCGTCATACAAGTCGTTCATCAAGGTGTAGTGCCAGAAGGTGGCCCAGCCTTCGTTCATTACCTGTGTCTGGCGCTGTGGATAAAAATACTGGGCGATCTTGCGCACGATCCGCACTATTTCACGTTGCCATGGCTCCAGCAGCGGGGCGTGTTTTTCGATGAAATACAGGATGTTTTCCTGAGGCTCGGCGGGGAAGCGTGCGTTGTCCTTGTCGCTGAATTTGTCCGCGCCTTTTGGAATGGTCCGCCACAAATCGTTGATCTGCTTTTGCAGATGTTCTTCCCGATCCTTCTGCCGACGGCGTTCTTCTTCGGCGGAAATCGGATAAGGGCGTTTGTAACGGTCGACCCCGTAATTCATCAGCGCATGGCAGGAATCGAGCAAGTCCTCTACCGCGTCGATACCGTGGCGTTCTTCGCACTGCATGATGTACTGCTTGGCGAACACCAGGTAATCGATGATCGAACTGGCGTCGGTCCAGGTGCGAAACAGGTAATTACCCTTGAAGAAGCTGTTATGGCCATAGCAGGCGTGAGCCACCACCAGGGCCTGCATGCAGATGGTGTTTTCTTCCATCAGATAGGCGATGCAAGGGTCCGAGTTGATCACAATCTCGTAGGCCAGCCCCATCTGGCCGCGGCTGTAGGATTTTTCGGTACTTAGGAAGTGTTTGCCATAGGACCAATGGTGATAACCCAGGGGCATGCCCACTGAGGCGTAGGCGTCCATCATCTGTTCGGCAGTGATCACTTCGATCTGGTTGGGGTAGGTATCGAGCGCATAGCGGGCCGCGAGACGACTGATTTCGCGGTCGTAGGCCTGGATCAGCTCGAACGTCCATTCAGAGCCGGTGGAAATGGGTTGGCGCTTTTGCTCTTTGGCGGTCATGTCACTAACCTGCGCTGGAAGAGTTCACGGAAGACCGGATAGATGTCCCCGGCCGAGACCAGTTGCTGCTGGGCAAAAGTGTCAGAGAAGGCTTCGGCGATGCGTTCGTACTCGAACCACAGGGCCTGGTGTTCGCGCGGGGTAATCTCTACATAAGTGTAGTACTGCACGAACGGCATGATCTGATTGATCAGAATGTCGCGGCAGATTGGCGAGTCGTCGTTCCAGTTATCGCCGTCGGACGCCTGGGCGGCATAGATATTCCACTCATTGCTCGGATAACGCTCGGCCATGATCTCCTGCATCAGTTTAAGGGCGCTGGAGACGATGGTGCCGCCGGTTTCCCGGGAGTAGAAAAACTCCTCCTCATCCACTTCGCGGGCACTGGTGTGGTGGCGGATGAACACGACGTCGATTTTGTCGTAGTTCCGCTTGAGGAACAGGTACAGCAGGATGAAGAAGCGCTTGGCGATGTCCTTGGTCGCCTGGGTCATGGAGCCGGACACGTCCATCAGGCAGAACATCACTGCTTTGGAGCTCGGGTTCGGCTGTTTGATCAACAGGTTGTACTTGAGGTCAAAGGTGTCGAGAAATGGCACCCGGTGAATGCGCGCACTGAGTTTCTCGATTTCCGCTTCGAGTTCCTGGATGTCGCCGAAGTTGTCCGGCTCCTCCCGTCTAAGCCGGGCGAGCTCCTCTTTGACTTCGCGCAGTTTTGCCCGGCTGCTGCCGGACAGGGCGATGCGCCGGGCATGGGCCGAACGCAGCGTACGGATGATGTTGATCCGTGACGGGTTGCCCTCGTTGCTGATGCCCGCGCGTACGGTCTTGAAGGTGTCGGTGCCGGTCAGGTGACGTTTGACCAGGTTAGGCAGTTCAAGGTCCTCGAACATGAATTCGAGGAATTCTTCCTGGGTGATCTGGAAGACGAACTCGTCCATCCCTTCACCCGAGTTACCGGCCTTGCCGGGGCCTCTGCCGCCGCCACCTCCGGGCGGACGGGCAATGTGCTCGCCGCTGGTGAACTCCTTGTTGCCCGGGTGCACGATGGTCTGCTTGCCGCCCCGGCCATGGTGAAGCACCGGCTCGTCGATGTCGCGGCCGGGAATGCTGATTTGCTCGCCGTGTTCCATATCGGTAATGGAACGCCGGCCTACCGCCTCTTCGACGGCCTTTTTGATGTGATCACGGTAGCGCCGCAGAAACCGCTGACGGTTTACCGTGCTCTTGTTCTTGCCATTGAGACGTCGGTCGATCACATAGCTCATGACTGCTCCTTAGAAGCTGTCCTGAAAGGGGCGAGCGGTTACGCAGCATCGACCTGTGCCGAGGGATGTTCACGCTCCCCCAAGCGCTTCTGGATGCTGCCTGAACCTCGTTACCGACTTTCGAACACCTCCCAGAGGTCTGTGTAACAGAAAAAGCGTACACAGGCCTCTGGCTAACGACAACCGGTCTGGCCGGCAGCGGGTTACTGTGATTTTCTGACCCGCAAGTACCACTCGGACAGCAGTCGTACCTGTTTGTCGGTGTAGCCCCGCTCGACCATCCGTGTGACGAAGTCGTTGTGCTTCTGCTGGTCCTCTTTGCTGGCCTTGGCGTTGAAGCTGATGACCGGCAGAAGGTCCTCGGTGTTGGAGAACATTTTCTTCTCGATGACCACCCGCAGTTTTTCGTAGCTGAGCCAGGTTGGGTTCTTGCCGTTGTTGTTGGCACGGGCGCGCAGTACGAAGTTGACGATTTCGTTGCGGAAATCCTTCGGATTGCTGATGCCGGCCGGTTTCTCGATTTTCTCCAGTTCCTCGTTCAGGGCTACGCGGTTGAGGATCTCGCCGGTTTCCGGGTCGCGGTATTCCTGATCCTGAATCCAGAAGTCGGCGTACAGCACGTAGCGATCGAAGATGTTCTGGCCGTACTCGCTGTAAGACTCGAGGTAGGCAGTCTGGATCTCCTTGCCGATGAACTCGATGTAACGCGGCGCCAGGTACTCTTTCAGGAAGCGCAGATAGCGTTCGCGTGTCTCGGCCTGGAATTGTTCCTGTTCGATCTGCTGTTCCAGCACGTAGAGCAGATGCACCGGGTTGGCGGCGATTTCGTGCGGATCGAAGTTGAAGACCTTCGACAGGATCTTGAAGGCGAAGCGGGTCGACAGACCGTTCATGCCTTCGTCGACACCTGCTGCATCGCGGTATTCCTGGATCGACTTGGCCTTCGGATCGGTGTCCTTGAGGTTTTCGCCGTCATACACGCGCATCTTGGAGTAGATGTTGGAGTTTTCCGGCTCTTTAAGGCGCGAGAGCACGGTGAACTGAGCGAGCATTTTCAGCGTGTCGGGCGCGCAATGGGCCTTGGCCAGCGAACTGTTGAACAACAGCTTGTCGTAGATCTTCACCTCGTCGCTGACGCGCAGGCAGTACGGCACTTTGACGATATAGATCCGGTCGATGAAGGCTTCGTTGTTCTTGTTGTTGCGGAAGGTGTGCCATTCCGATTCGTTGGAGTGGGCCAGCAGAATCCCGGTGAACGGAATAGCCCCCAAGCCTTCGGTGCTGTTGTAGTTGCCTTCCTGAGTGGCCGTCAGCAATGGGTGCAGCACCTTGATCGGTGCCTTGAACATTTCGACGAATTCCATCAGGCCCTGGTTGGCCCGGCACAGCGCGCCCGAATAGCTGTAGGCATCGGCGTCGTTCTGCGGGAACTCTTCCAGTTTGCGAATATCGACCTTGCCCACCAGTGCCGAGATGTCCTGGTTGTTTTCATCGCCCGGCTCGGTTTTCGCAACTGCAATCTGGTTGAGGATCGACGGATAGAGTTTCACCACGCGGAACTGGCTGATGTCGCCGCCGAATTCGGCCAGGCGCTTGGTGGCCCATGGCGACATGATGGTGTTGAGGTAGCGCCGGGGAATGCCGAAGTCTTCCTCGAGGATCGCGCCATCTTCAGTGGCGTTGAACAGACCCAGGGGCGACTCGAAAACCGGCGAGCCCTTGATTGCGTAAAAGGGCACTTTCTCGATCAGCTGTTTGAGCTTTTCGGCCAAAGATGACTTACCGCCACCGACTGGGCCCAGCAGGTAGAGGATCTGTTTCTTTTCTTCCAGACCCTGAGCGGCATGGCGGAAATACGACACGATCTGGTCGATGCATTCTTCCATCCCGTGGAAGTCTTCAAAGGCCGGATAGCGGCGGATCACCTTGTTGGAAAATATGCGCGACAGCCTCGAGTTGGTTGAGGTGTCGAGCAGTTCCGGTTCGCCGATGGCCAGCAAGAGACGCTCGGCCGCGGAAACGTAGGCGCTGCGGTCCTTTTTGCACAGTTCCAGATACTCTTGCAGCGAGAGTTCTTCCTGGCGCGTGGACTCGAAGCGTTGTTGGAAGTGGCTAAAGATACTCATGACGTCACCTCGCTCGATACGTGGAGCCGACGCCGGATCACTCAGTCGATGCTGGCAGCAACCGAACAGGCAGTTGCTGTTTACCCCCCAGAACTCTTCCGGAGCTGACTACTCCGAAAGCTACTCCCGATGACCCGTGCGCCGGTGTACCGGCTCTCCCCTGTTTTGGATGGCCTGCGCTTAAGGATAGTTGGGAATTTGGGAGGTAAAGGCAAGATACGTAATTAGTTGTGGCAGACCGTTCGTCTGTAATCGCGCGAGCCCACGGGGGCCGGGGCTTGCGCATTACAAAATAATTATTCGGAAGTGCCTTGCGCCGTTTCCGAAGGATAGGTCGTACGCCACAGCTCAAAACCGCCGTCCATGCTGTAGACGTCGGAAAAGCCCTGGCTGATCAGATAAGCAGCTGCGCCCTGGCTGGAATTTCCGTGATAGCAGACCACTACCGTCGGCGCATCCAGATCGGCGCCCTGGATGAAAGCATGCAGAGAGTGGTTATCCAGATGCTTCGAGCCGGTGATGTGCAGCGCGGCAAATGTTGCCGGGTCGCGGACATCGACCACCACCGCGCCTTGTTCGCGCAGGGCCTGGGCCTGTTCTGGGGGGATACGTTTGAATTCGCTCATGGCGGGCTCCTGTGGCTCGGCTGAAAGCGCAGTCTAGCGCGGGGCGCTGGCTGACGTTTGTTCGGGAATAGAGGTGGCGACTGCCGGTCGAAGGTGGCCATGGGCGTCGCATTTGCATTGCAGGCGCTCAAAGGTGTCGACATTCATCAGGGTCATGGCGCCACCCCAGACGCAACCGCTATCGAGTGCAAACAGCCCCGGTTCGTCGCACTGGCCTTCGAGCGCCGCCCAATGGCCGAAGATGATCTTCAGGCCTTTGGTTTTACGCTCCTTGTGCGCGAACCACGGCGCATAGCCCGGCGGTGCGGTGTCGATGCCTTCCTTGCCCTTGAGGTCGAGTTTGCCGTCGCTGGTGCAAAAACGCATCCGGGTGAAATAGTTGGTGATGACTCGCAGGCGGGCGGCGCCTTTGAGATCGCTATTCCATTTCACCGGCTCGTTGCCGTACATGCCGTCAAGGTAAGGCGCGAAGCGGTTGTCATCGTGCAGGGCTTCTTCGACTTCGGCGGCGCACTTCAAGGCTTTGCGCAGCGACCATTGCGGCGGGATACCGGCATGGACCAGGGCGATATCACGTTGTTCATCGTAGTGCATGAGCTTTTGCTGGCGAACCCACTCCAGCAGGTCCGCGCGATCGGGTGCTTCGAGGATCTCACGCAAGGTATCGGCTTTCTTCAGGCGCTCGATGTTTTGCCCGACGGCCAGCAAGTGCAGGTCATGGTTGCCGAGTACGCATACCAGCGACTCGCGGATGCCATAGAGGAAGCGCAGGGTTTCCAGCGACTGTGGGCCACGGTTGACGAGATCACCCACCAGCCACAGGCGATCTCGGGCAGGGTCGAAGGCCACTTGCTCGAGCAGGCATTTGAGCGGTTCAAGGCAACCTTGCACATCACCGACGGCATACGTCGCCATCAGTGCAACGCCCCAGGGACCGCCAGACGGAACGGCGCGATGATGGCGTCGAAGTGCTTACCGTCTTCGGCGAGCATCTGGTAGGTGCCCTGCATCGTGCCGACCTTGGAGGTCATGACGGTGCCGCTGCTGTAAGTGTGGCTCTGGCCAACCTCGATCAACGGCTGCTGGCCGACGACGCCCGCACCGCGAACCTCCTCGACATGGCCGTCACCGTCGGTGATGACCCAATGCCGTGAAAGCAGTCTGGCGGGTAGCAGGCCATTGTTTTGCACGGTGATGGTGTAGGCGAAGGCAAAGCGGTTTTGCTCGGGTTGCGATTGTTCTGCCAGATAGCGGGTGACGACGCTGACGTCGACCTGATAACGAGGATCGGACATGCAAAAGGCCTTAGAAACGAAGCGGAACGCGGGGCGTAGCTGATAGAACTCAGTCTAGGCCAAGTATCGGGTAGTAAACCAGAGTGGCGTCCTACCCGATAGCGCTCATCGCCTGTCAGTCGGTGGCAGGCTTTTGTAGGACTTGTTCGCTGAGCTTGTCGGCCAGGCGTACGAAGGCGGCCAGGTCGAGCTGCTCGGGGCGCAAGCTGCCATCGACGCCGGCGGCTTCGATTTCGGCGTTGCTCAGCAATAGTTTCAGTGTGTTGCGCAGGGTCTTGCGGCGCTGGTTGAAAGCTTCACGTACGACGCGCTCCAGCAGGCGATGATCCTTGGCCGGGTGCGGCAGTACCGCGTGGGGCACCAGGCGCACGATCGCGGAGTCGACTTTCGGCGGAGGATTGAACGCACCCGGGCCGACGTTGAACAGATGCTCGACCCGGCAATGGTACTGAACCATGATCGACAGCCGACCCCAATCGCCGCCGCCAGGACCCGCCGCCAGGCGCTCGACCACTTCCTTTTGCAGCATGAAGTGCATGTCGCGAATCAGGTGTGCGTTGTGCAGCAGGTGGAAAATCAGCGGCGTAGAGATGTTATACGGCAGGTTGCCGACCACTCGCAGGCTGTTTGGTGCGGCGTTCAGGCTGTTGAAGTCAAACTTCAGCGCGTCGCCCTGATGCAGGTTGAAGTTGCTCTTGCCGGCGAACTGCTGGTTGAGGATAGGGATCAGGTCCTTGTCCAGCTCTACGACGTCCAGTTGAGCGCCGCTGTTGAGCAGGCCGGCGGTCAGTGCACCCTGGCCCGGACCGATTTCCAGCAGGCGGTCTTCAGGTTTGGCGTGAATGGAGCGCAGGATACGGTCGATAACGCCAGCATCGTGCAGGAAGTTCTGGCCGAAGCGCTTGCGCGCCCGGTGTTGGTAATGCTCGGTCATAAACGGGTCTCGGCCATCTGGTAGGCGGTTTCCAGGGCGACTTGCAGGCTGCCGGTGTCGATGTTGCCGCTGCCGGCCAGGTCCAGGGCGGTGCCGTGGTCGACCGATGTGCGGATGATCGGCAAGCCGAGGGTCACGTTGACTGCCGCGCCGAAGCCTTTGTATTTCAGCACAGGCAAGCCCTGGTCGTGGTACATCGCCAGCACCGCGTCGCAGTGCTCCAGATATTTGGGGGTAAACAGAGTGTCGGCGGGCAGGGGGCCGCGAAGGTCCATGCCCTCGCCGCGCAGGCGCTCTAATGTAGGTTCGATGATGTCGATTTCTTCATGGCCCAGATGACCGCCTTCACCGGCGTGGGGGTTGAGCCCGCAAACCAGGATGCGTGGCTGGGCGATGCCGAACTTTTCTTTCAGGTCGGTGTGCAGGATCCGTGTGACCCGCTCCAGCCGCTCCGGCGTAATCGCGTCGGCAATTTCGCGAAGGGGCAGGTGAGTGGTGACCAGCGCTACACGCAAGCCGCGGGTGGCGAGCATCATCACCACTTGCGCGGTGTGGGTCAGGTCAGCGAGAAACTCCGTGTGCCCGGAAAAGGCGATCCCGGATTCATTGATCACACCCTTGTGCACCGGGGCGGTGATCATGCCGGCGAAATGCCCATCCAGACAGCCCTGGCCAGCACGGGTCAGGGTTTCCAGAACGAAAGCCGCATTGGCCTTGTCCAGTTGCCCGGCGGTGACCTTGGCGTTGAGAGGCGTATCCCACACATACAGGCTGTTGGCGGGCGCAGGAGCATCCGGCCAGCTGTCCGGCGTTACCGGCAGCAGATCGACAACCACGCCCAGCTGCGCGGCCCGCTCAAGGAGCAGGTCGCGGCTGGTAATGGCAATCAGGGGATGTGGCTGGGCTTGCGAGGCGAGCAGCAGGCACAGGTCGGGACCTATGCCGGCTGGTTCGCCGGGGGTCAGCGCGAAACGCTTGGGTTTCACTGCGCTGCCTGGTCTGCACCAGGGAGTTTGATTTCTACGTACGCTTCGTCACGGATCTGACGCAGCCAGGTTTGCAGCTCTTCGTCGTATTTGCGGTTACGCAGTACGGTCATCGCTTGCTGCTCACGGGCCTGGGCGGTGCTGTCGGTGGCGCGGCGGCCAAGGACTTCCAGAACGTGCCAGCCATATTGGGTCTTGAACGGCTTGGACAGCTGACCTTGCGGGGTCTTGGCCATCACTTCGCGGAATTCAGGTACCAGCGCGTTCGGGTCGATCCAGTTCAGGTCGCCACCGTTGAGGGCCGAACCCGGGTCCTCCGAGAAGCTTTTCGCCAGCTCGCCGAAATCTTCGCCCGCTTCGATACGGGTATAGAGCGACTGAGCCAGGGCCTTGGTTTTTTCTTCGTCGCGGATCGGGCTCGGTTTGACCAGGATGTGCCGCACGTGTACCTCGTCACGCACCTGGGATTCGCCGCCACGCTTGTCGAGGATCTTCAGGATAATGAAGCCGCCCGGGGTGCGCATTGGCTGGGTCACGTCGCCAACGGCCATGGTGCCGAGCAAGCGATCGAACGGAGGTGGCAGTTGAGCGGCTTTACGCCAGCCCATGTCGCCGCCTTCCAGTGCGGTTTCGCTGGCGGATTTGGCGATTGCCAACTGACCGAAGTCAGCGCCTTGCTTGAGTTGCTGGTAAACCGCGTCGGCTTGTTTGGCGGCATTCTGAATCGCGTCGGAGTTGGCGCTTTCCGGCGTAGGAATCAGAATGTTGGCCAGGCGGAACTCTTCGGACAGCTGCATTTTGCCGAGATCGGATGCCAGGAAGTTCTTCACTTCCTGCTCGGACACCTGGATGCGCTCCGCCACACGGCGCTGACGCACGCGGCTGATGATCATTTCGCGGCGGATCTGGTCGCGGGCATCGTCATAAGACAGGCCGTCGCGAGCTAAAGCGGCGCGGAATTGTTCGATCGACATGTTATTGCGCTGGGCAATGGTGCCGACAGCCTGGTTCAGCTCTTCATCGGTAATGCGGATGCCGGAACGCTCGCCGATCTGCAATTGCAGGTTTTCGACGATCAGACGCTCGAGCACTTGCTGATCCAGTACGCCGGTAGGCGGTACGGCAGCACCGCGTTTGGCGATGGTTTGCTGAACTTCGTGAACGCGCCGGTCCAGTTGGCTCTGCATGACCACGTCATTGTCGACGATGGCCACCACTTTATCGATGGACTGTACCGCGGCGTTGGCCGCGGTACCCAGGAACAGCGCGCCCAGCATCAGCGGGCGCAGACAATCAGAAAGCTTGGTCTTCACGTTCACGATAACCTTGGATGCCTTTGTCGAGGAAACTCTCTACTTTGGCGCCGGTGAGGCCGCCGAGTCCCTTCAGAACAATTTGGAGGAAGACGCCGTGGTCGCCTTTTTCGTTTTGTGGGGCTTGCTGACTGAATTCGTCATAGGAAACCCAGTAACGGTTGATCAGGCGTAGTTTCCAGCAGCAGTTGTCGTACTCGAAACCACCAAAGGCTTCCAGGGTACGGTTGCGGTTGTAGTCATACTGCCAGCGGCTGATGGCGTTCCACTGCGGCACGATCGGCCAGATCACCGAGAAGTCGTGCTGTTTGATCTTGTAGTAGTCCTTCACGTAGCCAGGTGTGCCCGGGGTGCCGTAGTCACCGCCGCCCACCGTCCATTTACCGGTGTTCTGGTCATAACGGACCTGGTCATTGCGATAGCGATAACCGGCGTTGATGACCTTGTTCGGGTTGTCTTCTGGCTGGTAGTGGAACATCGCGCTGCCCGAGCGAGGGCTGCGGCTGTCCGGGTCCCAGTTGTAGTCGGCGGTGGTGCGCCAGTCACGGTTCCAGCGGTATTCGTATTCCAGCGCGTACGGTGAAACATTGGCTTGAGCATCGGCGCGGGTTTTTGCGTCGATACCTGGCAACTGGACTTCGCGGTCCTTGAAGTACATGGCTTGGCCGACGCTGATACGTTGACGCTCGAAACCATTGTCTTCGATCCAGCGGCTGGTCACGCCCAGGGACAGTTTGTTCTCGTCGCCGACACGGTCGGAGCCGGAGAAGCGGTTGTCACGGAATAGCGACGCGTAATTGAAGGTGTATTCGCTGGTGTCGAATATCGGAATATCCTTCTGGTCTTCCTCAGGTACATAGAGGTAGAACAGGCGCGGTTCGAGGGTCTGGCGATAATTCTTGCCGAACCATTGGGTGTCACGATCGAAATACAGGCCGCTGTCGATACTGGCGATAGGCACGCCACGATTCTGGTTACTGCCGAAATGACCATAGAGGTTTTCAGTCCCGGCGGCAGCTGCGGCTTGATCCTGGGCTACGATTTGGCTTTTGCCGGTACCGTCCAGATCCAGTTGGTACTGGGTGTATTGATACTTGAGCGATGGCTTCAGGAAGCCATAGGTCCAGTTCAACGGCAGGCTGACAGCCGGTTTGAGATTCAAGCGGTCGCCGTTGGCACGTGCCAGACCTTGAACGTTGTTATCAAGACGCGGTTCGACGGTGCCATCTTCGTTTATGAAGTTGCCATTCTTCAAATCGCGGTCGAACCGGACGATTTCCGTCTCGTAATCGAAGTTCAAACCTTCCGGATGATATGGCAGCTGACCATTGAAGGTGATCTGCGGCAAACGGTCATACGGAGTGATGTTCGAAACGGTCGCCAGCTGATAGGCCTGGGCGTTCAAACGAGCGGTGTAGCTGTCGCCACGATAGGTGACAGAGCCCTGCTGGTTCATGTAGTCAGCGCTTTTCACGCCAATCTGGTCAGTCTGCAGATCCTGGAAGTAATACGGATCGCTGATCTTGGTGTAGTCGACTTGCGTAAAGACGCGGGAGTCGAGGCCACCCTTGTGCTGCCAGTTGTACATGTAGCGGTTTTTTTCGTAGTCGGTCTGCTTGCTGCGATCGGTATCTTCGTCGTTGAGGTACGCGGCGCCGAACTGGCCTTCGCTGGACTTGGTCAGGTAGCGGAATTCGCCTTCCATCAACAGGCCATGCTTGGCCATGTAACGCGGGTACAACGTGGCATCGTAGTTCGGTGCCAGGTTGAAGTAGTACGGAGTGACCAGCATGAAGCCGGTATCGCTGCCGGTGCCGATGGTCGGCGGCAGGAAGCCGGACTGGCGACGGTCGTCGATCGGGAAATAGATGTACGGCGTGTACAGAACCGGAATGTCCTTGACCCGCAGCGTCACGTTGGTCGCGGTACCGAAACCGGTGGCCGGGTTCAAGGTGATGTTGTTGCCCTTGAGCTGCCAGGCATTGCTGTTCGGTTCGCACGTGGTGTACGTACCGTCCTTGAGACGGATGATCGCGTTCTCGGCACGTTTGGCGTACAGCGCGTTACCGCGGATACGCGACTTGTGCATCACGTATTCGGCGTTGTCGACCTTGGCTTCACCGGTGTCGAGCTGCACGTCGGCGTGGTCGCCCACGATCAGTGCGCCATTGTCGCGAATGCGCACGTTGCCGGCCAGTTCGCCACGGCTCTCGGCCTGGTACAGGTTCGCTTCGTCGGCTTCGACCTGCATGCTGCCCTGACGCATGACCACGTCACCGGCCAGGGTCGCGACCTGCTCTTCCTGCTTATAGCGGGAGGCCTTGGCGCCGATAAAGGTTGGAGCGTCACTTTTATTCGTCTTGTCATTCATGCCAGGACGAATCGGTTCGATATAGGAACCAGAGCAGTAAGGACCGGTTTCGGCCAATTGCGCTGCGGTGAGCTTCTCGCGCGGAACCCAGTCGAGGTGGCTGTAGTCTTCACTACGCGACTTCAGGCCGCGGCCCTTGGACTCGGTAACCAGCACAGGCTTGGCGCCGGTGTCTTCGCTGGAGGCGGTGCCTGCCGGGGTTTCTCCAGTGGCGGAAACTGCGCTGCCTTCATGCACGGGGCGCGGCGGCAATGCAGCGGCCGGTGCCTTTGGCGCACAGTCCCAGGCACCCGAAGCAGAGACTGAGCAGTCATACTGTTCCGCGGCGACCACGAACGACGTGGCCAGGGGTTGCAGGGCCAGCAGACTGCCGGTAACCAACAACGGAAATTTTTTACGAAACGCGGGGGATTTCAATGCCATCTTATTAGTCCGGGCTTCCTGCGTGCCATCTGCCCGCGGTGTGGGCCGCACGCCTCTCGATGGTCTGAAAAAGATGCTGGATAATAAAGCATGACCCGCTTGACGGCTAGCGCCGTCGGAGACCCTTGCAATGCCTGACCAAGATGTACGCTTGCAACACCTGAAAGTTTGGCTCGATGAACAGTTGGCTATCCTCTTTGCAGAACAAGGTTGGGGCACCGTACCCCCGGCCACGTTGACCGCGGCCAGTAGCGACGCGAGTTTTCGGCGCTATTTCCGCTGGGAAGGCGCAGGCAGAAGTTTCGTCGTGATGGACGCGCCACCGCCCCAGGAAAACTGCAAACCCTTTGTGGATATCGCTTTTCTGCTGGCGAAATCCGGCATAAACGTGCCGAAAATTTATGCCGAGGACCTGGAGCGCGGTTTCCTTTTGCTCAATGACCTGGGCAACAAGACTTATCTGGACGTGATCGACAGCGAAAATGCCGACGATTTGTTCAAGGATGCCCTGCAAGCGTTGTTGGCTTTCCAGCAATTGCCGATGGTGGCGCCGCTGCCGAGTTATGACGTCGCGCTGCTGCGTCGCGAGCTCGAACTGTTCCCCGAGTGGTACGTGAAGCGCGAACTGGGTATCGAGTTCGATGCTGCGCAGCAGGTGCTCTGGCAGCAGGTCAGCGACCTGCTGATCGACAGCGCTCTGGCTCAGCCTAAAGTCCTGGTGCATCGCGACTACATGCCGCGCAACCTGATGATCAGCGAGCCGAATCCCGGCGTGCTGGATTTCCAGGACGCGGTCTACGGGCCGGTGACCTATGACGTGACCTGCCTGTTCAAGGACGCCTTCCTCAGCTGGCCTGAAGAACGCGTGCGCGGCTGGCTGGAAGATTACTGGCGGCAAGCCGGTGCGCTCGACATCCCGGTGCAGCCGGACTTTGAAGACTTTCTGCGCGCCAGCGACCTGATGGGCGTGCAGCGTCACTTGAAAGTCATCGGCATCTTCGCCCGCATCTGCCATCGCGACGGCAAGCCACGCTATCTCGGTGATGTGCCGCGCTTCTTTGCTTATATAGACGCGGTCATTGCCCGTCGCCCTGAATTGGCTGAGCTGGATGTGTTGCTGGCCAGTCTGCGTGCTGGAGTGAAGGCATGAAGGCAATGATTCTGGCGGCGGGTAAAGGCGAGCGCATGCGTCCGCTGACCCTGACCACGCCAAAACCGCTGGTTCGCGCCGGCGGAGCGCCCTTGATCGAGTATCACTTGCGCGCGCTGGCGGCAGCAGGGTTTACCGAGATCGTGATCAACCATGCCTGGCTCGGTCAGCAGATCGAAGATTATCTGGGTGATGGCTCGAAATATGGCGTGAGCATTCAGTATTCGCCGGAAGGTGAACCGCTGGAAACCGGTGGTGGTATTTTCCGCGCGTTGCCGTTGTTGGGTGATGAGGCTTTTGTGGTGGTCAACGGCGACATCTGGACCGACTACGACTTCAGCGTGTTGCACCAGCCCATCGTCGGGCTCGCTCATTTGATCCTGGCGGACAACCCGGCGCATCACCCGAACGGGGATTTCACCCTGGTCGATGGCCATGTGCAGGACGGTCAGCCGGATACCTCAACCCTGACCTACAGCGGCATCGCCGTGCTGCACCCGCAGCTGTTTGACGGTTGTGCGGCCGGGGCCTTCAAGCTTGCGCCATTGTTGCGCAAAGCCATGGCCGATGGACAAGTGACGGGCGAGCGCCTGAATGGACATTGGGTGGACGTCGGCACTCACGAGCGCCTGGCTGAAGTAGAAACCTTGATAGAAGCGAGACGCTGACATGTTGTGGCCAGGGACTCTGATTGGAGCCGGAGTGGGCTTTGCCATAGCCAGCATTCCGGGGGCCATGCTCGGTGCTTTATTGGGACAGGCGCTGGATCGGCGCTTGCACCTGCAGAGCTGGGCGCATTTATGGGAAAAATTCGGTGGCCGCTCGGTGCTGCGCAACGATGAACTGCTGTTCGTGTTGCTGGGCCGATTGGCCAAGAGTGATGGGCGGGTAGTGGATGGCCACATTCAGCAGGCGCGACAGGAAATGCGTGCGCTGGAGATGACCGAGTCGGCGCAACGTCGGGCGATAGCGGCGTTCAACCGCGGCAAGTCGGGGCACGATCGGTTGCGTGGTTATCTGCGACGCTTGAGTGCTCAGCCCCATGCGGCGGAAGGCGTGTTGCGTGCCTGTTGGCGGATGGTCTGGGCCGATGGCCGCGCCGGTAGCACCGAGCGCGAACTGATTGCCCAGTGGGGCAAATGGTTGGGCTGGACGCCGCAACAGGTGCAGGCACTGGCGAGCGACTATGAGCCGAAGCGACCATTGGTCAGCAGCGCGATCACGTATCAGGACGCCTTGCGGCTATTGGGCGTGTCGGCGACCAGCGAGCCGGCACAGATCAAACGCGCCTATCGACGCCTGCTCAGTCGCCATCATCCGGACAAGATTGCCGGCAGCGGTGCGACGGCGTTGCAGGTTCGTGAGGCGACGGACAAGACTCGTGAATTGCACAACGCCTACACGTTGATTCGTGAGCGGCGGGATTTTCGCTAGCAAGACAGAGTTGTGTCGCCCCATTCGCGGGCAAGCCTCGCTCCTACAGGTTTTATGATCGCCGGGCGCGACACGTAATCTGTAGGAGCGAGGCTTGCCCGTGAATGGGGTGACGCGATCCATCAGTCCGCCGCAGGCTGCGGATTCAACCATCCCCGCACCCGGCGAACCAACTGCTCTTGCTCAGCCTTGGCATTGCCCGGCAGTGCCTTGAGCGAGACCTGGCTGAACGCCGATGTCTTCAAACGTTTATTGGCCTGCAAGCGCTCCAGTGCCGCATTGCGATCCAGTGGTTTGTCCATATAGAAGATGTCGGCAGTCGGCAGCTTGATCGTCGGCGTCAACTCGGCAAGCTCAGGCTTCGCCGTAACAGGCGTCTGGGCGGCGACCATCACGAACTTCTCGACTTGCGATGGCTGCTTCTCGCTCAGATAGCGCGCGGCCCAGTAAGCGCCGGTGCCATGCCCCAGCACGACGACCCTGCGCGCACTTTGCTGTTCGGCATAAGCGATGGCCGCGTCGATGCGGGCGAAAATTCGCTCGGCGTCGGCTTTGGCGTGTTCTTCGGTGGTTTCGGCGATAGCCTTGTCGGCCACCTCCGCTTCGCCGCCGGCGGCCTGTTCGATGGGCGCCGCGGTGGTCGAGTCTTTGTTGCCGGCATCAGGCGCTTTGGGCACTGGTGCCACTTCGACGATACGTGGCGCAATGGCTTCGCTTTGCAGATCCGGCAAGGTGATACTCAGGCTGCTCCACTCGGCGTCCGGCAATTGGCGGCGCAATGGGCTGATTGCTTGCGGCCAGTCAACGGTTTCACCGGCACCCGGGATGATAATCACCGCGCCTTTGGGCTCGGCGGTATTGGCCGGTTTCCACAGGGCGAGAAAGCTGTCGGCGCCGGCTTGCAGTTGTTGCTGTTCCTGCGCAGGGATTTGTCGCTCAAGTGCCGTGGCTTCTTCCTGACTACGCTCAAGCAGTGGCTGGCGTTCGACCGGTTTTTCTTCGGTGGGTTTTTCCGCAGTGGCAGGTGCCGGGTCGGCCGCCTCGACGGAAAAGGCGCACGGCAGGATCAGCGACAGGCACAATGCTGGCAGTGCCAGGCGGTAGACAGGGGGCATCGGATATTCCAGGCCAGAAGTTATTCCGGCAGCCTAATGGGTTGGTCAGTATTTGTCAGTGTGTGAGACTTCGATGATGCATTTTCGCTGCCTGTGGGTTATCGGCTGTTTGTGGTTTCCCTTGATGGGCTGGGCGGCTCCCGCGCCACCGGCGCATGTCGTGTCATTGTCTTCGGCGCAACAGCAATGGCTGGCGCAGCATGAAGAGTTGCGGGTCGGGGTGGTGTTGCAAGCGCCCTATGCCCAATACGATCGCCGCTTGCAGCGCCTGTCCGGGGTGAACATCGAGTTGATGAAATGGCTGGCCAAGTCGCTCAAGGTCGAGCTGAGCTGGCGTAATTATCCTGATCTTGCGCAACTGGAAGCCGCCGCGCGCGAAGGCGATATCGATATTGCGCCGGGGCTGACCCAAACCCCCGCCGGTTTACGATTCTGGCAATTTTCCGATCCGTACATGCGGGTGCCGCAACTGGTGGTCAGCGACCAGAAGAGCACCGGTGTGGTGGAGCTGGAAAAACTCGACAGTCAGACCCGCGTCGCCGTGCGCATGCCCAGCGTCACCGCCGACTTCTTGCGTAGTACCTATCCGCATTTGAACCTGCAGGGCGTGCCTCTGGAGCGCCAGGCACTGCAACTGTTGTTGAGTCAGCAGGCCGGTTACGCGGTGGTCGATGAAGCGCAATTCGGGCGTCTGTCAGCCGAGCCTGAGTTTGCCGGGCTGGCCGTGGTGGGCGACATCGGTTTCCCGCAACTGTTGCGAGTGGCCACGCGTCGGGACTGGCCGGAGTTGGCCGGCATCGTCGAAAACGCGCTGCGCGCGATTCCGGCCAAAGACCTCGAGCGACTGCACGATCAATGGCTGCAACCCAAGTACCCGCGGCTGTCCGATTCACCGGTTTTCTGGAAAAACCTCTGTCTGCTGTTGCTGGTGTTATTGCTGAGCAGCATGGTCATTGTGTACTGGCAGCGTCGTCAGCAACACGGTCTGGAGCAACGTTTGCTGGCGGCGCGCGAAGACATTGCCCTGCGCGAGGCCAGCGAAGAAGCCTTGCGCCTCACGCAGTTCTCTATTGATCAAAGCACCGTCGGCATCCTTTGGGTCAACTGGGACAGCCATGTGCGCTACGCCAACCGCGCCGCCGAAAGCATGCTCGGCTATCCGGCGGGCGGGATCATCGATCGACCATTGATCGATTTCGAGCCCGGTTTGCACATGGACCGCTGGCTGAGCCTGTGGAAGCGCGCCCGGGCCAGTGAGGAAGGACCGCTAAGTTTCGAAACCAATTGCGTGCGGGCCGATGGCAGTATTCTGCCGACGGATGTCTCGTTGAGCTTCTTGCGTTTTCGCGAGGGCGAATACCTGGTGGTTTACCTCAATGATGTCACCGAGCGTCGTCGCGCCCTGGCCGCCTTGCAGGAAAGCGAAGCGCGGCTGCAGGGGATCGCCGCCAACGTCCCCGGACTGGTCTTTCGTCTGGAGCGCGCACCGGTGACCGGGCAGATCGACTTTGCCTACATCAGTGAAGGCAGCGAGAGCCTGGTGGGGTACTCGCCGGCCACCCTGGCCCAACGGGACAAGGGCCTGCGCAGCCTGGTGCATCCGGATGACAAGGCCAGTTATCACCAGACTCAGGACCATGCACTGGACACCGATAGCGACTGGTCGTGGCAGGGACGGATTCTGACCCGTCAGGGCGAACAGCGCTGGGCCGAGATCAAGGCCATTACCCGCCGACTGGAAGACGGCGCCTATGTCTGGGACGGGATCGTCTGGGACATCACCGAGAGCAAGCGCATCGAGCTGGAGCTGGCCAGCTCCCGTGAGCAGTTGCGCGAGTTGTCTGCGCACCTGGAGAGCGTGCGGGAAGAGGAGAAGGCGCGGATTGCCCGGGAGGTTCACGACGAGCTGGGGCAGATGTTGACTGTGTTGAAGCTGGAAACGTCCATGTGCGAACTGGCTTATGCGCAGCTCGACCCTGGCCTGCACGAGCGCTTGAACAGCATGAAACGTTTGATCGCGCAGCTGTTTCAACTGGTGCGTGATGTGGCCACGGCGCTGCGGCCACCGATTCTCGATGCCGGGATCGCCTCGGCCATCGAGTGGCAGGCCCGACGGTTCGAGGCGCGTACGCATATTCCGTGTCTGGTGCAAGTGCCGGATAACTTGCCGGTGCTCAGCGATGCCAAGGCCATCGGCCTGTTCCGGATCCTTCAGGAAGCGCTGACCAATGTCATGCGCCACGCCCAGGCGCATACTGTTGAACTGACGCTGGCCCTTGAGGGCGATGAACTTTGTCTGACCGTCAGCGATGATGGCGTAGGATTTGTCGCCGCGCCTGGCAGGCCGACATCCTTTGGCGTGGTCGGCATGCGTGAGCGGGTGTTGATCATGGGCGGGCAATTATCGCTTGAGAGTGAGCCGGGGGAGGGCACGACCCTGACGGTGCGAGTGCCGCTGGATGAAGCCTGATGGTTTTGTGTTGTTTGAGCTGGCGCCTTTGCAGGCAAGCCCGCGATAGATCTTGGTTCTGACATAAGAAGAATGGAGAAGAACGTGATCCGTGTACTGGTAGCCGAAGACCACACCATCGTTCGCGAAGGCATCAAGCAATTGATCGGCCTGGCCAAGGACTTGCTGGTGGTCGGGGAGGCGAGCAATGGCGAGCAGTTGCTCGATACCTTGCGCCATGTTCCCTGCGAAGTGGTGTTGCTGGACATCTCCATGCCTGGGGTCAACGGCCTGGAAGCGATCCCGCGGATTCGCGCCATGAGCAATCCGCCGGCGATTCTGGTGCTGTCGATGCACGACGAAGCGCAGATGGCCGCTCGGGCGTTGAAGGTCGGCGCTGCGGGTTACGCGACCAAGGACAGCGATCCGGCATTGTTGCTGACGGCGATTCGCAAGGTCGCGGCGGGCGGGCGCTACATCGATCCGGACCTGGCCGACCGCATGGTTTTCGAGGTTGGCCTGACCGATGCGCGGCCGTTGCACTCGTTGCTGTCGGAGCGTGAATTCTCGGTATTCGAACGCCTGGCCCAGGGCGCCAACGTCAACGACATCGCCCAGCAATTGGCCTTGAGCAGTAAAACCATTAGTACCCACAAGGCGCGGCTGATGCAGAAACTCAACATCACCTCCCTGGCTGAACTGGTGAAGTACGCGATGGAACACAAACTCCTGTGATCCACACGACCCGCTGATTCACTGCAAATACCTGTGCGAGCGTGCATGTCCAATTACGACATGCCCGCAAAGCCGCTTTTACCGGTTCCTGTGGCTTGCAGCTCACCGCCCGTCGCCATCAATAATCGACATATCCATCCCCGCCATCCTTGTAGGGCAATCCCTACCCCCAACCTTCCATCCGGCTGAGGCGATTCTCTCCTGCACCCCGATTTGCGCGGCTCCCAGCGTCCACTAGGCTTAGTCCACAGCAGTCATCAATAACAAAGGTGTGGGTATGAGCCAGGTTGATTCAAGCGCAGGGGCCAGCGATATTCTGGTCAGCTTTCGTGGAGTGCAAAAGAGCTACGACGGCGAGAACCTGATTGTCAAAGACCTCAACCTGGAAATTCGCAAAGGCGAATTCCTGACCTTGCTCGGGCCGTCCGGTTCCGGCAAGACCACCAGTCTGATGATGCTCGCCGGCTTCGAAACGCCGACCGCCGGGGAGATTCAACTGGCCGGGCGTTCCATCAACAACGTGCCACCGCACAAGCGCGACATCGGCATGGTGTTCCAGAACTACGCGTTGTTTCCGCACATGACCGTGTCCGAGAACCTGGCGTTCCCGCTGACCGTGCGCGGCTTGAACAAGAGCGACGTCAGTGACCGGGTCAAGCGTGTGCTGAGCATGGTTCAGCTCGATACTTTCGCCCAGCGATATCCGGCGCAACTGTCCGGCGGTCAGCAGCAGCGTGTGGCCCTGGCTCGCGCCCTGGTGTTCGAACCGCAATTGGTGTTGATGGATGAACCGCTCGGCGCACTGGACAAACAACTGCGCGAACACATGCAGATGGAAATCAAACACCTGCACCAGCGCCTCGGCGTGACCGTGGTCTACGTGACCCACGACCAGGGCGAAGCCCTGACCATGTCCGACCGCGTCGCCGTGTTCCACCAGGGCGAGATCCAGCAGATCGCGCCACCGCGCACGCTCTACGAAGAGCCGAAAAATACTTTCGTCGCCAACTTCATCGGCGAGAACAACCGCCTCAACGGCCGCTTGCACAGCCATACCGGTGATCGCTGCGTGGTCGAGCTCGGTCGTGGTGAAAAGGTTGAAGCACTGGCGGTCAACGTCGGCAAGACCGGCGAGCCCGTCACACTGTCGATTCGTCCGGAGCGCGTGAGCCTCAATGGCTCGAGCGAGTCCTGTGTCAACCGCTTCTCGGGAAGGGTGGCGGAATTCATCTATCTGGGCGACCACGTCCGGGTTCGCCTGGAAGTCTGCGGCAAGACCGACTTTTTCGTGAAACAACCGATTGCCGAGCTCGATCCTGCGCTGGCTGTCGGCGACGTGGTACCGCTTGGCTGGCAGGTCGAACACGTTCGCGCGCTCGACCCACTTCTAGAGGCGCATTGATCGCCCCCTGCTTCACCAACACCAACCCTGCACGTGGAGAGAACAATAAATGTTGAGATCCCTGAAATTCACCGCCCTGGTCGTCGGCATGATCGGCGCGGCGCACGCGATGGCGGCTGGCCCGGACCTGACCGTGGTGTCCTTTGGCGGGGCGAACAAGGCGGCGCAGGTCAAAGCCTTCTACGCACCATGGGAAGCGGCGGGCCACGGCAAAATCGTCGCTGGCGAATACAACGGCGAAATGGCCAAGGTCAAAGCCATGGTCGACACCAAGAGCGTGTCCTGGGACCTGGTGGAAGTTGAATCGCCGGAACTGTCCCGTGGTTGCGACGAAGACATGTTCGAGCAGCTTGATCCGAAGCTGTTCGGCAAGTCTGAAGACTACGTCAAAGGCGCTATCCAGCCTTGCGGCGTGGGCTTCTTCGTGTGGTCGACCGTGCTGGCCTACAACGCCGACAAGCTGAAAACCGCTCCGACCAGTTGGGCTGATTTCTGGGACACCAAGAAATTCCCGGGCAAGCGCGGCCTGCGCAAAGGCGCCAAGTACACCCTGGAATTCGCACTGATGGCTGACGGCGTTGCGCCGAAAGACGTTTACAAAGTGCTGGCCGGCAAAGATGGCCAGGACCGCGCGTTCAAGAAACTCGATGAGCTCAAGCCAAGCATCCAGTGGTGGGAAGCCGGCGCACAACCGCCGCAATACCTCGCCTCCGGTGACGTGGTCATGAGCTCGGCCTACAACGGCCGGATCGCCGCGGTACAAAAAGAAAGCAACCTGAAAGTGGTGTGGAACGGCGGCATCTACGACTTCGACGCATGGGCGATTCCAAAAGGTCTGGACAAGACCCGTGCTGAAGCTGCGAAGAAGTTCATCGCCTTCTCGGTACAGCCGCAACAGCAGAAGACCTACTCGGAAAACATCGCCTACGGCCCGGCCAACACCCAGGCAGTGCCATTGCTGTCCAAGGATGTCCTGAAAGACATGCCGACCACCCCGGAGAACATCGCCAACCAGGTGCAGATCGACGTCAGCTTCTGGGCTGATAACGGCGAGCAACTGGAACAGCGCTTCAATTCCTGGGCAGCGAAGTAACCAGAGGGCTAGCCCTCTTGTGAGGGCGAGCCGTTGTGGTGAGGGGGCTTGCCCCCGTTGGGTCGCGAAGCGGCCCTAAAACCTGCAACCGCGATGTATCAGGTACACCGGATGCAATGGTTTCACGGCTGCTTCGCAGCCGAACGGGGGCAAGCCCCCTCGCCACAATTTCGCTCCCCCTTATCGATTGATCAAAGATTTCCGGAGTACGCCATGGCTATCGCCGTTCCCGTGAACGCGGGCACCGACCCCACCTTGAAGCAGCGGCTAAAGCACGCCGAGCGAATCAACCGCTGGAAAGCACAAGCCTTGATCGCGCCGTTGGTGCTGTTTCTGTTGCTGGTGTTCCTGGTGCCGATCGTGGCGCTGCTCTACAAAAGCGTCGGTAACCCGGAAGTAGTCGGCGTGATGCCACGCACCGTGGCAGCCATCGCCAGTTGGGATGGCCGAGGCCTGCCGGCAGAGCCTGTGTACAAGGCCGCCAGTGAAGACCTCGCCGAAGCCCGCAAGAATCAGACCTTGGGTGATTTGTCCAAGCGCTTGAACATGGAGTTGGCCGGCTACCGCAGCCTGCTGACCAAAACCGCGCGCGCCTTGCCGTTCGCCACGGAGCCTGCTTCTTATAAAGAAGCGCTGGAAGGACTCGACGAACGCTGGGGCGATCCGGCCTATTGGCAGGTGGTGCGCCGCAACACCAGTGGTGTGACGCCTTATTACCTGCTGGCCGCCGTCGATCACCGTATCGACGACCTAGGCGAACTGGCCCGGGCCACTCCCGATCAGGCGATCTACCTCGACATCTTTGCCCGTACGTTCTGGATGGGCCTGATCATCACCATGATTTGCCTGGTGCTTGCTTATCCGCTGGCCTACCTGCTGGCGAACCTGCCCTCGCGCCAAAGCAACCTGCTGATGATTCTGGTGCTGTTGCCGTTCTGGACCTCGATTCTGGTGCGGGTCGCGGCGTGGATCGTGTTGCTGCAATCGGGCGGCTTGATCAACAGCGGCCTGATGGCCATGGGCGTCATCGATAAGCCGCTGGAGCTGGTGTTCAACCGCACCGGGGTCTACATCTCGATGGTGCACATCCTGCTGCCGTTCATGATTCTGCCGATCTACAGCGTGATGAAAGGTATCTCGCCGACTTACATGCGTGCGGCGATTTCCCTGGGCTGCCACCCGTTCGCCAGTTTCTGGCGGGTGTACTTCCCGCAGACCTATGCCGGTGTTGGCGCCGGTTGCCTGTTGGTGTTCATCCTCGCCATCGGCTACTACATCACCCCGGCGTTGCTGGGCAGCCCGAACGATCAGATGGTCAGTTACTTCGTCGCCTTCTACACCAACACCAGCATCAACTGGGGCATGGCGACCGCGCTCGGTGGACTGTTGCTGCTGGCGACCGTGGTGCTTTATCTGATTTACAGCTGGCTGGTGGGCGCCAGTCGCCTGCGCCTGAGCTAAGGGGAGAGTGAAATGCTGAGTCCTTATATGTCGCCCATCGAACGGGTGTGGTTCTACAGCTTGCGGATTCTCTGCGGCTTGATTTTGTTGTTCCTGATCTTGCCGGTGCTGGTGATCATTCCGCTGTCGTTCAACTCAGGGAGTTTTCTGGTCTACCCGCTGCAAGGCTTCTCGCTGCACTGGTATCAGGACTTTTTTGCCTCGGCGGAATGGATGCGTTCGTTGAAGAACAGCATGATCGTGGCTCCGGCAGCGACCGTGCTGGCGATGATCTTCGGTACGCTGGCGGCGATCGGCCTGACCCGTGGCGACTTCCCGGGCAAGGCGCTGGTGATGGCGCTGGTGATTTCGCCGATGGTGGTGCCGGTGGTGATCATTGGTGTGGCCAGTTACCTGACCTTCGCGCCACTGGGGTTCGGCAACAGCTATACCTCGTTGATCGTGGTGCACGCCGTGCTGGGCGTGCCGTTCGTGATCATCACGGTATCGGCGACCTTGCAGGGGTTCAACCAGAACCTGGTGCGGGCCGCGGCCAGCCTGGGAGCTTCGCCGCTGACGACGTTCCGCCGGGTGACCTTGCCGTTGATTGCGCCGGGGGTGATTTCCGGTGCGCTGTTTGCCTTCGCTACCTCGTTCGATGAAGTGGTGGTGACGCTGTTCCTCGCCGGTCCCGAACAAGCGACCTTGCCTCGACAGATGTTCAGCGGCATCCGCGAAAACCTCAGCCCGACAATCGCCGCTGCCGCGACGCTGCTGATCGCATTCTCGGTGATCCTGTTGCTGACCCTGGAATGGCTGCGTGGGCGCAGCGAAAAACTGCGTACCGCCCAAGCCTGACGCCAACTGTGATCGTTCCCGCGCGAGCGTGGGAACGATCGACAGAAGCACCTCGATCATTCACCAACTTAATAGCAGACAAACCCCAATCCCCAGCTACTATTGTGCCCAGCTCCCCTATCTATAAGAGGCTGCGCACATGAGTCTTTCCTCTTTCAAAATCGCTCACAAACTGATCACCGGCGCAGGTGCCATCGAGCAACTGGCGGCCGAGCTCACACGTCTGGACATCGACAACCCGCTGATCGTCACCGATGCCGCGCTGGTCAAGTCCGGCACGGTGGAGCTGGCGCTGGCGCAGCTGGGCGAGCGCAGTTATGAGATTTTCGACCGGGTGTTGCCGGACCCGGAAATCGCCATCGTCGAAGATTGCATGCGGGTTTACCGTGAGGGTGGGCATGACGGGCTGATCGGCCTCGGCGGCGGCAGTGCCATCGATATCGCCAAGAGTGTTGCCGCCTATGCCGGTTATCACGGTGCGCTGGAGGATTTGTTCGGCATCGATCAGGTGCCGCGCAAAGGCCCGCCGCTGATCGCCATCCCGACCACCGCTGGCACCGGTTCGGAAGTGACCAACGTGGCCATCCTCTCCGACAAGGTCGCGCAGCTGAAGATGGGCATCATCAGCGATTACCTGTTGCCGGACGTGGCGCTGGTCAGCCCGCAAATGACCCTGACCTGCCCGCGCAGTGTCACCGCCGCCAGTGGCGTCGATGCGCTGGTGCACGCCATCGAGTCCTACCTGTCGCTCAACGCCTCGCCCATCACCGATGCCTTGGCCATTGGCGCGATCAAACTGATTACCAAGGCGCTGCCCAAGGCTTACGCCAATCCCGCCCACCTGCAAGCCCGCGAAGACATGGCCACTGCCAGCCTGATGGCCGGCATGGCGTTCGGAAATGCCGGGGTCGGTGCGGTGCATGCGCTGGCGTATCCGCTGGGTGGGCGTTTCAACATTGCCCATGGTGTCAGCAATGCCTTGCTGCTGCCGTATGTCATGACCTGGAACAAGATGGCCTGTGTGGAACGCATGCAGGATATTGCCGAAGCCATGGGGGTGAAGACCGCTCATCTGAGCGCCAGTGAGGCGGCGGACAAAGCCGTGGAGGCGATGACCGAGCTGTGCGCCGCCGTGGAGATCCCGCGAGGTCTGCGCAGTTTCGGGGTACCCGAGGAGGCGATCCCGGCCATGGCCGTGGAAGCCGCCGGCACCGAACGCCTGATGCGCAACAATCCGCGCAAGTTGAGCGCCACCGATATCGAGAAGATTTACCGAGCGGCCTATTAGGACTTGCCCCAATCATCGCAGCACGGTGCGCGCGTCAAAGCATGAGGTATACAATGCGCGCCATCGTGATTCTGCTCAGAAAAGGTGCGTCATGCAGCCCTTCGTTATTGCTCCGTCGATTCTCTCCGCCGACTTCGCCCGCCTGGGCGAGGAAGTGGACAACGTCCTGGCCGCCGGCGCCGACTTCGTGCACTTCGATGTCATGGACAACCACTACGTGCCGAACCTGACCATCGGCCCGATGGTCTGCTCCGCGCTGCGCAAGTACGGCGTGACCGCGCCGATCGACGCGCACCTGATGGTTAGCCCGGTGGACCGCATCGTCGGTGACTTCATCGAAGCCGGTGCGACCTACATCACCTTCCACCCGGAAGCCACGCTGCACGTCGACCGTTCCCTGCAACTGATCCGCGAAGGCGGCTGCAAGGCGGGCCTGGTGTTCAACCCGGCGACCCCGCTGGACGTGCTCAAGTACGTGATGGACAAGGTCGACATGATCCTGCTGATGAGCGTCAACCCGGGCTTCGGCGGGCAGAAGTTCATTCCAGCCACCCTCGACAAGCTGCGTGAGGCTCGGGCGCTGATCGATGCTTCCGGGCGTGACATTCGCCTGGAAATCGACGGCGGGGTGAACGTGAACAACATTCGCGAAATCGCCGCTGCCGGTGCCGACACTTTCGTGGCCGGCTCGGCGATCTTCAATGCGCCGAACTACCAGGAAGTGATTGAAAAAATGCGCTCCGAACTGGCGCTGGCTCGCCCATGAGCGGTTTTGAGCAGCTGTTCCCGGGGCGTCTGCCGCGGCTGGTGATGTTCGATCTGGATGGCACGCTGGTCGATTCGGTCCCTGACCTCGCAGCGGCTGTGGATAACATGCTGCTCAAACTCGGGCGTGACCCGGTCGGCATCGAACCGGTGCGTGAGTGGGTCGGCAACGGCGCGCCGGTGCTGGTGCGCCGTGCACTGGCCGGCGGCATCGATCATTCGTCGGTCGATGACGGCGAAGCCGAAGGTGCACTGCAGATTTTCATGGAAGCCTACGGTGAGGGGCATGAGCTGACCGTGGTCTATCCCGGTGTGCGCGACACCCTGAAATGGCTGCACAAGCAGGGCGTGGCGATGGCGCTGATCACCAACAAGCCGGAGCGCTTCGTCGCGCCGTTGCTGGATCAGATGAAGATCGGCCGTTACTTCAAATGGATCATCGGTGGCGACACCCTGCCACAACAGAAACCTGATCCGGCTGCGCTGTTTTTTGTGATGAAAATGGCCAACATTCCGGCGTCGCAATCATTGTTCGTCGGCGACTCGCGTAGCGATGTGCTGGCGGCGAAAGCGGCGGGGGTCAAATGCGTGGGGCTCAGTTACGGCTATAACCATGGCCGGCCGATTGCCGAAGAGTCGCCGGCGCTGGTGATCGATGATCTGCGCAAACTAATTCCCGGTTGCCTGGATCCGGCCGCTGAGATAACGTTGCCCGACGCTGTTCAACCCCCTGCTGGAAACGCCATCGTGGTGGTCACTCGCAAACTCTGGATGAAAGTCATCAAGGCCCTGGCCCGCTGGCGTTGGCGCGCCTGACTTGTTCCTGGCCGGCTATCCGGCGCGTTTGCATACCTGACCGTTAGACCCTCAAGCCACGAGGCTACTCCATGATCCGCGAAGAATTCCTGCGTTTGGCCGCTGCCGGCTACAACCGCATCCCGCTTGCCTGCGAAACCCTGGCCGACTTCGACACGCCGCTGTCGATCTACCTGAAACTGGCCGACGAGCCGAACTCCTATCTGCTGGAGTCGGTGCAGGGCGGCGAGAAGTGGGGCCGCTACTCGATCATCGGCCTGCCGTGCCGCACCGTATTGCGGGTTCACGACCACCACGTCAGCGTGACCCACGATGGCGTCGAGATCGAAAGCCACGACGTTGAAGACCCACTGGCCTTCGTCGAAGCCTTCAAGGCGCGCTATAACGTGCCGACCATCGCCGGTCTGCCGCGTTTCAACGGCGGTCTGGTGGGTTACTTCGGTTACGACTGTGTGCGTTATGTGGAGAAGCGTCTGGGCAAATGCCCGAATCCGGATCCACTGGGCGTGCCGGACATTCTGCTGATGGTCTCCGATGCAGTGGTGGTGTTCGACAACCTCGCCGGCAAGATGCACGCGATTGTCCTGGCCGATCCGTCGCAGGAAGATGCTTTCGAACAAGGTCAGGCGCGCCTGCAAGCGCTGCTGGAACAACTCCGTCAGCCGATCACGCCACGCCGTGGCCTGGATTTCAGCAAGCAGCAATCGGCCGATCCGGTGTTCCGTTCGAGTTTCACCCAGGACGATTACGAGAAAGCCGTCGACACCATCAAGGAATACATCCTGGCCGGTGACTGCATGCAGGTCGTGCCGTCCCAGCGCATGTCGATCGACTTCAAGGCTGCGCCTATCGATCTGTACCGGGCGCTGCGTTGCTTCAACCCGACGCCGTATATGTACTTCTTCAACTTCGGCGACTTCCACGTCGTCGGCAGTTCGCCGGAAGTGCTGGTGCGGGTCGAAGACAACCTGATCACCGTGCGCCCGATTGCCGGCACTCGCCCACGCGGGGCCAACGAAGAGGCGGACCTGGCGCTGGAAAAAGACCTGCTGTCGGACGACAAGGAAATCGCCGAGCACTTGATGCTGATCGATCTGGGCCGCAACGATACTGGGCGCGTCTCGGAAATCGGTTCGGTGAAGCTCACCGAGAAGATGGTCATCGAGCGTTATTCCAACGTGATGCACATCGTGTCCAACGTCACCGGCCAATTGAAGGCCGGGCTGACAGCGATGGACGCACTACGGGCGATCCTGCCGGCCGGCACCTTGTCCGGCGCACCGAAGATTCGCGCGATGGAAATCATCGACGAACTGGAGCCGGTCAAGCGGGGTGTCTACGGCGGCGCAGTCGGTTACTTCGCCTGGAACGGCAACATGGACACCGCGATTGCGATTCGCACCGCCGTGATCAAGAACGGTGAACTGCATGTGCAGGCCGGTGGCGGCATCGTCGCCGACTCGGTACCGGCGCTGGAATGGGAAGAGACCCTGAACAAGCGTCGCGCGATGTTCCGCGCCGTGGCCCTGGCCGAACAAACCCCGGAAAACTGATCCACATAGAAAACGCGGCGCCTGCGAGGGCGCCGCGTTTTTTTATGCCTGTCATTCCCCTTTTAATCTTTTGATCTTGTGCTTCGGCCGCTCTCGACACCGCCAAAGAACTTCCAGCCTTTTGCCATCTGTCGCTAACCCTTCGATTGTTTCGCGAGCTGTCGCTCCGGCCATATTGCACGCTCTGCCCAGCTACGTTACTGTGCCCAGACGTATGAATGAGACCTTTCCCGTGTTGATCGTCAGCAAACTCCTGGATCAAGTCATCAAGGCACACGCCCGTTGGCGTTGGCGCGCCTGAATCTTTTCTGCCGGCCTGGCCGGACCTGTACCGCTTTGCCTTCTTTACCTGTACGAAATGCCGCTTTGCTGGCGCCACTCCAGCACCCGTCAAAGCGCAGCGCACTGCGGGTAAATCATTCGAAGGCCGTATTAAAAGTCAGTGAATTCAAGAGGTTCTTAACGCCATGTTGCTGATGATCGATAACTACGACTCTTTTACTTACAACGTTGTGCAATACCTCGGCGAGCTAGGCTCCGAGGTCAAAGTCGTGCGCAACGATGAACTCACCATTGCCGAAATCGAAGCCCTCAAGCCTGAGCGCATCGTCGTGTCTCCCGGTCCTTGCACCCCGACCGAAGCCGGTATTTCCATCGAAGCGATCAAATACTTCGCCGGCAAGCTGCCGATTCTCGGCGTTTGCCTGGGTCACCAATCCATCGGCCAGGCGTTTGGCGGCGATGTGGTCCGTGCCCGTCAGGTCATGCACGGAAAGACCAGCCCGGTATTTCACGAGGACAAGGGCGTATTCGAAGGTCTGAATCGCCCGTTGACGGTCACCCGCTACCATTCGCTGATCGTCAAGCGCGAAACCCTGCCCGATTGCCTGGAGCTGACTGCCTGGACCCAGCTCGAAGACGGCTCGGTGGATGAGATCATGGGCCTGCGTCACAAGACGCTGAACATCGAGGGTGTGCAATTCCACCCCGAGTCTATCCTCACCGAACAGGGGCACGAGCTGTTCGCCAACTTCCTCAAACAAACTGGCGGCACGCGCTAAGGACTTTCCATGGATATCAAGACAGCCCTGAGCCGTATCGTCGGCCACCTCGACCTCAGTACCGATGAAATGCGTGATGTCATGCGCGAAATCATGACTGGGCAATGCACGGATGCGCAGATCGGCGCGTTCATGATGGCCATGCGCATGAAGAGCGAAAGCATCGACGAGATCGTCGGCGCCGTGACGGCGATGCGCGAGTTGGCGGACAAGGTCGAACTCAACACCCTCGACGGCGTGGTCGATGTGGTCGGCACCGGCGGCGACGGGGCCAATATCTTCAACGTCTCGACTGCTTCCTCATTCGTGGTCGCAGCGGCTGGTTGCACCGTGGCCAAGCACGGTAACCGTGCAGTGTCGGGCAAAAGCGGCAGCGCCGATTTGCTGGAAGCAGCGGGTATCTACCTGAACCTGACCCCGGTTCAGGTTGCACGCTGCATCGACAACGTCGGTATCGGTTTCATGTTTGCCCAGACCCATCACAGCGCTATGAAGCACGCCGCCGGCCCGCGCCGCGAGCTGGGCTTGCGCACCTTGTTCAACATGCTCGGCCCGCTTACGAATCCGGCCGGCGTGAAACATCAGGTGGTGGGTGTATTCAGTCAGGCGTTGTGCCGACCATTGGCCGAAGTCTTGCAGCGCTTGGGCAGTAAACACGTGCTGGTGGTGCACTCCAAGGATGGCCTGGACGAGTTCAGCCTGGCGGCACCGACCTTTGTCGCGGAGTTGAAGAATGACCAGATCACCGAGTATTGGGTCGAGCCCGAAGACCTCGGCATGAAGAGCCAGAGCCTGCACGGTCTGTCGGTGGAAAGCCCGGCGGCTTCCCTGGAACTGATTCGCGATGCCTTGGGCAAGCGCAAGACCGAGAACGGTCAGAAAGCCGCCGAGATGATCGTGCTCAATGCCGGCGCCGCGCTGTACGCCGCCGACCATGCCAGCAGTTTGAAAGAAGGCGTTGCCCTGGCGCACGATGCGCTGCACACAGGCCTCGCTCGGGAAAAACTTGAGGAGTTGGGTGCATTTACCGCGGTATTCAAAGTGGAGAATGAGGGATGAGTGTACCGACGGTTCTGGAAAAAATTCTGGCCCGCAAAGTCCAGGAAGTCGCCGAGCGTAGCGCTCGTGTGAGCCTGGCAGAGCTGGAAAACCTGGCCAAGGCGGCCGATGCACCCCGTGGTTTCGCCAAGGCATTGATCGATCAGGCCAAGAAGAAACAGCCGGCGGTGATTGCTGAAATCAAGAAAGCTTCGCCAAGCAAGGGTGTGATTCGCGAGAACTTCGTGCCTGCGGACATTGCCAGGAGTTACGAGAAGGGCGGGGCTACTTGCCTGTCGGTGCTCACCGACATCGATTATTTCCAGGGTGCGGATGCGTATCTGCAACAAGCCCGGGCGGCGTGCAAACTGCCGGTGATCCGTAAAGACTTCATGATCGATCCGTACCAGATCATCGAGTCCCGCGCCCTGGGCGCTGATTGCGTGCTGTTGATCGTCTCCGCACTGGATGACGTGAAAATGGCCGAGCTGGCGGCCGTGGCCAAAAGTGTCGGTCTCGATGTGCTGGTGGAAGTCCACGATGGCGACGAGCTGGAGCGGGCCTTGAAAACCCTCGACACGCCGCTGGTGGGCGTGAACAACCGCAACCTGCACACCTTCGAGGTCAGCCTGGAAACCACCCTCGACCTGTTGCCGCGTATTCCGCGCAATCGTCTGGTGGTCACCGAGAGTGGCATTCTTAACCGCGCCGATGTCGAGCTGATGGAAATCAGCGACGTGTATGCGTTCCTGGTCGGCGAAGCGTTCATGCGCGCCGAAAGCCCGGGTACTGAACTGCAGCGCCTGTTCTTTCCTGAGCGCGGTGTTCCAGTGAGCGGCTCTACGCTCGACTGAACACATTTTCGCAGGCAACCCGATCCCCTGTGGGAGCGGGTTTGCCCGCGAAGAGGTCATCAAGCACCCCAAAGACTTCATGTCTTACGGAGTCATCCATGTCCCAGCCAACCTCTCTGACCATCGAAGCCGGCCTGCTCGCCGAACAGGACCTATTGGCCCATGTGTGCGCCGGTGATTCGGAGTTCGGCTTGCTGTTCTGGCAACCCACAGATCGGGCATTGGTCATGCCGCGCCGCTTGAATCGCTTGCCGGGTTTCGAGGCGGCGAGTGAGATATCAGCCGCTGCCGGTTGGCCGGTACTGCTGCGCGAAACTGGCGGCGAGCCGGTGCCGCAATCGGCATCGACCCTCAACATCGCGCTGGTCTACGCGCCACCGCGTAGCGAGGGTGACCAGAACCGGATCGAAACCGCCTATCGGCGACTCTGTGACCCGATTTGCCAGCTGCTTGACGAGATGGGCGGTGTGTCGTCCCTGGGCGAAATTGAGGGCGCGTTCTGCGACGGCCGTTTCAACGTCAACCTCGATGGTCGCAAGATGGTCGGTACCGCTCAGCGCTGGCGGCAGAGCAAGGGCGGTCAGCGTCCGGTCGGGCTGGTGCACGGGGCGATGCTGATCGATAACGAGCGAGAGTCAATGGTCGCGGCGGTCAATCGTTTCAACGAAGCCTGCGGTCTGGAGCAGCGGGTTCGCGCAGAAAGCCACATTGCCCTGCATGAAAAATTTGCCGCTCCTGATGCACTGGAACAGCTCGATGCGTTGTATCGCCAAATGCTGGCAGAAGTGCTCGGGGCTTAAGTGTTCCAGGCTTCCGTTTTCAGAGCCTAGCGCGTACCGAAGACCACCATGGTCTTGCCTTTGACGTCGACCAGGTTGCGTTCTTCCAGATCCTTGAGCACGCGTCCGACCATCTCACGGGAACAACCGACAATCCGGCCGATCTCCTGGCGGGTCACCTTGATCTGCATGCCATCCGGGTGGGTCATGGCGTCTGGCTGCTTGCACAGCTCCAGCAGGCAGCGCGCCACGCGGCCGGTTACGTCGAAGAACGCCAGGTCGCCGACCTTGCGAGTGGTATTGCGCAGGCGTTGTGCGATTTGTCCGCTGAGCACGTAAAGAATGTCTGGATCCTGTTGAGACAACTCGCGGAATTTCGCGTAGCTGATTTCCGCGACTTCGCACTCGACTTTGGCGCGCACCCAGGCACTGCGTTCCTGTTCCAGCCCGGCTTGCTCAAACAGACCCAATTCGCCGAAGAAGTCGCCGGAGTTGAGGTAGGCAATGATCATTTCACGGCCGTCGTCATCCTCGATCAGGATGGTCACCGAACCCTTGATGATGAAGAACAACGTGTCCGAGCGGTCGCCGGCACAAATGATGTTGCTCTTGGCGGCATAGCGACGGCGCTGGCAGTGCATCAACAGTTTGTCGAGGTTCTTGATTTTGGATATGGGGGTAATAGCAACCATGGTTGTATCCCGAAAAGACTGCACGGTGTGTTTGTTTTTTGTAGGGGGGGCTGGTGAAGCCTGAGTTTTTTGTTCGCTACAAAGCTGGCTAAGCGCCAGTGAATTGGCGTCAGCTTAACAGACACATTCCTTCAAGATTCGAGAATTTACCTACGACGCATACGGTTATGTCCTAGGAAGGCGAAGCGCTGCCAATCAAGGGCCCTGTGCTAAGCTGGCGACCCTTTTTTATACAGTGGAGTCTTGGCGATGAAGGCACGCATCCAATGGGCAGGCGAAGCCATGTTCCTCGGTGAATCCGGCAGCGGTCATGTCGTGGTCATGGACGGTCCGCCCGATGCCGGCGGTCGTAACCTGGGTGTCCGGCCGATGGAAATGCTCCTGCTGGGTGTTGGCGGTTGCAGCAATTTCGATGTGGTCAGCATCCTCAAGAAGTCGCGTCAGGCCGTCGAAAGCTGCGAAGCCTTCCTCGAAGCCGAGCGTGCGACCGAAGATCCGAAGGTGTTTACCAAGATCCACATGCACTTCGTGGTCAAGGGCCGCGGGCTGAAAGAAGCCCAGGTCAAGCGCGCCATCGAGCTGTCGGCCGAGAAGTACTGCTCGGCCTCGATCATGCTCGGCGCGGCTGGCGTGGCGATTACCCACGACTACGAGATTATCGAGCTCGGTTGAATCGACATTCAACTATCATAAAAGCGGTGCAGACTCTGGTGATCCATAGCTGACGTCTGCATAATGCGCCACTTTTTTCAGGGCAGTGATCGGTCACCCGACAGGTCGCTTGCCTGAACAGACAACCAAAATCGCCATCGCGAAGAGGTGTTAACCGTCCTACGCAGGTGCGTCGTTCGCATCTGACGGGCATGCTTGATCACGCGGCCAGCCCGCAATACATAGAGAGTTTTTAACGGTGAAAAGCAAACTCAAGCTCCACGGGTTCAATAACCTGACAAAGACCTTGAGCTTCAACATCTATGACATCTGCTACGCGGAAACCCCGCAAGACCAGCAGGCTTACGTCGAGTACATCAATAAAGAGTACAACGCCAAGCGCCTGACGCAGATCCTCACAGAAGTTGTCGATATCATTGGTGCCAATATCCTGAACATTGCCAGTCAGGACTATGAACCCCAGGGCGCCAGCGTCACGATTCTGATCTCTGAAGAGCCGGTAACCCCCACCGACAGTCAGATTGAAGAGTCTCCGGGCCCGTTGCCCGAAATCATCCTGGCCCACCTCGACAAGAGCCACATCACGGTGCACACCTACCCGGAAATCCATCCGGTGGACGGTATCGCGACGTTCCGTGTGGACATCGACGTGTCGACCTGTGGCGTCATTTCACCGCTCAAGGCGCTCAACTTTCTGATTCACCAGTTCGATTCGGATATCGTGACTGTGGATTACCGCGTACGCGGCTTCACCCGTGACGTTGAAGGCAAGAAGCACTTCATCGACCACGAGATCAATTCGATCCAGAACTACCTCTCCGAAGACACTCGCGACGCGTACCAGATGACCGACGTGAACGTGTATCAGGAAAACCTGTTCCACACCAAAATGCTGCTGAAGAACTTCGAACTGGATAACTACCTGTTCGGCGACGCCACCAGCAACCTGTCTTCTGAGCAGCGTGCCCAGGTGACTGAGCGTGTGAAACACGAAATGCTCGAAATCTTCTACGCGCGCAACATGCCGAGCTGAGATTTCCGAGTACAAAAAAAGGCGACTACCGCAAGGTAGTCGCCTTTTTTATTGCTGTTGTCCGCGAAGAGGCCCGACCAAACAACTCAATTATCAGATCCGATAGGTACTCTTAGTCATCACCTTGGCCAGCAGACTCATCCCGAACTTCACCGGTGCAGGAAAGCGGAACCCTCCAGCATCCAGCGCACTTTCGGCGTGATGTTCTTCATCAATGCGCATCTGCTCAAGGATCGCCCGGGATTTTTCGTCCTCGGCGGGCAGTTGTTCAAGGTGTTCGTTCAGGTGTTTGCAAACCTGATGCTCGGTGGCGGCAACGAAACCCAGGCTGACTTTGTCGCTAATCAACCCGGCCACCGCGCCAATCCCGAACGACATTCCATAGAACAGCGGATTGAGAATGCTGGTGTGGCTGCCCAACTGGTGGATGCGCTGTTCGCACCAGACCAGATGATCGATTTCTTCTTCGGCGGCATGTTCCATGGCAGCGCGCACTTGCGGCAACTTGGCGGTCAGGGCTTGACCTTGATACAGCGCCTGGGCACAGACTTCGCCGGTATGGTTGATGCGCATCAAACCGGCGACGTGCCGGGTGTCCTCGTCGCTCATTTGCGCATCCGGCTGCACGATGGCAGGCGACGGACGGTAGGGCTGACCACTGAAGGGCAGCAAAGTACGCATCGCGGCATCGGCTTGCAGCAGAAGACGGTCAATTGGCGAGTAGTGACGTTGGGTAGTCATGCTGACCTCCGGGAAGAATCTCGGCGGCCAGTTTAACCCAATCGGCCGGGGAGGGTTTGCGCTGGGTCATCTGTGGTGAGGGAGCAAGCGCCCTCGCCACATAAACCGGTACTGCTTGCAATCAGCCCGGAGGCCAGTGCATCTGGCGCTGACCCAGCACGTGCATATGAATGTGATAAACGGTCTGCCCGCCCAATTCATTGCAGTTCATGACCACCCGGAAACCTTCTTCACAGCCCAGTTCCAGAGCCAGACGCTGCGCGGTGAACAGAATATGCCCGGCCAGAGCCTTATCGTCCTCGGTGAGGTCGTTAAGGGTGCGCACCGGTTTCTTCGGGACCACCAGGAAATGCACCGGGGCCTGTGGCGCGATGTCGTGGAAGGCCAGTACCTGGTCGTCCTCGTAAATGATCTTCGCCGGGATTTCCCGGTTGATGATCTTGGTGAACAGAGTATCCACAGCTGTTTTCTCCGTTGTTTGGCTGGCTTGAGTGTACGCATGGGCCCTGCCTGAGCCCAGTTTTTTACCTTGAAGGCTGGTCAGCGAGGGCAGTACGCCTTATTGACCATGCCCGCGATTGTCCGGGTCAGCCAGCGCGAGCCGAGCCGTGGCAGGAAGGCGAACCAGCGATTCAGGCGACCGGGGATGATAATGGCGCGATTTTTCTCCAGGGCGCGCACGGTATAGAGCGCGACTTCCTCTGGGCTCATCAGCAGTTTGCTCTCGCCCAGCTTGTCGGTGTTCAGTTGCGCGGTCCGAAAAAACGCCGTGCGGGTCGGGCCGGGGCAGAGCACTGACACCTTGACCGCGCATTTTTTCAGTTCGACGCGCAAGCCTTCGGAAAAATTCAGCACATAAGCCTTGCTGGCGTAATAAGTGCTCATCCAGGGGCCGGGATGGAACGCCGCAACCGAGGCGACGTTCAGAATCTGCCCGCCGCCCTGCAAGGCCATGCTGTTACCGATGGCATGACACAGGCGAGTGAGGGCCAGGATGTTCACTTCGATCAGATCCTGCTCGGTCATCCAGTCCTGGGCCAGGAATGGGCCACAGGTACCGATGCCGGCGCAGTTGACCAGCAGATCGATTTGCCGCTCACCTTCCTCCAGCTCCAGCAGAAATCCGGACAGGCGCAACGGTTCTCCCAGGTCACAGGCACGAAACAACACTTCCACGCCGAAACGTTGAGTCAGTTCAATCGCAATACTTTCCAGCTGATCACGCTGTCGGGCCACCAGCAACAGGCTGCGGCCGCGCCGGGCGAGCGCTTCGGCCATCGCCAGGCCGATGCCGCTGGAAGCGCCAGTGATCAGAGCGTAACGGGTCATGCAGTTCTCCATCGCAACAGCTCCGCGCCAGCGACGCAGGTGTCACGGGCGGGGAGCGCTGTTCATTCTTTTGCAGAGTCTACAGGGGGCTGGGCCGCTTCGGCTGCATCGTCGGTTGAATCTGCTGCCGAGTCGACTTCGACGGGCGCAGCTTCGACTTCATCGGTGGTCACAGAGCTACTTTGATAGGCGCTATCAGTGGCGCTTTCATACTCATCCTGAATTGCCGTGAGACCTCCGGTCAGCCCGCCAACGAACATGATCGCAATAAACACCAGCCACAATGAAGCCAGTACCCTGACTGCGTTGCTGTTGGGCGGCGGCGGTGCGCCATATCGATTGGCAGTGTTGTTACCCGGCACGATCATTATCACGAACGGGAAAGCGCCCCCCACGAACGGCACAAGGTTCAACAGCCAGAGCCAGCCAGACCAGCCGATATCGTGCAGGCGCTGCACACTGAACTGAATGCTGATGAACGCGAGTATCACGATCAGAATAACGGCCAGCAGACCCGCGACAATCAGGCCGGCAGTCGAGTTGGTGCTGATGAGGCCGAAGCCGAAAATGGCCAACACCGAGCCAATGCCCAACGTCACCAGCGTCAGAGCCATTGTCCAGGCCAGAAAGCGCAGTCGGCCGATGCGGCCACTGAAACTGAATGCCTTGAGTGTGGCGAACTCCGGCAGCGCTTCGCCGACGGTGGCGCGCGGTGGAGCGTAGGGGGACTCAGGCTCTGCCGATGGCGATGGGTTGGTGTGAACGTCGGACAGGTTCAGCTCGATCGAGGGTTCGGCTTCGATTCGGGCATCGATGCCGGTTTTCGTCAGCGCCTGAAGATAAGTTTGCGCATCGGCATGTGACAGGTCGCGTTTGAGCGCAACCATCCGGCCACTGAACAGGCGTTCAATAGCTGCGACGTCGCTTTTGAACAGCTCGGCGAGATTGAGCTTGGCGGTGGTGGCATCAACACCGGGCAGCAAAGCACCATCGAAGACGATCTTGAAACGGTTTTCGCTCATGGCCGAGGCATCCTTGTCGCGAGAGTTGTAATGGAAAGTGTAACAAGGGGGAGTTTAAGGCCGGCCGGGTTGGGCAGGCCAAACTTTCCTGTCAGCGCGGCCAGCGCTTGGGCAGTGCTGCCGCCAGTTCCAGCGCCTTACGGTATTCGGTGCCGAGACGTTCGACCAGTTGGTCGACACTCGGCAGATCCTCGATTTCCCCGACACCCTGGCCCGCAGACCACACGGTTTTCCAGGCTTTGGCTTCATCGTTCAAGGGTTTGAGCTTGGAACCGAAGTCCACCTCGCCCTTGCTTTGCAGCGCCGCCATGTCGAACCCGGCGGCCTCCAGGCTCTGACGCATGAAGCTTGCCGGAACCCCAGACACCGCTGGAGTATGGACGATGTCCGCGGCTCTGGCAGTCAGGAGCATCTCCTTGTAGGCGTCAGGCGCATGACTTTCGGTGGTGCCGATAAATCGCGTACCGAAGTAGGCCAGATCCGCACCGAGCAATTGCGCAGCAAGAATCTCGTGGCCATGGTTCAGGCAGCCAGCCAGCAGCAGGGTCTTGTCGAAAAACTGGCGGATCTCGGCGATAAGCGAGAACGGGCTCCAGGTCCCGGCGTGACCACCGGCCCCCGCGGCAACGGCAATCAAACCGTCGACACCGGCTTCGGCGGCTTTTTCTGCGTGTCGACGGGTCGTCACGTCGTGAAACACCAGGCCACCGTAGCTGTGCACGGCATCGACCACTTCCTTCACGGCGCCGAGGCTGGTGATCACGATCGGTACTTTGTGTTCGATGCAGATCGCCAGGTCCGCCTGCAATCGCGGATTGCTGTGGTGAACGATCAGGTTCACCGCGTAAGGGGCAGGGTTTTCCAGTGTCGCCAACCCTGCTTCGATTTCTTCCAGCCAGGCCTTGAAACCGCTGCTTTCACGCTGATTCAGCGCAGGGAAACTGCCCACCACGCCATTACGGCAGCAGGCGAGCACCAGCTCGGGGTTGGAGATCAGGAACATCGGCGCCGCCACTACCGGCAGTCGCAAGCGTTGTTCGAGCAGAGCGGGCAGCGACATTGGTAGTACCCCGAGTGAGTGTGCCTGTTGGATTTAAAACGGCCGGACGACGACCAGAATTACGATAGCCAGCAATATCAGAACCGGCACTTCATTGAACCAGCGATAAAAGACATGGCTGCGGGTGTTTTCGTCACGGGCAAAACGTTTTACCTGTGCGCCGCACATGTGGTGGTAGCCGATCAGGATCACCACCAGGGTCAGCTTGGCGTGCATCCACGCGCCCTGGCCGAAATAGGCGCTCGGGTTGAGGCTGATCAGCCAGATACCGAAGACCAGGGTGGCGATCATCGCTGGCCCCATGATACCCCGGTACAGCTTGCGCTCCATGATGCTGAAGCGTTCCTTGCTGACGGTGTCTTCGCTTTGCGCGTGATAGACGAACAGGCGCGGCAGGTAAAACAGGCCGGCAAACCAGCAGACCATGCTGATGATGTGAAGCGCTTTGAGCCACAGATAAAGCATTTTTGGTTATTCCCAGGTTCACGGTAGTGAAGATAGTAGGGGGTAGAGCGCCCGCACGTCACCTTGACGGTTGTCGCAGGGCCGCGCGGCCCCTATTATCGACGGCTTTCCAGTGGGTTCGTTGAGGGCAGGTTTATGGTCAAGGTCGGTATCGTCGGCGGCACGGGTTACACCGGTGTCGAACTGCTGCGTCTGTTGGCACAGCATCCGCAGGCAGAAGTGGTGGTGATCACTTCCCGATCCGAGGCCGGCCTGGCCGTGGCCGACATGTACCCGAACCTGCGAGGCCATTACGACGGCCTGGCGTTCAGCGTTCCGGACATCAAGACCCTCGGGGCTTGCGATGTAGTGTTCTTCGCCACGCCGCACGGTGTCGCCCATGCCCTGGCGGGTGAATTGCTGGCTGCCGGCACCAAGGTTATCGACCTGTCGGCAGACTTCCGTTTGCAAGACGCCGATGAATGGGCCAAGTGGTACGGCCAGCCGCACGGTGCGCCGGAACTGCTGGATGAGGCGGTCTACGGCTTGCCGGAAGTCAATCGCGAGCAGATCAAGCAGGCACGCCTGATTGCTGTACCGGGTTGCTACCCGACCGCGACGCAATTGGGTTTCCTGCCATTGCTCGAAGCCGGTCTGGCCGATACCACACGCTTGATTGCGGACTGCAAATCCGGTGTCAGTGGTGCCGGTCGTGGCGCTTCCGTAGGTTCGCTGTACTCCGAGACGTCGGAAAGCATGAAGGCCTACGCCGTAAAAGGTCACCGTCACTTACCGGAAATCCGTCAGGGGCTGCGTCGTGCCGCGGGCAAGGACGTTGGCCTGACGTTCGTTCCGCACCTGACGCCGATGATTCGCGGTATTCATTCGACGCTCTACGCGACTGTCGTGGACCGCTCGGTGGATCTGCAGGCTCTGTTCGAAAAGCGTTATGCCAACGAACCGTTCGTCGACGTAATGCCAGCCGGCAGCCATCCGGAAACCCGCAGCGTGCGAGGTGCCAACGTTTGCCGTATCGCCGTGCATCGTCCGCAGGATGGTGATCTGGTGGTGGTGTTGTCGGTCATCGACAATCTGGTCAAAGGCGCGTCGGGTCAGGCTGTGCAGAACCTGAATATCCTCTTCGGTCTGGATGAGCGCCTGGGCCTTTTCCATGCGGGCATGCTGCCGTAAGGCTTTATCCCGCGCAGCAAAAAGGCCCGTTGAACGGGCCTTTTTGCATTCTGGTCTGACAATTGGGTTGATTGATATACCGTAACAATAGTTGACCGATTTTCTGGGAGAAGCGGATAATGCGCGTCATCACGCATTATGGCGGCGTAACGCCGGGAGATAGTCAGCATGAGCGTCGAATCCTTCACCCCCACGGCTTTGCAATTCACCCACGGTGCTGCGCACAAGGTGAAGAGCCTGGTCGATGAAGAGGGGAATGATCGCTTGAAGCTGCGCGTATTCGTTACGGGCGGCGGTTGTTCAGGGTTTCAGTACGGCTTCACCTTCGATGAAGAAGTGGCCGATGACGACACCATTGTCGAGCGCGAAGGCGTCAGCCTGGTGGTCGATCCGATGAGCTTCCAGTACCTGGCAGGTGCCGAGGTGGATTACCAGGAAGGTCTGGAAGGTTCGCGTTTCGTGATCAAAAACCCGAACGCCACCACCACGTGTGGCTGCGGCTCTTCGTTCTCGATCTGATCGCAACTCACCGCATCAACAAGCGCCGCAGGGTCTCAGGACTCTGCGGCGTTTTGCTGTCTGGGGTTAAGGTTCAGGCGGGGTAGATGGCGCCGAGAATGCGCAGGCCACGGGCGCCGGTGACGCTTGGGCGGTTGGTCGCGATACCTTCCAGGCAGCAATGAGCCAGCCAGGCAAAGGCCATGGCTTCAACCCAGTCCGGGTCTACACCATAAGCGGCAGTGCTGCTGACTTTCGCGTTCGGCAACAGGCTGGCCAACCGTTTCATCAACGTGGCGTTGTGTGCTCCGCCGCCGCAGACCAGCAGCTCCTGGGTATCCGATTGAGCGCTTTGCAATGACTCGACGATGGTCAGGGCGGTCAACTCAAGCAGTGTGGCCTGTACGTTTTCGGCTGCGAAGGTTGGCAGCTGTGACAGATGCTGCATCAGCCATGGCAGATTGAACACTTCGCGGCCAGTGCTCTTCGGGCCTTGAGTTACAAAGAACGGATCACTGAGCAGCTCATTCAACAGAGCCGGTTCAACCTTGCCGCTGGCGGCCCATTGGCCATCGCGATCGAAGTTGTCGCCGCGTTGCCGGTGAATCCAGGCATCCAGCAGGACGTTCCCCGGACCGCAGTCAAAACCCGCGACAGGCTTGCCGGGTTCGATCAGGCTGAGGTTACTGAACCCGCCGACGTTCAGCACCGCGCGGTTACCGGGCTGCTGTTCAAACAAGGCTTCGTGAAAGGCTGGAACCAATGGGGCGCCTTGTCCGCCAGCGGCTACGTCGCGGCTGCGGAAATCGCTGACCACGGTGATGCCAGTCAGCTCGGTGAGCAGCGCAGGGTTGCCGATCTGCACTGTGAACCCGCGTGCCGGTTCGTGGCGAATGGTCTGGCCGTGGCTGCCAATCGCGCGAATGTCGCCGGGCTTGAGGTTTTGTTGGTCGAGGAGGGTGTGAATGCCCTGTGCGGCCAGTTTCACCCAGTTTTGCTGGGCAATGGCGGAGCGGGCAATCTCGTCCGGACCGCTGGCGCACAAGCCAAGCAGCTCGGCGCGCAGGGATTCGGGCATGGGGATGTAATGCGTGGCGATCAGCTTGATCGCCGGGGCTTGCTCGATCAGCGCAATGTCCAGGCCATCAAGGCTGGTCCCGGACATCACACCTATATAGAGCGCCATGGCTTAGCGTTTGCTCGAAGCCAACAGGGTGGCTTTCTCTTGGTCCATGCGCGCCATCAGCGGTTGGCTTTGCGCAAGGAAGCGTGAGCGTTCAGCTTTGGAGATCGGATCGGCCATCGCTACCTTCTGACCCAGCGGGTCGACGTGCACACCATTGACCTGGAACTCGTAGTGCAGGTGCGGGCCGGTGGAGAGGCCGGTGGTGCCGATGTAGCCGATCACCTGACCTTGCTTGACGCTGCCGCCAGTCTTGATGCCTTTGGCGAAGCCCTGCATGTGGCCGTACAGCGTACGGTAAGTACTGCCGTGCTGGATAATCACGGTATTGCCGTAACCGCCGCGGCGACCGGCCAACAATACCTGGCCGTCGCCGGCAGCCTTGATCGGTGTGCCGCGCGGTGCTGCGTAATCGACACCCTTGTGGGCGCGGATCTTGTTCAGGATCGGGTGCTTGCGGCCCATGGAGAATTTCGAGCTGATGCGGGCGAAGTCTACCGGAGTACGGATGAACGCCTTGCGCATGCTGTTGCCGTCAGCCGTGTAGTAGCTGCTGTTGCCTTGTTTGTTGGTGTAGCGCACAGCGGTGTAAGTCTTGCCACGGTTGGTGAAGCGCGCGGAAAGAATGGGACCGTTACCGACGGCTTTACCGTTGACGACTTTCTGTTCATAGATCACATCGAACTCGTCACCTTGGCGAATATCCTGGGCGAAGTCGACGTCATAGCCAAATACGCTGGCCATATCCATGGTCAGGCTATGGGACAAACCGGCACGGGCTGCGGATTGCGACAGCGAACTGTTGATCACGCCATGTACGTAGGCGGTGCGAACAGTGGGCTTGGCGGTAATGCGGTTGAATGTATAACCCTTGTCGTTCTTGGTCAGGCTGATGCTTTCCGTGTCGCTGACTTTGCTGTGCAAATTGGTCAGTTGGCCGTTCGGGCCGAGTTCGAACTCGAGCTTCTGGCCATGTTTGAGCTGGCTGAACTGCTTGGCCTGCTTGTCGCTGGCCAGCACTTCATGCACCGAAGTGGCCGGAAGGCCGACTTTCTCAAACAATGTCGAGAGGGTGTCGCCTTTGGCAACGATCACTTCCCTGTGGCCTGGCGCCTTCTTTTCTTCGACGACTGGCGCGGGGGCGGCCTGGGCGGCTTCCTGGGTGTTTTCGGCGCTGTTTTCGATCTGCGCGAAAGGGGAGGCTGCCGGCTCATTTGTGGCTTGGACGACGTCGGCGGCGTCTTGATCTTGTGTCAGTTGTTCTACAGGGCTTTCCAGTTCAAGACTCAGGGTCGTCTTTTTGGCTTCAACATCACTGGAAGGAAATACCAGAAGCGCCAGGCTCAGAAGGGCGGCGATACCGCTTGCTGCGAGCAGGTGGGTCTTCGGGTAAAGCGGTGGCGCTTTAGACGATTCTTTGGTCATAAGTAATTTTGACTTTGAAAAAATGAATTGGAAAAGATGAATGACATGATGAAGACGAAATAACTGTATAAAATATAACCAAATCATCTCTGAAGCAAGCCTGCGGACGCTCTGTCCGTGGATTGGCGTCCGTGCGCCGGGCAAAACTTGTATTTGACGCCCGATCTTGTATGGTTGGTCCCCTTTGAATTCGAGTCTTGCAGGTCTGTTATGAAGTCGGTTGAAGAGCAGCTAGCGCTGATCAAGCGTGGTGCAGAAGAACTGTTGGTCGAGTCCGAGCTGATCGAAAAGCTCAAGCGTGGCCAGCCGCTACGTATTAAGGCAGGCTTCGATCCGACCGCGCCGGATTTGCACCTGGGTCACACCGTGCTTATTAATAAGCTGCGCCAGTTCCAGGATTTGGGCCATCAGGTGATCTTTCTTATTGGTGACTTCACCGGGATGATCGGTGATCCGAGTGGCAAGAGCGCGACACGTCCACCGCTCACTCGTGAACAGGTTCTCGAGAATGCCGAGACCTACAAGACTCAGGTCTTCAAGATTCTTGATCCGGCCAAAACCGAAGTGGCGTTCAATTCCACCTGGATGGATCAGATGGGGCCGGCTGACTTCATACGTCTGACTTCGCAATACACCGTGGCACGCATGCTCGAGCGCGACGACTTCGACAAGCGCTACACGACCAATCAGCCAATCGCCATTCATGAGTTCCTTTATCCGCTGGTTCAGGGTTACGACTCGGTCGCTTTGCGCGCGGATGTCGAGCTGGGCGGTACCGATCAGAAGTTCAACCTGCTGATGGGGCGTGAGCTGCAGCGTGGTTATGGTCAGGAGGCTCAATGCATTCTGACCATGCCGTTGCTCGAAGGGCTGGATGGCGTGAAGAAGATGTCCAAGTCGTTGGGCAACTATGTCGGTATCCAGGAGGCGCCGGGTGTCATGTACGGCAAGCTGGTCTCTATTCCTGATGTGCTGATGTGGCGCTACTTCGAACTGCTCAGCTTCCGCTCCATGGAAGAGATCGATGCTTTGCGGGCTGACGTCGAGGCGGGCGCGAATCCGCGTGACATCAAGATTAAGTTGGCCGAAGAGATCGTTGCGCGTTTCCATGGTGAAGAGGCAGCGGCCAATGCTCACCGTGCGGCGGGCAACCGTATGAAAGACGGCGAGCTGCCGGATGATTTGCCAGAGATCGAATTGATCGCTACCGAAGATATGCCGATTGCTGCTGTCCTTAATAAGGCGGGCCTGGTGAAGAACTCTGCCGTGGCACGTGATCTTTTAGGTTCCGGTGGTGTGCGTATAGATGGTGAAGTTGTCGATCGCACCTTTATATACGCGCTGGGCGCGACCCACGTTTGCCAGGCTGGGAAGAAGGCATTTGCGCGTATTACGCTCAAATCCGAATAAAGCTGAAATCAGGGGTTGACGGCAGATTCTGGACGTCTATAATTCGCCCCACTTCCGGCGCAGTCGAAACGGAAAACTCCTTGTTAAACAACGAGTTACGCAGTT
>NZ_JBXAKV010000027.1:0-39666 GCF_058798795.1 Pseudomonas sp. GW822-FHT07A10
AACTGCGTAACTCGTTGTTTACCAAGGAGTTTTCCGTTTCGACTGCGCCGGAAGTGGGGCGAATTATAGACGTCCAGAATCTGCCGTCAACCTCTAATTTGGCTTTTCTATCAATAGCTTGCAAAAAGCCGGAAAACCGCCCGCTTTTCTTCTATAAAGGAGAGCAAAACCACTCCCTCTATATATAAGAGGACTTCAGAGCACCCCCGCCTCTTTGAAAGCAGCGACTGCACCGGCATCCAGACCCAATACCCGCTGCAAAACCTCCAGCGTGTGCTCACCCAATAAAGGAGGTGCGCTACGGTACTCCACTGGCGTCTCGGACAGGCGTATCGGGCTCGCAACTTGAGGTACGATCCCGGCCAAAGCATGAGGCAGCTCAATAGCCAACCCACGAGCCTGAACCTGAGGGTCCGCAAACACCTGGGCCAAATCATTGATCGGTCCACACGGCACGCCTGCCTGCTCCAACTGCGCCACCCATTCAGCAGTGGTCTTGAACACGGTCGCCTGGCGGATCAGCGGGATCAGCACCGCCCGATTTGCCACCCTTAACTTATTGGTCGCAAAACGCGGATCATCCGCCCACTGCGGCTGCCCGGCCACCTCCGCAAATTTGCGGAACTGCCCATCATTACCCACGGTGAGGATGAAGTCGCCATCGGCTGTAGGGAAGTCCTGATAAGGCACGATATTCGGATGGGCGTTACCCAGGCGCTTAGGCGCAATGCCCGTAGTCAGGTAGTTCATCGCCTGGTTCGCCAGACACGCCACCTGAACGTCCAGCAATGCCATATCAATGTGCTGACCGCCACCACCATGATCCCGATGAGCCAGCGCAGCCAGGATCGCTACCGTTGAATAGAGCCCAGTCAGAATGTCTGTCAGCGCCACGCCGACTTTCACCGGGCCTGCACCTTCATCTCCTTCGGGGCGACCGGTCAAACTCATCAGACCGCCCAAGCCCTGGATCATGAAGTCATAACCCGCACGCTTGGCATACGGGCCGGTCTGACCGAACCCGGTGATCGAGCAATAGATCAGCTTCGGATTGGCCACCTTTAGCGACTCGTAGTCCAGCCCATACGCCGCAAGACCACCGACCTTGAAGTTCTCGATGAGGATATCCGACTTCGCCGCCAACTCACGCACCAGCCGCTGACCCTCTGGCCGCGTGAAGTCGATGGTCACCGATTGCTTGTTGCGGTTGGCGGACAAGTAATAGGCCGCCTCGCTAGTGTTCTCGCCATACGCGTCTTTAAGGAACGGAGGCCCCCAGGCACGCGTGTCATCGCCATTGCCCGGGCGCTCGACCTTGATGACGTCAGCGCCAAGGTCCGCAAGGATCTGCCCGGCCCAAGGCCCGGCGAGCACCCGCGACAAATCCAGTACCCGTAGATGCGAAAGCGCGCCCATGGCCGTTCTCCTATTAATAGAACGCCTGGAGGCCGGTCTGCGCGCGACCGAGGATCAGCGCATGGACGTCATGCGTACCTTCATAGGTATTCACCACTTCGAGGTTGACCAGGTGGCGGGCCACACCGAACTCATCGGAGATACCATTGCCACCCAGCATGTCGCGCGCCATGCGGGCGATGTCGAGGGACTTGCCGCAGGAGTTGCGCTTCATCATCGAAGTGATCTCGACCGCGGCAGTGCCTTCATCTTTCATACGCCCCAGACGCAGGCAGCCTTGCAGCGCCAGAGTGATTTCGGTCTGCATGTCGGCCAGCTTCTTCTGGATCAATTGAGTGGCCGCCAATGGACGACCAAACTGCTGACGATCCAGGGTGTACTGGCGAGCGGTGTGCCAGCAGAACTCGGCAGCGCCCAGTGCGCCCCAGGAAATGCCGTAACGCGCCGAGTTAAGGCAGGTAAAAGGGCCTTTCAAACCACGGACATCCGGGAAGATGTTCTCTTCAGGAACAAACACGTTGTCCATGACGATTTCGCCGGTGATGGATGCACGCAAGCCGACCTTGCCGTGAATCGCCGGAGCGCTCAGACCTTTCCAGCCCTTCTCCAGTACAAAGCCACGAATGTCGCCCGCATCGTCCTTGGCCCAAACCACGAATACATCAGCGATCGGACTGTTGGTGATCCACATCTTGCTGCCGGTGAGGCTGTAGCCACCGTCCACTTTGCGTGCACGAGTAATCATCGCGCCCGGGTCGGAGCCGTGGTTGGGCTCGGTCAGACCGAAGCAACCAATCCATTCACCCGTGGCCAGCTTCGGCAGGTATTTCTGCTTCTGTGCTTCGGTGCCGAATTCATTGATCGGAACCATGACCAGCGAAGACTGCACACTCATCATCGAGCGATAGCCGGAGTCGACACGCTCGACCTCACGGGCAATCAGGCCGTAGCTGACATAGTTCAGGCCGCTGCCACCGTATTGCTCAGGGATGGTCGCACCCAGCAGACCCACCTCACCCATCTCACGGAAGATCGCCGGGTCAGTCTTCTCATGACGGAAAGCTTCGAGAACACGCGGTGCGAGCTTCTGCTGAGCAAACTGCTCGGCCGTGTCGCGAATCATGCGTTCTTCTTCAGTGAGCTGTTGATCCAGCAACAGGGGATCGATCCAGTTGAAGCTAGCTTTACCGCCCATGAGTGAGTCCTCTCGAATCAGGTCAAATAACGTGGATTGATCCTAGGCCGGGTTCGGCGTCCCGGCAAACGAGGTTTTCGCATACTGTTGTGCTAATTTCTCACTTCGAAACGTTGCAAAATCGCCTTTATGCAATGCATTAGTGAGGTTGACGTACATGCGCAGGAAGATCCCCAGCACAACAGCCCTGATCAGCTTTGAAGCGGCAGCGCGCCACGAGAGCTTTACCAAGGCGGCCCAGGAGCTTTCTCTCACTCAGGGAGCGATTTGCCGACAGATCGCCAGCCTCGAGGAGTTCCTCAATGTCGAGCTTTTCCGGCGTTCACGGCGCGGAGTGAAGCTGACAGAAGCCGGGCTTTCCTACAGCCGCAGGGTGGCCACCCAACTCGACGCGGTTGAACGGGACACCTTGTCAGTGATGGGCCAACAAGGAGCCAACTCGATCGAACTGGCGGTGGTTCCGACCTTCGGCACTCAATGGCTGCTGCCACGACTCAAGGATTTCCAGCACAAACACCCGGAGGTGACAGTCAACCTCACCAACCGTACGCGCCCCTTCCTGTTTGCCGACACCGACTTCGATGCCGCCATTTATTTCGGCGACGCCGACTGGCCAGGTACCGAATCCCACAGGTTAATGGGCGAGAACCCGATGCCGGTGTGCAGCCCCACGCTGCTGGGCCAAAAAACCAACCTGAGCCCCGGTGAAATCGCCGAGCTGCCCTTGCTGCAACAGACCACTCGCCCTTATGCCTGGCGCCAATGGTTCAACTCCCAGAACCTGAATATCCCGCGAGACATGACAGGACCGCGTTACGAGCTATTCTCCATGCTCGCCCAAGCAGCGATGCATGACATGGGGATCGCGCTGATTCCGCCATTCCTGATTCAACGCGAATTGGCGGAGAAGCGTCTGGTCATTGCCAATACCCAAGCACTATCGAGCATCAAGGCCTACTACCTGATGATTCCTGATCGAAAGGTCGAATCAGCCTCTTTGAAGGCTTTTCGCGATTGGCTGGTAAATCAGGCACACAGCTACAACCTAGAAGGATAAAGGCTCACACCCATTAGTTGACCGCGTAGTCAGCAAAACAAAAGCACTACAGATATAAGTATTTGTCGCATATTGACAGACTGTACCGACAAACAGCACAAACGTCCCACAAGCGTTTGAGTACGTGGCTTTGAGCCTCTATTGGCAGGCAATGACAACCTATTCACCGTGCGGATGTGTAAATTCTTGAATTTTGGCAAAAATCCTTAGAAGCCACGGCCTGCAAGGGATTTAACGGAAAGGTGCGACATTCGGTCACGGGGTGACTTGTAGTTAATTTTCCGTCACCCGTCATAATCCCTTGAAGGGCACAAAGTTCGCCTGCAAAATGCCGCGCCCCGCCCTGATTTGGCGGGATCGTGCTGATCGGCCGCCCCAGCCGCACCATCCGAAGTGCCTGGGTTTACTCAATAAGATCACGCAGGAGATTTGACGTGCACATTGGTGTTCCTCTCGAAACCCAAACGGGTGAAACACGGGTTGCTGCAACCCCGGAAACCATCAAGAAGCTGATCGGCCAGGGTCATAAGGTCACTGTACAAAGCGGCGCCGGCATTAACGCCAGCGTTGTCGACAGTGCTTATGAAGCGGCAGGCGCAACCATTGGCAGCGCCACCGATGCGTTTGGTGCCGAGCTGATTCTCAAGGTGGTCGCCCCCAGCGACAGCGAACTGACGCTGATCAAGAGCGGCACCGTCGTGGTGGGCATGCTCAACCCGTTCAGCAATGAAACCATCGCCAAACTGGCCGAATGCGGCATTACCGCGTTTGCGCTGGAAGCTGCGCCACGCACCTCCCGCGCCCAGAGCCTGGACGTGCTGTCCTCCCAAGCTAACATCGCCGGTTACAAATCCGTATTGCTGGCCGCTCACTACTACCCTCGCTTCATGCCGATGCTGATGACCGCTGCGGGCACCGTGAAAGCGGCGCGCGTGCTGATTCTCGGTGCCGGCGTGGCCGGTCTGCAGGCGATCGCCACCGCGAAACGTCTGGGTGCCGTGATCGAAGCGTCCGATGTGCGTCCTGCGGTGAAGGAGCAAATCGAATCCCTGGGTGCGAAATTCGTCGACGTGCCGTACGAAACTGATGAAGAGCGCGAATGCGCCGTCGGTGTCGGCGGTTACGCGCGTCCCATGCCGGCCAGCTGGATGCAGCGTCAGGCCCTGGCCGTACACGAACGCGCCAAGCAGGCTGATATCGTCATCACCACGGCACTGATCCCGGGCCGCAAGGCGCCGACACTACTCAGCGCCGAAACTGTGGCGCAGATGAAGCCAGGCTCGGTGGTTATCGACCTCGCCGCAGCCCAGGGCGGCAACTGCCCGCTGACCGTGGCGGACCAGGTCGTGGTCTCGAATGGCGTGACCATTGTCGGCCCGACCAATCTGGCCGGTGCGGTGGCGGCAGACGCTTCGGCGCTGTACGCACGCAACCTGCTGGACTTCCTGAAGCTGGTCTTCAACAAGGAAGGCCAGTTCGAAGTGAACCTAGAAGACGACATCGTCGCCGCGTGCCTGATGTGCCGCGACGGCCAAGTCATCCGCAAAAACGCCTAAGCAGGGATTCAGACGATGGAAGAGCTTATCTCCCCCGGTATCTACAACCTGATCATCTTCGTGCTGGCGATTTATGTCGGTTATCACGTGGTCTGGAACGTTACACCTGCACTGCACACGCCATTGATGGCGGTGACCAACGCCATTTCGGCGATTGTGATTGTCGGCGCGATGCTGGCGGCCGCTTTGACCGTAACACCATTGGGCAAAACCATGGGCACCCTGGCGGTGGCTCTGGCGGCCGTGAACGTGTTCGGTGGTTTCCTGGTCACCCGTCGCATGCTTGAGATGTTCAAGAAAAAAGCCCCGAAAGCCGTACAAGAAGAGGCGCCCAAGTAATGAGCATGAATCTGGTAACGACGCTGTACCTGATCGCGTCGATCTGCTTCATCCAGGCCCTCAAAGGCCTGTCGCACCCGACCACGTCGCGGCGCGGCAACGTGTACGGCATGCTCGGCATGGCCTTGGCGATCCTCACCACCATCGGTCTCATCTATAAGCTGGCGGCGCTCTCCATTGAGCAAGGCGGTGCTACCGCCGGCATCGGCTACGTCATCGTCGGTCTGCTGGCCGGCGGTACCGCCGGTTCGATCATGGCCAAGCGCGTTGAAATGACCAAAATGCCGGAGCTGGTCGCCTTCATGCACAGCATGATCGGTCTGGCAGCGGTGTTCATCGCCATTGCAGCCGTCGTCGAGCCGCAATCGTTGGGCATCGTTAAACATCTGGGCGATTCGATTCCGGCGGGTAACCGTCTGGAGCTGTTCCTCGGCGCGGCCATCGGTGCAATCACCTTCTCCGGTTCGGTGATCGCGTTTGGCAAGCTGTCGGGCAAGTACAAGTTCCGCCTGTTCCAGGGCGCACCAGTACAGTTCAGCGGTCAGCACAAACTGAACCTGCTGTTGGGTCTGGCGACGCTGGCACTGGGTGTCACGTTCATGCTGACCGGAAACTTCAGCGCCTTTGCCCTGATGCTGGCCCTGGCCTTCGTGATGGGTGTGCTGATCATCATCCCGATCGGCGGCGCCGACATGCCCGTCGTGGTGTCGATGCTCAACAGCTACTCCGGTTGGGCAGCAGCGGGTATCGGCTTCTCGCTGAACAACTCGATGCTGATCATTGCCGGCTCGCTGGTGGGCTCAAGCGGTGCGATCCTCTCGTACATCATGTGCAAGGCGATGAACCGTTCGTTCTTCAACGTACTGCTCGGCGGCTTCGGCAACACCGCGGATGCTGGCCCGGCGGGCTCCAAAGAAGCCCGTCCGGTGAAATCCGGTTCGGCTGATGACGCCACCTTCCTGCTGACCAACGCCGACACCGTGATCATCGTTCCAGGCTATGGCCTGGCGGTAGCACGGGCGCAGCACGCGCTTAAAGAGCTAACCGAGAAACTGAGCCACCGCGGCGTAACCGTGAAGTATGCGATTCACCCGGTTGCCGGCCGGATGCCTGGCCACATGAACGTATTGCTGGCCGAGGCCGAAGTGCCTTACGACCAGGTGTTCGAGATGGAAGACATCAACTCCGAGTTCGGCCAGGCCGACGTGGTGCTGGTGCTCGGCGCCAACGACGTGGTGAACCCGGCAGCCAAGAACGACCCGAAATCGCCGATTGCCGGCATGCCGATTCTCGAAGCGTTCAAGGCCAAGACCATCATCGTCAACAAGCGCTCGATGGCCAGCGGCTATGCCGGCCTGGACAACGAGTTGTTCTATCTGGACAAGACCATGATGGTTTTCGGCGACGCCAAGAAAGTCATCGAAGACATGGTTAAAGCCGTCGAGTAAACCCCTTCGGCAACCTGAACGCCCCGACTCGTCGGGGCGTTTTTGTTTGCGTCTGTTACCGATCCTGTAAAGGTGTTTTGCCTGAAAGCACCGGAATAGACGCCCCGAATGCGACCTTGGTAGCGGGACGGGCACCGCTCGAATTCACTAGACTGCGCACCTTGCTTCCGTTGCCCGAGATAACAATCATGTACCGTGACCGTATTCGCTTGCCTTCATTGTTGGACAAGGTAATGAGCGCCGCCGACGCTGCCGCTCTGATTCAGGACGGCATGACCGTCGGCATGAGCGGCTTTACCCGAGCCGGCGAAGCCAAGGCCGTGCCTCATGCACTGGCCGAGCGCGCCAAGGTCACGCCGCTGAAAATAAGCTTGATGACCGGCGCCAGCCTGGGCAACGACCTCGACAAACAGCTGACTGAAGCCGGTGTACTGTCGCGACGCATGCCGTTCCAGGTGGACAGCACTCTGCGCAAGGCGATCAATGCCGGCGAAGTCATGTTCATCGACCAGCACCTGTCGGAAACCGTAGAGCAGCTGCGTAACCAGCAACTCAAGCTGCCGGACATCGCGGTGATCGAAGCCGTGGCGATCACCGAGCAGGGCCATATAGTGCCGACCACTTCGGTAGGCAACTCGGCCAGCTTCGCGATTTTCGCCAAACACGTGATCGTCGAGATCAATCTGGCGCACAACCCGAATCTCGAAGGCTTGCACGACATCTATATCCCTACCTACCGGCCTACCCGCACGCCTATTCCACTGGTGAAGGTCGATGACCGTATCGGCAGCACTGCCATCCCGATACCGCCGGAAAAAATCGTCGCGATCGTGATCACTAATCAATCCGACTCGCCCTCTACTGTGCTGCCGCCGGATGTGGACACCCAGGCCATCGCCGACCACCTGATCGACTTCTTCAAGCAAGAAGTGGCTGCCGGTCGCATGACCAACAAACTCGGCCCGCTGCAAGCCGGTATTGGCAGTATCGCCAACGCGGTGATGTGCGGCTTGATCGACTCGCCATTCGAAGACCTGACTATGTACTCCGAAGTGCTGCAGGATTCGACTTTCGATTTGATCGACGCCGGCAAGTTGAGCTTCGCTTCGGGCAGTTCGATCACCCTGTCGAGCCGGCGCAATGCCGATGTATTCGGGAATCTGGAGCACTATAAGGACAAGCTGGTGCTGCGCCCCCAGGAAATCTCCAATCACCCCGAAGTGGTGCGGCGCCTGGGCATCATCGGCATCAACACTGCGCTGGAGTTCGACCTGTACGGCAACGTCAACTCCACTCACGTCTGCGGCACGCGGATGATGAATGGCATCGGCGGCTCGGGCGACTTCGCGCGCAATGCGCACCTGGCGATTTTTGTCACCAAGTCGATCGCCAAGGGCGGGGCGATTTCCAGCGTGGTTCCCATGGTCAGCCACGTCGATCACACAGAACATGACGTCGATATTCTCGTGACCGAGATCGGCCTGGCCGACCTCCGAGGCCTGGCGCCGCGTGAGCGTGCCCGCGTCATTATCGATAACTGTGTTCACCCGGACTATCGCCCGGCCCTGAATGACTACTTCACTGCTGCTTGCGCAGTCGGCGGGCATACCCCGCATATCCTGCGTGACGCACTGAGCTGGCACATGAACCTGGAAGAAACCGGGCGCATGCTGGCGGTGTAATTGATACAGATAGCAGCTGACGCAAACACAGTTTCGTCAGCTCGCTGTTGCAGCATTCTTTTCAATCAAAAACTGTACTGCTGTACCGGTCTTTTCCTACCGTAATTGCCTACCTTTTCCAGCCTAACCCCTATAAATGCACCACAATGGTGCCGATAGGTACAGTTGCCTCAATTTAGACCAGTACACCACCGTTTAACAGTTAACTGGTCTCTCACAATACAGGTGAACTGTATCTACAGAGACTGGCCAAACGAGAGGATCATTGGCATCAGTCAAAGTTAAACCACTACCTAATCCCGCCATAAGCGGAAGGATGTCAACCATGGAACGTACACTCAGTTCCGAGCTGTTCTTCGAAGACACTGCTGCAAAAACCCAGGCTTCCCTGCCTTTGCGCGTTATCGCCAACCTGATGCTGTGGCAGCGCCGCATCTCCAGCCGCCATCAACTGGCTCGCCTGGATTCGCGTCTGCTGGCTGACGCCGGGATTAGCGAAGCACAACGCTACGAAGAGCTGAGCAAGCCGTTCTGGCGCTAAGTTAGCGTCGCTGGCTCTGACCCACCGGGTCCACCGCCAGCAACCCGAATTGAACAAACAGAACCCGTCGTGGGAAACCACGACGGGTTTTGTCGTTTCAGGGCTTCATATTGGGGGCGTACAGAAGAGAAAATCACCGACAGTTACAGTTTTTAAATATATAAAAACAACCAGTACAGTTTATTTTATGTGTGTCTGCGCTCGCCTGCATGAACAAGCGGGACTGTTCTAACCGATGTATGCAGGCCTAATATCTGTATAAAACGTGGCGAACGCTTTAAGACGACAGGCGTCTGATCCTGTGCCACCTCTCTATCGGTCTATCCAAAGGAGCTACCTCATGTCCCCCCTTCGCCTGCTCAGCGCTGCAGCCCTGCTTGCCATGGCTGCCAATGCCCACGCCTCCAGTTTTATCGTGACCACCGACTCCATCGTTAATGGCCTGAAGGCTTCCTCCGACGCGACTTCGGATATCTCGTCCTCCTTTCGCGACAACAAAATCGTCCGTGCTGCCCGTGACGATGCCGCCAGCTTCGTTGCCAGTGAAGGTGCCATCCGTGGCGTGAAACTGGAAAGCGCGCTCAACCATATCCGCCAACAGGCTCCACAACTGAATGCGACCGACGCACAGCTGGCCCAGGCCATCCTGACGATCTAGGCAACTGCGCTGAACCGGGACACGCCCGTCGTGTCCCAATGTTTCGGCGCTGGCTCTAGCCCGGGCATTGCGCTAGCCTTGGGGCTCGCTTTCAGCTATCGAGCCTCATGCGTTTTCTTTCAAGTCTGTTGATCACTCCGGTTTTTCTCGCGGCCTGCTGGTCGGGTTCAGCCCATGCCTTCGACGCTTTCAACCTGTCTACACAAGGCACCGTAGCCAGTGGTTACGCCACCAGCATGGTGACCTCCGCGCCCTTCGACCATAAAATGCTGATCGCCGCCCGGGATGACGCTGCAGCGTTCATCGCCAGTGACGGCCAACTGCGAGGAGCACAACTGGAATCGGCCTTGATCTACCTGCGCCGGACCCAGCCAAAACTTCATGCCAGCGACCTTGAACTGGCGCAGGCAATTCTCGTCCAATAGTTATCCTTGTTTCTCCGGAGTCACTCCATGCGTAGCCCGCTGATTGCTGCCACCCTTGGCCTGCTGTTGTTGGCCGACGTGGCCCAGGCCCACACCCTGGTAGCCACCAGTAACATGATCATTCGTGCCTCCCAGCGCACGCTTGATTTCACTTCCGATACCACCACGTCCATCCGTGATTCGAAGATCGTCCGTGAAGCCCACGACGATGCGGCCAGTTTCGTCGCCAGCGAGGGTGAAATCCGTGGTGCACACCTGGAAGCGGCCTTCGACACCTTGCGCACCCGCGTACCGGAAGCCCGCGACGCCAGTGATCAGGTTCTCGCCGAAGCCATCCTCGCACTGTGAAATCACTAAGCGCCTGGCTGCTGGCCGGGGTTGTGTTGCTGCTTGGCAACACGGCCCAGGCCGGCCTGCAATTACGGCTCAAGACCGAAGGCCTGAGCCCCGCGCAACAGCAGGCCAGTCAGGCGCTGCTCGATGAAGCCATGCAGGCGTTACCGCCACGCTTCATCGAGCAGCTGGACCGGCACATCGATGTCGGCTGGACCGACAACATGCCGAGCAATGCCTATGGCCAGGCATCGCTGGTGTCCGAGCTCGACCTGAATCGCAACCTGCTCGCCAGCCTCACCGACGGCAGCGCCGCGACCAAAAAAACCTATCGTCCCCACGGCACCGTGCGCCAGGAACTGCTCGCCACGGTGTTGCACGAGCTCACCCACATCTACGACCGCGCACGCCTGTGGCCGGACGCCGAGCGCACACTGATCCAGCGCTGCACACAACGTAACAGCAGCTCCGGACTGATCGGCATCCCGGATCAGTGCCGCGGACAGACCGACCGACGCTGGACCCTCAGCGACGACCCTCGCCTGCTCGATCTGGCCGGCTGGCCGCAATACGTCGGTCGGCGCGGTGAGCGCGAACAGCACAACCGGCAGATTGCCCGCAGCCCGGACATCTACGAGACGAGCAGCCCGAAGGAGTTCGTCGCGGTCAACATGGAGTACTTCCTCCTCGACCCAAGCTATGCCTGCCGTCGCCCTGCGCTGTATCGCTACTACAAAGAACACTTCGGCTGGGCGCCCGCCGCCAAAGACACCTGCGCCCGATCATTCGCCTTCCTCAATGCGGGTAACGATTTCGCCAAACAGCCCTTGGGCCAGGTCGATCCGGAACGGGTGTATGCCGTCGACTATCTGCTGGCAGAAGCCAACCAGAACTGGGTCAGCCGCTGGGGTCACAGCATGCTGCGACTGGTGATCTGCGCGCCCGGTCGGCCTCGCGGGCCGGATTGCCGCCTCGATCTGGATCAACATCTGGTGCTGTCCTACCGCGCCTTCGTCGGCGACGTACAGTTGTCGAGTTGGGATGGGCTGGTGGGCAAATACCCATCGCGCCTGTTTGTGTTGCCGCTGGCCCAGGTGATCGACGAATACACCAAGACCGAACTGCGCAGCCTGGCCTCGGTACCGCTGAACCTGTCGCGCAGCGAGATCGAAGATGTGGTGGAACACGCCGCCGAGATGCACTGGAGTTACGACGGCAATTACTTCTTCCTGTCCAACAACTGCGCCGTGGAAAGCCTGAAACTGCTGCGCAGCGGCAGCAATAACGCCCAGTTGACAGGGCTCGACAGCATCATGCCCAACGGCTTGCTGGAAGTACTCAAGAGCCGCGGACTGGCGGATACCAGCGTGCTCGACGACCCTCGCGAAGCGTTACGCCTGGGCTATCGCTTCGACTCCTTCCGCGAGCGTTATCAAGCGATGTTCGAGGTGCTGAAAAAGCATTTGCCGATCAAGCAGGAAAAGGTCGAAGACTGGCTGGCATTGAAAGCTGATGAGCGCCGCAAATGGATTGACCAGGCGGACCTGCGCACCAGCGCGGCATTGCTGTTACTGGAGCAGGCGAGCTTCCGCCAACAATTAGTGTTGGCTCAGGACGAAGTCAAACAGCGCTACCTGGGCGCTCGGGAATTGAATAACGGCGGTATGGATAAAGCCAACGCGACCTTGCAGCAGATTCTCGCCAATAGCGGCTTCCTCAGCCGTCCGGCCGAACTGCTCGGCACTGGTGGCTATGGCTTGCCGCAGCCGAACGAGTGGACACGCCTGGAGTCGGAAAGCAATCTGCGTCAGAAGCAGCTTCAAGTGCTGACCGGGGACCTCGACAAGGAAGTGCGAGCGCTGCTCGAGCCAAGCCGCGCTGCTGAAATGGCCGCCAACGAAGAGAACCTGAAACAGGTTGGCGAACATTTGAGGAAGTTGCACAAGGCTGCGGGTGGGTTGGAGTTGCCCTGAAAGCAAAAAGGGCTTCAGAACGTAGTCCTGAAGCCCTCGGTCTTGCTGTATGTGCTGTGCCGCGAGGCACTAATTCCTCTCTTACTTTCAGCTGACCCGCGCTTTACGCACGCCATCGGACAAGGCCGCGCACAGGCTGAGTACGCCCTCCACAGCCTGATCCGGGGTCGAGGCGTTGGCGATGTGATCGATCAGCGCCGATCCCACCACCACACCATCGGCCAGACGCGCGATGGCCGCTGCCTGTTCCGGTGTGCGAATACCGAAGCCGATACTGATCGGCAGATCGGTATGGCGACGCAGACGGGTGACGGCCTCTTCGACATGTTCCAGAGTCGCCGCACCCGCACCGGTCACACCCGCTACCGACACGTAGTAAACAAATCCGGAACTGCCATTCAGAACGGTCGGCAGACGCCCATCGTCAGTCGTCGGAGTGGTCAGACGGATGAAGTCCAGGCCCGCCGCCTGTGCCGGGTCGCACAATTCAGCGTTATGTTCTGGCGGCATGTCGACCACGATCAGGCCATCGACACCGGCTTCTTTGGCTTCAGCGATGAAACGCGGCACGCCGTACATGTGAATCGGGTTGAAGTAACCCATCAACACCAGCGGAGTCTCGCTGTTGCCTTCGCGGAACTCGCGAACCATTTGCAGGGTTTTCGCCAGGTTCTGTTTGGCGCCCAAAGCACGGATGTTGGCCAGCTGGATCGCCGGGCCGTCGGCCATCGGATCGGTGAAGGGCATGCCCAACTCGATCACATCAGCACCAGCACCGGGCAAACCTTTGAGGATCGCCAGGGACGTGTCATAGCTCGGATCGCCGGCGGTCACGAAGGTCACCAGGGCGGCGCGGTTCTGTTCCTTGAGTTCGGCAAAACGCGTTTGCAGGCGGCTCATCAGTGTTTCTCCTGCTTGGACTGCACTTGTTGAGAGTTTTCCATGTGGTGCATCACGGTTTGCATGTCTTTGTCGCCACGGCCGGACAGGTTGACCACCATCAGGTGATCTTTCGGCAGGGTCGGTGCGCGCTTGAACACTTCGGCCAAGGCATGGGCGCTTTCCAGTGCAGGAATAATCCCTTCCAGGCGGCAGCACTTATGGAATGCGTCGAGGGCTTCGTCGTCGGTCACCGAGGTGTACTGGACGCGGCCGATGTCATGCAACCAGGCGTGTTCAGGGCCGATGCCTGGATAGTCGAGACCGGCTGAAATCGAGTGCGCGTCAATGATCTGGCCATCATCGTCCTGCAACAGGAACGTACGGTTACCGTGCAGCACGCCTGGTACGCCACCGTTCAGGCTGGCCGCGTGCTTGCCGGTTTCGATGCCGTAGCCGGCCGCTTCGACGCCGATGATCTCGACGCTCTTGTCATCGAGGAACGGGTGGAACAGGCCCATGGCATTGGAACCGCCGCCGATGCACGCCACCAGGCTGTCTGGCAGACGACCTTCCTGGGCTTGCAACTGCTCGCGGGTTTCCTTGCCGATGACGGCCTGGAAGTCGCGAACCATGGCCGGGTACGGGTGCGGACCGGCCACGGTGCCTATCAGGTAGAAAGTGCTGTCGACGTTGGTCACCCAGTCACGCAGGGCTTCGTTCATTGCGTCTTTGAGGGTGCCGGTGCCCGCGACTACCGGGATCACTTCGGCGCCCAGCAGCTTCATGCGAAACACGTTGGCTTGCTGACGTTCGATGTCAGTGGTGCCCATGTAGATCACGCATTCGAGGCCGAAACGCGCGGCCACGGTGGCGGTCGCCACACCGTGCATGCCGGCGCCGGTCTCGGCGATGATGCGTTTCTTGCCCATGCGCCGCGCCAGCAGGATCTGGCCGATGCAGTTGTTGATCTTGTGCGCGCCGGTGTGGTTCAGCTCTTCGCGCTTGAGGTAAATTTTCGCGCCACCGCAGAACTCAGTCAGGCGTTCGGCGAAATACAGTGGGCTTGGACGTCCGACGTAATCACGCTGAAAGTAGGCCAATTCTTCTTTGAATGCCGGATCTTCCTTGGCTGCTTCGTATTCACGGGCCAGATCGAGGATCAACGGCATCAGGGTTTCGGCGACGTAACGGCCACCGAACGCGCCAAACAGGCCGTTGGCGTCGGGGCCGTTGCGCAGATTAGTCTGGGTCATGGGTCGCTCCAGTTGTATTCGAGAGGTGACGATGGGGTTCACTCTACCCCTGACATCCCACGCTGAAAACCGATAAGATCGCCGCAACCTGTCAGGAAAACTCACAGATCCCATGAGCCATGACCTCCCCCCGCTGAACGCGCTTCGCGCCTTCGAAGCCACTGCCCGCCTGAACAGCGTCAGTCAGGCTGCCGAACAGCTGCACGTCACCCATGGCGCGGTCAGCCGGCAACTCAAGGTACTGGAGGAACACCTCGGCGTGAGCCTTTTCATCAAGGATGGACGCGGCCTTAAACTCACAGATGCCGGCGTTCGATTGCGCGATGCCAGCGGCGAAGCCTTCGAGCGTTTGCGCAGCGTTTGCGCCGAGCTGACCCAAAGCACCGCCGATGCGCCGTTCGTGCTCGGCTGCTCGGGCAGTCTTTTGGCGCGCTGGTTCATTCCGCGTTTGGGGCGCCTGAATGCGGACCTGCCGGATCTGCGCTTGCACCTGTCGGCTGGCGAAGGCGATCTCGATCCACGACGACCCGGTCTGGATGCCCTGCTGGTGTTTGCCGAGCCGCCATGGCCGGCAGATATGCAGGTCTACGAGTTAGTGAGCGAACGAATCGGCCCGGTCATGAGCCCGCGATTTGCCGGCTACGAAAGGCTACGAAACGCACCAGCAAGCACACTGTTGAGCGAACCCTTGCTGCACACCACCTCACGTCCGCAAGCCTGGCCGATCTGGGCACAGCAAAGCGGCCTCGACGACAAGGCGCTGAAGTACGGTCAGGGCTTCGAGCATTTGTATTATTTGCTGGAAGCGGCAGTGGCCGGGCTGGGCGTGGCCATCGCGCCCGAGCCGCTGGTGGCCGAAGACGTGAAGGCCGGTCGCCTGGTTGCGCCATGGGGCTTCCGTGAAACCCCGGCGCAACTGGCGTTGTGGCTCCCCAAGCGCGCCGCGGACGGGCGCGCTCGGCAGTTGGCGCAGTGGCTTAAAAACGAACTGCGCCAGACACCTTAATGACCACGCTTGAACAATAAGTAGGCCGCGAGCAATCCCAGCGCACCAACGGCAACACCGGCTGTAGTCCAAGGGTGTTCCTGGGCGTAGTCACGTGTCGCGATTCCGGTTTCACGGGTTTTGACCTTGACCTCTTCATAGGCATCGGCAAGCAGATGGCGCGAGTGTTTCAGCGCGTTCTCAGCGTTGCTTTTCAACGTCTTGAGAGTTTTACGCGACTCGTCCGAGGCGTCGTCCTTCAAGCTTTCCAACGATTTCAACAGACTCTCGATCTCGGCTTCCATGCTTTGCAATGAGGCGTTGCGTAACGACGTGTTGGCCATGATGGCTCTCCTGCATTGTTGATGAGTGACGTGTGTTGGTTGGGACTTCAGGGGTTCGAGAAAGTGCAGTAAATCTGAACGTCACTACGGATTGGTCGACAGAAGAAATCAGAAAAATCACTGCTAGGCTGTATTTCACACCTCAAGGAGAACGCCATGTCTGACCATCACACCTACAAGAAAGTCGAACTGGTTGGCTCGTCCACCAGCAGCATTGAAGACGCCATCAACAACGCCCTGGCCGAAGCCAACAAAAGCCTCAAGTACATGGAATGGTTTGAAGTGACCGAAACCCGCGGGCATATCAAGGACGGCAAAGCTGCACACTTCCAGGTGACACTCAAAGTCGGGTTCCGGATTGCCAGCAGCTGAGTTTGAGCCAGCCGTCTGAACTTGCGCGCCGACTGAATGCCATAGGAAACAGCAAAGCGCTACAGGGTGAGCGCATCCAGTCGGTAGCTGGATGCCCTCCCTCTATTGATTCGACCAAGGAGTGCAACCCATGAAGAAGTTTATTCTGGCGGTAGGTTTGTTGAGCCTTGCGGGAACAGCCTTTGCCCAGGTCAAGTCGTGTGAAGAGCTGAAAGCCGAAATCGCTGCAAAACTGGACGCCAAGGGTGTTTCCAATTACTCACTGGAGATCGTCGACAAAAGCACTGCTGCCGGTGGAAAAGTCGTCGGGAAATGTGAGAAGGGCTCCAAGGTAATCGTTTACAAACAGGGCTGACTTCCCTCAATAACAAAAAGCCGACGCCACGGCGTCGGCTTTTTGTGGATGTCGTTTAAGTGTCAGCCCTTCATGACCTGCGCCAACAGTTCATAGGAGTGCACGCGATCGGCATGTTCATACAGATCACAGGTGAAAATCAGTTCATCCGCCTGGGTCTGTTCGATCAGCACCTCAAGCTTGGCGCGGATTTTCTGCGGGCTGCCGACCATCGCCAGCCCCAGGAAATCACCGACCGCTTCTTTCTCATGGGGCAGCCACAGGCCGTCCATGGTCTTCACGGGTGGGCGTTGCACCAGGCTCTGGCCACGCATCAACGCAAGAATCCGCTGGTACACCGAAGTGGCCAGGTAATCGGCCTGCTCGTCGGTGTCTGCCGCCACCAGCGGCACACCGAGCATCACGTAAGGCTTATCCAACACCGCTGATGGCTTGAAGTGATTGCGGTAGACGCGAATCGCTTCATGCATGAAGCGCGGTGCGAAATGTGAAGCGAAGGCGTAGGGCAATCCGCGCTCACCGGCCAGCTGCGCACTGAACAGGCTCGAACCCAACAACCAGACCGGGACATTGGTGCCGGTACCCGGCATGGCAATGATCCGCTGATCCGGCGTGCGTGGGCCGAGGTAGCGCATCAACTCGGCCACGTCTTCCGGGAAATCGTCGGCGCTGCCGGAACGCTCGCGACGCAAAGCGCGGGCGGTCATTTGATCGGAGCCGGGCGCGCGCCCCAGGCCCAGGTCGATCCGGCCTGGATACAGGCTTTCAAGGGTGCCGAACTGCTCGGCGATCACCAGTGGCGCATGGTTGGGCAGCATCACGCCCCCCGAACCGACGCGTATGGTCGAAGTGCCGCCGGCCAGATAGCCCAGCAGCACCGAGGTCGCCGAACTGGCGATCCCGTCCATATTGTGGTGTTCGGCGACCCAGAAGCGGTTGTAGCCGAATTTTTCGACGTGCTGCGCCAGGTCCAGGGAATTGCGCAGAGACTGGGCCGCACTGCCGTTCTCGCGCACGGGCACCAGATCGAGGGTCGAAAACTTGATCTCAGACAGTCGTTTCATAAACCTGCTTCTCCAATGGGTAAGCAGGTTTTTCACCAACGAAAACCTGCCGAGGCTATAAGCGTGTTCTATGCAATGAGGGCATATACCCGAGTTTCAATAGAAGAGACTAAATTCCTGCGCAATGAGCGGACTGATCGGATGAGGTGAACTTTGTCTGACGGTCTATCCTCAGAACCCTGACAACAGAAAATCACGAAGGCGTGACGGTTCGCGCCGGATTTTGAGGAGGCAGAGACATGGCTATCACAAAGAAAGCATCGGCTCATTGGGAAGGTGATCTGAAGACCGGCATCGGCACGATTTCCACGGAAACCGGTGTACTCAGAGAAGCGCCCTACGGCTTCAAGGCCCGTTTCGAAGGCGGTAAAGGCACCAATCCGGAGGAGTTGATCGGCGCGGCCCACGCTGGCTGTTTCTCCATGGCGTTTTCAATGATTCTCGGTGAGGCCGGCCTCAAGGCCGACAGCATCGACACCAACGCCGAAGTTACCCTGGACCAGGTGGACGGTGGCTTTGCAATCACCGCGGTGAAACTGATCCTCAAGGCGAAAATCCCCGGGGCGACCCAGGCGCAATTCGAAGAACTGAGCAACAAGGCCAAAGAGGGCTGCCCGGTGTCCAAGGTGCTGAATGCGAAAATCAGCCTGGATGCGACGCTGGTCAGCTAAACCGATAAAAGATCGCAGCCGTCGGCAGCGCCTGGATTATTGATTGATCGGTAGGCGCTGTCGAAAACTGCGATCTTTTTTGCGTTGAAACAAAACCTGGCTGGCGTAATTGTGGTCGAATAAATGACAGCAGCTTTAGCGCATCACCGTGCGCGCTGCCTCAAGGGAGCTTCAACCATGAAACGTTTTGCCTTGGCGGTTATCTGTTGCACGCTGGCCACATCGGCCCTCGCGGCACCGAAATCCTGTGAAGAACTCAAGGCCGAGATCGAAGCCAAGATCCAGGCCAATAACGTTTCGTCCTACACCCTGGAAATCGTCACCAACGACGAAGTGCACGATCAGAATATGGTGGTCGGCACGTGCGAAAGCGGCACGAAGAAAGTCATCTACCAAAAAAATGACAGTTGATTCACCTCACATGAGGCAGTAGCTCTCGCGATCTTCGGCGACAATCTCCCGCTTGGCGTTATACAGCCGGGCGCTGGGGGTGAACGCTATGGAGCGAGCTTCCAGCAGATAACGCTGGCCGGCCTCGAAATGGTCGTAATTGATGGTCAGGTAGCATATTCGCTCCAGAGGAGTGTTCAGCAAACCCGGCCCTCCGCCAAACACTTCAAAGTCAAAACGTACCCTGAGCTCATGACTACCCGGGGTGACCTGAAAGTAACGGCCATCGCTCAACCGCTGGTTGTCCAGACGATCGGCCATCAGCAGTTTCCCGCCGGGAACTGGCGTAGCGAAGTCGACCCAGGCCATCTGCGGATTGACCGCCGGCAACGGACTCGTGCAGCCGACAAAGGCACCTGCAGCGAGCAACAGCAACAACCTGCGCATGATGAATATCCCAAGGACTGGTCATTCAGCATAGCGCCGATCAGGTGCGTTGGCAGCCCGCTGGCTTACCCTGCCCAATCACTTTTCGCTGCTGATCATAAAGCTTTGCCCACGGCCGAAAGCCGATATTCCCCGCTTGCAGCTGATACCGCTGCCCGGCGTTGAAGTCCTTGAATTTCACATTCAACTGGCAGTCACGCCACAACGGCTCGGCATCGGGGCCAATGTTGGTCGGCTGGACCGCAAACAAGTAGCGAACCTTCAGCTCATGGCTGCCGGGCTGCACCTGGAAATAGCGCTTGTCGATGGAAGCCTTGTTATCGACTTCCAGCGCTTGCAGCGCGGTGTCCTCCTGCCGTGAATCCAGATCGATCCAGGCCTGCGAAGGATCAGGGGTGGGCAATCCGGCACAGCCGGCCAGCATCAGCAGGCCTCCCGTCAGCATCAATTTGCGCATAGCGGAGCTCCAATAGGCGGGATAGTCTTGCGGGCAGACTTTCCAGGAATTTTTTTATTTTGATCAGGCCGCGTCCAAGCCTTGGGTTACTTGATCGCGTTTTACGCATTTTGTTTCCGGGTGTTTTTCTTTTGTCGCTCAACGGCTGCGCGAGCGTCAGCTATTACGGCCAATTGGCCAGTGGTCAGCTGCACTTGCTGCGGGCCCGGGAACCGATTGCCAATGTGATTGCCGACCCCGACCGCGACCGGCAATTGCGTGCGCACCTGGCCCAGTCACAAAAGGCCCGAACGTTCGCCAGCCAACACCTGCATCTGCCGGACAACCAGAGCTACCGTTTGTACGCCGACATCGGCCGACCGTATGTAGTCTGGAATGTCTTCGCCACGCCGGAGTTTTCGCTCAAGCCGCAGAACCATTGCTTCCCCGTTGCCGGCTGCGTCGCTTATCGCGGTTTTTACAGTCAGAGTGCTGCTCGCGGTGAGGCCGCCTTGCAACGCCTGCAAGGTATGGACGTGTCGATCGGCGGCGTCGAGGCCTATTCGACGCTCGGTTGGTTCAACGATCCGATTATTAGCTCGATGATGGCGTGGGGCGACGAACGGTTGGCCACGCTGATTTTTCACGAACTCGCGCACCAACGTTTTTATGTGAAAGACGACACCGAGTTCAACGAGTCCTTCGCCACGTTCGTCGAACAGGAAGGCACTCGCCAATGGCGCGCATTCCGAGACATGCCGCCGGATAATGGAGCGCTGGTACGCCAACGCGACCAGTTCATCCAATTGATTCTGGACACCCGCACCCGGCTTGAACGGCTTTACGCCTTGCCGCTGCCGACCGACCAAATGCGTGAGCGAAAAGCGGCCGAGTTCGAACAACTGCGCCGTGAGTACAGGACCCTGCGCGACTGCCAATGGGCTGGCAACAATCGCTACGATGCATGGATCAACGCCCCGATGAACAACGCCCGATTATTGCCGTTTGGTTTGTATGACCAGTGGGTGCCAGCGTTTACCGCACTGTTCAGGCAGGTCGATGGGGATTGGGTGAGGTTTTATGCGGCAGTGGAGAAGGTGGGCACGTTGCCGGTTGGGGAGCGCAAGGCGGCGTTGAGGGCGTTGGCAGGATCAGCGAATTCCGGTGGCTGAACGGGCCCCTTCGCGGACTTGCCCGCGAAGGGATTTGATCAGCGCTGCAAAAACGCCTGATGCAACTCATCCAGCGTCTCGAAGTGATACGCCGGTGCTTCGGCGCTCAATTCTTCCCGGCTGCCAAACCCATAACCCACCGCTGCCGCGTCCAGCCCATTGCTGCGGGCACCGATCAGGTCGTGCTTACGGTCGCCGATCATCAGCGTATTGGCCGGGTCGAGACCTTCTTCGGCCATCAAGTGTGCAATCAGCTCGACCTTGTTGGTCCGCGTGCCATCCAGCTCACTGCCATAAATCATCTTGAAATGCTTGGCGAAGTCGAAGTGCCGGGCAATTTCCCGGGCGAAAACCCATGGCTTGGAGGTCGCGATGTACAGCTGTCGCCCTTGCCCACCGAGGGTTTCCAGCAACGGTATAACCCCGTCGAACACACGGTTTTCATACAGGCCGGTGACCTTGAAGCGTTCACGATAGAAGTTCACTGCCTCCCAGGCCTTGGGTTCGTCGAAGTCATAGAACTGCATGAACGCCTGCAACAATGGCGGGCCAATGAAATGTTCGAGCCTGGTCAGGTCCGGTTCATCGATACCCAGTTTGCTCAGGGCGAACTGGATGGAGCGGGTGATGCCTTCGCGCGGGTCGGTCAGCGTGCCATCGAGGTCGAACAGTACGGTTTGGTAATGCATGGAAATTCCTGAGCAATAGCGAGACGCTTTCCGTTATCAAGAGGCTTAGAGCTGGTCGTAGCCTTCGGCCAGATGCAGGTCCTTGAGCTTCACGTAATTCGCTGCACTGTAGGTGAAAAAGGCTTTTTCCTTGTCCGTCAGCGGCCGGATCTGTTTCACCGGGCTCCCGACATAAAGAAAACCGCTTTCCAGGCGCTTACCCGGTGGCACCAGGCTACCGGCGCCGATGATCACATCGTCCTCGACCACCGCACCGTCCATGACGATGCTGCCCATGCCGATCAGAATCCGGTTGCCCACGGCGCAACCATGAAGCATGACTTTATGCGCGATGGTCACATCGTCGCCGATCAGTAACGGAAAGCCATCGGGGTTGAATGGCCCTGCATGGGTGATGTGCAACACGCAGCCGTCCTGCACGCTGGTGCGCGCACCGATCCGGATGCGATGCATGTCGCCGCGGATCACCGTCAGCGGCCAGACGGAGCTGTCTTCGCCGATTTCGACGTCGCCGATCACCACTGCCGAGCCGTCGACAAAAGCGCCTTTGCCCAGCAGCGGCGTGTAGTTCTGATACTTGCGAAGGGTCACGATAGGGTTTCTCTCTGTTGCCGATAGCTGCGGTGAACGTCGATTGTAATTAAGATGGGCGCATGTTTCTTCCCGCATGTTTTCCAGCCAAGGTGCCAACCGTGAGCGTGAACAACCCTCTTCTGCAGTCCTACGACCTGCCGCCGTTCTCGGCGATCCGTGCCGAACACGTGCAACCGGCCATTGAAAAAATCCTGGCTGACAACCGCGCCGCCATTGTCGAAATCCTCAAGACCCAGGCCAAACAACCGACCTGGGCCGGCCTGGTGCTGGCGATGGACGAACTCAACGATCGTCTGGGCGCCGCCTGGAGCCCGGTCAGCCACCTCAATGCCGTGTGCAACAGCGCTGAGTTGCGCGAGGCTTACGAGTCCTGCCTGCCGGCCCTGAGCACCTACGCCACCGAGCTGGGCCAGAACCGTGAACTGTTTCAGGCCTATGAAGCGCTGGCGAACAGTCCTGAGGCCGCCGGTTTCGACGTGGCGCAGAAAACCATCCTGGAGCACGCCCTGCGTGACTTCCGCCTGTCGGGTATCGACCTGCCTGAAGCCGAACAAAAGCGTTATGCCGACGTGCAGAGCAAACTGTCGGAGCTGGGCAGTCGCTTCTCCAACCAGTTGCTCGACGCCACTCAGGCCTGGACCAAGCACATCACTGACGAAGCCGCCCTCGCTGGCCTGACCGATTCGGCCAAGGCGCAGATGGCCGCCGCCGCGCAAGCCAAAGACCTCGACGGCTGGCTGATCACCCTGGAATTCCCGAGTTACTACGCGGTGATGACCTACGCCCAGGACCGCGCCCTGCGCGAAGAAGTCTACGCCGCCTACTGCACCCGTGCGTCGGACCAAGGCCCGAATGCCGGTCAGAACGATAACGGCCCGGTCATGGAAGAAATCCTCGACCTGCGTCAGGAACTGGCAAAACTATTGGGTTTCACCAGCTTCTCGGAGCTGAGTCTGGCGACCAAAATGGCCGAATCCAGCGATCAGGTTCTCAGCTTCCTGCGCGACCTGGCCAAGCGCAGCAAGCCGTTCGCCGTCCGGGATCTGGAGCAGCTCAAGGCCTACGCCGCCGAACAGGGTTGCCCGGACCTGCAAAGCTGGGACAGCGGTTTCTACGGTGAAAAACTTCGCGAGCAGCGCTACAGCGTTGCCCAGGAAACCCTTCGCGCGTACTTCCCGATCGACAAGGTTCTGGGTGGGCTGTTCGCCATCGTCCAGCGCCTGTACGGCATTGAGATCGCCGAGCTGAAAGGCTTCGATACCTGGCACCCGGACGTTCGCCTGTTCGAAATCAAGGAAAACGGCCAGCACGTCGGCCGCTTCTTCTTCGACCTCTATGCCCGCGCCAACAAGCGTGGCGGTGCCTGGATGGACGGCGCCCGCGATCACCGCCGCACAATCAATGGTGTGCTGCAAAGCCCGGTGGCGAACCTGGTGTGCAACTTCACCCCAGCCGACAGCGGTAAACCAGCCCTGCTGACCCACGACGAAGTGACCACCCTGTTCCATGAATTCGGTCACGGCCTGCATCACCTGCTGACCCGCGTCGAGCACGCTGGTGTGTCCGGCATCAACGGCGTGGCCTGGGATGCGGTCGAGCTGCCAAGCCAGTTCATGGAAAACTGGTGCTGGGAGCCGGAAGGTCTGGCACTGATTTCCGGTCACTACGAAACCGGCGAACCGTTGCCTCAGGATCTGCTGGAGAAAATGCTCGCGGCGAAGAACTTCCAGTCCGGCCTGATGATGGTCCGCCAACTGGAGTTCTCGCTGTTCGACTTCGAGCTGCACGCCACCCACGGCGACGGCCGCGGCGTGCTGCAAGTGCTCGAAGGCGTGCGTGATGAGGTTTCGGTCATGCGTCCACCGGCCTACAACCGTTTCCCCAACAGCTTCGCCCACATCTTCGCCGGTGGTTACGCAGCGGGTTACTACAGCTATAAATGGGCAGAAGTATTGTCGGCCGATGCCTTCTCGAAGTTCGAAGAAGACGGCGTGCTCAATGCCCAGACCGGTCGTGCCTTCCGCGAAGCGATCCTGGCACGAGGTGGTTCCCAGGAACCGATGGTGCTGTTCGTCGACTTCCGTGGCCGTGCGCCATCGATTGACGCACTCTTGCGCCACAGCGGCCTGACCGAGGACGCGGCAGCATGAGTGAGGGACCTGTGATTACCAAAAAACGCTTTATCGCCGGGGCGGTCTGCCCGGCCTGCAGCGAGCCCGACAAGTTGATGATGTGGAACGAAGATACCGTTCCACATCGCGAGTGTGTGGCCTGCGGTTATTCCGACACGCTGAATGAACAAGGCCTGTCGGTGCCCAAGGAATTGGGCACCCGGGTTAACACCTCGGCACTCAAGGTGCCGGACGCCAAGGTTCAGGCCGTGCAGTTTTTCCCGAACCCGAAGCTGAAGAAAAAGCCTGACGAGCAACACTGAGTATCGAAAAACACCTTCCACTGCGCAACGCAGTGGAAGGTGTTACTTACTCGACATGGGCCGAGTTGAACCAACTCTTCATCGAACACATGGCAAACGGACTTGTGCTGCAATCACCATTGGCCAGCGCCGTACGAAGTTTGTCGACATCGGCCTGCATCATGTAGCGAATGCCGTCCTTGAAGTGGGTGCTATCGCCAAAACCGCCCTGAGTCATTTCACTCAGCGCATCTTCCTTACTCCAGCCCTGCACCACCACCCGGTACATCGCCGCCATCAGGCCGGTGCGATCCGAGCCGTGTTTGCAGTGCATAAGCACAGGTCCTTTGGCCTCGGCGCTCTGAATCGTGCGAAGGGCCTTGAGCACATCACTGTCATCCACATGATTGGTGCGGTAGGGCAGCTGTATCTGGGTGATTCCGGGTTTGGACAACCAGCTTGAGTCCGGTTCAGGCAGGAAGTTGATGACGGTGGCGACCTTGAGTTTTTCCAGCAACGGCACCGCCCCCTTGTCCGGCAACGCACTGCGATAGAGGGTCGGGGACATCTGATAGAGGTTGTACTGAACCTCCACCGATTGAGCCCAGTCCGCAGGCCGGGATAGAGCAGCGTCATCAGCGTGGGCCAGCGTCAGGTTGAAAAGTGCGGCCAGCGACAAAAGAAACGTCGCAGGTAGAAGGCGCAGTAGGGACATGCTCAGGCGACCGTGAAGTGGTGGATAAGTGATCGATAGCCTGAACTCGGGACAGTCAAAGACCTGTGAGGGCACTGTCAAAGAATCGTGAATAGAACAGCAAATGCCCGAGGCTGGTTGTCATTCAGATCAGTCAGACTGTCCGACATCGCTAGTTGACTGAGAGACACTATCCGGCAAGACCTTGAGTTAATAGACGCCGATAAAACCAGGCCTGCATGGAGTCTCATGCAGACCTGGCAACAACTATCAACTTCAGGGATTTACGATACTGGAATAAGCCTTGGCCAAGGCCAGCAATTTTGCCTTGTCGTTACCATCGATATCGCCATCACCGTCCACATCGCTGTTAATGGTTTTGATCGTGAAGGACTGACCACCATCGCTGGAAACCGCTGTCACATAGACGGAATCGACCAGCGCCTCTGTCTGCACTTCATTTACCGCCTCCCACCCCAGCTCTTTACGGGCAAGTTGCATCGATACTTGTGCTTCGCGAGGATTGGTTATGCTGGGCGCCAACAGTTGTAAAAAAATACCACGCTGATTAAAAAACGACATGACTAAATCCTTTTAATTAATAATCCACGACAACTTCGTGTGGCGAGGATAGTACTAACAGCCTTTGTAATTGCGCTACTTGATATATATTTCCGGTGATGACAGTTGCGCAATGCGCTTGATCCAGAAACTTGTATGGTTAGTTCCTTTATATAATCTCCGACATTCACTCGCCGAACGGCACTGGCTTGTCGCTTGCCCCCTTGATACTGTATGCACATACAGTCAACGGACTTTTATCGATGAACACGCCTCTGCCACCCCGCGGTCGCGGCACCGCCACCAACCCGCACAACCGTTTCGCACCGAACCGTTCGGTGGCCGAGGATGACGGTTGGTATCAGGAAGCGCCGATCACCCAAGGCACCGAGGTGCGCATCGAGACGGCGAAGACCATCATTACCCGCAACAACTCGCCGGACTTGCCCTTCGACCGCTCGATCAATCCCTATCGTGGCTGCGAGCATGGCTGTATCTATTGCTACGCTCGGCCCAGCCACGCCTACTGGAACATGTCGCCAGGGCTGGATTTCGAAACCAGACTGATCGCCAAGACCAACGCCGCCGATGTGCTGGAAGAACAACTGTCCAAACGCGGCTATCAATGCGCGCCGATCAACCTGGGCTCCAACACCGACCCTTATCAGCCGATCGAGCGTGAACACAAAATCACCCGCAGGACCCTCGAGGTGCTGCTGCGCTATCGCCATCCGGTGACCATCATCACCAAGGGCTCGCTGATTCTGCGCGATCTGGACTTGCTGGCCGAACTCGCCGAACAACGGCTGGTGGCGGTAATGATCAGCCTCACCACTCTGGACGATGAGCTCAAACGCATCCTCGAACCCCGTACGGCTGCGCCCAAGGCACGACTGCGGGCGATCCGGGTAATGCGTGAAGCGGGGATTCCGGTGGGTGTCTTGTGTTCACCGATGATTCCGATGATCAACGACAGCGAACTCGAAAGCCTGCTGACTGAGGCCCATGCGGCCGGAGCGCAAACTGCGGCTTACATGATGTTGCGCCTGCCGCTGGAAGTGGCGCCGTTGTTCGAAGAGTGGTTGGCCGCCCACTATCCTCAGCGTGCAGCTCATGTGTGGAGCCTGATCCGCCAGAGCCGTGGCGGCGAGCTTTACGACAGTCGGTTTGGTGCCCGTATGCGCGGTGAAGGACCATTTGCCGATCTGCTGGCGCAGCGTTTTGCCAAAACCATCAAGCGCCTTGGGCTCAACCGTCGGGAAGGTTTCGATCTGGACTGCAAAGCTTTTTGTCCGCCGGGTCGCCAGATGTCATTGATTTAAGGACAATTGGACCTATGGTGGAGTAGTGAAAAAGGTACGTCGCGTTCAAGCTGGTCATATTTCTTATGACCTGGAACGCACGTTCTAGAGCGTTTGATTCAGTTTGAGTTAAGCTTCGGCCGCTACCTTGTTCATCGAGTGACTGACGGGTCTGCTTTTCGACCTGGATGTTTTTTATACAGCCACTGGCTTCACATCGGACAAAACGGGAAAATTCCCTGACTCCGCCAAAGAGGATGAATCATGAGTGACAAGGATAAACAGCCTTTGGCTGCGTCGGCTTCAGCCCAACCCGAGGCGGAAACCGCCGATGCAGCGCTGCAGCATATCGTTGACGGCTTTTTGCATTTTCATCACGAGATCTTTCCGCAGCAGGAAGAACTCTTCAAAAAACTCGCCACGGCCCAGCGGCCTCGGGCGATGTTCATCGCATGCGCCGATTCGCGCATTGTTCCCGAGCTGATCACCCAAAGCGCCCCCGGCGACCTGTTCGTCACCCGTAACGTCGGCAACGTCGTGCCGCCTTATGGGCAAATGAACGGTGGTGTTTCCACAGCCATCGAATACGCAGTGCTGGCGCTCGGCGTGCAGCACATCATCATCTGTGGCCACTCCGACTGTGGCGCCATGCGCGCGGTACTCAACCCGCAGAGCCTGGAAAAGATGCCGACGGTCAAAGCCTGGCTGCGCCATGCAGAAGTGGCGAAAACCATGGTTCAGGACAACTGCCATTGCTCGAATGAAAGCGAGAGCATGCACATCCTTACCGAAGAGAATGTGATCGCTCAGTTGCAACATTTGCGCACGCACCCGTCGGTGGCCTCGCGCATGGCCAACGGTCAGCTGTTTATCCATGGTTGGGTGTACAACATCGAAACCAGCGAAATCCAGGCTTACGACGCGGATCAGGGTTGTTTCCTGCCGCTCGATGGCAGCCATCCGATTCCGGTGGCGACGCCCAAAGCGCGCTTCTAAATCCTCTTCGTAGCCTGTCTCACAACTACGTTTGCGAGACAGGCCACCAGATCCCTGTGTGGTTTAGCCGAGGCTGCTGATCAAGCAGCCCGGCTTTGCCATGCCTGAAGAAAACCTCGGGAGAGTCACCATGCGTGCCGCTCAATTAAAAGCTGTTCTGCCACGGGAGCTGCTGGCTTCGGTGGTTGTATTTCTGGTTGCCCTGCCTTTGTGCATGGGCATCGCCATAGCCTCCGGGCTGCCACCGGCCAAAGGCCTGATCACCGGCATCATCGGTGGACTGGTGGTTGGCTGGCTTGCCGGTTCACCACTGCAAGTCAGCGGCCCGGCGGCCGGTCTGGCGGTATTGGTGTTCGAACTGGTGCGCCAACATGGAATCGCCATGCTCGGGCCGATCCTGCTACTGGCGGGTTTTCTGCAATTGGTGGCCGGGCGTTTGAAACTGGGTTGCTGGTTTCGGGTCACGGCGCCGGCTGTGGTGTACGGCATGCTCGCCGGCATCGGCGTGTTGATCGTGCTGTCGCAGGTGCATGTAATGCTCGATGCCGTGCCCAAGCCCTCGGGGCTGGATAACCTGGCGGCCTTCCCTGCTGCAGTGATTCAGGCTTTGCCTTCGTTTGGCTGGCAAGCGGGTTTGCTCGGGCTGTCGACCATTGCCGTGATGTGGCTGTGGGAAAAATTCCGCCCGCATTCCCTGCGTTTCGTTCCCGGTGCATTGCTCGGGGTCGGTCTGGCAACGATCGCCAGCCTGGCGCTCGCCTTGCAGGTCAAACGTGTAGAGGTCCCGGCTAACCTCGCGGAGGCCATCGATTGGCTACGCCCGGCGGATCTGCTCAACCTGGCTGACCCAACCCTGCTGATCGCCGCCTTCGCCGTGGCCTTTATCGCCAGCGCCGAAACCCTGCTCTCGGCCGCCGCCGTGGATCGCATGCACAGCGGTCAACGCTCGGACTTCGACCGCGAATTGTCGGCGCAAGGTGTGGGCAACATGTTGTGTGGCCTGCTCGGCGCGCTGCCGATGACCGGGGTGATCGTGCGCAGCTCGGCCAACGTTCAAGCCGGCGCCACCACCCGTCTGTCGACGGTGTTCCATGGCCTGTGGTTGCTGGCTTTCGTGCTGCTGCTATCGAGCGTGCTGCAAAGCATTCCGGTGGCGAGCCTGGCGGGCGTGCTGGTTTACACCGGTTTCAAACTGGTAGACCTCAAGGCCTTTCGCGGTCTGGGCCGTTATGGCCGGATGCCGATGTTCACCTATGCGGCGACCGCACTGGCAATCATCTTCACCGACCTGCTGACCGGTGTGCTGATCGGCTTCGGCCTGACGCTGGCCAAGCTGGCCTGGAAAGCGTCGCGCCTGAAAATCAGCCTGATCGATCTACCGGCGGACGGCGAGATGGAACTGCGACTGGTGGGGGCGGCGACCTTCCTCAAGGTGCCGGCGTTGACCCAGGTGCTGGGGAGCATTCCCGCAGGCGCGACGGTACATGTGCCGCTCAATAACCTGAGCTACATCGATCACTCGTGCCTTGAGTTGCTGGAGGAGTGGGGCCGGGCCAATGCGGCCAAGGGTTCGAAGCTGTTGATTGAAGCGCGGGGGTTGAAGCGCAGGCTTGAAGGGCGGTTGCGGACCACGACGGGCGTAGGTTCCGCCGGATAGATAACCGTGTGGGAGCGAGCTTGTTCGCTCCCACAGGTATTCGGTTCTTACCGTTGGATCAAGCCGCTGGCTGATCCAGCTCCAGCTCGACACCCAATTGGCGCGACAGGCACGGCCAGCGCTTCCACGCGGCGCCGGTGTCCGGGCTGTTGAGTTTCTCGCGGTAGGCCTCCACCGACTCCAGCGCGAAACTTTCATCGTCAAGCATCTCGTCCACGGCGTGATGCACTGCCTCATCCAGTTGGTTGGCAAATTCCTCGCCAATCAATTGGTGGGCAATCAGGTTGGCGACAGTCATGTCCAAGGGGATCAATGGCTGGCCAAAATGCTTGATGTACAGGTCGTTGACCTCTTCGACCAAGCGGTGCGCCAGATAAGCTTCGTCCAGCAGACTGTCCAGGCCAACGTGACCGGCCATGATCGCCGGCGGCTGGAGGAAGAACTGCTCGGCGATTGTCAGCACCGGCTTGATCTGCGATTCGATGCCCGCTTCCCTGGCGACTTCATTGGCTGCATCCAGCAGGTCTGGCACTTGTTCTATATACGCGGCCACAAAACGCGTCATCACGCCGTTGGCGTCGACATCCGGCAATTGGATGGCGGAGTGAAGGTGCGGCAGTTGGGTTTCCAGCTGACGAGTCAGCAGGCCGGTCTCGGCCTCGTGTTGCAGGGCTTTTTGGATCTGCTCGCGCAATGCGGCGGTGTTCATGAAAACTCCAGGAAACAAAGGCAATGAAATAGGGAAGACATAACTTAGCTGGCTCAGGAAAAAGGCTAAGACGCATTTGTCATAATTATTTCATTCTTGAGACGCCTGCGTTATATCGATTTGCCACCACTCGTCTGCATCCTTCTCCATTCGTGACCTGGAACGCAAGTCCAACCTGTTTCAGCTGATTTACCCCATCGCGTTGCGAGGTGGCAGTCGCTGTCTATACTCGGTTCTGAATGGAGTTAGCTGATGACACCCGACTGCATATGCAGCAAGGCTCGGCGATTCAAGTTCGTGGTCTGAAAAAGCCGCTCCCTTGCCGCAGGCGTTACGCCTACGGGATAACAAGAACGATAAGGGGAACCCGCAATGATGCGACATCCACATGTCTGGATGGGCCTCCTGTTGTGGTCGATTTTCAGTCAGGCGCAAGCGGCCTGGACTGTCAATATGGCGCCTGGAGCGACTGAGATCAGTCACGCAGTATTCGATCTGCACATGACCATTTTCTGGATCTGTGTGGTGATCGGCATCATCGTCTTCGGCGCCATGTTCTGGTCGATGATGATCCACCGCCGCTCGACCGGGCAGGTGGCCGCAAAATTTCATGAAAGCACCACCGTTGAAATCCTCTGGACCATCGTGCCCCTGCTTATCCTGGTGGCCATGGCGGTCCCCGCAACCGCCACACTGATCAAGATGTACGACAACACGGAGCCGGATATCGATATCCAGGTCACCGGCTATCAGTGGAAGTGGCATTACAAATACCTGGGTCAGGACGTCGAATTTTTCAGCAACCTGACTACCCCCGCCGATCAGATCCACAACAAGGAAGCCAAGGGCGAACATTACCTGCTGGAGGTCGACAAGCCACTGGTGCTGCCGATCGGTGCCAAGGTGCGTTTTCTGGTGACCTCCGCCGACGTCATCCACTCCTGGTGGGTGCCGGCCTTCGCAGTCAAGCGCGATGCGATTCCGGGCTTCGTCAATGAATCCTGGACCCGTGTCGACAAGCCCGGCATCTACCGTGGCCAGTGCGCCGAGCTGTGCGGCAAGGACCACGGCTTCATGCCGATCGTGGTCGAGGTCAAGGAAAAGGCCGACTACGAAAAATGGCTGGGCGAGCGCAAGGCGGAAGCCGCGCAACTCAAAGAGCTGACCAGCAAGGAATGGACCCTCGACGAGCTCAAGGAGCGCGGCGACAAGATTTATCACACCACTTGCGTGGCCTGTCACCAGGCCGAAGGCCAGGGCCTGCCGCCGATGTTCCCGGCACTCAAGGGCTCGAAAATCGCCACCGGGCCGAAAGAAGCTCACCTGAGCCTGGTCTTCCATGGCAAGCCCGGCACCGCCATGGCGGCGTTCGGCAAGCAGCTCTCGGAAGTCGATATCGCGGCGGTCGTGACCTACGAACGTAACGCCTGGGGCAACAACAAAGGCGACATGGTCACCCCTAAAGAAGTGCTGGAGCTGAAACAGGCGGAAAGCAAATGACCCGGTCTATTGCGTACTCAAGGAATCGGTCGGGGCATGACGTCCCGGTTCGCCCAGCCCAGCCGTTTGCAGGAGACAGGACATGACTGTTGTAGTCGATGACCATGTTCATACCGATACCGCCCACGCCCACGGCCCCGCCAAAGGCCTGATGCGCTGGGTGCTGACCACCAACCACAAGGATATCGGCACGCTGTACCTGTGGTTTGCGTTCACCATGTTCCTGCTGGGCGGCTCGTTCGCCATGGTGATCCGTGCCGAGCTGTTCCAGCCGGGACTGCAAATCGTCGAACCGGCGTTCTTCAACCAGATGACCACCATGCACGGTCTGGTGATGGTCTTCGGCGCGGTGATGCCGGCCTTCGTCGGCCTCGCCAACTGGATGATCCCGTTGATGATCGGCGCGCCGGACATGGCCCTGCCGCGAATGAACAACTTCAGCTTCTGGCTGTTGCCGGCCGCGTTCCTGCTGCTGGTATCGACCCTGTTCACGCCCGGTGGCGGGCCGAACTTCGGCTGGACCTTCTACGCACCGCTGTCGACCACCTACGCGCCGGAAAGCGTGACGTTCTTCATCTTCGCCATCCACTTGATGGGGATCAGTTCGATCATGGGCGCAATCAACGTGATCGCGACCATCCTCAACCTGCGCGCCCCCGGCATGACGTTGATGAAAATGCCGCTGTTCGTCTGGACCTGGCTGATCACCGCGTTCCTGCTGATCGCGGTGATGCCGGTGCTGGCCGGCTGCGTGACCATGATGCTGATGGACATCCACTTCGGCACCAGTTTCTTCAGTGCCGCCGGTGGCGGTGATCCGGTGCTGTTCCAGCACGTGTTCTGGTTCTTCGGCCACCCCGAGGTGTACATCATGATCCTGCCGGCCTTCGGTGCCGTCAGCTCGATCATTCCGGCGTTCTCGCGCAAGCCGCTGTTTGGCTACACCTCGATGGTCTATGCCACGGCCAGTATTGCGTTCCTGTCATTCATCGTCTGGGCGCACCACATGTTCGTGGTCGGCATTCCACTGGTGGGCGAGTTGTTCTTCATGTACGCCACGCTGCTGATCGCAGTGCCGACCGGCGTGAAAGTGTTCAACTGGGCCAGCACCATGTGGCAAGGCTCGCTGACCTTCGAAACGCCGATGCTGTTCGCCGTGGCGTTCGTGATTCTGTTCTCCATTGGCGGATTCTCCGGGTTGATGCTGGCCATCGCCCCGGCGGACTTCCAGTACCAGGACACCTACTTCGTGGTCGCGCACTTCCATTACGTGCTGGTGCCGGGGGCGATCTTCGGGATCTTCGCCTCGGCTTACTTCTGGCTGCCGAAATGGACCGGCCACATGTACGACGAAACCCTCGGCAAGCTGCACTTCTGGCTGTCTTTCATCGGCATGAACATGGCGTTCTTCCCGATGCACTTCGTGGGCCTGGCGGGCATGCCGCGGCGGATTCCGGACTACAACCTGCAATTCGCCGACTTCAACATGGTGTCGTCGATCGGCGCGTTCATGTTTGGTGCCACGCAGATCTTCTTCCTGTTCATCGTGATCAAGACCATTCGCGGCGGCGAGCCGGCACCGGCCAAGCCGTGGGATGGTGCCGAAGGCCTGGAATGGAGCATTCCATCGCCCGCGCCGTATCACACCTTCACCACACCGCCGGAAGTGAAATGAACGCACTAGCCTTTGTGGAAGCGAGCTTTTGTGGCGAGGGAGCTTGCTCCCGCTCGGCTGCGAAGCAGACGCAAAACTTTTGGGGCTGCTTCGCGACCCAGCGGGAGCAAGCTCCCTCGCCACAAGGGCCTGCTCCCAGCGGGTTATGCGTAAAGGTTCGAAGCCATGGCTGACTCGATCTCGATGAAGAAGCTGGTCACCCGCCTGTTACTGGTGGTGGCGGCGATGTTTGTCTTCGGCTTTGCCCTGGTGCCGATCTACGACGTGATGTGCAAGGCATTCGGCATCAATGGCAAAACCGCCGGGCAGTATGAAGGCGAGCAAACGGTCGACGCCTCGCGGCAGGTTCGCGTGCAGTTTCTGTCGACCAACGCTGCTGACATGCCCTGGGATTTCTATCCCAAGACGGATGAGCTGACCGCGCACCCCGGGGCGGTGAACGAGATGATTTTTATCGCCCACAACCCCACCGACCGGCCGATGAGCGCCCAGGCGGTGCCGAGTATCGCGCCGAGTGCAGCCGCGGCGTACTTCCACAAGACCGAATGTTTCTGCTTTACCCAGCAAGTGCTGCAGCCCGGTCAACGCATCGAGATGCCAGTACGGTTCATCGTTGACCGCGACATGCCCAAGGATGTGAAGCACCTGACGCTGTCCTACACGCTGTTCGATATCACCGCACGTCATCCGCCCGTGGCTGTTGCAGCAAGCACAGGTGGCTAGGCGTTAAAGCGTGCCCGATAAGGAGAACAATAAATGGCAACTCATGAACATTATTACGTTCCAGCCCAGAGCAAATGGCCGATCATCGCCACGATCGGCATGCTGGTCACGGTGTTCGGCCTGGGCACCTGGTTCAACGACCTGAAGGCTGCGCGGCCGGAATCCCATGGCCCGCTGATCTTTTTCGTCGGCGGACTGCTGCTGGCTTACATGCTGTTCGGCTGGTTCGGGACGGTGGTCAAGGAGAGTCGTGCGGGGTTGTACAGCCCGCAACTCGACCGCTCGTTCCGCTGGGGCATGAGCTGGTTCATTTTCTCGGAGGTGATGTTCTTCCTGGCCTTTTTCGGTGCGCTGTTTTATGTGCGCAACATCGCGGGCCCGGCACTGGGTGGTGAAGGCACCAAAGGCATCGCCCACATGCTGTGGCCGACGTTCGAATTCACCTGGCCGCTGCTGAACAACCCGGACTCGAAACTCTTTCCTCCCCCCAAGGAAGTCATCAGCCCCTGGGGTCTGCCGCTGCTCAACACCGTACTGCTGGTGAGTTCCAGCGTCACCGTGACCATCGCTCACCACGCCTTGAAGAAAGGCCATCGCGGGGCGCTGAAAATCTGGCTGGCGCTGACCGTGTTGCTCGGTTGCGGCTTCCTGGGCTTTCAAGCCAAAGAATACCTGCACGCCTACCACGAGCTGGGCTTGACCCTCGGTTCCGGCATCTACGGCGCAACGTTCTTCATGCTCACCGGTTTCCACGGTGCCCACGTGACCATCGGCACCATCATTCTGTTCGTGATGCTGATGCGCATCATGCGCGGGCACTTCAATGCAGACCACCATTTCGGCTTCGAGGCGGCGACCTGGTACTGGCACTTTGTGGATGTGGTGTGGATCGGGTTGTTCGTTTTCGTCTACGTACTTTGAGCCTGGTACTCATGACTACCAAGGCACGTGAGACACCAACTGGCCGCTGAAAAAACCCCAAGCGATCAAACCGACAGTGATGGCGGCCAGCGCAACACGAATACTCAAGGCGATGACCAGGCGATTCGAGCTGCTGTCGTCCTTGACCAGAAAAAACAGGCCGCTGAACAGGCTGACAACCGTGGCAATCAGCATCAGGACGATGGCTGCTTTGAGCATGGTGACTCTCCGGGGGACAGGCGATGCATGTGAGTATAGCTATCGCGATGACCGACTTTCTGGCGACGCCATGAAGCGCTTCCGGCTGGGCCTCGTGCCGACTCTGGTGGTCGCGGTGCTGCTGCCCTTGCTGGTGTCACTCGGCTTCTGGCAGTTGAGCCGGGGCGCGGAGAAAAGCGCGCTGCTGCAAAATTACGCCGAGCGCCGGGCGGCCGAACCGATGGCCAGCACCGAACTGCAACACACCGAAGATCCGGCCTTTCGCCGGGTTCGCCTGCACGGCCAGTTCGATGCCGAACACAGCCTGCTGCTGGATAACCGGCAGCGCGACGGCAAGGTCGGGGTCGAGCTGTTACAACCGTTTCAGGATCAGGCCACCGGGCTCTGGCTGCTGGTCAATCGCGGCTGGCTGCCGTGGCCGGATCGGCGTACCCCGCCGTCATTCACCACACCGACTCAGGTGTTGAGCCTCGACGCCTGGGTCTACGTCTCCCCCGGCGCAACGTTCCAGTTGCACGCCGACCCCAACACCACGACCTGGCCACAACTGATCACCGCCGTTGAACCGGCCAGGTTGTGGACGGCGCTTGAACGTGACGGTTTCGCCTACGAATTACGCGCGCAAAGTGGCCCTGCGACCTACCGCACCGATTGGCCGGTGGTGGCCATGGGGCCGGAAAAGCACCTGGCTTACGCCGTGCAGTGGTTCGCCCTGGCGATCGCGCTGTTCGGCCTTTATCTCTATCTCGGATGGCACAACGCAAAGGAGAACAATAATGGGAGTGGCCATGAATCCACCCGGCATGTCTGAGGCGAAAACACCGGTGAATCGGCGGCGCGGACGCTTGCAGTTGCTGCTGATTCTATTGGGGGTGATCGGTCCGATGATCCTCGCCACCGGCATGTACAAATTGCAGTTCTGGGTACCCGAAGGCCGCAGTTATCACGGTGAGCTGATCGGCAACGGCCAGACCCGCGCCGACATTGGCGTACAAGCGCAAGAAGAACGCTGGCAGTTGCTGGTGACGGCGCCCAAGGACTGCTCGGTGGACTGCCAACAGCTGGTTTATCTGGCGCGGCAGATCCAGATCGGCCTCGGTCGCGATGCTGCCCGTGCCAGCCATGCGCTGGCCATCGCGCAGCCGCTGAACAGCGATTACGAGACTAAACTTCAACGCGAGTACCCACAGTTACAACGCTATTCATTGGACCTGCCGTCCTACATCAAAGGCGCACAGAGCAATGACACGCCGCACCTGTGGATCATCGACCCTCACGGCAATCTGGTGCTGCGTTACGACCCGACGGTGAAGGGCAAGGATCTGCTCAACGACCTGCGCCACCTGCTGAAACTGTCGAACATCGGATAAGGGCATCGTCATGGCCAAACCTGGATTTCGCCTCGCGCTGTTTGCCACCTTGCTGGCACTGATTGTGGTGTTGCTCGGCGCTTACACACGCCTGACCCACGCCGGCCTCGGCTGCCCGGACTGGCCCGGCTGCTACGGTTTTATCAGCGTGCCGCAAAGCGAAGCCCAGCTGGCTCATGCCGAACTGCATTTTCCAGACACCCCGGTGGAAGCCCACAAGGGCTGGAACGAAATGGTCCATCGCTACTTCGCCGGCACGCTGGGGCTGCTGATCGCGGTGCTGGCGGGCCGCGCCTGGGTCCATCGTCATCATCCGGGGCAGCCGGTGAAGTTGCCGCTGTTCTTGCTGGCGTTGGTCATTGGCCAAGCGGCTTTCGGCATGTGGACGGTGACGCTCAAGCTTTGGCCGCAAGTGGTCACCGGACATTTGCTCGGTGGTTTTGCGACCTTGAGCCTGTTGTTTCTGCTGACCTTGCGCCTGTCCGGCGTATTGCCGGCGCTGACCGTGCCTCGACGTTTGCAATACTGGGCAACCGCCGGCTTGCTGTTGGTGATCCTGCAAATTGCTCTCGGTGGCTGGGTCAGCTCCAATTACGCGGCGGTAGCCTGCATCGACTTTCCGACCTGCCACGGCCAATGGCTGCCACCGGCTGATTTCGCCAACGGTTTTCACCTGACCCAACACATCGGCCCGAATTATCTGGGCGGGCAGCTGGACAGCGATGCCCGCACCGCGATTCACCTGACTCACCGCATCGGCGCGTTACTGGTCACCTTTGTTCTGCTCGGTCTGGCCTGGCAACTGAAGGTCGTCGGCATGACGCGCCTGGCTGTCATGGTGCTGATCGCCCTTGCCGCACAAATCACCCTGGGCATCAGCAACGTGGTGTTCCACTTGCCGCTGCCGGTGGCCGTCGCCCACAACGCCGGCGGTGCGGCGCTGTTGCTGACGATGGTGCTGGTCAATTATCACGCGCGAACCAGCCTGGTTCGGGTCAAGCATCAGCCCCCTCGGCGCTGGCGACTACGCCTGCGTAAACACTCGGCCGGGCCCATAACAATAAAAGGAGAGATGCCATGGCGACTCTGATCGGCGAACGTCACAGTCAGGCCATATGGCGAGACTACCTGGAACTGACCAAGCCGAAAGTGGTGGTGCTGATGCTCATCACCTCGCTGGTCGGCATGTTTCTCGCGACCCGCGCCGGGGTGCCATGGACGGTGCTGGTATTCGGCAATCTGGGGATCGCCCTGTGTGCCGGCGGTGCCGCGGCGGTCAATCATGTGGTGGACCGGCGCATCGACGCGGTCATGGCCCGGACCCACAAACGGCCCCTGGCCGAAGGCCGGGTATCTCCAGCCGCTGCGCTGACCTTCGCCCTGATACTGGCAATGCTCGGTCAGGCCTTGTTGCTGACTTTCACCAACCCGCTGACAGCATGGCTGACCCTCGCCTCCTTGCTCGGTTATGCCGTGGTCTATACCGGTTTTCTGAAACGCGCGACGCCGCAGAACATCGTCATCGGCGGCCTCGCTGGAGCTGCCCCGCCACTGCTCGGCTGGACCGCCGCCACCGGTCATGTCGGCGCCGAACCATTGTTGCTGGTGCTGATCATCTTCGCCTGGACCCCGCCGCACTTCTGGGCGCTGGCGATTCACCGCAAGGAGGAATACGCCAAGGCTGACATTCCGATGCTGCCGGTGACCCATGGCGAGCACTACACCAAAGTCCACATCCTGCTTTATACCTTTGCGTTGCTGGCCGTCAGCCTGATGCCCTACGTGATCCACATGAGCGGCGTGCTCTACCTGATGTGTGCCCTTTTACTGGGTGCAAGGTTTCTGCAATGGGCCGTGGTGCTGTACCGTGGCACTCGACCGCACGCGGCGATCAACACGTTCAAGTACTCTATCTACTACTTATTCCTGCTGTTTATCGCGCTGCTCGTAGACCACTACTTACTGTTGATCCTATGACTCGAACCCAGAAAACCGTCTTCATCCTCGTTGCCCTGATTGCGCTGATCCTGGGCCTGACCGTCAATAAAGTACTGACCGGGAAAAACCAGGGCGACCCGACGGCGCTGATCGATGCAGGGATCATCTTGCTGCCCCAAAGCCGTAATCTGCCGGACGTGAAGATGACCGATCAGGACGGCAAGCCAGTGGCGATCAACGAACTGAAAGGCAAGTGGAGTTTGCTGTTCTTCGGCTACACCTTCTGCCCGGACATCTGCCCGACCACCCTCGCCCAGCTGCGGCAGATCAAGAGTGAACTGCCGGCGGATGCGGTGAACAAGTTGCAGGTCATCCTGGTCAGCGTCGACCCTAACCGCGATACGCCCAAGCAACTCAAGCAGTACCTGGGCTACTTCGATCCGCAATTCATCGGGCTGACCGCAGCCTCGGTCGAAGACCTTCAGAAAATGGCCAACGCGGTGAGCATTCCGTTCATTCCGGCGGACACCAGTAAGCCGAACTACACCGTCGACCACAGCGGCAACCTGGCGGTGATCGGACCGGACGGGACTCAACGCGGGTTCATTCGTGCACCGCTGAATAACCAGAAACTGGTGGCGCAGTTGCCGGTGATGCTCAACCGTCAATAAGCACCACACTCTTTGTAGGAGCCAGGCTTGCCGGCGAAGGC
>NZ_JBXAKV010000028.1:0-32864 GCF_058798795.1 Pseudomonas sp. GW822-FHT07A10
GCGGTAGTTCAGTCGGTTAGAATACCGGCCTGTCACGCCGGGGGTCGCGGGTTCGAGTCCCGTCCGCTGCGCCATATCTGCCTCAAGGCCCACTGAACGCCTTGGAGCTACGAAGAAGGCCGTTGGCAATCTTCGAGTCGATAGCAAAGACCCTGGTCGAAAGACCGGGGTTTTTTGTGTCTGCGATTTGGCTTTTTCTTCTTTCGCGCCTTCCCGACATTAGCTTTCTGCACGCCCGATGCACAAAGAACTTGGTTCACGGCATCGATATTAATTAGAATCACTCTCATTTACGATGACTCCTTGGCGCAGGACTTCTTGAGATGAGTGATGCAGCGATGCCGAAGGAGCAAACCCTCCACGACCTGTACCGCGATCACCGTGGCTGGCTTGAAGGCTGGTTGAGGCGGCGCGTGGGCAACGCGTTTGACGCGGCGGACCTCAGTCAAGATACGTTCCTGCGCTTGCTTGCCAGCTCTCAACGGATTTCCGACCTGCAGGAGCCCCGCGCCTATCTGCTGACTGTGGGTAAGCGACTGCTGAGCAACTTCTATCAGCGTCGTAGTCTTGAGCAAGCCTATTTGAATGCCCTGGCCTCGCTGCCTGAAGGCAGTGTGCCGTCTCCCGAGCAGCGCTGGCTGCTGCTGGAAACCCTGCAAGCCCTGGACGAATTGCTCGACGGACTGCCGACGGCGGTGCGACGGGCGTTTCTCTGGAGTCAGCTGGAAGGCTTGAATTATCAGCAAGTCGCCGAGCGCCTGCGGGTGTCGGAACGCACGATCAAGCGCTACATGGCGCAAGCCTACGAGCATTGCCTGTTGGTGGAGTTGTGAGTAGTCCGTCGCCCTCGGTGGAGGCTCGCCAGATAGTGCGCGCCGCCGCGCAGTGGCTCGCCTTGCTGGAGTCCGGCAGTGCGAATGAGCAGGATCACGCCGGCCTGCAACGGTGGCGTGACAGTTGCGCCAGTCACGAGCAGGCCTGGCAGAAAGCTCAAGCCTTGCGTCAGCGTTTTGCCGATCTGCCTTCGGCGTTGGCGCTGCAAAGTCTGGATCGCCCTGAGCCGGGTAGGCGCGTGGTGCTCAAGCGCGCATTGGGTGCAGTGGTGTTGGTGCCGGCGGCATGGCTGATCAGCCGGCAATTACCGCTGGAGGTCTGGCGGGCCGACTTGCATACGTCCACTGGGGAGCGCAAGCAGGTGCAGCTTGCCGATGGCAGCTTCCTGCAGCTCAACACAGCTAGCGCCGTTGATGTGGATGTGCAGGGGCGGCGCTTGAAGTTGGTAGAGGGTGAAATATCACTGAAGGTGCCTGACGCCTCGCCATTGACGATCCAGACACGATTTGGGCAAGTTATAGTCAGTCAAAGCGAGGTCTGTGTGCGGCAGGATGCACTCGGATGCCGAGTGTCGGTATACAGCGGCTTCCTGCAATTGCAGCCGTTGCAGGGGCCAGTCTTGTCATTGCGCGGTGGTCAGCAGGTTGACCTTCAAGCGGGCGGTGCCGGGTCGACAACTGCATTCGATGTGCTCGCGCCGGGCTGGCGCGAAGGCGTGCTGATGGCAAAAAATCGGCCGCTGGGGGATTTCCTGCGTGAGCTTAGCAGTTATCGACCGGGTGTCCTGCGCTGGGAGCCTGCGCTCGAGGCGCTGCGCGTCACCGGTAGTTTCCGTCTGGACGACACCGATCGCGTGCTGACGCTGCTCGCGGCCAGTCTGCCACTGGAGGTGCATTCGCGTACGCGTTACTGGGTGACGTTGCTGCCGCGTAAAAATAGTGTGTGAAGCCTGTCCCCTTTTTTCGACTCGCTTGTCATTCAAGGCAACCGAGCGAATCAAGAGAGCTTCTTCAATGCCCACAGTAATGCCTTGCTGTCCGCGTCCGGCTGCTTCCGGTCTGCGTCCGTTGTTGCACCTGAGCCTGTTGCTGAGCCTGAGTGCCAGTCCGTTGTTCATCACTTCCAGTTGGGCCGAAGACGCCACCCGGCGCAGTTATCAAGTGCCTGCCGGGAGCCTGAGCGATGCGCTGACCAGGTTTGCCGGGCTGGCCGGGGTCAACCTCTCGGTGGACCCGGCGTTGGTAGGGGGGCGCAGCAGCGCCGGCTTATCCGGTGAATTTGCGGTCGAGGAGGGCTTTACCCGGCTGTTGCAGGGTTCCGGTCTGCAACTGCAGCCAGTGGGCGAACAAACGTACATCCTGACTCCGGCGCCAGAAGGCAGCAGCCTGCAACTGGCTCCCACCTCGATTCTCGGTGCCACCGACTCGGCTGGCGGCGATCCGTATGCCGGCGGCCAGGTTGCGCGCCATGGTTCGCAAGGCTTGCTGGGCTCAAAAGACTTTATGGAAACGCCATTCAGCATGACCTCCTACACCAGCGAGGTGGTCAAAAACCAGCAGGCTCGTACCTTGGTCGACCTAATCGCCAACGATCCTTCGGTTCGCGCCACCAACCCGGCGGGTGGGCGTTATGAGCAGTTCACCATTCGTGGGCTTAGTCTGTTCAACAGTGATGTCGCCTACAACGGTCTATACGGTGTCTTGCCGACCTATACGGTCGACATGGAGATGGCCGACCGCGTCGACATCCTCAAAGGCCCGAGCCAGCTTATCAACGGCATCTCGCCGCGAGGCGCCGTGGGTGGCGGGATCAACGTGGTGCCCAAGCGCGCGACCGACAAACCCATCACTTCTCTCACCGGTAGCTACGCTTCCGACAGTCAGGTGGGAGGCGCCGTGGATGTCGGCCGGCGTTTTGGTGAAGACAACAAGTTCGGTATTCGTTTCAACGGCGTGAAGCAGTCCGGCGACACCGAATGGGACCATCAGAGTGTCGACCGCGAGATGGCCGTGCTGGGCCTGGATTTTCGCGGTGAGCGCCTGCGACTGTCGACGGATATCGGACGCACCGAGCGCGATACCAACGCGCCGCAGGAGCGCGTGCAGGTCGGCGCCAACGCCCAGGTTCCGCATGCCAGCGATGTCCGCCGCAACTATGCGCAGCCTTGGAGCAAGGCGAGTACCAACGACACTTTCGGCGCGGTGAACGGTGAATTCGATGTCAGCGATTCCGTCATGCTGTACGGCGGTGTGGGCGCGCGTAAAAGCAACCATGACTTTCTCCGGCATGCCGTCGCGGTCACCAACAACGCAGGTGATTTCAGCGTTCAGCCACGTGATTTCACCCGCGACGAAAATGTCCGGACGGCCACGGCAGGGGTGCGCAATTGGTTTCATACTGGTCCGGTGAGCCATGAAGTTAACCTGGCCGCCAGCTATTTCTACATGGACTTCGAAAATGGCGGTGCCCGTTATGCCGCTACTCGCAGCAACCTCTACGAACCGGTGGAAACACCAACACCTGTCAGGCCCACTCGATTCGATTCGAAGGTCTACACCGAGAACCGCTTCAGCGGCGTGGCGTTGTCCGACACACTGGGTTTCTTCGATGATCGGCTACTGCTGACCCTCGGCGCTCGCTGGCAGCGCGTGAAGGTTGATGACTGGACGGATAACGTCAAAGGCGACACAGCCTACGACGAGGAAAAGGTTTCGCCGTCGGGCGGCATCCTGTTCAAGGCGACCGACAAATTGTCGCTGTATGCCAACTACATGGAAGGCTTGAGCCAAGGCAAGATCGCGCCGTCGACTTCGGTGAATGAAGACGAGATATTTCCGCCGTTCATCAGCCGGCAGGTCGAGGTCGGCGCCAAGTATGACGCGGGTGCGTTCGCCGTGACCGCTGCGGTGTTCCGGATCAAGCAGCCGGCCTATGAGACCAACGCCACGACGCGAGTCTTCGGCCCGAACGGCAAGCGTCAAAACGACGGTGTGGAACTGAGTGTGTTCGGTGAGCCACTCAAGGGTTTCCGCCTACTGGGTGGTGTCATGTACATCGACAGCGAGTTGACCAATACCACCAATGGCACCTTTGACGGCAACCGGGCGCCTGCGACGCCGAAATACAACGTCAACCTGGGCGCCGAGTGGGACGTGCCGACCGTACAGGGCCTGACCCTGACCAGCCGTGGTATCTATTCCAGTTCACAGTATCTGGACCAGTCCAACGACAAGGAAATCGACTCTTGGGAGCGTTTCGACGTGGGCGCACGTTACGCGTTCAAGATCGACGAGAAGAACATCACCCTGCGTGCCAATGTCGAGAACGTGGCGGACAAGCGCTACTGGAGCTCGGCTGGGGCTTCGGATGACAGTGAGCCGGGCTTGACGCTCTCGACCCCACGAACCTACCTCGTTTCGGCGACGGTCGACTTCTGAATCAGGGTTTGACTTCCCCCGGCGGATACAAAAAAGGGGCTGCGTTCAGCGGCCCCTTTTTCACCTCTATCGGTCAGTATCCGAGCTTGTCCCGCAATCCGTAATACCAGGCGCCCAACGCTGCGAACGGCGTACGCAGCAATTGCCCGCCAGGGAACGGATAGTGGGGTAGGTCGGCGAAGGCGTCGAAGCGTTCAGCCTGTCCGCGCAATGCTTCAGCCAGTACCTTGCCCGCCAGGTGCGTATATGTCACGCCGTGGCCACTGCAACCCTGGGAGTAGTAGATGTTGTCGCCCAGTCGCCCGACCTGAGGAAGACGCGACAGGGTCAGCAGGAAATTGCCGGTCCAGGCGTAATCGATCTTCACGTCCTTGAGTTGCGGGAAGGCCTTGAGCATCTTCGGTCGAATGATCGCCTCGATGTTCGCCGGATCCCGCGCGCCATACACCACGCCGCCACCAAATATCAGGCGTTTGTCGGCGCTCAGGCGGTAGTAGTCGAGCAGGTAGTTACAGTCTTCGACGCAGTAGTCCTGAGGCAGCAGGCGCTTGGCCAATTCATCGCCCAAGGGTTCGGTGGTGATCACTTGAGTCCCGCAGGGCATCGACTTGGCCGCCAGCTCCGGCACCAGATTGCCGATGTACGCGTTGCCGGCGACTATGATGAATTTGGCCCTGACCTTGCCCTGAGGCGTATGCACCACCGGGTTGGCACTGCGCTCGATGCGCACTGCCGGCGATTGCTCGTAAATAGTGCCGCCCAACGACTCCACGGCTGCTGCTTCGCCCAAGGCAAGATTGAGTGGATGAATATGCCCGCCGCTCATGTCGAGCATGCCGCCGACATATTGATCGCAAGCCACTACCTCGCGGATGCGACGCTGATCCAACAGCTCAAGCTGCGTATGACCGAAACGCTCCCACAGGCGCTTCTGAGACTCCAGATGGCCCATTTGCTTGTCGGTAATGGCGGCGAACACACCGCCATCCTTCAAGTCGCACTGGATATTATATTTGGCCACTCGCTCACGAATGATCCACCCACCTTCGAACGCCATCTGCCCCAGCAACTGAGCTTGCTTGGGGCCGACGCTGCGCTCGATCACATCGATATCACGGCTGTAGCTGTTAACGATCTGGCCACCGTTGCGTCCCGATGCACCGAAACCGACCTTGGCGGCTTCCAGCACCGTTACCTTGAAACCGTTTTCCAGCAGGAACAGGGCAGAGGACAGGCCGGTGTAACCGGCGCCGATTACACAGACATCAGTCTCTACATCATCCTGCAAGGCCGGGCGCGCTGGTGCCGCATTGGCCGACGCGGCGTAATAGGACTCTGGGTAGGGAGTGTTCGCCATCCTGCAGCCTCTGTTTAATATATTTTACGAGTGCATTGATCCTACCCGAGTTAAAAATCGACCGCCAGCCACCGGAAAATCTTCTTTGCCACAGCGAAATTAAATATTTTGCATATTCATAGGGTTAGGTGAAAAAAAGGTGTTGACACCCCTCCGGAATTCCGTAGAATGCCGCCTCACAGCAGGCACGTAGCTCAGTTGGTTAGAGCACCACCTTGACATGGTGGGGGTCGTTGGTTCGAGTCCAATCGCGCCTACCAAACAAAATCCGCTCTGCTGGGCGGTCTAGAAGGGCTCACCGAAAGGTGGGCCCTTTTTTGTTGTCTGCGATTTACCTGGCTTTTGCAAAATCCTCAAAAACGCCAACTCGGCGCCTTACTTCCAGTAAACACTGTTGCTGAACTAATACCGCCATAGCCGTCTACATTCTTCAGGGGACATCCCCTTTCGGAGAGAACGGATATGTTTAGATCTCGCTCGTTGATCGCCGCTATGACGTGTCTTGCCTTGGTGTCCGGTTCAGTGACTGCATTGGCCGACCCGGGAAACGGGAAAGGCCAGGGAGGAGGCAAGGGAAATCCACAATACAACCAGGACCATGGCAACTCCGGCCATGGAAACAAAGGGAAAGGTTCAGGGGGGGACGATTGGAGTCACGGCCCGAGCATCAACCACGGTAGCGTCCTTGGCATCGTGGGTGGTTATCGCGACTACTGGAGCCCCGGTCCCGCCTTGCCACCCGGTATTCAGAAAAACCTTGCGCGCGGTAAACCTCTGCCGCCGGGGATCGCCAAAAAACTCGATGGCCGTCTGCTCGGCCAGCTTCCCCACTACGATGGCTATGAGTGGCAGCAGGCTGGCACTGACTTGATTTTGGTGGCTATCGCTACCGGGATCATCTACGAGGTGCTCAATGGTGCGTTCGATTGATGTGAGGGCGATAAATTTCAATTGCGCCCTTGCAGCATAACGACCAGCAACATCACGGGAAGCAGTGTGCCGGTTCGATCGCTGCACATTGCCTGCCCGCTGGTCGCCGGCCTTTGAACTGTATGGGGGGGAGACGGTCAATTATTCCGTGCAATATCAACCTCCACGGAACCTCACCATGCTATTAAAAAACAAGAGTTTTGTTGCCGTCATGTCCTGCGTGATGATGCTTGCAGCCGCCCCGTTATTGCCCGCTGAACTGTCCATCATGAGCTCCGCCTACGCGAAGGATGGTGGCAATGGCGGTGGTGGCGGCGGTGGTAACGGTGGTGGCAATGGCGGCGGTAACGGCGGTGGTCATGGTGGTATCGGCGGTTCTGGCCATTCCGGCGGCGACAGCAGCAATGGCCGTGGTGCCGGCTTGAGTAGCGACCATATCGGCCGTGGCGCAGGTCTGAGTAGCGACCACGTCGGCCGCGGCGCAGGCTTGAGCAGCGACCATGTCGGCCGTGGTGCAGGCTTGAGTAGCGCCCATGTCGGCCGTGGTGCCGGCTTGAGCAGTGATCACGCCGGCAAAGCCGTCCGGGACCATGGCCTCAAAGGCAACCACTATGGTAGCGAACGTAACAGTGATCGCGGCCATGGCGCAGTCACTTCGGGCATTGCGCATTCCAGGGACACACGAGGAGTTGCCAAGGCCTCTGCCATTTCGGCAACTACTCCTGGCGATCACAACACCAAAGGGTTGAGCAGCGCTCGCACTTCGATCTCGAAACGACTGGATTAAGTCCAAGACTCTCAAAAACCGGGTATCCATCAGGAACCCGGTTTTTTTTCGCCTGCAATTTGCCCGGTGGCGAGGTGCGGGAGATCAGCCCAGCTACATGCGTGAGCAAATCCCACACGATGGACTACTACTGTAAGGCTGATTCAACTTTGTCCTGATGGGAGTATGTCGATGCTGGCTCACTGGTTTCTGGCGGCGGTTCACCTCTTGGCCTTTGGTCTGGGTTTTTGGGCTGTACTGACCCGCGGTACGGCGTTGCGTCGTCTGAGTGCCGGGGCAGGGGACGCTCGCCGTGTTTTGATTGCAGATAATCTGTGGGGGATCTCTGCAGTCACTCTGCTGATCACGGGTGGGCTGCGAGCCTTTGGCGGGTATGAAAAAGGCACTGATTACTATCTTCACCAACCCCTGTTTCATCTCAAGATGACGCTCTTCGTGTTCATCCTGTTGCTTGAGATTGCACCGATGGTGACGCTGATCAAATGGCGGATTGCGCTGGGGCGCGGCGCGGCAATCGATACCGGGCGCGCAACGCTGTTTGCCCGTATCAGCCATATCGAGGCGCTGTTGCTGGTGCTGATGGTCGTGGCGGCCACGGGCATGGCGCGTGGTGTGACGTTTGGCTAACCGGGCAGGAGAGCGCTCTTTCTCGCTGCAAATGCGAAACGTCTGACAGTCATGGCAGGAGCCAGGGCAGTAGTATCGGCTCCGTGTTGCGATAGCATCGCAAAGAGAGACGGAGCGCAGAACGATGCGGCACTTGAATCTTAGCCAGCCGTTACTCGAGGCAGAATGGGCTGGCTACTGACTGCAGCAGGATTCAGGGCGTTTGCGGCTTGTCCGGGGCGGTCAGGCCAGCCTGGATGCGTTGATAAATTTCTTCGCGATGCACCGCAACGTCTTTCGGGGCGTTGATGCCAATCCTGACTTGCTGGCCGCTAACGCCCAGAATGGTGATCGTAATGTCATCACCGATGTTTATGCTTTCACCGACTTTGCGGGTGAGTATCAGCATGGTTTTCTCCTTGATTGCTTTGTAGGGCACCTGATTCGGACAGTGCAGAGGTCGGTATTAGATATAGATTAGTGCGAAGTTTCACGGTTTGGGTGCCTCTTTCTGACGCGCAGATGCTGCATTAATTCCCAAGGTGTAACTATACAGAGGCCGCCACCATCATTCTCGTTGTTTTGAGCCCATTTTGCGGCACTCCGGATGGATCCATGGATGTTAAAATCGCCGCTTTAAGCATTCGGAGGAAAGCGTTGTGCGCAAAATGGTCTTGGTAATCGCGGTACTGACGCTGGCCGGATGCGGTGAGGATAAAGGGGTTGACGCTCAAAAGCCGCAACCGGCAGTCGCCTCCGTCCCCGCGGCGGTAACGGGCCCGCAGTGGGACGTCGAAGTGCGTGGCGAGACACCCCAGGCGGTCAGTGACCTGAGCGGTTGGTTGATTGAGCACAGCTTCGTTCCCAACGTCGTGAAGGAAAATGGAAAGGTTCGTATTCTGGTCGGGCCGTTCGGTTCGCAAGCCGAGGCGCAGGCCAGGCAAGCTGAAATAACGGCGGCGCTGACCCGGGCGAAAAAAATGAACATCGAATCGCTGATCGTCGAACACCCGACGGCTCAGTAACCGTCCTTTTCGCAACGCGCAGACCCGCATGCCGGGTGATGTGCCAGGGAAGCGATCTGCGAGGTCGCTTCCCTGGTGATGCGTCGGCATAAACGTCACATCAAGTTATTTTGCGGCAATCCCAGCAGGCCGGTCAGAGTGTTGATGATCGCTTGTTGCCGGGCACGGTCTGTCTGGTGCACGGCTTCCGCGGCGGCGACATCAGCATCGCAGTGGGGGCACGTCACTTCGTGTGCATGGATGTACTGCAAGCAGCCACGACACAGCGCCAGTTGCGGTGGAATACGTCCTTCGTCTGGCGATTTCTGGCCCTGGTTCGCCCAGGCCAGTTTGATCACCTGGCCGCTGTCGCTGACGCTGTTCACCTTCTCGCCGGTATCGATGCGCTCGGTAATCAGATCAAAACGGCCGACGGCGAAGGAGGTTTTTGCCGCGTCCTCGAGTTTGATGATGCGCTCGCGCAACCCGCGCTTTTGCAGGTCCAGCGCGCGGTAGTGGCAGTAGGGATTGTTGCCGGGTTTGCCGAGCAGGGAATGCGAGGTCCAGGTGCAGCCGCCACGGCAGACGTCGTTGTAGTAACAGCCTCGGCAGTAGCCCCACAGGTCGTCGACCCCCCGCAGGCGACCAAAGTGCATGCCTTCGCTGTAGTGCCAGATATCGTGCAGGCTCATGTTGCGTACGTTGCCGCCCGAAAACCCCACCGTGGCCAATGACGGGCAACCCTTTACCGTGCCGTCGGCTTCCAGCGCCAGCACGGTCTGGCCGGCGGCGCAGCCACTCCAGTGCACGCGTTCGTCGCCGAAGCCACGCCACATGTGCTCGTAAGGGCCGTAGTAACCGATATTGTTGCCCACGTTCATCAGCAGGCCGCGATCAACCCCTTCACGGTAGAGGCGCGCCAGCAGCGGCATCACTTCCAGCAGTTGGTAGGGTTGCAACAGCAGCTCCGGGTGGTCGACGGCATTGCCCATGGCGACCGTCAGCTGGATCTGCCAGTGAGTGGCGCCGAGGTCGATGATCAGGTCCATCAGCTCGGGCAGGTCGGGCAACGTGGCCGCGCCGATTTGTGTGTTGACGCTCACCGCAAGCCCGGACTGTTTGGCGCGTCGCAGGGTGTCCACCGCCTTGTCGAACGAGCCCGGAACATTGCGCACTGCGTCATGCAGTGGGGCCAGTCCATCCAGTGACACACCGACGCCATTGAGTCCGGCGTCCACCGCTGCCTGCATTTTCGCGGGCGTCAGGTTGCGCCCACCGGTTTGTATCGCGCAATACATGCCGTGATCGTGGATAGCCTGGATCAGTTGGGTCCAGTCCTTGCGCAAATAGGCTTCACCGCCGATCAGGGTGATTTCGCGGGTGCCGAGTGCCGCCAGGGAATCGATGACATCGAGGCACTCCCGGGTGTTCAGTTCATCGGGGCGTCGATGGCCGGCGCGTGAGCCGCAATGCAGGCATTTGAGATCGCAGGCCAGAGTGATTTCCCAGACCACATGCACCGGCACGTAGCGTTTGAGGTCGGTTTCACTGAGGTAGCGGGCAGGGCGACTGTCTGACATGGGAAATCCTTGCGCACCAACGCGTGCGCGGCACGAATCCATCGAAGTGTTCGCGCCTTCCTTGAGTCAATGGCGCGACCGGATTTACCTTTTGTTGTTGGTCAATAGCGCGGACCATGTGGGAGCGAGCCAGCCCGCTCCCACATGGGTTTGCGCTTAACTGCCTGGGGTTATCGGGCCTCCAGGCGGGCGATTTCAGCGTTCAGCTGCTCCAGAGCGCTGCGCAGGGCACCGCTGTTGGCCAATTGCTGTTCACCCTGGCTCACCACGGACTTCAGTTGCGCCAGGTCACCGCTGGTTTGCGCTTGCTGTACCGCGACGGCATAGAGCGGCACCGCATGGTGCGGATGCTCTGGGCGCTCAATCACTGGGGCCTGGCTGACAGCTGCGTGTTTCACGTAATGCCAGATACCCTGGTCCTGGTACTTGTAGTCGACATAACCGCTCGCCCAATCGGCGCCTAAAATGCCTTTCAAGCCGAAAGTCTGGGCGATCTGGCTGAGAGGGCCGCTGGGGCTGCCCGCCAAGGTGAGGATGATGTGGTTTTCGGCTGTCGGCACCAGTTTGGCCTCGGAGTACTCACCCCATACACGGGCACGGAAGTTGAGAGGCGGATAGGTGCTTTGGAAAATGCTGGCAACCCCGCTGACTTTTTTCTTTACGGTATCTACCAGCAGGTCCAGGGTTAAAACCGGTGCGCCCAATAGGTGACTACTGACATTCAGGCGGGTATGAAATAGTCCGATTGACATTGTGCTACTCCCTTATTTGTATTCAGGACAACTCGGGCATGTTTCGTGAGCGGGTCAGCGGCGTTCCTGCCGGCTGATTTCGCCCTTGGCCGTTTCAAGCGCGCTCTGCAGTTGGGGTTGCTGATCCAGTTGTTGTTGGGCCAGGCGGGCCAGGTTTTTCATCTGGGCCAGGTCACCGCTGGCAATGGCACTTTGAATCGGTGCGGCGTACAGCGGCATGATCGGTGGATAGGCCGGAATGACCGGGCCGGGCTCCAAAGGCACTGATTTATAAGCGTTGGAGGGTACCGCCTCGACAAGATGAGCGGGAGCAGTGACCTGGACCCACCGTTCACCATTGAAGTACTCGTAATTGGCGACACCTTCTCTCCAGTCGCTACCGACCACCAGATGCAACTTGAAATTCACGATTGAGTTCGAGCCTGGGCCGCCGTTATTGCCTTGAGCGGTGATCAGGATCTTGCTGACGCCAGGGCTCATGACCGTCAGGTAGGTGTATTCGCCCCAGACATCGGAGTGCACATCCAGTGGAGGGTTAGTGGCTTGAGTAATTTCGGCAGTGCCGCTTACCGTTTGATCTGGGGTAAAAACCAGAAGATTGAGTGCCAGGTTTTGTGCGCCCGCGGCCGAAGTACCAATTCGGTAGCAGAGTGGGAACAAGCCGACAGGTTGTTGATTGGAACCAGACATAATTATTGCCTCCATTGCAATAAGGGGCGCGGAAATAGCTATTAGTGCTTTTCCAGGCGTGCGATTTCCTTAACCAACTGCTCGTAAGCAGTTTTTAGCTCTTTATTTTCTGGTGTGGATGCATCGCGTTGTTTCAACAGCGTCTTCATTTGCGGCAGGTCGCCTGCCTTGATCGCGCCTTGGATGGCCACCCCATAGGGGGGCATGCTATGGCGAGTTGAAGTGCTCATAACGATTCCTTCCGTGGTGTTTGCGGGCACTGCTGTCATCAGCAGTTTTTGCAGTTAAGCAGGCGCCGATAAATATGCAATGGACTGCACCGGAGTAATGTTTAATATTATTTTATTAATAGCGACGCGTTTGGGTATGAAGTGTTTGATATTAAGAATGGCGATAGATTAACGCGCTTTCTCATCATTCATTATTGTTGTTATCGCCATTGATAATGAGTGATGGATTCAAACAGCACTGACCTTGCGCCCGAACCGTTCCCGATACACCGAAGGCGGCACGCCGACCACGCTACGAAATGCCACCCGGAAACTCTCCACCGAGCGATAACCGCAGTGCTGGGCAATCTGGTCGGTGTTTTGATTCGTACTCTCCAGCAGCTCGCGGGCCCGGGCCAGGCGTTCATGCTGCAGCCACGCTTTGGGCGGCATACCGCTGGCTTCGGTGAACCGCCGCAGGAACGTGCGCTCACTCATGGCCGCCTCGCTGGCGAGGTCGCGGACCTCCAGCGGTTCATGCAGACGTTCCCGCGCCCACTGCATGACCCGCGACAGATCGCTGCGCGGCGTCGGGCTGACCGGTGACGGAATGAACTGCGCCTGGCCGCCGGTGCGTTGCGGCGACATCACCAACCGCCGGGCCACCGAGTTGGCCACCTGCGTGCCGAAATCCCGCGCGACCAGATGCAGGCAGGCATCGATGCCGGCGGCGCTGCCGGCCGAAGTGATCAACTGACCCGAATCGACATACAGCACGTCCGGATCCACCAGAATGTTCGGGAAGCGCTCGGCCAGTTCAGCGGTGTAGCGCCAATGGGTGGTGGCGCCGTGACCGTCCAGCAAACCGGTGGCCGCCAGTACGAATACCCCGGAACAGATCGACAGCAACCGCGCGCCCCGGGCATGGGCCTGGCGCAGGGCGGCGAGCAAGGGTTCGGGCACCGGCGCGTTACGGTCGCGCCAGCCGGGGATGATGATGGTTCGGGCGCGCTCAAGCAGTTCCATCCCGCCGTCGGCCAGCACCTGAATGCCGCCCATGGCGCGCATCGGCCCTTGATCGACGGCGACGATGCGATGCTCGTACCAAGGGAAATCGAACTCTGGCCGCGCCAGGCCGAAGATCTCCACGGCAATGCCGAATTCGAAGGTACAGAGGCCGTCGTAGGCCAGAATCGCGACTAAACTTGGGGTGGGCTGCATTTGGCGGAAAATTCCCGGTGAGTGTCTTGTGCGCCACTGTAGCGGCAAGGCCGGAGCAGATAAAGTTTTCTCACACCCACTGAGACTTTGGAGTACAGCTCATGCCTAGCCTGGTTCGCGAGATTCCCGCAGCCCCGTCCGCCATCGCCCTGATGCACTTCAGCAATCGTCTGACCTTCGAAACTGATTGTTCCGACGTCTACAGCAGCCAAGAGGCCGGCGAGGTGGATTTTGTTCTGGTGGACGTGCGCGGACCGTTGGCGTTCGAACGCGGACATGTGCCAGGCGCGATCAACATCCCGGGTCGGTTGATCACAGCTGATAGCCTGGTGGCCTATCCGAAGTCCACGCTGTTTGTGGTCTATTGCGCCGGCCCTCACTGCAACGGCGCCAACAAGGCTGCGGTGAAATTGGCGGCACTGGGTTACCCGGTCAAGGAGATGATCGGCGGGGTGACCGGGTGGCTGGATGAAGGGTTTCAGTTAAGTGTCGTGGTTGCTCGCACCGCCAAGACAGTCATTGGTTGTGAATGCTGACGTTCAGATACAGGTGATCAAATGTGGCGAGGGGGCTTGCCCCCGTTCGGCTGCGAAGCAGTCGTAAATCCTTGGGGATCGCGGTGACTGGTTTGGGGCCGCTTCGCGACCCAACGGGGCGGTGCGGCGTTCCGACAAGCCCCCTCGCCACAGGATACTGTCCACCATCCATCCAGCGTCATCTGCAACCAGTCAAACACAGCTGCGTAGGCGGCGCTGTCCTGTGGTTCTCGGGGCAGCGGCGATTCATCGGCAAAATGCTCATTGAGGATCGCCACCGATTCAGCATTCCATTCCGGGTGGAACTGCAGCCCCACCCGCGTCGGGCCAACGTGATACATCTGCTGCTCACAAACCTCGCTGCTGGCCAGCAACTGCGCAGCGGGGGGCAGATCGATCGCGTCTTCATGCCACTCCAGCACCTTCAGCGTCTGGCCATCGGTAAAGGTCACGGTAGTCCAGCCGGTTTCGGTGTGAGCCATCCGCCGCACATTGCCGCCCAGGCTCAGCGCCAGCAACTGCGCCCCCAGGCAAATCGCGAACACCGCCGCGCCCTGATCCAGGCTGCCCGCCAACCACTGACGCTCTGTTTTCAGCCATGCCGGCCCGGCACCTGATTCATAAGGCCCACCCAATAGAATCAGCGGTGCCGCGCTCACCGGCGGCAACTGACCGAGGTCGGCGCGAAACACGTTCAGGGTAATGCCTCGGGACCGGGCCCATTCGGCAATGGCGCCGGGGCCTTCGGCAGGATGGTGCTGGATCAGATTCAGCGCGGGCATCACGTTTCTCTTGTGGGGGCGGTTGGTGGGTCAATGTGAGGCAAAAAATGGTTCATCGCCAGTGCGACGCTTCGATCGGATCAGTACCCGAAAACGTGTAGGTTTTGTCTGAAGCAAAGGATTGTCCTACAGTCCTTGCACCACCTCGGAGCACACTTCAAGTGCCTCGAATCCCTCGGCTTCTTTTTTATAAGTATTTGTCGCCTAAACACAATTTGCCCTCCTGTAGCCGCTCTAGACTGCCGGCCACTTCGGTCTTCACTGGCCGAAAGTTGCCAATCGAAAGCTGCCAATAAAAGCCTCCGCACACAGGAGTTATAAATGAAGAAGCGAGTGATGTTCGGTGCCCTGGCACTGTCGATGTTGTCCCTGACCGCCGTGGCCGAAGACGCCAAACCGATTCGCCTCGGGATCGAAGCCGGTTACCCGCCATTCTCGATGAAAACCCCCGACGGCAAACTCACCGGTTTCGACGTGGACATCGGTGACGCGCTGTGTGAACAGATGAAAGTGAAGTGCACTTGGGTCGAGCAAGAGTTCGATGGCCTGATCCCGGCCCTGAAGGTCAAGAAAATCGACGCGATCCTGTCGTCCATGACCATCACCGACGACCGCAAGAAGAACGTCGATTTCACCATCAAGTACTACCACACCCCGGCGCGCTTCGTGATGAAGGAAGGCACCAACGTCAAGGATCCACTGACCGAGCTCAAGGGCAAGAAAGTGGGTGTACTGCGCGCCAGTACCCATGACCGCTTCGCCACCGAAGTGCTGGTGCCGGCCGGCATCGACCTGGTGCGTTATGGTTCCCAGCAGGAAGCCAACCTGGACATGGTTGCCGGTCGCCTTGACGCGATGCTGGCCGACTCGGTCAACCTGGACGACGGTTTCCTGAAAACCGATGCCGGTAAAGGCTTCGCGTTTGTCGGCCCGACCTACGAAGACGCCAAGTACTTCGGCGGTGGTGCCGGTATCGCCGTGCGCAAGGGCGATAAAGAGCTGGCAGACAAATTCAACACTGCCATCACTGAAATTCGCGCCAACGGCAAGTACAAGCAAGTGCAGGACAAGTACTTCAACTTCGATGTTTACGGCCATTAATACGCCGTAGAGAAGTGGCCACCGTGGATGCGGTGGCCATTTTTTCACGCTGGACTTTGTGGGTGCGAGCAGGCTCGCTCCCACAAGAATGGCCTCATCGCACAGATATTCAGGAGTCCCCATGCAACGCATCGATCATTCACTGCCCTGGAGCCATCTGGGGACTGAACGCACGCTCAGCGTGTTTCGTTATGGCGCGGGTACTCGCAAGGTTTACATCCAGGCCAGCCTGCACGCGGACGAACTGCCGGGCATGCGCACCGCCTGGGAACTGAAGAAGCGTCTGGCCGAGCTCGAAGCCCAGGGGCAACTTCAGGGCATCATCGAACTGGTGCCGGTGGCCAATCCCATCGGCCTCGATCAGCACCTGCAAGGCAGCCATTTGGGCCGCTTCGAATTGGGCAGCGGCAAGAACTTCAACCGCTCGTTCGTTGAACTCAGCGCACCGGTGGCTGAGTTGATCGGCGATCAATTGGGGGGTGACGCCCAGGCCAACATCGTACTGATTCGCCAGACCATGGGGCAGGTGCTCGATGGATTGCCGGCACCGCTTTCGCAATTGGAAGCCATGCACCGCTTGCTGCTGCGCCACGCCTGCGAGGCCGACATCACCCTCGACTTGCATTGCGATTTCGACGCGGCGATTCACCTGTATGCCTTGCCGCAGCATTGGCCGCAATGGCGCTCCCTGGCGGCTCGCCTGAAGGCCGGGGTGGCGTTGTTGTGTGAGGATTCCGGCGGCAGCTCTTTCGATGAGTCGTGCTCTACGCCGTGGTTGCGCCTGGCGCGGGCCTTTCCTGAGGCTGCGATCCCGCCGGCCAACCTGGCGACCACGCTGGAGCTGGGCAGCATGGGCGATACCCGGGTCGATCAGGCCCAGGCCAATTGCGAGGCGATCCTGGGGTTCCTCGCCGAACAGGGTTTCATCACCGGCACCTGGCCGGCAGCGCCAAGCGAATGCTGTGAGGGCCTGCCGTTCGAAGGCACCGAGTACCTGTTTGCACCGCATCACGGGGTGGTCAGTTTCCTGCGCAATTCAGGTGAATGGGTGGAGCGGGGCGATGCGTTGTTTGAAGTAGTCGATCCGTTGAGCGACCGGGCCACCACCGTTTGCGCCGGAACCAGCGGCGTGCTGTTTGCCATCGATCGCGGGCGCTACACACAGCCTGGCACCTGGCAGGCGAAAGTCGCCGGACGTGAGCCGATCCGGGTCGGGAAACTGGTCAACGACTGACGTCCCGACGCGATTCAATATGTAGGCGCTGCCTTCTGCGGGGGCGCGGTGCATCAGAGGGAAACGGTGCATCGGCGGGAAGAGATGTTAGGCTCTGTCCCGAATCCTGCGCGCTGTGAAGGAAGGTTTATGTTGAAGTTTCTCGCTCTGCTCACGCTCCTGGCGTCCACCGCCGTCCACGCTGAAATCCCGCTACGCACCGATCTGCCGCTCAAGTACCTGGAGCAGGCCAACGTTGAATCCCGTAACCAGCCCTTGGTGATTTTCCTGCACGGTTATGGCAGCAACGAGCAGGACCTGTTCGGCATCAAGGATGAATTGCCGCCGCAGTACACCTACCTGTCGGTGCGGGCGCCGATGACGTTGGAAGAGGGCAGTTACCAGTGGTTTCGCAAAAAGGGCGAGGGTGCCTATAACGGCGAGACGGACGACCTGAAGACCAGCAGCCAGGTGCTGCTGGATTTCGTCGCACAAGCGGCAAAGAAATATCACACTGAAACGGACAAGGTTTTCCTGGTGGGTTTCAGCCAGGGCGCGATCATGTCCTATGAAGTCGCGTTGCGTCATCCCGAGGCGGTGGGCGGCATTGCGGCGTTGAGCGGGCGCATCCTGCCGGTGCTCAAGTCCGAACTCAAACCGGATGAAAAACGCCAGTCGCTGGCGATTTTCATCGGTCATGGCACCGCCGACAAACGCCTGCCCTACACCGACGGCACCGAGGCCGACAGCCTGTTGCAACGCCTGTCACTCAAGCCCGAGTTTCATGCCTACGAAGGTGTCGGCCACAGCATCAGCGCCACCGAGATGCAGGATTTGAGCGCCTGGTTGCAGCGCCTCAATCCCTGAGCCGGTCGGGTTTATTTGCCGGTGATGATCTGGTTCACCAGCGTTTCGTGGCCGGTTTTGTCGTTGGGGCGGGAGATGACCTGAATGATGGCCATGCGAGTGCCAGAAGCGGCCATCAGCGAGGTGTCGAGGGTCATGCCGCCGCCCTGGGTGGCGGTGCTGTCGATCTGTCGCAGGCCCAGCCCCGTGCCTTTTTGGGTCAGGCTTTTTTCGCTCAGCTTGTTGAAGTCCGGCAAGGCATTGCGTTGCTCGGTGGCGAAGGCGGACACGGTGGAATCGAGGAATTCACCGTCGTTGTCCTTGACGTTGACGCCGCCGGGAATGGTGTTTTCGGCGGCGATCACTACGGTTTTGGTCGTCTGGTTGGTGTACATCGTACCCGTCGCCCCGGCGGTACCGGTGGCCGCGTCGCCGGCCGGCAGCGGATTGGCGATGAAGCCCTTGGGCAGGGTGAAGGTGAACTTGCCGCCGAGCATCGAGACCTTCTGGGTCGGCGCTTTGTCGCTGGTAGTGGCCTTGGCCGCCTGCGCATTCAAGGCCCCCAGGCTGGCAGCCGCTGTCAGCAGCAGAACAATGGCTTTTTTACTCAACAATGACATTCAAACTCTCCGTGGGATGGTCGCGCTATGACGGCGATCATCCCACGGATCGCGATTTGTAGCAGCAGCCTCGCAAGCTCGACAGCTGCTACACAAGGCGTGTGGTGATCATCGTTGCCGTTCGTTGAAACGATAGGGCGCTGGGCGCAATGCCCGTTGTTTAGTCACCAACAGCATCCCGAACGAGGCGCCTATCCCCAATGCGAATCCCATCCAGCCGAACCTCGGCAACGCCAATGCCAGCACCAGGCAAAACGCCGCGAACGAATACATCCCGGTTGCCGTAGCCCTGAGCAACGCCGCCGTAAACGCCGGACCGCGAGTCTGCTGGGAAAATACCGCCATCACACTGCCCAGCACCGGGAACACTGCAAGCAACCCGCTCCAGCGCTCGCCGACGGTGCTGGCCAGCAGCGTCACGGCCAACGTGAGCAGGGCGCCAGCCATCATGCGCAGCAGCAGTTTGTCGGATTTGGGCGCCGGGCCTGAAACGACGGGTTGCACCGAGGGAAACAGGTACGGTGCGGCCAGCAACGCGGTGGCGGCGGCGATCACCGAGAGCGCCAGCGATGGCGGGATCAGCGACAGCACAACAGCCACCGACGCCCAGACCAGCAGCGCCATCGTCAGTGCCCACGACCAGCTCAAGCGTTGTGCGACCTGGGCATACGTCACGCAGAATGCAATCATCGCGAACATGGCTGACAGCGCCGCCGTTGCCGCTTGAGCGGCGAACACATGGCCTTGCTCGATGGCGAGGAACAACAGAATCGGCCCGACCACCACCGGCAACCCCGACAGCCAACCGGCCACGCTCGGTCCCCAGCGTTTACCGGCCAGGGAAATCAGCAACAGAAACCCCGGAATCACCAGCAGCTTGAGCATCAGCACGCACGCATCTCCATTTGTGTGTGCCGGTCACGTTAGCATTGCGGGCGATGGATTGCTTAAGGCGGTTTCTGCGCAAGCGTTGAGCGCCTACACCCGGGTGCGCGAAACGTCTAAGCTGCGCGCTCCCACCTGTTGACGGATGCTTGCGTGAAATTCAGTTTGCCCAAAGTCGGCACCGCGCCGTTTTGCCCACCGGAAGTGGCCGGCACGGTTGCCGTTGACCCTGGTGCTTCGTTCTTCAAGCGCGTTCTGCGTTTTGCCGGCCCCGGTTTGCTGGTGTCCATCGGCTACATGGACCCGGGCAACTGGGCCACGGCCATCGAGGCCGGTTCGCGGTTTGGCTACAGCCTGTTGTTCGTGGTGTTGCTGGCGAGCCTGGCGGGGATGGTGGTGCAGTGTTTGTGCTCGCGTCTGGGCATCGCCACCGGGCGCGATCTGGCGCAGTTGTGCCGGGAGCGCTACAGCACGCGGACCGCACGGACCCAGTGGCTGCTGGCGGAAATTTCGATCATCGCCACCGACCTCGCCGAAGTGCTCGGCTGCGCCTTGGCATTCCACTTGCTGCTGGGTTGTTCGCTGACGTTTGGCATCGCGCTCACCGCGTTCGACACGTTGCTGGTATTGGCCCTGCAAAACCGGGGTTTTCGTCGGCTGGAGGCGATCATGCTGGTGCTGGTGGGCACTATTGGCGCGTGTTTCTTCGTCGAACTGCTGCTGATCAAACCCTATTGGCCGGACGTCGCTCGCGGTTTCACACCGTCACTTTCGGTGATCGGCGATGCGGCGCCGTTGTACCTGGCCATCGGCATTCTCGGGGCCACGGTGATGCCGCATAACTTGTTCCTGCATACCTCGATCGTGCAGACGCGGATGATCGGCAAAGACCTGGCCAGCAAGCAGGACGCGGTCAAACTGGCGCGCATCGACACCATCGGCTCCCTGGCGCTGGCACTGCTGGTCAACGCGGCGATCCTGATTCTTGCTTCGGCGGCCTTCCACAAGACCGGGCACACCGACGTGGTGGACATCCAGGATGCCTATCACTTGCTCGATCCATTGGTGGGCGGGGCGTTGGCCAGCGTGTTGTTTGGTGTGGCGTTGCTGGCGTCGGGGCAGAGCTCGACCTTCACCGGCACCATCGCGGGCCAGGTAATCATGGAGGGCTACCTGAACCTGCGCTTGCCCTGCTGGCAACGGCGCTTGATCACTCGCGGGCTGGCGCTGATCCCGGCGTTTATCGGCGTGTGGCTGATGGGCGACGGGGCAATCGGCAAACTGCTGGTGTTGAGTCAGGTGGTACTCAGCCTGCAACTGCCGTTCGCGTTGTACCCGTTGATTCGCATGACCAACGATCAGACGCTCATGGGGCCGTTTGTGAATCGGCTGCCAACGCGGGTGTTGGCGTGGGGATTGTTTACGGTAATCAGTGCGGCCAACAGCTGGTTGATTTTGCAGTTTGTGGGCTGAGTCATTCTTTTGATCTTCACCCCCGCTCAAACGCCTCAACCAGATAATCGATAAACACCCGGGTCTTGGCCGGCATCAACGTGCGGCTCGGGTAATACAGCGAGATCGATCCCGCGTCGGCATGCCAGTCCGGCAACAAGCGCAGCAGTTCGCCGTGCTGGATATGGGCGATGACATCGGGCGACACCAGCAGCGTCACACCAAGGCCGAGCAGGGCCGCTTCACGCATGGCGGCAGGGTCATTGAGCACGATGTTTTCACTCAGCTCGGCGCTGGCTTCATTGCCCACGCTATCCCGCATCACCCATTGGCGCACCCGCCCGGTGCGAATGCCGCGCATCACAATGCCGTTGTACTGAGCCAGGTCCGCCGGGCTGCTGGGCAGGGTGCGTCCGGCCATGTACGCCGGTGAGGCCACCGCCACCACATCCGCCGCTGCCAACGTCCGCGAGACGACCCCGGGTGTCAGCTCGAAACCGCCGCCGATGGCGGCGTCATACCCTTCGGCGATCAGATCGACCTGGCGGTTTTCAAAGTGCCATTCCAAGCGAATCAGCGGGTAGCGCGCCAGAAATTCCGGTAACAGCGGCAACACGTGGTCAATGCCGAACGTCGGCGCCAAGCTGACCTTGAGCACCCCCGCCGGCTCCCCGCGATCACTGGACACCGCACTGATCGCCGTCTGCAGCGCCTGCAGATTGCCGCCGATGCTGGCCAGAAAGCGTTCGCCGGCTTCGGTCAGTGACAGCTTGCGGGTCGAGCGCTGGAACAGCCGCACACCGATATTGCGTTCAAGCATCGCCACGTTGCGGCTGACGGCGGCGGGCGTCAGTGCGAGCAACCGTGCGGCGGCGGAGAAGCTGCCGGTTTCAGCGCTGCGCACGAAAGATTCGAGGTTGGCGAGTGTTTCCATCTCAGACACCTGATATTAATACTTGAAGATCATTCAACTCATTACCGTCTAATAAAGTAGTAATGGCAAGCGCAGTATTCACTCCACCAACCCACTACGGAGTGAACACCATGAGCACTATCGGAATCATCGGCGCCGGCGCCATCGGCACAGCCTTCGCCAAAGCATTGTCCCGTCAGGGCATTGAAGTCGTCATCGCCAACAGCCGCGGCCCGGAAACCCTGGCCTCACTGGTGGAAGAACTCGGGCCGACGGCGCGGGCCGGCACCCGTGAAGAAGCGGCCGCGCAGCCGATCGTTCTGGTCGCGGTGAACTGGTCGAAATTGCCAACGGCACTGGCCGGATTGCCGGATTTCGGCGGGCGGATTGTCATCGACGCGAACAATTCGATCGAGGCGCCATCGTTCAAAGCGGTGGATTTGCAGGGCCGTCCGTCCAGTGAAGTGTTTGCCGAATGGGTACCTGGCGCGCGGGTGGTCAAGGCCTTCAATCACCTTCAAGCGCCTCTGCTTGAGAGTGATCCGGCGGCGGAGGGTGGGCGGCGAGTGTTGTTTCTTTCTGGTGACGATGCCGAGGCCAAGGCTCAAGTGGCAGCGCTGATCGAGCGATTGGGCTTCTTTGGAATCGATCTGGGCGAACTGAGTGTCGGGGCGCGGCTGGTGCAGTTCCCGGGCGGTCCGTTGCCGGTCTTGAACCTGGTGAAATTTGCCTGAGGGCCAGAGGTTTCCAGCCGTTGTGGTGAGGGGACTTGCCCGCGAAAGCGGTGTGTCAGGCGACATCAATGTTGACTGTGCCGCCGTCGTCGCGGGCAAGCCACGCTCCCACAGGTAACCGAGTGCTCTCGGGAGAATGCGGTCACCTGTGTGCGAGCCTGCTCGCGATGAACGACAACGCGGTCTCGGGCTAGCGCTCGATCGCCAATGCCACGCCCTGACCGCCTCCAATGCACAGGGTGGCCAGGCCTTTTTTGGCGTCACGCTTGATCATCTCGTGCAACAAGGTCACCAGCACCCGGCAACCCGAGGCTCCAATCGGATGACCCAGGGCAATCGCGCCACCGTTGACGTTGACCTTGCTCAGGTCCCATTCCAGGTCCTTGGCCACCGCCAGGGATTGCGCGGCGAAGGCTTCGTTGGCCTCGATCAGCTCCAGTTGATCGATGGACCAGCCGGCCTTGTCCAGGCAACGACGGGTGGCGCTGACCGGGCCGATGCCCATGATCGCCGGGTCGACGCCCGCGTTGGCGTAGGCGGCGATTTTCGCCAGCACCGGCAGGCCGAGGGCCTTGGCTTTTGCGGCGCTCATCAGGATCACCGCGGCGGCGCCGTCGTTCAGCGACGAGGCGTTGCCGGCGGTCACCGAGCCGTCCTTCTTGAAGGCCGCTTTCAGCTTGCCCAGGGATTCGGCGGTGGTGCCGGCTCGCGGCTGTTCATCGGTGGCGAAGGCCAGTGGATCGCCCTTGCGTTGGGGGATCAGGATCGGGGTGATTTCATCGACGAAACGCCCGGCTTCGATGGCGGCCACGGCTTTCTGTTGCGAGGCGGCAGCGAAGGCGTCCTGGGCTTCACGGCTGATGCCGTACTTGTCCACCAGGTTCTCGGCGGTGATGCCCATGTGGTAATCGTTGAACGCATCCCACAAACCGTCGCTGATCATCGTGTCGACGATCTGGCTGTGGCCCATGCGCAGACCGGTGCGGGCGCCGGGCAGCACGTAATTGGCCAGGCTCATGTTTTCCTGGCCGCCGGCGATGATCACCTCGGCATCGCCGCAGCGAATCGCCTGCGCCGCCAGATGCAGCGCTTTGAGGCCCGAGCCGCAGACCTTGTTCAAGGTCATGGCCGGTACGGCGTGAGGCAGTCCGGCCTTGATCGCAGCTTGGCGCGCAGGGTTTTGCCCGGCGCCGGCGGTCAATACCTGGCCCATGATCACTTCATCGACCTGCGCCGGGTCCAGATCGGTTTGCGCCAGCAACTGGCGGATCACCGCAGCACCGAGATCAACCGCGGACACATTGGCCAACGCGCCCTGGAAACTGCCGATGGCAGTGCGAGTGGCAGCAACAATCACAACGTCTTGCATGGACGGATTCCTCACTGGGCAGCGAACTGCATTTCCGGGACGTGGTCAGGCACGATCAGTTTGCCGGCGGTCTTGGCGACGATTTCCTCAACGCTCACGCCTGGTGCGCGTTCCTTGAGAATGAACGCGCCGTTGTGGATTTCCAAGTAGGCCAGGTCAGTCAGTACGCGTTTGATGCAACCGGCGCCGGTCAGCGGCAGGCTGCAGCGGGGCAGCAGTTTCGACTCACCGTCCTTGGAGGCGTGGGTCATGGTGACGATGATGTTGTCCGCACCGGCCACCAGGTCCATCGCGCCGCCCATGCCCTTGACCAGTTTGCCGGGGATCATCCAGGAGGCGATGTTGCCTTCGACGTCCACTTCGAACGCACCGAGCACGGTCAGGTCGATGTGGCCGCCGCGGATCATCGCGAACGATTCGGCGGAGGAGAAAATCGACGCGCCGATACGCGCGGTCACGGTTTGTTTGCCGGCGTTGATCATGTCGGCGTCGACTTCGGCGTCGGTCGGAAAGGCGCCCATGCCGAGCAGGCCGTTTTCCGATTGCAGCATGACTTCCATGCCTTCGGGGATGTAGTTGGCGACCAGGGTCGGAATGCCGATGCCGAGGTTCACGTAGTAGCCGTCCTGCATTTCGCGGGCGACGCGCTGAGCCATTTGTTCGCGGGAAAGTGCCATTGTTGTTATTCCTTCATTCGGTCCGGGGGCAGGGGATCACTTACGCACGGTGCGCTGTTCGATGCGCTTCTCGAACGTGCCGCAAATGACCCGGTCGACATAGATGCCAGGGGTGTGGATCTGCGACGGGTCCAGCTCGCCGGGTTCGACGATTTCTTCGACTTCGACCACGGTGATCTTGCCGGCGGTGGCGGCCAACGGGTTGAAGTTCTGGGCGGTGTGGCGATAGACCACGTTACCGAAATGGTCGGCTTTCCAGCCTTTGACGATGGCGAAGTCACCGGTGATGGATTCTTCCATCAGGTACTGGCGGCCCTTGAATTCGCGCACTTCCTTGCCTTCAGCGACTGGAGTGCCGACGCCGGTGGCGGTGAAGAACGCCGGGATGCCGGCGCCGCCTGCGCGCATTTTCTCGGCGAGGGTGCCTTGGGGGGTCAGGACGACTTCGATTTCGCCTTTAAGCAGTTGGTCTTCGAACAGTTTGTTCTCGCCGACGTAGGAGGCCACCACTTTGCGGATCTGCCGGTCCACCAGCAGCACGCCGAGACCGAACCCATCGACGCCGCAGTTGTTGGAGACCACGGTGAGGTCACGGGTGCCCCGGTGCTGGATCTCGGCGATGAGGTTTTCCGGAATCCCGCACAGGCCGAAGCCGCCGGAGATCACGGTCATGCCGTCTTCAAGACCGGCCATCGCTTCCTCATAGGAATACACGCGCTTGTCGAACCCTGCCATATGCACCTCTTTTATTCTTTGTGGGCGGCTGGCTAGCCGGATGGGGAGGGAGTGTCTCGCCACAGGATTTATTTGTTAAGTTGATTTTTAAGGTTGATTGATAGATAAAACTCACCAATGAGTGCGCGCTACGTTGGAGACAGTGGCCATGACCGTTAAACAGATCCGCGCCTTCCTGGCCGTGGCCCAGAGTTTGAGCTTTGCCGTGGCTTGCGAGCGGCTGCACCTGTCCCAATCGGCGCTGAGCCTGACCATCAAGGCGCTGGAGGACGGCCTGGGCGGGCGCCTGTTCACCCGCAATACCCGCAACGTCGCACTGACCGCCGAGGGTGAATCGCTGCTGCCACTGGCCCGTCGGCTGATCGCGGACTGGGACAATGCCGAGGATGAACTGCGCCAACGCTTCACCCTTCAGCGTGGCCGCGTGACGCTGGCGGCGATGCCGTCGTTTGCCGGCAACCTGCTGCCGCCGATCCTCAAGACTTTCCGCGCGCGTTATCCCAAGGTCAACGTCACGGTGAACGACGTGATCAACGAGCAGGTGTTGGAAATGGTCCGCGACCGCCAGGTGGAATTGGGCGTGGCGTTTGAGCCGACCCAGAGTTCGTCGCTGCAATTCACCCCGTTGTACATAGACCGGTTTGTGGCGGTGGTGCCGCTTGATTCACCGCTGGCGGACCTGAGCGATATCGATTGGCAGACGTTGCTCAAGGAACCGTTCATTACCCTGCAGCGACCGTCCACGGTGCGGGTGATGCTTGAAGAGCACTTGCAGGCGCGGGGGATGAAATTGCCGGTGGAGTTTGAAAGTCATCAGTTGGCAACGGTCGGGCGGATGGTGGCCAGCGGACTGGGCGTAAGCGCGGTGCCAGCGTTGTGCGCCGAGCAGATGCGCGAGTTGGGCGCGCGTTGTATCACCTTGCGCGACCCGGTGGTGGAACGGGCGATCGGGGTTTTGACGACCGGGCAAGAACTGTCGGCGGCGGCGCAGGCGTTGTTCGATATTCTCAAGGCTGAAAACCTTGGCGAGCGTCTGAGTTGATCACGGTCACCTATGAGAGCGGGCTTGTGTGGCGAGGGGGCTTGCCCCCGTTGGGGCGCGAAGCACCCCTAAAACCAATCACCGCGATCTTGAATTTAGAAAGCGGTGACTGGTTTTACGACTGCTTCGCAATCGAACGGGGCGATGCGGCGTTCCGACAAGCCCCCTCGCCACACAAGCCCGCTCCCACAGGATCCGGTTTCATCCGTTGCATCCGGGCAGACCAACCTGCCCGGGTGATGAGCCGGGCGTTATTTACGCGCCTCCAGAATCAGGTTGAACGGCGTTTCCGTGGCTCGCCGGAACTGGGTGAACCCCGCCTCGGTGAAGACCTTGCGCAACCGTGCCTCGCCTGCCTGGGCACCGAGCCCGAGGCCGACCTCCTGGGACAGCGAGTTGGGTGTGCAGATAAAGGTCGAGGCGGCGTAGAACAGCCGTCCCACCGGGTTGGCGTTCTCGTCTAGCGTGTCGTTGGCGAAGGGCTCAACCAACAGCACCGTGCCGTCGGGTTTGAGCGATTCATAGGCATGCCGTGCCGCGCCCACCGGGTCACCCATGTCGTGCAGACAGTCGAAATAGCAGATCAGATCATAGTCGTCGCCCGGATAGCTCTTGGCGGTGCCCTGGAAGAACCGTGCCCGTCCGGACACGCCACCTTCTTCGGCGCGCTGGGTGGCGACGGTGATCGAGGGCGCGTGGTAATCGAAACCGACGAACCGCGACTCGGGGAAAGCCTGGGCCATGATCACGGTCGAGGCGCCGTGGCCGCAGCCAATGTCCGCCACTTTCGCGCCAGCCTCCAGTTTGGCGACCACCCCGTCGAGCGCCGGCAGCCACTCGCTGACCAGATGCGCCTTGTAGCCTGGGCGGAAGAACCGCTCGGTGCCGCTGAACATGCACGGATGGTGATCGCCCCAGGGCAGGGCGCCGTTGCCGCGCATGGCGTTGACCAGTTTGTCCTTGTCATGAAAAAACGACGCAACCACCGCCATACCGCCGGCCACATAGACCGGTGAGTCTTCGATCGCCAGCGCCAGGGCTTGCTCTTCAGGCAGGCGGAACTGGCCGTCGCGGTGTTCCATGTAACCGGAGGCCGCGTGGGCGCTGAGCCATTCACGCAGCAGGCGGGTGTTGCAGCCGGTCTTCTCGGCGAGTGCTTCGGGGGTGACTGGCTGACTGTCGGCCATGGCCCGGTACAGGCCGAGTTCTTCGCCGAGGATGACGTTGGCGAGCATCGCCGCGCCGCCCATGTCGCTCACCAGTTTGCCCATGAAATCATTGAGTCTGGCCTCGTCCATCATGTGTGCTCCTTCAGCAGGATCACGGCCCGCAGGCATTGTTTGTCGAGGCATGCACCTGTGGGCGGTGATCGTGGGAATGAACAGGACGATAACCGCGTCCTGGCTCCCCTACGGGGGTAATCAACAAGTCTAGTTCGTGTATCCCACTGTATCTGGCTGCCTGTCCGATACAGTGCGCTGAGAAGAGGGGCGTTTGCGCACACAGACCCGACACACCGAGGCGCTTGACTGGGCCTGCCGGCCGGCACTGAGTGTTCAGGCGCTGGAGACCGGATCCCAGGATGAGATCGACACCATGCAAATTCCCCTCACATCTGCGCAGGCGACCGTCGGGCTAGGCTTGCGCCGCGGTTTGATGAACGACCTTCAAGCAGCCTCGGCGGGCGCTTTCGACTTTCTGGAAGTCGCGCCGGAAAACTGGATCGGCATCGGCGGCGCGCATGGCGCGGCGTTTCGTGCCCTGGCCGAACGTTATCCGTTGTCCTGCCACGGCTTGTCCTTGTCGTTGGGTGGGCCGGCGCCGCTGGACGTAGGCTTCCTGCAAGAAGTGCGGGTTTTCCTCGATCGCTACAAAGTGCCGCTGTACAGCGAACACCTGAGCTACTGCAGCGATGACGGGCATCTTTACGATCTGCTGCCGTTGCCGTTTACCGAGGAAGCGGTGCACCACGTCGCCACCCGAATTCGTCAGACCCAGGACATTCTCGGTCGGCGCCTGGCGGTGGAAAACGTCTCCTACTACGCCGCGCCGCAGCAGGACATCGACGAACTGACGTTCACCAACGCAGTACTGCGCGAAGCCGATTGCGACCTGCTGCTGGACGTCAACAATGTCTACGTCAACTCGATCAATCACGGTTCTGATCCGCACACATTTCTGGCCGGCATCGACACGGGGCGAGTGGTCGCGATGCATGTGGCGGGGCATTTCGACGAATCCGACACCCTGAAAATCGACACCCACGGCGCCTCGGTCAAACCAGTGGTCTGGTCGTTGCTGGCCGAGGCATATGCGCGGTTCGGGGTACAGCCGACGCTGCTTGAACGGGACTTCAATTACCCGGCGTTCTCTGAACTGGTGAGCGAGTTGCAGACCATCCGCCGACTGCAAGACGAGGAGGCGAACCGTGGATAAGCCGACGCTGCACCAGCAGCAAGACACATTGACTCGCTACCTGCGCGACCCTGACCACTGTGCTCCACCCGCCGGGATGGACGTGGCACGGGCGCAGGTTTATCGCGATCTGGTGTTCTCGAACCTGTCGTCGTTGCTCAGCGGCACCTTTCCGGTGTTGGTGAGAATACTGGGGGACAGTGACTGGCGTTCTCTGGTGCGAATCTTCCTGCGGGACTACCGCGCTCACACGCCAAAATTCGGCGAGATCGCCCGGGAGTTTGTCGAGTTCCTCGCATCGATACCGCTGGCGCTGAACGATGGGCCGTGGCCACCGTTCATGGTCGAGCTGGCGCATTACGAATGGGTCGAAATGGCCCTGCAACAATCCGACGCCGAGCCGCTACCCGCCGGTGACGCAGGGCTGCTGCTGGATCAACCGTTGCAGGTTTCGCCACTGGCCTGGCCGTTGGCCTATGGCTGGCCGGTGCAAAAAGTGGGGCCGGATTATCGGCCGCAAATGCCACCGACTCAGCCGACATTGTTGTTGGTGCGTCGGGCTGAAGACTGGAGTGTGCGCTTCTCCGAGCTGAGCCCGTTGGCGTGGCGGTTGTTGCAGCGGATCGGGGAGTTTCCAGAGCTCGATGGTCGGTCGCAACTGGAAGGGCTGGCGGTGGAGGCGGGGATGGCTGGGTCGCAGGCCTTTATCGATAGTGGATTGGCGTTGTTGCGGCAGATGCATGGGGAGGGGGTAATCGGTATAGCGGCCTTTAGTCGCTGCTAATCAGCGAATCACCCTACATCCATTTCCACCTTTCCTGACTTCATTTCTGATTGATCCCCCGCAAAGTCCCCGCGCCTAATTTTCTGCGCAAGGGATTGCTTATGTTCGACTCCTTTTCTCCAGTCGCTGCCTGCTTTTCGGTGCGTTGATGGAGCACATCGCCCGTATCGAGCAGGAGCTAGACCGTTTTCCGGACTCCCTGACGCTCTACCGCAAACAGCTTAAGCGTTGGTTCAACCAAACGGCGGACATGGCCAGCCGTGCCGCTGACTTGCCGTCGCTGATGGACATGGAACGCAAAATCAAACTGGGCGATACCAGTAAGTCCGTCAGCAGCAGCGATGACGATTTTTTCTCCAGCGTTGCGCAGTGTCCCGACGGCGGAATTCTGCAGATCGAGAGCAAGTTCGAGTCGGTTTACGACGTTCCGTTGGGGAATATTCAGGTCGATGTCATTGCGGTGGATGGCGGTAAGTCGACGCCTGTGACGCTCAATGAACGTGGCAAGGGAGAGTTCACCGGTACACCCGGCAAGTTCTACCGCGTTCATGTTCACAACGAAGTCACCCCGGATCAGGTAAATGAGCTGTTTTCCTCGTACGACGGCCTGACGAAGGAGCTCGACAGCTGGCTGCGTGATGAATGGCAGACGTTCAAACCGAAGTGGTCGGAATCGTCTTCGGTTGCTGTAGGCAATGGAATGCTCGCGGGAAGTTGGGCGGCAATTGAAGGAGTGTGGGACGGCATCGGCCTGCTTTCGGACATTCTCAAGGATCCGGCGAAGTTCGCAGAGCGGTTGGGCAGCGGTGCCGATCAGTTGCGTGAGCTGGCGGAAAAATCACCGCTAGTGATGCAAAAAGTCCAGCTACTTGCCAGTGACGAAGCGGCGCTGTGTCTGCTGGTTCGCTGCGCCAGCCTGTGGCTCGACATGCTGCCACCGAGCGAAATCGCCGGCAAAACCGCCGAAGCGGTGTCGATGGTGGTGGTGCAGCTGTTGATCGACATCCTGATTGGCATCGTCCTGACGTTCGCCGGGGCGGGCGCCGGCATCGCCTATCTGACGATGCGTTTGGCTGATCGAGCTGCGCAGTTGCTCAGTGCCGTTGTGCGTCTCGTGAAGGCGATTTTCACGATCATCAATAACTTCATCGGCTACGTCGACCGCTACAAAAAAGTCGCCGCCCGCGGTATCGCCGCAGGGATGAAAAAAGGTCGGATGCAACTGCGTTGGGATGCCAGGCGCAACACCACTCTCAAGCAAAGCGAACACCGCGACGACGCCCCGGATCAGGCGAAAAACCCCAATGGCGACAGCGCCGATTGCTCGGCACTGACCTGCACCAACGGCTGTCCTGTGTCGATGGTCAGCGGCGAAGAACTGCTGACCCTGACCGACGGTGCGCTGGACGGGCTGCTGCCGTTTGCCTTCACCCGGTTGTACCGCACCAGCGCGGTGGAGATAGATTGCGGGCTGGGCTGGGCTGGGGCTGGAGCCATTCGCTCGCCCATCGACTGGAGATCGACGGCGACCAGGTCATCTGGATCGACCACGAAAACCGCCGCACCACGTTCCCGCTGCCGAATCACGAACGCCCGGCGATCCACAACAGCCTGTCGCGCGCGGCGATTTATCTCGGCGATGCCCCTGAAGAACTGATCCTCGCCCAGGCCGGCGACGACACGCGGTTCTACCACTTTCACCAGGGTCGGCTGACGGCGATCAGCGACGCCTACGACAACCGCCTGCGCATCACCCGCGACCGCCAGGAGCGCATTCAGCGCCTCGACAACGGCGCCGGCCGCGCCTTGCTGTTGCGTTACGACTGCGCCCACCTGATCGCCGTCGACTACCAGTGTTTCCGCCCGGCGCAGACCCTCGCCGAGGCCTGGTATACCGAGCAGACGCTGGTCAGTTATCACTACGACGAACGCGATCAACTGATCGAAGCGAGCAATGCCGCCGGCGAAAGCGAACGTTACGACTACGACGACAACCACGTAATTTTGCAGCGGCAACTGGCCGGTGGCGCGAGTTTCTTCTGGGAGTGGGAACGGTCCGGCAAGGCGGCGCGCTGCGTGCGGCATTGGGCGTCGTTTGCGCAGATGGACACACGGTACGTCTGGGATGACCAAGGCAGCGTCACCGTCCAGAACATCGACGGCAGCGAAGAGGTTTACGTCCACGATGACCGGGCGCGGCTGGTGCGTAAGGTCGAGCTGGATGGCGGCGAACACCTCAAGGTCTACGACGATCAGGGTCGGTTGGTCGCCGAGCAGGATCCGCTCGGAGCCGTCACCGAATACCGCTACGACGAAGTCGGACGGTTGGTGGCGCTGATTCCACCGGACGACGAGCCAACGGCCTACGAGTATCGCAACGGTTTCCTGCATGCGCGCTCTCGCGGTCAGGCGGTGTGGAAATATCAGCGCAATGCTCAGGGTGACGTCACCGAAGCCACCGATCCGGACGGTCAGGTCACCCATTACCACTACGACCCTCAGGGTCGGTTGCTGTCGATCCGCTACCCGGACACCAGCCGGCATGTGTTCGTCTGGAATGCCCTGGGGCAATTGCTCGAGGAAACACTGCCGGACGGTGGGCAGCGAACGTTTTCCTACGATGCGCTGGGACGGCAGACGACTCGTCAGGACGAACACGGTGCGGTTACCCAGTACCAATGGGATGCCGTCGGCCGACTGATCCAGACGACGCTGCCCAGCGGTGCCACCCGTGGGTTCAGCTACAACGCCTACGGCAAGATCACCGCCGAACGCGATGAACTGGGCCGCATCACCCGCTATGAATACGTCGACGACCTGCACCTGGTCAGCCGCCGGATCAATCCCGACGGCACCCAGCTCAAGTACCGCTATGACAATGCGCAGCTGCTGCTGACGGAAATCGAGAACGAATCCGGCGAACACTATCGGCTGGACTACACGCCCAGCGGCCTGATCCGACAGGAAACCGGCTTCGACGGTCGCCGCACCGCGTACGCCTACGATCTCAATGGGCACCTGCTGGAGAAAACCGAGTTCGGTGATGACGGCTCGCAGCTGGTGACGGCTTACGAGCGGGATTCGGCCGGGCGCTTGCTGGTCAAAACCTTGCCCGACGGCATCCAGGTCCAATACCGCTACGACTCGCTGGGCCGACTGACCAGCGTCGACGACGGCCACGATCATCCGCTGGAATTCGAGTACGACCAGCAGGACCGCCTGATCACCGAGCATCAGGGCTGCGGCACCCTGCGTTATGGCTACGACGCCTGCGGCCAGCTCAACCGCCTGCGCCTGCCGGACGGCAGCAAACTCGACTACCACCACGCCAAGGGTGGTGCGCTGACGGCCAT
>NZ_JBXAKV010000029.1:0-27794 GCF_058798795.1 Pseudomonas sp. GW822-FHT07A10
CATCGTTCGGGTATCCCTGATAGAAACTTCAGAAGATTTTACCTAAGACCTTGAAAGGGATGGCTCTTACAGCGGGTAACTTTTGGCAAACGCCCCAAAAGTAACCAAAAGGTCACGCCGGTATGACTCACCCACATAGGTAACAAAACAGTTCAAGCACATAGGTAACAGTTTTTAACTGGCGCTGGTCGATTCCGAGGATCTGACCATGCCGTGGCGAGAGCTGAAACCTATGGACCTGAAAGTGATGTTCATTGCCGACTATCTGTCCGGTCGACTCAACTTCAGTCAACTCTGTGCGGCTCACAGCATCAGTCGCAAAACTGGTTACAAGTGGGTGGCGCGCTACAACGCGGACAGCGTTATCGTTCTTCGCGGGCAAGCCTCGCTCCTACAGAATTCGATGTGATCGACACATGACCTGAGCGAGGCTTGCCCGCGAAGGCGGCAGGTCCGTCAGCACAAAACCCGACGGACTCGCTCGCGGCTTGAAGCTTGCGGCCTCCGACACAGGTATACTGCCGCCTTTCGCGGCTCGCCTACCGGGCCCGACTCTTTAGCATCACCCGGAGCTTTCATGACTTCCCCGACACAACCGCCGGTTGCCGACGCTTTGCGCGACGACCAGGCAGACCTGCCCGACAGCGTCGACTCCAGCGCCGACAGCGAAACCAAAGCGGCGATCCCGGCGTTCAAGTTTCCGTTCAAGCCGGGGGAACTGGCCGGCGCGAAGAGCGCCAGCCAGCCTTGGTACAAGAATGGCGCCAAGAACGGCCACACCAAGACCCCGGGCGCAGCGCCTCCCGGCACTCGTCGTTCGATGGGCAAGCGCTGAGTTTTTACCTGCGCGGTGCGTGATCTGCCGTCATCGCGAGCCTGCTCGCGATGAGGCCATTAAATGCAATACGCCCTCGGGCTCAGGCCGCCCGCAACGAAATAAACGCATAGTTCAGCGGCGCTTCAGTCACCACCTGCGCCCCGGCTGCCAGCACTTGCCCGGCGATATCATCGCCAGACACATGAAACAGCCATTCACTATCCGCCCCGGCCTGCGATTGCTGCGCCACCTGATCGATCACCATGGCAAACGCGGTCATGTCCGGCAGATATGCGGTAAACCCATCGCCTTTCAGCGCTGTCGTCCGAATCCCCAATCGCGCGCAAATCGCATCCTTGGCCTGAATCTCATCGCGATCCGCTTGGCGGGAGCGCTGGATCAATCCTGCCAATTCCTGATCGACCAATTCACCGCCAACAATCAGATCCGGGCCTTTTTCCCATGACTCGGGCGGGCAATCCTTTGTTGCCGGGTTGAGCGGGATGTGCGGGTTGATTTCCATCGGATAGATGCGGCACACCAGCGGGCGGCGTTCGTAGATGCGGCAGAGGTTGTCTTCGTCAAGATTCCGGCAGGGGCCGACGTTGTAGGCGGCGAAGGTGATTGCCACGTGCGCTTCGCAGGTGCCGCTGCGAACCAGCGCCGAACGGCGTTCGGCGTGTTCGCGCTGTTGTGCTGGCAGGCCCAGGCCATTGGCGAGAAAGGCTTCCACCAGCACGATCACCTGGCCGCCATCGGCCGCCCACATGCGGGCTTCGGCCAGTGTCAGGGGAACATGGTGGTCGGTGCAGCATTTGCCACAACCGACGCAGGAGAACGGTGTATTCATTGAACGGCCAGTGACCTGTGAGAGCATGAAACGGCGACAAAAAGCCACCGCAAAGGCCTGTGCCAAAGCAAGTTATGCGCCATTCACTGCGCTTTTATGGTTGGACGGATGGAGTCCCATTCGGTGACGTAGGCGGTTTTGCTCTTCTTGTTGTAGAGGCACAGTTCGGTGCCTTGCTGGCCTTTCATGTGTTTTTGCGGGTACTGGCCTTGCAGCAGGAGCGCGGTATAACCGACCCGGTCATCGAACTGCGCGGCGTTGCCGACGGGTTGGGGGTTTTTCAGGCTGCTGGCCTTGGTGCAACTGGCGAGCACGGCTCTGTCGAAGGCGGCCCAGGCATCGGGGCTGGAGGCGTGGGCCTGGGCGGCGAGGGTGGTGAGACAGAGGAAGGTCAGGGTGGTGGCTTTCATGATCAGGCATCCTTGGCGTGTAGTGGTCAAGGTCGGAGTATGCCTGATGGTTTGCTCGCGAAAGCGGTGTGTCAGACAGGCACCGGCTCCCGCCGGACCACATACATCCCGGCACTTTCATACAAACCCCGCGCCCGAAGGTTGTCTTCCCGCACCTTCAAATCCACAAAACCTTCGCGGCGCTGCGCAAACACCTTGAAAGTATGGAGCAGCAGCGCACGGCCAAGTCCGAGGCCTCGAGCGCGCGGGTGCACCACCAAATCCTTGATGTAGGCACTGGTCCAGCACTGGGCGACGCCGACGATGCCTTCGGCATCCAGAGCGAGGAAGCACAGGGCCGGATCGTATTCAGGATCGGCTTCAAACCGCTGTTGCCAGACTTCCAGCGCCGGTACGCGGCCGCCGCCATCCCGATAACCCAGTTCCATCAAGTGATGAACGGCTTCGGCAAGTTCGGGACGGTACTCGGTCAGCTCAACGCCATTTGGCCAAGTGGAATGCGGCACATCCTCAGCGAGGTTGCGCCGCATCAGAAAACAAAATTCCTCGGCCAACACTCAGTGACCTTGTTCGGCGACGACCCTGGCCGCCTCGATCAGGCACTTGGTCAGTTCTGGCGAGGAGAACTTGGTCAGCACCCCGTTGGCCCCGGCCAGTCGAGCCTTCTCGCTGTTCATCGCGCTGTCCAGCGAGGTGTGCAGCAACACGTAGAGGTGCGAGAAGTCCGGGGTTTCGCGCAAGGTGCGGGTGAAGGCATAGCCGTCCATCTCCGACATTTCGATGTCCGAGACGATCAGGTTGATCTGCTGGGCGGTGCCTTGCAGGTCCAGCAGGCAGTCGATGGCTTCCTTGGCGCTGCGGGCGGTGTGGCATTGCAGGCCGAGGTTGCGCAGGGTGTGCACCGATTGTTGCAGGGCGACCTGGCTGTCATCGACCACCAGAATCCGTGCATTGCCCAGTACTTCAGCCTCTTCCATGCTCAGTTCGGTCGGGGCCATTTCGATCTGCGCCGGCGCAATGCCGTGGATGACCTTTTCGATGTCCAGCACCTGCACCAGCGTACCGTCGACCGACGTCACGCCGGTGATGTACGAGCGCACGCCGCCAGAGCCGAAGGGTGGTGGACGGATGTCGGTGGTCAGGCAGTGGACGATCTTGCTCACCGCCTGAACGTGCAGGCCCTGCTTGGAGCGGCTGACGTCGGTGACGATCAGACAGCCACCGTTCGGGTCTTCCAGCGGTCGTTCGCCGATGGCGCGGCTCAGGTCGATCACCGACAACGACGCGCCGCGCAGGGTGGCGATGCCTTTGACGTGGGGATGCGACTCCGGCAGCTTGGTCAGCGGCGGGCAGGGGATGATTTCGCTGACTTTCAGCAGGTTGATCGCCATCAGCTTGCCGCTGCGCAAGGTAAACAGCAGAAGCGAAAGTGAATCTGCGCGGGCTTTGTTGGAAGACATAAAAACCTTCTGTGGAAAAGGTGAGGCGATTATGAGCATCGCCAACAGCTATCGATGCCGGGTTATCGACTTGTTGGGGGCTGGCTTTAGGGGAAATGCCCATTGCCAGCCAAACGGTGACCCTGTGGGAGGGAGCTTACCTGTGGCGAGGGGGCTTGCCCCCGTTGGAGCGCGAAGCGGTCGTGAAACCAGCGATGAAGCTCTAGCTGGAAAAAGCGGGGAGCGCTTCGCACTCCAACGGGGGCAAGCCCCCTCGCCACAAATACCGCCCAACATAATAACCGCGTTATTTCATGCCCAACCGCTTGGCCATCCGCCCCAGGTTCGCCCGATCCAGACCCAGCTCCCGCGCCGCGCTGGCCCAGTTGTGCTGATGCCGTTCCAGGCAAGCGCTGATCAATTGGCGCTGATAGTGCTCGGTGGCTTCACGCAAATCCCCTGAAACCAATTCAGCTACCGGCGCAGCAACCACGGGTTCCGCTGCGTGTTCAACGCCGCCATTGGGCAAATCCAGATCCGCCGCGCTCAAGCTGAGAATCTTCGGCCGTTGTGTGCAATTACCCAGCGCCTTCAACGCGCTGCGGCCAATCAAGTGCTCCAGTTCCCGCACGTTCCCCGGCCAACCATACCCCAACAACGCCGCTTGGGCATCGCTGGTCAGGCGCAGGCTGTTGAGGCCCATGCGTGAGCGGTTTTGCTCCAGGAAGTAGCCGCTGAGCAACAGCACATCCCGACCGCGATCTCGCAATGCGGGCACCAGCAGCGGGTAAACGCTCAGGCGATGATAGAAGTCGGCGCGGTAGCGGCCGCTGCGTACTTCCTCGGCCAGGTCGCGGTTGGTCGCTGCGATCAGCCGCACGTCGACCTGATGTTCCTTGTCCGACCCCAGCCGCTGCAATTGCCCGCTCTGCAGCACCCTGAGCAATTTGGCCTGCACCGCCAGCGACAGTTCGCCCACTTCATCGAGGAACAACGTGCCGCCATTGGCCAGTTCGAACTTGCCGCGACGATCGTTCATCGCGCCGGTGAAGGCGCCACGCACATGGCCGAACAGTTCGCTCTCCACCAGGGTGTCCGGCAGGGCGGCGCAGTTGAGGCTGATGATCGGTTTGTCGGCCCGGGGCGACGCGGCGTGGATGGCCTGGGCCACCAGCTCTTTACCGACCCCGGTTTCCCCGGTGATCAACACAGTGAGATCGCTGCCGCCCACCAGATTGATCTCTTCCACCAGTCGCTTGTAAGTCTTGCTCTGGCCGATCATTTCACGGTTCTGCTGGCCGCTGGCCTGGCGGTAAACCTCGGCGCGCTGATGTTCGTCTTCGACGCGATTGGCCAGCCGTTCGATGCGCTCGGCGGCGTTTACGGTGGCGGCGGCGAGGCTGGCGAAGGCTTGCAGGGCATCCAGTTCGATTGGCTCGAAGCGCTCAGGGTCGAGGGCGTCGAGGGTCAGCAGGCCCCACGGGCGCTCGTCGATAAACAGCGGGCAGCCCATGCAGTCGTGGACTTCCAAATGCTCGTGCAGGCCATCGACCAGGCCGTCATAAGGATCGGGCAAGTCGCTGTCGGCGGCGAAGCGGGTCGGGCCGGGACTACTGAGCAGCACTTCGAAGCGCGGGTGTTCGCTGACCTTGAAGCGGCGGCCGAGGGTGTCGGTGCTCAACCCGTCCACGGCCAGCGGCACCAGCCATTCGCCGTCGAGTCGCAGCAGGGCGGCGGCATCGCAAGGGAGCAGGGCGCGCATGGCTTCGAGCAGGCGCCGATAGCGCTCGCCTTCGGGCAGCTCGCGGGACAGGTCGGAGACCAGGGGCAGCAGGGTCGTGAGCAGTAATTTTGCAGTCATAATGACTCCGTGTAGTCGCTATGACTATAAAGCGATGTGTGTCGATATGACTACTTTGTTTTTAACTGTTTGATTTATAAGGTTTTAATTGTTGGCATGGAAACTGATAAGCAAAGGGTATTCATATAAAGCCCAGGAGTTGCTCTTATGCTTAGCGTTCAAGACCGTGCCATCGTCAAGTCCACCGTACCGCTGCTGGAAAGCGGTGGCGAAGCGTTGATCACTCACTTCTATCGCATGATGCTCTCCGAATACCCGGAAGTCCGCCCGCTGTTCAACCAGGCCCACCAAGCCAGCGGCGATCAGCCTCGCGCCTTGGCCAACGGTGTACTGATGTACGCGCGGCACATCGACCAGCTCGATCAGTTGGGCGACCTGGTGGCCAAGATCATCAACAAGCACGTGGCCCTGCAAATCCTCCCGGAACATTACCCGATCGTGGGCAGCTGCCTGTTGCGGGCAATCTCTGAAGTACTGGGCGACGAAATTGCCACGCCTGAAGTGATGAGCGCCTGGGGCGCGGCCTACAACCAACTGGCCGAAATCCTGATCGGTGCCGAAGCCAGTATCTACGACCAGAAAGCCCAGGCACCGGGGGGCTGGCGCGGCGCGCGGGAATTCATCGTGGCGGCCAAGGTTGAGGAAAGTTCGGAAATCACTTCGTTCTACTTCGAACCGGCGGATAAAGGGCCGATTCTCGCGGCCGAGCCCGGCCAGTACATCGGCATGAAACTGATCCTCGATGGTGAGGAAATCCGGCGTAACTATTCGCTGTCGGCGCTGGCGAACAAGGGCCAGTACCGCATCAGCGTCAAGCGCGAAACCGGTGGCCGCGCCTCCAACCATTTGCACGATCAATTGCACGTCGGCGCGAGCATCATGCTGTTTCCGCCAGCGGGCGATTTCACTCTGACCGCCAGCGACAAACCGCTGGTGCTGATCAGTGGCGGCGTCGGCATCACCCCGACGCTGGCAATGCTCGAAGCGGCGCTGGCGACCGAGCGGCCGGTGCATTTTATCCACTGCGCGCGCAACGGCAGCGTGCACGCCTTCCGCGACTGGATCGACGGGCTGGCCGAGCGTCATCCGCAGCTCAAGCGTTTCTATTGCTACGCCGAAGACGATGGCGTCAGCCCGGCGGCGGACAAGATTGGCCTGCTGAGCCAGGAGCAACTCGGCGAGTGGTTGCCGCAGCAGCGCGATGTAGATGCTTACTTCCTGGGGCCTAAAGGCTTCATGGCAGCGATCAAGCGTCACCTCAAGGCCCTGGGTGTGCCGGAGAAGCAAAGCCGCTACGAGTTCTTCGGGCCGGCTGCGGCGTTGGAGTAAGCGGTTGCGGCGACTCGGGAGACCGAGTCGCCTTCATCGCGGGCAAGCCCGCGATAGCACCACCACGATCTTAATTCGTAAAAAACGCTTAAAGGTTAATCCGTTCTTAACCGGTTTATCGTTTATTCCCCGATGCTGATGATAGGCGCTCGTTCGTTTACATGATCAGGATCGCCCCATGACTCGCATCACTTTCTCCCGCCGTTCAACCCTGGCCGGCCTCGGCCTGACCGCTACGCTGTTGGCGAGCCCCTTTGCTTGCGCCGAGCCGGCCTTGCTCCAGCCGCAATCCCTGATCGTCGATCAGAGTCTGCCCAAGGCGCAGCGCGATGCCATGGAATTGGCCGCCCGGCGTTATGGCAGCTTCTGGAACACCGGGGAGGAGGCGTTGGCCAAGGCTGCGTTGTCAGAGCAGTTCGTCGACAAGACCCCGCCCGAAGGCCGGGTTCAGGGGCCGACCGGGCCGCTGCTGGCGTCGAAGTTCTTTCGCACGGCGGTGCCGGACCTGAGCTGCGAGATCGAACAAATGATCATTGCCGGTGATCGGGTGGTGGTGCATTTGCACTTTCGCGGGCACTTCACCGGCCCGTTCAAGGCTCTCAAAGGTCAGGGGCAGCGTGTAGACTTCCGGGCAACCGATATCTATCAGATCGACAACGGTCGCATCGCGGCCAATTGGCATATCGAAGACAACATCAGCCTGATGCAGCAGCTGCAAGCGCAGCCGCCGGCGAGCTGATCCACGGACACAGAAGGGAAACGCGATGAGCGAGGAAACAATGCGGTTGGGACGTGAACGGCGCTATCTGGTGTTGCTGGGCATCATCTGCCTGGCGCTGATCGGTGGCGCGCTGTACATGCAAGTGGTGCTGGGCGAGGCGCCGTGCCCGCTGTGCATCTTGCAGCGCTACGCATTGTTGCTGATCGCGCTCTTCGCGTTTATCGGCGCGGCGATGCGCACCCGCCGCAGCATCACGCTGTTCGAGGCGTTGGTGGTGATCAGCGCCATCGCAGGCGTCGGGGTGGCCGGGCATCACGTCTATACCCAGCTGTACCCGGAAGTCAGCTGCGGCATCGATGTGCTGCAACCGATCGTCGACGGCCTGCCGCTGGCGAAGATCTTCCCGCTGGGCTTCCAGGTCGACGGTTTCTGCTCCACGCCGTACCCGCCGATCCTTGGTTTGTCCCTGGCACAGTGGGCGCTGACGGCGTTCGTGCTGGTCGTGGTGCTGGTGCCGCTGCTCACTTGGCGTAACCGCAAAGCGCTGCGCTGAGGCCATCCGCCACACCGTTGCAGGAAACAAAAAACGCCCCGGTCCTCGTTGAGAGGCCGGGGCGTTTTGCATGTTCAAAGCTCAAATGAAAAGACCTTGATGCGCGACAATTATGGATGCGGCATGTGTGCGACATGTTGTCACAGCTCGAGTGTCGCAAGTCATTTCAAGACATGGAATCGGGACACCTTCAGGTACCTAAAACAGGCTCTGTAAGCCACTACCGCTTTCAGTGCCAATCAGCCGAAACAGGCAGTTTTAACAGGGGCTGGCGAATTGCCAAAGCCCTTGTCACATAGGGGGTAGAGCAGGGTCTGAGGCGAGCGCAGAGCCCAGGAAGCTGTCTGAACTTCGCGCGGTACACCTACATTTTTTGGTGTTTTTGTTGAGAATTAATTTCGATACCATGGCCCACTTTTGCAAAAACCGTGAATGATTGTTGCTGGAACGGATAAAAATTATTTCGGGATGAGACATGGTTTATGAATCGCTACATATCTACAATCGCCCGCACTGAATTCCCGGCACTGCTCATCCTGACTCAGGCTTATGAGTAGAACAGGGCGTCGAGAAGCCTGATGGCTTCATGCGACTCCCCATTGTCGGTGCCTTCCGACGATCCGCACCAAATGGAATTGGTCTGTAACAAGGCCCTTGACCACGAATTCGAATAAGAACACACCGCAGGCCCAGCAATTGTCGAACCGCGTCTGACGCGCGACGGGCAGGCCCTTATTCAATCCAAGAAAAATGCCAACCCTTGGCAGGGTGAAGTGTTGGCGATCAAAACCCAACTGCATTGCGCAAGCTGCTTTAGAGGTCGTGAGATGAGTAAAAACAGGTACCCCAGACTACTAGGCTTATTGCCGCTGCTCGGCACGTTGTTGCTGGGAGGCTGCAACATGACCTTGCTCGATCCCAAGGGCCAGGTCGGCCTGGATGAGCGAAACCTGATCATCACCGCAACGCTGCTGATGCTGTTGGTCGTCGTGCCGGTCATCGTCATGACGTTCCTGTTCGCCTGGAAATACCGCGCTTCCAACCAGGACGCCGTCTACACGCCAAAATGGTCCCACTCCACCAAGATCGAAATCGCGGTGTGGACTATTCCGGTACTGATCATCATTGCCCTGGGTTACGTCACCTACAAGTCGACCCACGCACTGGACCCTTACAAGCCGCTGGAATCCGACGTCAAGCCAATCACCATTGAAGTGGTCGCGCTGGACTGGAAGTGGCTGTTCATCTACCCGGAACAAGGCATCGCCACGGTCAACAAGATCGTGTTCCCGGCGCACACCCCGATCAACTTCAAGATCACTTCCGACGCCGTGATGAACTCGTTCTTCATCCCTGCTCTGGGCGGTCAGATCTACGCGATGGCGGGCATGCAGACCAAACTGCACCTGATCGCCAACCAGAACGCTGAAATGGACGGTATCTCCGCCAACTACAGCGGCGCGGGTTTCACCGGCATGAAATTCAAAGCTATCGCCACTTCTCAGGAAGATTTCGACGCCTGGGTAAGCGAAGTCAAAAAGGCACCTAAACAGCTTGAACAAGCTGAATACGCAGCCCTGTCCAAGCAGAGCCAGAACAACCCAGTCGAGCTTTACTCCTCGGTCACGCCGAACCTGTTCCAGATCATCGTCGACAAGTACGAAGGTATGAAACCGGGCAAGCCAATGCACCACGAGAAGAAAGAGCACGAAGTGGCCGCCATGGAAGGGATGGACATGAGTTCGCATTCAGCTGCCGGGGCAGAGGAGTAAACGATGTTTGGTAAATTAAGTTGGGAAGCGGTCCCGTTCCACGAACCGATCGTGATGGTGACCATCGCCATGATCGCGCTCGGTGGTCTGGCACTGTTCGCTGCAATCACCTACTTCAAGAAGTGGACTTATTTGTGGACCGAGTGGTTGACCTCGGTCGACCACAAGAAAATCGGCGTGATGTACATCGTCGTCGCCATGGTCATGCTGCTGCGTGGTTTTGCCGACGCCATCATGATGCGTACCCAGCTGGCCATGGCCACCGAGGGTTCGCCTGGCTACCTGCCACCTGAACACTATGACCAGATCTTCACCGCTCACGGTGTGATCATGATCATCTTCATGGCGATGCCATTCTTCACCGGCCTGATGAACCTTGCAGTGCCGCTGCAGATCGGCGCGCGTGACGTTGCCTACCCGTTCCTGAACTCCCTGAGCTTCTGGCTGCTGGTTTCCGGCGTGGTGCTGATCAACCTGTCCCTGGGCGTTGGCGAATTCGCCAAGACCGGTTGGGTTGCCTATCCGCCGCTGTCGGGCCTGCAATACAGCCCGGGCGTGGGGATGGATTACTACATCTGGGCGCTGCAGCTATCCGGGTTAGGTACGACGCTGACGGGGGTCAACTTCCTGGCCACCGTGCTGAAAATGCGTACCCCTGGCATGAAGCTGATGGACATGCCGATCTTCACCTGGACCTGCACCTGGGCCAACGTCCTGATCGTGGCTTCGTTCCCGATCCTGACCGCTACCCTGGCTTTGCTGACGCTTGACCGTTACATGGATTTCCACATTTTCACCAATGAACTTGGTGGCAATCCGATGATGTACGTCAACCTGTTCTGGGCTTGGGGTCACCCCGAGGTTTACATCCTGATTCTGCCGGCGTTCGGGATCTTCTCCGAAGTCATCTCGACCTTCACCGGCAAGCGCCTGTTCGGCCACCACTCGATGGTCTACGCCAGCGGCGCGATCTCGATCCTGGGCTTCATGGTTTGGCTGCACCACTTCTTCACCATGGGTTCGGGTGCCAGCGTCAACGCCTTCTTCGGTCTGGCGACGATGCTGATTTCGATCCCGACGGGTGTGAAGCTATTCAACTGGCTGTTCACCATTTATCAAGGCCGTCTGCGTTTCACCAGCCAGGTTCTGTGGACCCTGGGCTTCATGGTGACCTTCGCTATCGGCGGCATGACCGGCGTACTGCTGGCTATCCCGGGTGCTGACTTCGTACTGCACAACAGCCTGTTCGTGATCGCGCACTTCCATAACGTGATCATCGGCGGCGCGGTATTCGGTTACATCGCAGGTTTCGGCTTCTACTTCCCGAAAGCGTTCGGCTTCAAGCTGCACGAAGGTTGGGGCAAGGCAGCGTTCTGGTTCTGGATCTCCGGCTTCTTCGTCGCGTTCATGCCGCTCTATGTATTGGGCTTCATGGGCATGACCCGTCGTCTGAACGCCACCACCAACCCTGAGTGGGTACCGTACCTGTACGTTGCCATGTTCGGTGCGGTGATGATCGCTGCGGGTATCGCCTGCCAGCTGATCCAGCTGTACGTGAGTATTCGTGACCGCAAGCTGCCGCAGAACATGTGCGAGCACGGCGACCCATGGAATGCCCACACCCTGGAATGGTCGACTTCCTCGCCACCACCGTTCTACAACTTTGCCGTGTTGCCAAAAGCAGAAGGCATCGACCCGTTCACCGAAGCCAAGGAAAACGGCACCGCGTACAAGGCTCCGGCCAAGTACGAGCCGATCCACATGCCAAACAACACCGCGACCGGTCTGGTCATGGGTGCTCTGTTGACCGTGTTCGGTTTCGCGATGATCTGGCACATCTGGTGGTTGGCCATCGTTGGTCTGGTTGGCACCGTGGGCTACTTCGTGATCCACGCTGCACGTGATGATCAAGGCTATATGGTGCCGGTCGACGTGATCGAGCGCATCGAAGCCGAGCAGCACAAGCGTCTGGTAGCGGCCGGGAAAATTCCAGCCACCACCACCCGTGTTGAAACCTCGTTGGAACAGGCTTAAACCATGTCGAACTTAGTGACCAATGCTGGACACACCCATGTCGATGGACATGGGCATGATGACCATCACCACGACTCGGGCGAGATGACCGTATTCGGTTTCTGGCTCTACCTGATGACCGACTGCATTCTGTTTGCGTCGATCTTCGCGGCGTACGCGGTACTGGTTAACAACGTAGCGGGTGGCCCGTCGGGCCACGACATCTTCGAGCTGCCATACGTACTGGGCGAAACCGCTCTGCTGCTGTTCAGTTCGATCACCTACGGCTTCGCCATGCTGGCGTTGTTCAAGGGCAAGAAGAACCAGGTCCTGGGCTGGCTGGCCCTGACCTTCCTGTTCGGCGCCGGCTTCATCGGCATGGAAGTCAACGAGTTCCACATGTTGATCTCCGAGGGCTTCGGTCCTAGCCGCAGCGGCTTCCTGTCCGGGTTCTTCACCCTGGTCGGCACCCACGGTCTGCACGTGACCAGCGGTCTGATCTGGATGGCGATCATGATGTATCAGGTGCAGAAAAACGGCCTGACGGCGACCAACAAGACCCGTCTGAGCTGCCTGAGCCTGTTCTGGCACTTCCTGGACGTGGTGTGGATCTGCGTATTCACCGTTGTTTATCTGATGGGGACTATGTAAATGGCTAACGCTCATTCCCACGATAGCCACGACGCCGGCCACGGCAGCGTCAAGTCCTACGCTATCGGTTTCATTCTGTCGGTGATCCTGACCGTCATTCCTTTTGGCCTGGTGATGTACCCGTCGCTGCCAAAAGCCCTGACCCTGTGGATCGTACTGGCCTTCGCAGTCATCCAGGTGCTGGTGCACCTGGTGTACTTCCTCCACCTGGACCGTTCGGCAGCGCAGCGTAACAACGTGATTGCGTTTGTTTTCGCCGCGATCGTAATCGTCCTGTTGGTAGGCCTGTCGCTGTGGATCATGTTCAGCATCCACACCAACATGATGGCGCACTGAGGTAAGTCCGGATGTCCTTGAAGCACTTTATCCAAATCACCAAACCGGGGATCATTTTCGGTAACGTGCTTTCAGTGGCAGGCGGATTTTTCCTGGCCTCCAAAGGGCATGTCGATCTGGCCATCTTCCTGGCCGCGATGATCGGCACCTCCCTGGTTGTAGCCTCCGGTTGCGTGTTCAACAACTGCATCGACCGCGACATCGACCTGAAGATGGAACGCACCAAGAACCGGGTGCTGGTCCAGGGCTTGATCTCCCTGAAACTGGCCCTGGCTTATGCGACCGTCCTTGGTGTTCTCGGCGTTGCACTGTTGTACAAGGTGGCCAACCCGTTGGCCGCGTTGTTCGCGGTGATCGGTTTTGTCATCTACGTCGGCTTCTACAGCCTGTACCTCAAGCGCAAGTCGGTTCACGGCACGCTGGTGGGGAGTCTGTCGGGGGCGATGCCGCCGGTGATCGGTTACGTCGCCGTCAGCAATAACTTCGACATGGCCGCACTGACGTTGCTGGTGATGTTCAGCCTGTGGCAGATGCCGCATTCCTATGCCATCGCAATCTTCCGCTTCAACGATTACCTGGCCGCATCGATTCCGGTGTTGCCAGTGAAGCGCGGCATTGAAGTGGCCAAGAAACACATCCTGCTCTACATCCTGGCCTTCCTCGTGGCGACCTTGATGCTGACCTTCAGCGGCTACGCCGGCATGAGCTACCTCGCCGTCGCCGCGGCCATGGGCATGTACTGGCTGTACATGGCCTGGACGGGCTACAAGGCAGTGGATGACACGGTCTGGGCACGCAAGCTGTTCGTGTTCTCGATCTTCACCATTACTGCGTTGAGCGTGATGATGTCCCTGGACTTCAAAGTGCCGAGCGAGTTGCTGCTGACGTACGCGCCTTAAGCGTCGGATGCTGTAAAGAAAAGCCCCGCCTTTCGAGAGAATGGCGGGGCTTTTTGTTGGGGGCGATTCAGGTGGTTCTGAACTCGAGCCCCTTTTGCATAACTCTTGGTTGTGCGAAGGATCAGATTGTTTAGGAAAACGGAGTATGGCATTTAGGAAGTCTCCTAATGCCAGCACCTGCTTTGCTCGCTACGGTTCAGCTGGGCCGGGCAGGGATGAATGACCATCTCGGGTCAGGATTAGTATCGTGAAGGGAAATGGAATCAGAGGGCAAGGACGTGCAGGATTTTCAGCGATCTCTATTATTTTCAATCGTGTTGTCGATCACCTTTGGGCCGATTGCCTTGATTATATTGAGGCAGTCCATCTTGCATGGACGATTGAGCGCCGTACCAGGTGCGTTCGGAGCAGCCCTGGCGGATGCTCTGTATGCCGCAGTCGCGTTGATGGGGGTAGCGCTGATCAAAACCTTTGTATTGGGCTATCTGGATCTTCTGACAGTTGTCTCAATAGCCTATCTCTTCTATTTGGGTATAAGGATCACTGCGTCCTCTGATTCGACAATGAGCATCACACGCCAATCAGGCTTTTTCTCTGTGTTTGCGTTAACGCTGAGCAATCCGTTGACCATTGTGGCAATCACCTCTTATGTCATCGCTAATCACTCAGACGAAGCGACTGTTAACGTGCCTCTTTCGCTCGCTGGTTTTTTCGTCGGCAGTCTCGCCTGCCAGATGGTGTACGTAATGGGGGGCGATGTTATTGGAAGGGCATTGTCTGGAAGGAAAAGCACTCGCCTATTGAATTGGTCTAGTGGTCTTTGTCTGATCGTTTTCTCTTTATGGAAACTACAAGATTTCATCAGGGCTAAACCGTTTTTGTGGGCGGTTTGAGATGGCGTGCAGCACCTGAGCCGAGTGCCAATCTCGTGCGCGCAGGCAATAAAAATCCCCGCTCGATGGCGGGGATTTTTGTGTGCAGCGTTTAGCGTTACTGCGCGGCGATGCTGTAACCGTCGAACGCGGTCTGCTGCTGCAGCGCGGTGATGATGTTTTTTCGGTTGACCGGTTGTTCGGCCCCGGCATTGTCCAGGAACGTCTCGCTTTCCAGCTCCGCTTCTTCACCTTCGCCGACGAAAGTGAAGCCCAGGAATTCCAGCGCTTCACGGTCAACGTTCAGGCGCGAGCGCGGGGTGCGCAGGGGCAGGGTGACGCTGATGCCGTCCTTGCTGATGGTGAACACTTCGACTTCTTTTTTGGCGCGAGCCGCTTTGCTCTTGCCGCTGCTCGGGTTGCTGATGGCTTGGTGAGTCTGGTTCAGCACTTTCAGCGCCAGGCCATAAACGATTTCCTGGAACGCCGGGTCGTCCTTGAAGCTGGACAGAATGCGGCTGATCGGGAATTTGCTGCTCAGGTCTTCCAGGGCGGCAATATCGGCCGCTTCGGCGTCTTTCAATTGCTTGAGTTCGCCCATCAATTCGTAGGCTTTATCGTCATCGAAGCTGTCGTGAGCCTGGCGAATCGCGGCGCGCAGTTCGCGGATCTGGTCGCTTTCCCGGGTGGATTGAAAAGCGTCCAGAACCATCTCGCTGATGGTCTTGGCCTGAGGCACGTGTTGTGAAAGATTGATGGAGTTTTCGTATTCCGCTTTGGACGACAAGGTGACTACGGATTCAGCGGTATTGGAATCGGACATTGAAATTTCACTACTTCTTTAACTTGGATAGAGGCGAGAAAGCACAGGGCTTTTTCAGGCCGCCTAATCTATTGGACCCACGCTGCGTTGTCACGGATGAACAGGTGGCTGGTCAGTATTTTTGGTGAGAGCGCTTTTAACCGGCTGACATCTGCGGGCGTTTTGCCTGGAGTGTCAGCAGCACCCGATAAAGTTTCAGCGCCCGCCCGCTGATCAATCCGCAGACAAAACCTGACGCCGTGGCCTTGAGCAGCAACATCTCAACAGTGACGGCGAACTCCGGATGCACCTCATCCTGATAGCCGAAGTAATAGTTCACGGCAAAAAACAGCAGGTAGAGCACCGGTGTTTTAACCGTGCCCGGCACGATCAGCCCGGTTTCCGGATCATCCAGCTCAATACCTTTGCGCGCAAATACAACCAGTGCCGCGAGGCTGCCCAGAATGACGGCGGCCAACCAGCAGCCAATCGATATTTGAGGGCTCAGCGTCAGGTTCAGCGAGTACAGCGACCAGCCGAGCAAAAGCGGTGGAGTGACAAGCAACGACGTTTTGTTTTCATGGGTGGGGGATAAGGCTTTGACGCCGTAGTAACAGAGCAGCAGAAAGATCGCATAAACCCATAGCGGGGTGTTTTGCAGGGTGTTGAGCATTACGTAGCGTCCGTGCCGGGAATGAAGAGTCCGGATAATAGCTGCTGCCATGGCCGAGGCTATCGACTATTTCCCCGTCGAATTCATATTCATCGAACGAGTCATCCATTGCTCCGCCGTGTGCTCATCCACCGGCAAGGAGAAGCGAAAAGTCGCGCCGCGTCCCGGCACATCAATCAGCTCGATCTCGCGACCGTGCAATTGCAGGATCCGGTGCACGATCCGCAGCCCCAGCCCGCCATCGCGCCGTGCGCCGCCAATGTTGAATGGCCGCAGGAACAGACCTTCACGCAGTTGGGGGGCGATGCCGGGGCCGGTGTCGCTGACGGTCACTTCGATAAAAGCCCCTTGGGGGCGGAGGCTGAGTTCGATTTCTCCCCCTTGGGGCGTGTGGCGCAGGGCGTTATCGAACAAATTGGTCAGCACCCGCTCGATCAGCCCCAGGTCGGCGCAGGCCACGGCGACGTTGGGGGCGAAGGTGGCCTTGAGTTCAATCTGGCGCGCTTCGGCGCTGAGTTCGAACTTCTGAAAAATGTCCTGCACCAGATCAGTCAGGGAGAAACGCTCCAGCACCGGTTGCACGAAACCGTGTTCCAGCCGCACCAGTTCCAGCAACGATTGCGCCAGGCCGCCGACCTTGCGGCTTTGATCCAGGGCGATTCCCAGATAGCGACGGCGATCGGCGGGGGACAAGGTGGCGTCCTTGAGCGACAGGGTTTCCAGGTAACCGTGCAGCGAAGCCAGCGGTGTGCGCAGGTCGTGGGAGATGTTGGCCACCAGTTCGCGACGCTCCTGATCCTGACGGGTCAGCGAGCGCCATTGTTCACCGAGGCGCGCTTGCATCTGCCGAAAGGCCGCGTCGAGTACAGCTATTTCATCGTGGCTGGCGGCCTTTTCCATCGGCTCCGGCTCCGGCTCAGGTTCCGGCGAAGCGGTTGGAACGCCGTTGATATCGAACTGACTGACTTTCTCGGTCAAGCGACGCAATGGCCGGGTGATCAGGGCGAATGCCGTGAGGCCGGCAATCAGGCACAGCAACGCCACCAGTCCGATGGACAACAACGCGGTATTGAGCGCCGCGCTGGTGGCTCCGCGCTCGGCGAAGCGGTCGTGCGCTTCGCTGAGCAACACCACATACAAATAACCGGCCGGCTGACCGTTGACCCGCAAAGGCGCGGCGCTGAACACCTTGCGACCATCGACGCTGCGCGGATCGTCGCCGAGAATCGGCAATGCCTCGCCCTTGAGCAAGCGCTGGATTGGCACCAGATCGACCTGCTCCCGATGTATTCGGCCTTCAGGCGCGGCGCTGCCGACAATCCGGCCGCCGGTATCCAGCAGATAGACCTCGACACTGGGATTGACCAGCATCAGCTGGCTGAACAGTTCGCGCACGGCATTGGGCATCGGGCCATTGCGGTCCATCAGCACGGTGTCGTGGGCGATGTGTTGCGCCAGATCCCGCGACAAGCCTTGCACCACTTCCAGCTCATGCATCTGGTTGGAGCGTACCTGCATCCATACCGAGGTGCCGCTGCACACCAGCAACAGCACGGCGAACACCAGGGACAGGCGTTGGGTCAGGGTCAACCTCATGGCTGCTCTCCGCTTGCTGCGAATTTGTAGCCACGGCCCCACACCGTGAGGATGCGCGCCGGTTGTGCCGGATCGGCCTCGATCTTTGCCCGCAGGCGGTTGATATGAGTGTTGACCGTGTGTTCGTAGCCTTCGTGGCTGTAGCCCCACACCGCATTGAGCAGGTCCATGCGCGAGAAGACTTTGCCAGGCTGACGGACAAAGAAGTACAGCAGGTCGAATTCCCGTGGCGTGAGGTCAAGACGCCGGCCGTCGAGGGAGACTTCACGGGTGATCGGGTCGATGGACAGGCCATCGCTGATCAGACTGCCTGCATCCATTTTCAGATTGCGGGCCATGGCGTCGACCCGTCGCAGCAGTGCCTTGACCCGTGCCACCAGCTCGAGCATGGAAAAGGGTTTGGCCAGGTAATCGTCGGCGCCCAGCTCCAGTCCCAGAATCCGATGCACTTCGCTGGAGCGCGCACTGGTGATGATGATCGGTGTGTAGCGGGCCATGGCCCGGGCGCGGCGGCAGATTTCCAGGCCATCGACGCCGGGCAGCATCAGGTCGAGGATCAGTGCGTCCCAGCTTCCTTGCTGCAACAGACGCATGCCCTCGTCGCCGTCGGCGCAGTGCACTACCTCGAACTGCTCATCGCGCAGATGCAGGCAGATAAGGTCGGCGATGTGCAGGTCGTCCTCGACCACCAGGACGCGTTTGGTCTGTTCCATGGAGCTCAATCCTTTGTGACGCAATGAACACATTGTGCGGGTTTTCCTGAGGTTGAGTTATCACGAATTATTTAACTCCTCGTGAGGATTTGGCGATCAACTCAAGCCTAGGCTGTGTTCCATGCAAGGCACCTGGAATTTTGGAGAAGGCCATGTTTTCACGGCGACAGTTTCTGGTAGCGAGCGGCGGGCTGGGGGCTGCAGCCCTGGTGATCGGTGTATTGCCAAAATTTTCCACAAGCATTGCGCTGGTCGATGAAGCCCGCGCGCAGGAGGTTTTCGAGGTGACCCACAGCGACAGCGAATGGCGCGCCCGGCTCAGCGCCGAGCAGTACGAAATACTGCGCGAAGAGGGCACCGAACGGGCCTACAGCAGCCCGCTGAACAACGAGCACCGCAAGGGCGTTTTTGCCTGCGCCGGTTGTGATCTGTCGTTGTTTTCTTCCGACACCAAGTTCGACAGTCGTACTGGCTGGCCGAGTTTCTGGGCGCCCCTGGACAACGCGGTGGCCACCCGACAGGACCGCTCCTTCGGTGTATTGCGCGAAGAGGTGCACTGTCGTCGTTGCGGCGGTCATCTGGGGCATGTCTTCGAGGATGGGCCAAAGCCCACCGGTCTGCGTTACTGCATGAACGGCCAGGCGCTGACCTTCAAGCCACAGGCGTGATCCATGGGCACTTCCTTTCACTCACTTCATGCAGGTCGACGTTATGTGGCTTCTGGCCCTCGCTTATCTCGGTGGTGTGCTGACGATTGTCAGCCCGTGCATTCTGCCGGTATTGCCCTTTGTCTTCGCTCGCACCGGGCAGCCGTTTATGAAAAGTGGCTTGCCGCTGCTGACGGGGATGGCACTGACCTTCGCGCTCGTCGCCTCGTTGGCGGCGGTGGGCGGCGGTTGGGTGGTGCAAGTCAATCAGTACGGTCGCTGGCTCGCGTTGCTGTTCGTGGCACTGTTCGGGCTGACGCTGTTGCTGCCGCGGCTGGCCGAACGCCTGACGCGTCCACTGGTGGCGGCCGGCGGTCGGCTGTCGGAAGCCGCGGGCGTAGATTCCCGTCCGCGTCCCGGCGCTTCATTCCTGATCGGCGTCGCCACGGGCCTGCTCTGGGCACCCTGCGCCGGGCCGATTCTGGGTTTGCTGCTGACCGGTGCGGCGCTGCAAGGGGCAAGCATCGCGACCACCCTGTTGCTATTGGCTTACGCGGCCGGTGCCGCCACTTCTCTCGCCGCGGCACTGCTGCTGGGCGGTAAAGTCTTCGCCGCAATGAAGCGCTCGATAGGCGCTGGCGAGTGGCTACGTCGTGGCCTGGGCGGCGCGATGCTGGTCGGTGTGGTGGCGATTGCCCTTGGGCTGGATACCGGGATTCTGGCGCGGGTTTCGACGGCGTCCACCGGCGGCATCGAGCAGGTGCTGGTTAACCGATTGGCCAGTAAGACACCGGCCAACAGCGGGACAATGATGGCGCAGATTCCACGGGCCGGCGATCAACCCGCTGGCAGCATGGCCGCTGGCGATGCGATGAAAGTGACCGCGAAGGCGCCGAGCGCGCTGCCGATTGAGGGCAGCCTTCCATCCCTGGATGGTGCCGTGCAATGGCTCAACTCGCCCCCACTCACCACCCAGGCCTTGAAGGGCAAGGTTGTGCTGGTGGATTTCTGGACTTACTCCTGCATCAACTGCCTGCGTACCCTGCCGTATGTGAAGGCCTGGGCCGAGAAGTATCGCGATCAGGGCTTGGTGGTGGTCGGTGTCCATGCGCCCGAGTTTGCCTTCGAACGGGATGTGGGCAATGTCACCAAAGCCATGAAGGACCTGGGCATCACCTACCCAGTGGCCATTGATAATGACTATAAGATCTGGCGTGCTTTCAACAACGAATACTGGCCGGCCCATTACTTTGCCGATGCTCAGGGACGCATTCGTTATCACCATTTTGGTGAAGGCAAGTACGCCGAATCCGAGCAAGTGATTCAGCAACTGTTGCGTGAGGCGGGGGCCGCGAAAGTCGCGCAGGGGCTGATCAATGCCAACGCCCAGGGTGTTCAACTCGCCCCGGACATGAATGAAGTGCAATCCCCCGAAACCTATGTCGGCTACCGGCGGATGGAGCATTTCGCCTCTGAAACCAGCCTGGTGCCGGACAAGGCGACTGCCTATAAGCCACCGTCACAACTGGCCCTCAATGACTGGAGCCTCGACGGTCAATGGGCTGTCGGTCCGGAGCGGGCCGTTTCAAACGCTGCGGCCAGTCGTATCGTCTATCGGTTTCACGCTCGCGATTTGCACTTGGTGTTGGGCCCCGGTGCTGACGGCAAACCGGTGCGTTTCAAAGTGTTGATCGACGGCAAGCCCCCAGGTGATGCCCACGGTATCGACGTCGCGCCTGATGGCAGCGGCAGCGTCACCGAGCAGCGGTTGTATCAACTGGTACGCCAGACCTCAGGCGTAAAGGACCGGACGTTCAGCATCGAGTTTCTCGATCAGGGTGTGTCGGCGTATGCGTTTACGTTTGGTTGACAGCCCCCATTCATTCAGGAGACAGCCCATGAAAAACCCATTCAACTGGCGTCGCACAATTCTGGGTTTGGCCGCCGCCACCGTTATCGGTCAGTGCTCTGCGTTCTCGTTCACGGGCGCCGAAGAGGCGGTCATCATCCCGGCGCCGACGCTTGACGAAACCACCCAGGCGCACAGCGAAACGGCGGTTTTTGCCGGCGGTTGCTTCTGGGGCGTCCAAGGCGTGTTTCAGCATGTCAAAGGGGTGAAAAATGCGGTTTCCGGTTATGCCGGTGGCGCAGCCAATACCGCTCAGTACGAGCGGGTCAGCGAGGGGGATACCGGCCATGCGGAGGCTGTCGAAGTGACCTTCGATCCCGCTCAGGTCAGTTACGGAACCCTGTTGCAGATCTATTTTTCGGTGGCTCACAACCCCACCGAACTCAACCGTCAGGGCCCGGACAGAGGCACCCAGTATCGGTCGGCGCTATTCCCGAAAAACACCGAACAGCAACGCGTCGCCCAGGCCTACATCACCCAGCTCGACGCTGCTCATTCATTCAACAAACCGATTGTCACCAAGCTGGAAAGCTACAACGGCTTCTACCCGGCGGAGGAGGAGCATCAGGACTTCCTGACCGAGCACCCGACGTACCCCTACATCGTGATCAATGACCTGCCGAAAGTGGCGCAGTTGAAGCAACTGTATCCGGATCGGTATCAGGAAAAACCAGTATTGGTAAAAGCGGGCATGTAGGCAGGCGGCTCAACCTGAAATCAGATTCTTGCCCGCGATTTTCGACCGATACAGCGCCTGATCGGCCCTGGCCAGCAACCCGGTCTGTTGTTCTTCTTCAAAGCGCTGCACCACGCCAAAACTCATGGTCACTTGATAGTCCCCGACCGGCAGCAGGCTCGCCAGGCCATGACGGATTCTTTCAGCGAGTGACCTGGCGTCGGCCAGCAAGGTATTGGGCAGGATCAGGATGAATTCGTCACCGCCCCAGCGCGCCAACAGATCACCTTTGCGCACGCAGTGCTTTACACTCTCGATCACTTGCACCAACGCTGCATCTCCCAGGGCGTGACCGTAGTGATCGTTGATGTTTTTGAAGTCATCGAGGTCCATGGCGATCAGCGACAGGGGTTCGCGGAAGCGTTGGGCACGGTCGCATTCCTTGGGCAGGGTTTTCTCCAGTCGATAGCGATTGGCGATGCCGGTCAGCACATCGGTTTCTGCCAATTTGCGATTTTCTTCGAGTTGAATCTGTAACTGCTGATTGACCCGGGACAACTCCCGAGTGCGTTCCTTGACGATGGCTTCAAGGGATTGATTACGCCGCTCCATTTCTTCGATCAGGCGTTTCTTGTCTTCGATGCTGCGGTGCGCGCCGATCATTCGCGCCACCGAGCCGTCGGCATTACGTGCCAGTACGTAGCCGCGATCCTCGATCCAGGTGTAAGTGCCATCGCGCATGCGGCAGCGATACTCGGCCTGATAACCGGGAGCGCGCTGATCCAGGTAGTCATCAAACAATGCCATGACCCGCGAATAATCGTCGGGGTGGATCACGTTTTCCCAGGTCAACACATTGTTGTCCAGGGAATGAGGCGTATAGCCGAGCATCTCGTACCACCCGGGGTTGCGATAGACGAACCCGGTGTTGGCGTTCCAGTCCCAGATGCCATCGCTGACCAGTTCCAGAACGGTGTGCAGCATGTCTTCGTTAAAATCTGACAGATCGAACTTCAACGGCTCGATTTTCGATGCATCACCCATCATCGGTCTCCCTGCCGTCCTGATATCAACGTGACTCGTCAGTCGAGGAGATTAATTCATGGCGTATTGCCCCGGCTAGTGTTTGCCCCACCACCGCAGTGCAAAGTCAACGAAGCTGCGCAATTTCGGCAAACGGTAGCGGTCCTGGGCGTACACCAGGTTCATCGGCCGACTTGGCAGTTGGTAATCCTGCATCAAGGCCACCAGTTTTCCGTCCCGAAGGTCTTGCTCCACCAGCGCATCGGGCACCATCACGATGCCCATGCCGGTTCGCGCCGCTTGATGCAGCCCCGCCGAGCTGTTGATCAACATCGGCCCGCTGACCGCCACCATGACTTCGCCTTCGGGCCCCTTCAGGCGCCATTGTTTGGCTACCGAGTGCCAGTCATCTCCGGCCGGGTAGGCGAAGGCCAGACAGTCATGGTGTTGCAGGTCGGCGGGTTTCTCCGGTGTGCCTCGACGCTCCAGATAATCCTTCGATGCGCACAGGGTCATCGTGTAGTCGATGAGCGGGCGAGAAATCATGTTGGACAGTTCGGTCGTGCCCAGACGAATCGCCACGTCGAAACCGTTGTCGAGCAAGTCCAGACGCTGGTTGGTCAAAACGACGTCGAGTTTGACTTGCGGGCAGCGCAGGGTGAACTCGCTCAGGGCCGGTGCGAGCCGTTCGGTGCCGAAGGTCAGCGGTGCGGTGATGCGCAGAGTGCCGCTCGGCTCGTCGAGGGTTTGTTCGGCCAGGCGTTCGGAATCAGCCACCAGCCCCAGCACTTCGAGACACCGCTGATAGTACGCCGTGCCGAATTCCGTCAAACGCTGACGCCGTGTCGTACGGTTGAGCAAGCGCACACCCAGGCGTTGCTCCAGAGCCCGCAGGTGATTACCGACCATGGTCGTGGACATTTCGCACTGCAAAGCGGCGGCGGTCATGCTGCCGGCTTCCACCACTCTTACGTAAACGGTCATTGCCTGGAATAAATCCATTATCAAGCCCAGCTTTAAAATGATTGAAGTATTTCAGTGTTTATCCAGCTCAGGTGGCTAACGATACTGCAAAAACACCGACTATTGATGGAGCTTGATGTCATGACCGCCACCTGCCTGATGAGCACTTACCAACCTTTGGCCCTGAGTTTCAGCAAAGGCCTGGGCACGCGACTGTGGGATCAAGCCGGTCGTGAATACCTGGACGCGGTGGCGGGCGTGGCGGTGACCAATGTCGGTCATTCCCATCCGCGAATCGTGTCGGCCATCAGCGAACAGGCTGGGTTGCTGTTGCACACATCCAACCTGTACAGCATCGACTGGCAACAGCGGCTGGCGCAGAAACTGGTTCGGCTATCGGGCATGGAGCGGGCGTTCTTCAATAACTCCGGTGCCGAAGCCAACGAAACTGCGCTGAAACTTGCGCGGCTTTACGGCTGGCACAAAGGCATCGAACAACCGCTGGTAGTGGTCATGGAGAATGCTTTCCACGGACGGACCCTCGGCACCTTGTCGGCCAGTGACGGCCCGGCGGCGCGCCTGGGGTATAACAAGTTGCCGGGGGACTTCATTAAAGTGCCATTCGGTGACCTCGCTGCCCTGGAAAAGGCGCAGAAAGCCCACGGCCCACGCATTGTGGCGATTCTGATGGAGCCGATTCAGGGCGAAAGTGGTGTGCAAGTGGCGCCGCCCGGTTATCTCAAAGCGGTGCGCGAGCTCTGTGACCGGCGCGCCTGGTTAATGATGCTCGACGAAATCCAGACCGGCATCGGCCGTACCGGCCAGTGGTTTGCGTTCCAGCACGAAGGCATCATCCCGGACGTCATGACCTTGGCCAAAGGCCTGGGTAACGGAGTGCCCATCGGTGCCTGCCTGGCTCGGGGCAGGGCTGCGGATTTGTTCACACCCGGCAGCCACGGCAGTACATTCGGCGGCAATCCGCTGGCGTGTCGGGTGGGTTGCACCGTGCTGGAGATCATCGAGGAACAAGGCCTGCTGGAAAACGCCAGACTTCAGGGCGAACGCCTGCTTGCCAGATTGCGCGTCGAACTGGCCGACGACCCGAACGTCCTGGTGATCCGTGGCCAGGGATTGATGATTGGCATCGAACTGGCCCAACCAATCCGCGATCTGACCTTGATTGCCGCGCGGGATCACGGATTGCTGATCAACGTGACACGGGGCAAGACCATTCGCCTGCTGCCACCGCTGACGATCGATGAGCGGGAAGTGGAAATGATTGTCAGAGGGGTGGGGCGGGCGGTGAAAGCGGCCTGACACCTTCTGTGTATACACCGCTTCCCTTTGTAGGAGCAGCTTCGGCAGCTCCTACAAAATCGGTGTCTCCCTCAGTGAAATAAGCCCCCAAGAAAATTGCGGGGGCTATCTTGCGGGGGCTATCAATTGGTTTGCTGCACCGTACTGACGAAAGCGGAGACTTCAGCCCGGTTCATCAGTTGGCGTTTCGACCCACTAAACCCTTCAAACAAACGCTGATGCGCGGCAAATCCACTGGACCCTTGGCGAGTACGGTAGCTGCCGGCCCAGTCGAGTAACGCTATCAGCAACTCTTCCTTCTCGTCCCGCCTCGCTTCTCGCTGGCGAATGTTGTTCACGCAATCTTCGTCCTCCAGACACAGCCAGATCAGCGCAGTGGCCTGCTCCACAAGTTCGCTGACCATCCAGCCGTAAACACCCTCGATAACCCAACGCTCTTCACTCGCCGCCACCCGCGCCATTCCCAGTGCTTCGTTGCGGGGACGGGCGATGCTGTGTTCATCGGATACCCAGTGAATCAGGTCGAGATCGGTCCAGGGCGCTTGCAGATGCTCGGCCATTCGTTTGGCCAGCCAGCTCTTGCCCGAGCCGGAGTTGCCGATGATCAGAGTTCGAGTGAGTTTTAGGGTGGCCGGGTAATGATTGCTCATGGTTATTCATGCAAAGTCAGTCGGCTGTTTCGGACACTTCTGGCGCAATCATTCGCGTCTTCGGCGATCCATCCGCATTGAATTGATAAATATCCTGTGGTTGACCCTTTTCATTGAAGAACACTTGACCAATTCCTGCCGAGTTCCACAGCCGTTCCCCAGCTTCGGCGTGTTCGGGAATGTGCGGAACAATGCGCATGCGTCGGCGTTTGGTCAGCCAGTTAAGGGGCGAGCGGGGCGAGTAGAGCCAACGGTTGAGGCGGTCGAACCATTCGAGCAAGGCGGGTGGGAATTCATTTTTGATACCGCTGCTGGTGATCTGCCAGATACGCGGGCCGGCCTTGCGGTGTCGGATCAATACTTCATAGACGAAGGAATAATGCACATCACCGGACAGCACCACGTAGTTACCGGGTGTGCGGGAGTGTCGGAAAATGTTCAGGATCACTTGAGCCGCGCCGCGATGAGCCATCCAGTTTTCGGCGTCCACCAGCAGTGGATAACCGCACCAACTGAACACGCGCTGTACGGTTTCGATCAGTTTGACGCCGAAGATCGGCGCCGGTGAAACGATGATCGCCGAAGGATGATCGAGCAATTCCTGTTGCAGCTCACTGAGCGCTTCCCAGTCCAGCAGGCCCGACGGCTGTTTGAGGTTCATCTCGCTGCGCCAGCGCCGGGTGCGGGTGTCGAGCACCACCAGCGCCGGGCGAGTGGGCAGCACGTAATGCCACTGCTGAAAACTCAGCAGTTCATCGATCAATTCGTCCTGGACCTCGCTGTCGAGGTGATGGTCTTGCCCCGTGACGCTCAATAAGCGGGTTTTTTCCAGTACGCTGCCAAACGCATCCGGGTTGTTGCCCCAACCCTGACACAACATATAAGCAAACAGCGCGTTGCCGATGATGCGCTTGGAGAACGGATGGTTGTAGGCCGTTTCCTCCCATTGCGCAGAGAGATTCCAGTCATCGGTAATATCGTGGTCATCGAAAATCATCAGGCATGGCAAATGCGCCATCGCCCGCGCGACACCACCCAGCCCCGCCTTGAACCCATCGATGCGCGTCTGCTCCAGGGCATAACGCTTGCGTCGTTCGGGCGTCAGTGTCGGTGGTTGCGGCGCGATCAGCGTCCAGGACGTTGGCGACCACACCAGCAGGTACATGGCCATGACTTCGGCGAAGGTCACCAAATGATTGTCGGCGCTGCTGCTGGTGAAAATCGGCTTACGCGCCCCACCGAAAAATCGCTCGCGCAGGGTTTCGTTGCTCTCAAGCGCCGGTAACAAATCCGCACGATGGTAGTAACTGGCCGGATGTTCGTAGAGTTTGGTGCTGTCGCTGACTACTGCGCCGTCGAGGTGTTCGTCGAACAACCCCAGATGTTCGATCAAGGCATGAATTGCACGCAGCATTGGTCCCGCGACATCATCCGCATACACCTGATCACCGCTCATCATTAATAGAGCCGGACGCTTGCTTGCGTCCGGCTCTGACGCGAGCAACCGGTCGACACACAGCAAGCCATCGGCCGCCGGATGGTGAGGTTTACGGCAGGAGCCATGCAGCAACTGATCGATCTGTGAGCGCAACACAAAGTTCGGGCAGCGCGCTTCGCCATATAGTAGGTGAGGTGCCCACTCGGCGATGCCCGACGGAGCGCCACCCGCCTCGGTGATCAGCAGGTCGTACTCGATCAGCGTGTCGCAGGGCAGGGCGGTGTTCAGTGGTACATCTATTAGATGAATAAAGGCATGAGTGCCGACGGGAATGATCGTGCATTGATCCGCATCGAGGCGGATATCGATGCCTTGCAGGCGCAGCGTCAGCGCCAGCGCACGCGACCCGACCAGCCAGAGCACCAGCCGCGCAGGTTCCAGGCGCCGCAATAACGGGCCGACGAGTACGGGTGGTAGTGATTGATGAGCGTCAGCTAATGGCAAAGACATAGACATCCCGTTCAAGACTCTTGGCGCAGAGGGGCGCGATCATAGCGCAGCTGGTAAAGAGGGCGGGTTTGTCGACGGGTAATGCAAGCAAAGCCTGGACAGCTCATGAGGCAGAAGTCGGTACTCCGCCTAAGCCGCATGGATTAGGTGAAAATAATTACAACAGGTGGTTGACCACCAAATAAAACACTGTATTATTCGCCTCCCGCTAACGAGGAGTTTGAAACTCAGTTGGCGGCAAGTAGTTGAATTTCATGAAGAAAATTTGAAATTTAGTGCTTGACAGCAACAGAGGCTGCTGTAGAATGCGCGCCTCGGTTGAGACGAAAGATCTTAACCAACCGCTCTTTAACA
>NZ_JBXAKV010000030.1:0-24687 GCF_058798795.1 Pseudomonas sp. GW822-FHT07A10
GCAGGACCGGAGCGAGGGCACCCTGAGCCTAGGCGAAGGGCCGAACGAAAGGGGCAAGAGCCTTTGGTTACTTTGGGTTTTTCAAAGTGACTCGCTGTAAGAGCGAAACCGCCAGCCGCCGTTACCAAAGAAACGGATATGTACACCATCAAAAAACATGTTGCCCGCGAAGGGGCTCGATCAGGTACGCATCCCGCGCCCACTCACCAGCAGCCGCGCACAACCGATGTACAGCACAACAGTCGCTACCAGCATGAAAGCAATCGCCACGCTGATCTTGATGTCCGACACGCCGAGGATGCCGTAACGGAAGGCGTTGACCATGTGCAGCACCGGGTTGGCCAGCGAAACGGTCTGCCAGAACGGTGGCAACAAGCTGATCGAGTAGAACACCCCGCCCAGGTACGTCAGCGGTGTCAGCACGAAGGTCGGGATGATCGAGATGTCATCGAAATTGCGCGCAAATACCGCGTTGATGAAACCCAGCAACGAGAAGATCGTCGCCGTCAGCAGCACCACCAGGACGGTCACGCCCAGGTGATGCACCTGTAGCGTGGTGAAGAACAGCGACAGCAGCGTCACGATGAGCCCGACCATCAACCCGCGCAACACGCCGCCCAGGGTGTAGCCGATCAGAATCGTATGGGGCGACACCGGCGACACCATCAGTTCTTCGATGGAGCGCTGGAACTTGCTGCCAAAGAAACTCGACACCACGTTGCCATAGGAGTTGGTGATCACCGACATCATGATCAGCCCCGGCACGATGTACTCCATGTAGGTGAAGCCACCCATGCCGCCGATCTGCCGACCGATCAGATTGCCGAAGATCACAAAGTACAGAACCATGGTGATGGCTGGCGGCAGCAAGGTCTGCGGCCAGATCCGGGTGAAGCGCTTGACCTCACGGTAAACGATGGTATTGAGGGCAACGAGGTTGGGTTGCAGCTCAGAACTCATACCGCCACCTTCGACAGATTTTTCTCCACCAGGGACACGAACAACTCCTCGAGGCGATTGGTTTTGTTACGCAGGCTCAACACTTCGATGTTCTGCTGCGCCAACTGGGTAAACAGCGCGGTAATGCCCATGGCCTTGTCGACCTGGACTTCCAGGGTATGACTGTCGATCAGTTTGGCCGGGTAACCGAGCAACTGCGGCGCCACTTGCAACGTGTTCTTCAAGTCCAGCAGGAACGTCTCGACATGCAGTTGGCTGAGCAACTGCTTCATGCTGGTGTTCTCGACAATGGTGCCGTGGTCGATGATGCCGATGTTGCGGCACAACTGCTCAGCCTCTTCCAAGTAGTGGGTGGTGAGGATGATGGTGATGCCTTTCTTGTTCAGTTCGGTGAGGAAGGTCCACATCGAGCGACGCAATTCGATGTCCACCCCCGCCGTCGGTTCGTCGAGGATCAACAGGCGTGGCTCGTGAACCAGCGCCCGAGCGATCATCAGTCGGCGCTTCATGCCACCCGACAGGGAGCGCGACGGCACATCACGCTTGTCCCACAAACCCAGTTGGGTCAGGTACTGCTCGGCGCGTTCCTTCGCGATTTTCGGCGGGATGCCGTAGTAACCAGCCTGGGTCACGACGATGTCGAAGGTCTTTTCGAACTGGTTGAAGTTGAACTCCTGGGGCACCACACCAATGCAGCGCTTGAGCGCCGCTGGTTCCTTGTCCAGGTCGTGACCGAACACATTCACCGTGCCGCTGGTCTTGTTCACCAGGGTCGAGAGAATGCCGATGGTTGTGGATTTGCCGGCGCCGTTCGGGCCGAGCAAGGCGAAAAAGTCACCTTCGGCGACGTCCAGATCGATACCACTCAAGGCCTGGAAACCGTTGCCGTAGGTTTTGGTTAGCTGCCGGATGGACAGAGCGGAACTCATATCGGATTTACGCACCAAGAAGGGAAGAAAGGAATAAATAAGGGCGGGCGGCGATCAATGCAACCGCGGCGCATGAGCGCAATGGTGCTTGTCGCCGTCACACAAGTACAGTTAAGCGTGTCGATAGTGAGTATTAAGTCAACGCGGTCATGACGGCTTTGCGATACGCCGGACGCTGTTTCAACCGCGCGTACCAGGCTTCGAGATGAGGCTGCGGCGCGCGCTCGATCGGCATCTCGAACCAGGCATAAATGAAGCTGCCCAAGGAAATGTCGCCCATGCCGATCTCATCGCCCGACAGGTATGGTTTGACCGCCAGCGCTTGATCGGCCATCGACAGCAGATCGTCGCATTCCTTGATCGCCGCCTTGATGGCCGGCCAGTCCTGCTGCTCTTGCGGGGTGCGCAACACGCCCCAGAACACCGTGCGAAACGGCGCAGCAAAACTTGAGGTGGTCCAGTCCATCCACTTTTCCGCCGAGGCACGGGCCTGCAGGTCCGTCGGATACCACGCCGTGCCGCTGGCATGGCGGGCCATCAGGTAACGCACGATGGTGTTGGATTCCCACAGCACGAAGCCGTCGTCTTCGATCACCGGCACGCGACCGTTGGGATTCATCGCCCGGTACTCAGGCGTATCGACCACGCCAAAGGCACCGCCGGCATCGATGGCTTCATAGGCCAGGCCCAGCTCTTCGGCGGCCCACAATGGTTTTCTGACATTCGACGAATTTTTCCGACCCCAGATCTTCAGCATGACCGCTCCTTGTTGAATGAATGCGCAGGCAGCATACGCCGGATCAGACGCGACTCAAATCGCTCTGCATATCACCCAGCAGCACCGGCACTTGCTCACCGAACAGATGCGGATAGCACTTTTCCAGGTGCTCGAAAAAAAACGCTTCAGGCACATCGGTGAACTGGCCGTGATCGACCAGGTACTCCATCAGCTGCTCGCCGTCACGGTTGAAGGGATGGAACACGCTGTCATTGATCCCGTCGAATTCCAGCGGCGCGACATTGAACAATTCGCACAGTTGTTGATTGAAAGCCGGCGTGGCTTTAACCCAACGCTCGTTCAAATAAAGCTCGGTGTAGCCGTGCATGGCGAACACATCACTCTTGAGCAGTTCGAGCAGGCGCGGCGTCGACAGGTGATTGCGCACATCCGCCAGACCGATACGCGCCGGGATCCCGCAATGCCGAGCGCAACCTGCCAGCAGCGTGGCTTTGGGCACGCAATAACTCTCCCCGGCTGCCAGCGCATAGCTGCCGCGCAAGGTCTGCGGATCACGGCTGAAAGTGTAGGGGTTGTAGCGCACGGCCTCGCGCACGGCGTAATAGAGATTGATCGCCTGCTCCAACGGATCGCGCCCGGCGCCACGATGTTTTTCGGCGAACTCCACCACCGAGGGATGGTCACTGTCGATGAAGCGGCCGGGGCTCAGATACGCGTGCATGGGAGCAATCTCCTGGGGGAAGCCACGAGTCTAGCGACACCTTCAGCACAGAGATAACGACGTTTCGGCCAAATATCAGCGCTTGCCCGCCCTGTTGACGAGCCCTCCATCGAAATAACTGACGAAGTCCGGCCGTTTCGTCCTACAAGCTCAACCCGATCGCTCCGACCACCCACTTTTATGGATGCCGTCTAAGCTCTGAGAGTGGTTTTGCCCCTGGCTTCAGGAGAATTAATTATGCTGCTGTTGTGGATACTGGTTCTGGTGGTCGGGATTGCCTGGCTGGCACATCGCCGCACCGCACCTCTGCCCGCTTTGGGCATCATCGCTGTCTATCTGCTGGCGATGGGCATCTTCAGACATGCGAGCCATGCCCCCGTCTGGCTGCTGCTGATTTTCTGGGTGTTACTCGCGGCCGTGGCCGCCCCCCTGTTGCTGCCGGACCTGCGCCGAAAACTGTTCACGGCGCCCATATTCAACTGGTTTCAAAAAAACCTGCCGCCCATGTCGCAAACCGAGCGTGAAGCCATTGAAGCCGGCACGGTCTGGTGGGATGGCGAGCTGTTCAGCGGTCGTCCGGACTGGAACAAGCTGCTGGCCTATCCAAAAGCGCAACTGAGCGAAGAGGAACAGGCGTTTATCGATGGCCCGACCGAAGAACTCTGCGCGATGGTCAGCGATTGGCAGATCAGCCAGTTGATGGACCTGCCACCCAAGGCTTGGGATCACATCAAGCAGCATGGCTTTTTTGCCCTGATCATTCCCAAGGAGTACGGCGGCAAAGGCTTCTCGGCGTATGCCCACTCCCAGATCGCGATGAAACTGGGAACCCGCAGCGGCGACCTCGCTTCCACCGTCATGGTGCCCAACTCCCTCGGCCCGGCGGAACTGCTGCTGCATTACGGCACCGACGAACAACGCAATCATTACCTGCCACGGCTGGCCCGCGGCGACGATATCCCCTGCTTTGCCCTGACAGGCCCGATGGCCGGTTCCAACGTCGGGGGCATGACCGACACCGGAGTGATCTGCAAAGGTGAATGGGAAGGCCAGGAAACCCTCGGCCTGCGCCTGAACTGGGAAAAACGCTACATCACCCTCGGTCCGGTGGCGACCTTGATCGGCCTGGCCTTCAAGGCCTATGACCCGGATCATCTATTGGGCGACAAAGTCGACCTGGGGATCAGTCTCGCATTGATTCCAACCCAGACTCCCGGTGTAGACATCGGCCGCCGTCACTTGCCGCTGGGCGCCGCCTTCATGAACGGCCCGAACGCCGGCAAGGATGTGTTCATACCGCTGGAGTTCATCATCGGCGGTCAGGAAATGCTCGGCGAAGGCTGGATGATGCTGATGAACTGCCTGTCGGTCGGGCGTTCCATTTCGCTGCCTGCCATCGGTACCGCCGCGGGCAAGTTCAGCAGCCTGGTGACAGGCCAATATGCGCAGGTTCGCGAGCAATTCAACGCACCGCTGTCAGCCTTCGAAGGGATTCAGGAAGCACTGGCGCGGATCGGCGGCAGTACCTGGCTGATGGACAGCGCGCGGATGCTCACCGCCAATGCCGTCGACCTCGGCGAAAAGCCGTCGGTGCCCTCCGCCATCATCAAATACCACCTCTCCGAACGCGGTCGCGAGTGCATCAGTCACGCCATGGATGTTCACGGCGGCAAGGCCATCATCATGGGCCCGAACAACTATCTCGCGCGTAGCTGGCAAGGTGCGCCCATTTCCGTCACGGTCGAAGGTGCGAACATCCTGACACGCAACCTGATGATCTTCGGCCAGGGCGCTATTCGCTGCCATCCGTACGTGCTCAAGGAAATGGCCCTTGTCCACCGCGAAGACAAACAACAGGCGTTGATCGAATTCGACGCCCTGCTGCTCAATCACATTGGTTTTGCCGTGAGCAACGCCGCCAGCACCCTGGTGCTGAACCTTGGCTTCGGGCATTTCGAACACATGCCTGGGGACAAGCTCAGCCAACGCTACGTGCGCGCCCTCAACCGTCAGGCCGCGGCTTTTGCCATGCTTGCAGACCAGTGCATGATGCTGCTGGGCGGCGATCTGAAACGCCGCGAACGCTTGTCCGCACGTCTGGGCGATGTGCTCAGCTACCTGTATCTGGCCTCCGCGGCGCTCAAGCGTTATCACGATCTCGATTCGCCGGAGCATATGCACCCGCTGTTCGCCTGGGCCATGGAAGAGAGCCTCGGCCAGTCCGAACGTGCGCTGGACGAACTGCTGACCAATTTCCCGAACAAGGTACTCGGCTGCCTGCTGCGAGTGATGGTGTTCCCGTTCGGTCGCCGGCACAAAGGCCCGTCGGACAGGCTGGCGGCCAAAGTCGCCGCAGTCCTCGGCCGCGCCAAGGGCGATCCGACCCTTGAGGAGTTATTGGCGGGCTGCTATCGCCCGCAATCGATAGAGGATCCGGTCGGCGCCCTGCAGCACGCCTGCGACTTGCTGAACGCCGCCAAACCGCTACAGAAAAAACTCAACACGGCGCTGAGAAGTCGCCAGGTCAAACCCACTGTCGGGGAGTCGGTCATCGATGCCGCACTGGAGGCTGGCGTCTTGCAACCGGTTGAGGCCGAGACCTTGCGTGAAGTGGAGGTGGCGCGGCGCAAGGTGATCGACGTCGATGATTTCGACAAACAGGTGCTGGTGCTGGGCAAGGGCAAGGTCCGCTGATCCAGAGGACCGTGTGTCGCCTTACCATCATGGGGCGCTTTACCCTGTGAAAAAAGGGCGCGGGAGCTTTATACTCCTGCGCCCGTTTTGCTCTTGAGGACTTATCTCGTGTCCAATGTCGTTGCCGATCATCTCGTCTTGCTCGACCACCTGCGCAGTATCCTGGTCGCCGTAGGTGAGGCCGAACAGGTTCCCGAAGAAAGCCATGCCTTGTTCCTGGAGCGCTTCGACGAACTGCGTGCGTTGCTGCCGGTCGACCCGATCGAAAGCCAATACCTGGGCCAGGACATCCTGTGCCAGATCATCACCCGCTACCCGCAAATCGCCCACCTGGTGCCGCGCGATCTGCTGTGGTACTTCGCCGGTGACTGCCTGCATTACATGCCCGATGATGAAATCGACCTGTACCAGGCGCTGGAAGAACGTCGCTTCGAAGCCGAACAGAACGATGAACCGTTCGACTGGAATCAGGAAAAACAGCTGCTGGCGATGTCGAATCAGGACAGCAAGCACTGATCTCCAATCAGTAACGCAAAAGGCCCGCATGGTTAATCATGCGGGCCTTTTTTGTTGGCCGGGTAAAGATCAAAACAACCCATCACTCTCCGGCAACTCATACGCTGCCGCGCCCTTGCCCAACGCACTTGGCTTGCCTGGCTTGCTCAAGGTCGGCTCTTTCTCCAGGCATTCCACCAGATAGTCGATGAATACCCGTAACTTGGGCGGCAGATAGCGGGTGGGCGAATGCAGCAGCCAGGCGCCTCCGTGGTAGGACGCCAGAAAGGTCCAGTCCGGCAATACCTGCACAATCAGCCCCTGTTCCAGCGCATAACGGGCGGTGAAGTACGGCAGGCTACCGATCCCGATGTGTTGCAATACCGCGCCCAATCGCACGCCCGTGTGATTGGCGGCGTAACGTCCGCGCACACCGACGGTCACGGCTTTACTGCCTTTCTTGAACTTCCAGCGCGCATCGCTCGGGGTTTCGCCCAGATAGATGCAGCTGTGATTGAGCAAGTCGTGGGGATGAGTCGGTGTGCCGTGCTCGGCCAGGTACTGCGGCGTGGCGCAGAGCAAATGGTCGATGGTCAGCAATTGCCGCCCCACCAGCCCCGCAGGGGGCCGATCGGTAATACGGATGGCCAGGTCGACGTTGTCATCGATCAAATCCACTTGGCGGTCCTCGAGCAACAACTCCACATCCACTTTGGGATAACGCCGCAGAAACTCCGGCATATGCGGATGAATCACAAATCGCCCGACGGCCTTGGGCACGCTGACGCGCACCAGCCCTTCCGCTTCCTGAGTGAACTGACCGCTGATTTCCATCACCGACTTCGCCGCGCTGACCATCTCCTGGCAGCGCTTGAACACCTCTTCGCCTCCGTCGCTCAGGCGTAGCTTGCGCGTGGTTCGTTGCAACAAACGCGTGGCAAGCGCCTTCTCCAGCCGCGAAATGCTGCGACTCACCGCCGAGGGTGAAGCCCCCAACTGACGCGCCGCTTCGGAGAAACTGCCGGTTTCGACAACCTTGACGAAAATCGCCATTTCACCGAGCAGCGGCAGGGGAAGATTTATGCTCACAGCGCAACAGTCCTTTGATGGTTGAACGGATTATCACGCAATTCCACGGTTCATATAATAAAAATAGAAACTTTAATAAGGGCATGGAATATGACGCTTCGCCTCTTTTTCCATAGTGATGACCTCAGGGCCAATGTGGAAGTCCTGGATTGCACGCCCTATGAGAACGAGTTCGCCGTGGTGCTGCGCGCCACTCTGTTTCACCCCCAGGGCGGCGGGCAACCCTGTGATACCGGCTGGATCGGCGAAAGCCAGGTGCTGCGCGTGGTGCAGGAAACGGAGCGGATCATCCATTTCGTCGACCACCCGGTAAAACTCGGCATGATCCAGATTCGGGTCGACGAGCAACGCCGCCAGTTCAATACGCGCATGCATTCGGCGGGGCATCTGATTGGTCACTTCGTCCAGGCCATGGGCTGGATGCCGATCAAGGCTCATCACTGGCCGGATGAAGGACGTGTGCAATTCAAACCGGGCGATGGCGCGCAGGAGGTTGATGCCCAGACGATTCAGCACGGCATCAAGCAATGGATCGCCCATGATCTGCCGCGCTTGACGTCGTTGCGCGAAGGCGCCCGTGAAATCGGTTTCGGTGAGCTGCCCGCCTACGGCTGCGGCGGCACCCATGTACGCAGCCTGAAGGATTTAGGCATGGTCACAATCGCTTCCCTTTCGCAGAAAAAGGGAACGTTGTCAGTCCACTACCACGTGGATTGAGCCTTTGGGCGATGTCGACCTCGTCATCGCCTGACGCCGGGGGGCCTGTGTTCACGGGCTCTGTTGACTATCTGATAGATGGACCTAAGACATGATGCTTGACGTCGAGCGTCTCGATGAGACGTGCATACAAAAACTGGCCAACGAAGAAGTCCTCGCCATCCGCGTCAGAGGCTTGTTGCCTCGGCCACTGGCGATCCAGATCGGCGACAAGATCCTCGCCCCCGGCTTTGAAGGCTACATCAACGCACCGAGCATCGGTCGCATCGGCATGGCGTTTTACGAAGCGGAAAACCAGCCACTGCTGATCGAAGACTATTTCGAGCGCGCCACCAGCAACATCGCCGAGTTGCGCAGCCGTTGTGCGCCCTACTCCTCGCCTGTCGACACCCTGCGCTGCATGCTCGATGAGTCCTGGCCGGCGGGGGCGCATCTGGAAAATCTCTATGGCCGCAAGATGTATGTGGGGCTATCGCGCGTGGTCAAACCCGGCGTGTGCTTCCTCGCCCATCACGACATTTTCGCCAAGGACGCCCCGGACAGTTTCCAGGCCAGAAGCCTGGAAGCGCAGTTCGCCTGCAATGTTTACCTGAACATGCCGACCGAGGGCGGCGCCTTGCAGATGTGGGACCACGACATTTCCCCGGACCAGTTCGACGAGATGCGTGGCGACAGTTACGGCATCGATCCGGCCTTGCTCGGCCCTCCGACCCTGGAGATTCGCCCTGAGCCCGGTGATTTCATCATGTTCAATTCACGCCGCATGCACTCGGTGACACCAGGTGTGGACGATCCGCGATTGAGCCTTTCTTTCTTTGTCGGCTACCGCGGCAATGCTTCCCCCCTGACTTTCTGGAGTTGAGATGTTTTCGAATTACCTGGGCGAGTTTTTGGCGCTGGCAACCATCCACTTTCTGGCCGTGGTCGCACCCGGCCCGGACTTCGCCGTAACCATCCGCCAAAGCGTGCGCTTCGGGCGTTTAGTGGGCATCTGCACGGCGCTGGGCATCGGCGCGGGCATTTCCGTGCATGTGCTGTACACCTTGCTCGGCGTCGGCGCATTGATGCACACCACGCCTTGGCTATTGACGGTGGCCAAGGTGATCGGGGGGGCCTACATTTTGTACCTCGGTGTGAGCCTGTTGCGCAGCAAACCCAAAGTGGCGATTGAAGGCGACAACGGCGCAGCAGCGTCAACTGAGCAGCAGACCCTGTTCAAGGCCTTCAGCACGGGGTTTCTGACCAACGCCACCAACCCCAAGGCTACGCTGTTCTTTCTGGCGATCTTCACCACCCTCATCAGTGCCACGACACCACTGCAGATTCAGGCGCTGTACGGGTTGTGGATGTGTTTCGTGAACGCCCTGTGGTTCGTGATCGTGGCCCTGTTCTTTTCCAGCGCCCGGGTGCGACTGCTGTTCATGCGTATGGGGCACTGGTTCGAACGAACCATGGGGGTGATCCTTATTCTGTTCGCCGGACGCCTGATTCTGTCCATGTAAGCCCTGCCGCCTTAGTTGCCTCGCCGAACCGCATTTTTTTGCCGCTCCAACGCCAGCAACATGGCTATCTCCACACTCTGCCCTGAAAGTTTTGTTTTAAATCGTGGCGCTTTGCTTTGTTTGAACTACCTTCAAACAAGAAGAAGTCATAACGGTTTGAATTTTGACGTTAGGTTCAGAGATCAGATAGCGAATTGGCAAAAGGAGTTACCTCACTATGATCCTGACAGGCGTTTACCGGCGCAGAGCTGTGATTGCCGGTTGCTTTTTAGGGGAGTCAGGTTGGCGGGAAGTGCCGCCTATAACCGCGATGGTTGTCGAGCCTGAGCCTGCCGCTCGGGTCGGCAGCCCAGGTATCTGGATCACTAAAAGCCGTTTTAGAAGGTCGCTCGCTGTTCATTCGGATCAGCGTATTGCACCTGCTTGCGTGTAGCACCAAGGAATATTGCCGGGGGCATTGGTCATTAGTGGTGAGTGCTCTGGCGAGGTTGAGGGTCGACTCAGGCCCCCTGTAGTGATCCGAGGCAACTTGGTTTGCCTTGTAGATGGCCTATTCAGCGAGGATGCACTTAATGAGCTATCGTACCGTGCCCGCTTTCAAGCGAATTATCCATGGCCTGTTCTGGATGGGCCTCAGCGTGGACGCGGCTCAGGCCGCGGCGGCCAATTGTTCGCAGATGGACAGTATGCCGACAACGTTCGAGGTCGGTCAGGGGCTTCAGAGTGAACTGCACACACCGGTTCCGGTGACGCAATTGGCCGTGGGTGACCCGAAAATTGCCGATGTGCAACCCAGCGGCAACAATCCCAGCGCCTTCATACTCACCGGTCTGACACCGGGAGCCACCAGCCTGATGGTCTGGACCTCCTGTTCGAAAACACCACGCCAAAGCATGGTGTTCGTCAAGGGCCGGGCCACCGCGGCGCTGACCAGCGTGTCGACCGGACCTACTGAAGACCCGATGCTGCCAAGCCAGGTGCAAACCGATATTCGCTTCGTTGAAGTCAGCCGGACCAAACTCAAGGAAGCCTCAGCGTCTATTTTCGGCACCCGTGGCAACTTCCTGTTCGGCTCGCCGAGAACCTTGCCTACCATCGGCGGCATCGTTACGCCGTCATTGCCGGTGAACAACGATAATTTCAACCTCTCTTTTGCGACCGGCAATACCCTGGTGGCGATCAACGCGCTGGAAGGCAGCGGTTTCGCCTATACCCTGGCGCGACCAAGCCTGGTGGCGCTCAGCGGGCAGAGTGCGAGCTTCCTGGCCGGCGGTGAAGTACCGATTCCGGTGCCCAGTTCGGGCAGCGATAACATCTCCATCGAGTACAAGGAGTTCGGTATCCGCCTGACCCTGACGCCAACCATCATCGAGAAAAACCGTATTGCCCTTAAAGTGGCGCCGGAAGTCAGTGAACTGGACTTCACCAACGCCGTAAGCATCGCCGGCACGATAGTTCCGGCGCTGACCATACGCCGTACCGACACCAGCATCTCCCTGGCCGACGGCGAAAGCTTCGTCATCAGCGGCCTGATCAGTACCCGCAACAATTCCCAGGTGAACAAATTCCCGGGGCTGGGCGATATCCCGATTCTGGGCGCGTTCTTCCGCGACAACACCATCAACCGTGAAGAGCGCGAACTGCTGATGATCGTCACCCCGCATCTGGTCCAGCCCCTGGCGGCCAATGCACAACTGCCGTCATTGCCTGGCGAGCAGCTGCGCAATTACGACCCGAACTTCTACCGCATGTTCTTCCTCGAAAATGGTGATTTCGACAGTAAGAGCGGGCTCTCACAATGAACCGGAGCCAGACGCTGAACCGGGCTTTCGCCCTCACTCTTAACGGTGATCTTGAGCGCTTGGTGGGCCAGCTGTATTGCCATTGGCCAGGCGTTCAACGTGTTGTAGCCAGAGGACACTCGATGAAAGCAGTCATTGCAATAACGGCGACATTGATGCTCGCAGGTTGTGCCACCAATGGCCTGTCTTCGCGACCGGCTGTCTGTGCCAAACCCAGTTCGGAGCAAGAGCTGGCCCTGAATCTGGCTGACAACATGGTCAATGAGGGCCGTTTGTATGCCAGCCTGGCGAATCTTGAAGGTTTGCCCGATGACCTGGTCCAGGTTCGCCTGCGAAAGGCTCGGGTGCTGCGCTTGATGGGGCGTAAAGATGCGGAGCCGTTGTATCAAAGCTTGCTCGGCACCTGTCTGGCCCCTGAAGGGGAACATGGCCTGGGCCAGTTGGCCGCGGCTAAAAATGATAACGCCACCGCTGCCACTCACCTTGAGCGAGCGGTGAAGATGTCCCCCACCGACGACAAGATGCGCAATGACCTGGGGGTCGTCTACCTCAATCAGCGACGGATCCCTGAAGCACGCTTCGAGTTCATGACGGCCATGGAGCTCAAGCAGGCGGATTCTCTGGCGGCACTCAACATGGTGACGCTGCTGATTTATCAGGACAACTGGAAGGCGGCTGCCGAACTCGCGAACCGCGCCAGCTTGAGCCCCCAGCAAGTCGCAGAGGCGCAAAACCGCGCGGAAAAACTCAAGGCCTCTGCTAAAAAAGCGGTGGCTTCCGAGGGGAATCGTAAGGCTGAGGTAGCCGATGCTTCACCCAGTGCTGCGATCAAGTAGAACGTACGAGGAGTCGAGATGAATACCAAAAGGCTGTTGATTGTGTGCATGGCTTGCCTGTCCACCAGTGCCTGGGCTATTGAGCCGGGTCCCTCCTCGGCGCCGCAAAAAGGCACCGAACAGTGGATGCAGCTACAGATCCGTGGTGTGGTTGCCTCCCCTTTTCGGCAAACTGCATCGGTCACTGAGCGTGACCTGTCCTTCCAGCGCTGGCTGAACAGTTTCACCCACCCGATTCCGGAATTCTTTGAACAGGATGCGGCGGGGAAAATGACCACCGGCAGTAACAACTGAGGCACGTCAATGGATGCTCAACCTCTGGCATAGTCCAGAGTAGCCTGGCTAAAAAGCCAGGCTTAATTACGTCTGCAGGAAAGTATTGGCATCTACTCATTTTTCAGTTCTGACCGAATCCCCCTGTAGGAACCGCAATGCTGTTCACTTAAGCAGTAATGCGATCCGTAGCAGCTGTCGAGCCTGCGAGGCTGCGTTCGGCTGCGTAGCAGTCGTGAGTCCGGCTGACGCGGTCTGCCTGACACACCGCAATCACCGGTTTGACGACTGCTGCGCAGTCGAACGCAGCCTTCGGCAGCTGCTACAAAGAATGCGTCGCGGCTGAAATTGCTTAAGTGAACAGCATTACCTGTAGGAGCGAGGCTTGCCCGCGAAAGCGATCTGTCTGCCACCATAGATGGCGGATATGACGGCCTCTTCGCGGGCAAGCCTCGCTCCAGGATATGTGCAGATCTATGAGAGGAAAGTGCAGATCAGACTCGGGTGGCAAGGCCATCGTGCTCGACAGCCTCCGCCCCCGTTTACCTCACCCGAATGCTCTCAATACCCCGATCAGCGCAGGGCCGATCGCGACCAAGAAGAAGCTCGGCCACAGGCAGAAAATCAGCGGAAATATCAGTTTGGTACCTACTTTCGCGCCCATCTCTTCGGCGGCTTGCATACGCCGGTCACGGAATTCATCGGCATAGATGCGCAGGGTATCGGCCACGCTGGTACCAAAGCGAATACTCTGCGCCAACAGGCTGACCAATCCTTGTACGTCTTCCAGGCCGGTGCGCACAGCCAGCTGTTTCAGCGCCTCGGTACTGGGAATGCCCGCACGGATTTGCGCATTGACCAGAGCCAGCTCTTCAGCAAGCTCAACCTGACTGACTGACATCTCTTCAGCCACCCGTTCAATGGTCGTGGGCAGGGCCAGGCCCGACTCCACGCACACCACCATCAGATCCAGTGCGTCCGGAAACGCGGCACGCAGCCGACCTTGTAGTATTTGCTTGCGCTTGCTGACATATAGCGCTGGCACCAGCCATCCGACACCAGCCACCATGACCACCAACAGCAGCCCCATGCTCAGCGAAACCTTGGGAATCATCGGCAACAGCAGCAACGCAATACCGACCAACACCAGGGGTAACAGCAAGCGCACCGCCCAGTACATCTGCACCGCCGAAGAGGATCGGTACCCCGCGTGCATCAACAGGGTCTGGGTGACGGACGCCTGAGCCGATTCGGCCGAGGCAAAGCGCTGGCCGACCCGCTCCAGCAATAGTTGAAGGTTACCTGGAGCGTCCTGGCCGGTCGTGTTGCCTAAATGACCACGCTTGATCAGCGCCAGACGGCGCTGCACCGGGTCCTGAAGTCCCAGCATAAGCAAGATTATCGCAAGGACCGCAAGCACCGTACTGAGACCGATTGCGCCAAGGAACAACAGCCGCCCCATCTCCTCGTTCCCAGTGACCCGACTGAACAACCCGAGTAAAAAGTCCATGACCTGTACCTCCCGGTAGCGAATACCGCTTAAACCTGAATCCGGATGACTTTGCGTATCCAGAAAATTCCGATCAACATGGCGCAGAAAGCCCCAATGATAAGCTTGTGGCCTAGAGGATCATTGATCAGAACAGGCATGTAGCTGGGACTTGTAACCAGGATCGCGATCGCCAGCACAAAGGGAATGGCCACCAGTATCCAGGCCGATATGCGCCCTTCCGCCGACAGGGTTCTGATCTTGCGCTGAAAGCGGAAGCGCCCACGGATCAACCGGCTCAGACGCTCCAGTACTTCGGTCAGATTGCCGCCGGTCTCGCGATGGATAAGGATCGAGGTTACCAGCATCATCACCGTCATGCTGGGCATACGCTCCAGTAGGCCGAGCATGGCTCGGCGTACATCATTGCCATAGTTGATATCAGCGAAAGTCAAGCCGAACTCATGAGCAACCGGCCCCTTGTGCTCCTCGGCGACCAGGCGCAGGGTCTCGTTGAACGGGTGCCCCGCACGCAGGGCTCGGCATATGGCATCCAGCGCATCCGGCAGGCCCTCCTCAAACGCAGCGAAACGTTTGCCGCGGTCACGAGAGATTTTCAACAGGGGTAACCAGAACGCCCCGAGGCTCGCCAACAACACCATCCACCAGACTGACGAGACCATCCAGATCAAAATACCCGCCCAGCCCCCCAGTACCAACCCAAGCAGTAATACCCGGTAGGCCCGGTATTCGTGCCCGGACTGCTCAATCATTTGCGTCAATGTCTCCATAAAAGGCAGCTGCTCAAGCCTGGCCTCCAGTGGCGACAAGCGCGTCAGGTATTTCTGTCGCAACACGGTCTGCATGTTGGGCAGATTGTTGGCTTTCTCCAGTACGTGCAAGCGGCCGCGGATGCGCTTGCGCATCTTGCCGGCCTCGCCGAACACCGGCACCACCACGCCCTGGGACAGCAGGAACACGGCGATAAACACCATGCCGAGAAAGATCAGAATGAATTCACCAGGGATATGGTTCATGACTGCCGTGCCTCCATCCATTCAGGCCTGAACATCGTCAGCGGCAACTCGATGCCGCGCTTGGCCAGCACATCGCGGAAGGCCGGGATCATGCCGCTTGGGCGATAGTCGCCGAGCACCTCGCCGTTTTCGCCCATTCCTTGACGCGCAAAGGAGAAAATTTCGGTCATGGTGATGATCTCGCCCTCCATGCCGTTGATCTCTTGCACGCTGACCAGTCGCCGCTTGCCGTCCTCCTGACGCTCCAGCTGGATCACCACATCGATGGCCGACGCGATCTGCTGTCGCATGGCCTTGATCGGGAAGGTCGCCCCGGTCATCGATACCATGTTCTCGATTCGCCCCAACGCATCGCGCGCGGTGTTGGCGTGGATGGTGGTCAATGAACCGTCGTGGCCGGTGTTCATCGCCGTCAGCATGTCCAGCGCCTCGGCGCCGCGCACTTCGCCGATGACAATGCGGTCCGGGCGCATCCGCAAACTGTTGCGCACCAACTCCCGCTGGCTGACCTCGCCACGCCCCTCGATATTCGAAGGCCGGGTTTCCAGACGCACCACGTGGGGCTGCTGCAGTTGCAGTTCGGCCGAGTCTTCGATGGTGACAATCCGCTCGTTCTGCGGAATGAAACTGGACAGCACATTGAGCATGGTGGTCTTGCCGCTGCCGGTACCGCCAGAAATCAGCACGTTCAAACGCCCGCGGACAATCGCCTTGAGCAGCAGCGCAATAGCCGGGGTCAAGGTCCCCACCTGGATCAGGCTGTCGGTATTGAGCAGGTCCACGGCAAAGCGGCGAATCGACATGCTCGGGCCGTCGATGGCCAATGGCGGGATAATCGCGTTGACCCGCGAACCGTCCTTGAGCCGGGCGTCCACCAATGGCGAAGACTCGTCGATACGTCGACCCAGACTGGACACAATGCGGTCGATGATGTTCAGCAAATGCTGATCATCGCGAAAGCGCACATCAGTCCGTTGCAGTTTGCCGAAGCGCTCGACATAGACCGAGGCATGGCCGTTGACCAGAATATCGGAGACGCTGTGATCGGCCAGCAACGGTTCCAGGGGGCCCAAGCCAAGCACCTCGTCAGTGATCTGCTTGATGATCAACTGGCGGCTGGCGGAACTCACCGGCGCCGAATGCTCATCGAACAGGCGCTGGCAAATATCGCGAATCTGCCGCGCGGCCTCAGCCTGTTCAAGGGCGTCCAGCAAGGACAGGTCCATGACTTTGAGCAACTGCTGGTAGATTTTTTCCCGCCACTCGGCTTCCACCGGGGTGACCTGGCTTCTGGTTTCGTAAAGAACGTCCGGTGTTGCACGCTCCCACGCCATTAATTCCTCTGCCGGATCCAGCTGGTCGTCGCCCAACTGAGCCGCTGACGATGCAGCGGTTTTACCGGACTGTTTGCGCAAGCGGTTACGAAAGTCGCTGATCATGGGTCATCCCCCGAAAAAACGGTTGAAGGCGCGTTTGAGTAAGCCTTTGTTTCCGGCCACCTGTTGACCGACCAGGTCCTCGGTCATGTCGCGCAGGGCGCTAGTAATCGCGGCCCTCGGCGCATGCAGCCCCAACGGCACGCCAGTGTTCTGACTCTGGCTGACCAGGTTGAAGTCGTTGGGTAATTTCGACAGATTCGTGCAGCGCAGCGCTTCGCCGATATCTTTGAGACTGATCGCTGCTGCCTTGTCAAAGCGGTTGACCACTATCTGCAATTGATCCCCGCGCACGCCCAGATCGTCGCGAAGAATCCGCACCAGGGAGCTGGCATCGCGCAGATGACTGACGCTCTGCTGCACCACCACGTACACCCGATCCACCTGTTCCAACACGGAGCCGGTGAGGTGGTCGATTTGCCGCGGCAGGTCGATCACCACCCAGTCATAACTGGCGCGGGCCAGCTGCAACAGGGTGTCAAGTTGCTCGGGTTGGGCATCCTGCGGCAGGCACAGCTCACCGGCCCGGCCACCCAGCACATGCAAGGTCGGGCTGAAGTGACTGCAGAAACCGCGTAACGCAACGCTGTCCATGCCGTCAATCTGATGCAACACCTCGAGATGGCTGTGCGTCTGCGCCACGTCCAGGTAATGCGTCACGCTGCCGAATTGCAGGTCCATGTCCAGCAGCAGGGTGCTGCCGCCCTTGACGCTGAGCTGTTGAGCTAGATTGCAGGCCAGCAAGGTTCCGCCGGAACCACCCTTGGCGCTCATCACCGCGATCAATTTCCCTTCTGCCCCGCTGCCGGTGCGAACCTCCATGACCAGGCGATTCAAGGCGGCAACCAATTCTGTCTCGGCGATAGGCTCCGGTAGCACGTCACGGGCGCCGGCCTGCATAGCCAGGCGCATGCCTTCCTGTTCGCTCAGCAGACCGCACACCAACATCGGTGGACGCTCATGGGCCGGACGCTGTAACAACGCCGCCAGTTCCTCGCGCCATAGATGGCTGACGCGCAGCAGCAACAGATCAGGCATCCGGTCCAAGCCGTAGAGTGGGTCAACATGCCCATTGCTCACCAGGCGAGTGCTCACCTCCAGGCAAGGCATGCGCTGGCAGACGCTCTGCAGATCGCGCAACGAGGTGGCATCACGGCTGCTGATCAGCAACCGGAGCCCGGTCTTGCCGGTCGAGGTGGAGAGCGGAGTGTCCTTGGTATTCAGCATGGTGTGATCTCCCCGGAATCGGAATGACGCCCGAGGCTTTCGCGTGGCAAAGTTGCCTTGAATGCAGGCAAGGTAATGGGCACGCCGAACCCGGGAATAAACAGATTGAAAACGAAGCCTTGCAGACTCAACTGGACATAGCGGATGGCACGAAAACCAGTGGCGCTGACCAGGTCGCCGGGATTGGCCACCACTGCACCGTTAACATCCAGATAGGTCAGTACCAGGTTGCTGGTAGCCAGACTCGTGATCAACTGGCTCGTACCGGTGTCACCCGCCGCGTTGAAGATTGCCCGCTGCAACACCACCGGATCGCTGATATTGCACACCGCCGCCAGGCGCGCACCACGGCGTGCGGCTTCATCCAGCGCATTGACCGTGAAGTACAACCGACCCATTTCCAACACGGCGAACAGCAGCGTGAATACCAGCATGCCAATGACGGCGAACTCCACGATATAGGTGCCGCGCATGCGTTTGCGATTCATCACAGAGCCCTCATGACAGTGGTGGCGACCAGCGGAATGCTCAGCGCAATCGGGTTACCAAAAAAGCCCGGAATCGAGCCGGCACAATTGCCACTGCCAATCACCGGGCAGAAGTTGTAGGTGATGGTGACCTGCACATGGTCGGGGTGGGCGGGATCGGCGCCCAGCGTGGAGACTGTCACCATGCCGGTCGTCAACCCTGACACCACCGCGGTCCCGGTATTTGCAGGCACGCCATAGACCGCCACGTTTTTCGTCTGGGTCTCCAGCGTGCTGCCGCTCGGAACAATGGCAGCGCCGAGTGTCGAGTTCCATGCCTGGCCGGCGACGTAACGACCGGCATCACGGCTGGCCTGTAGCAGGACGTTGTACTGATAGAGCATGCGGCCGAACTCGCCAAAGCTCAGCAACAGCAGGAGCAACAACGGCAGGACGAGAGTGAATTCCACCATGGCCAGGCCTTGCTGACGCTGCGGATGTTTAAACGCGTGAAGTCCCATGACGCCTCCTACGAGTCAGTGCTCGGAGTGCCAGTGCCGCTGCCGATATAGGTTTTGTAAAGCTGAATGATCTGCGGGCCGGAGTCGTTGGACGGCGAGGGGCTGGGCACATTGTCGCCTTCACACTCTTTCACGAACTGGCCGAAGATCTGCGCCTCAGTGCCGCCGCTACTCATTGGCTGCACCACAAAATAGCAGCCAAAACCCAGGACGGGGATCGAGGTGGAACCGCTCAGTTTCCCGGAGCAGTCGCCCACCACGATTTTCATCATCCGGCGCTCGAACACCCCATTGCTCTCACAGCCACTGCCCCCTGCCACACAGGCGGCAACACTCGCACGCCAGTCGTTGTAGTCAAATATCGCGTTGCCGCCCGCGGTGAGATTGCCGCCGCTCGATGTGACAGTCTGCCCTTGGTACGTCACTTGTGGTGGGGTAACTGAGTCGTCGTAAGTGATCGCGGGGTTACTGGACGTGGTCACCAGGTCCGGTGGATAGTCCGAGGCGCGGAGCGGGCCGTTGTAGATGCCGAATCGCGTATTCAACCCTTGAGAGGTAGGGCCGACCATGTTGCCAGGGGAGGTCTGGACATTTTGCCCGACATTGCGGCAAACCGATCCGCCTCCGGCTAGGTCCTGCCTGACTGTACTACCGCCTGAACCAAAATCGAGCAATTGAAAGTTGCCTGGACCAATGGGCGACGAATTGCCGGCAGCTGTCTTCAACACCTGCAAATCACCAAACTGGAAGCCCCAGAACATGCCGGCGTCCGGATCGTATTTAGTCGGGTCACCACAGACCATCAAAGGGGCGAGATCACAGGGACTGGTAGGACTGGGTCCAGCAGTGGCGATCGCCGCCACCGCTTTGTTTCCCAAGGCGCCGAATGACTGGGCGAAGTTCCAGAAAAAACCCGCCAGGTTATAGCTCGGTACCGACACCCGAACATATTTGGCATCCGCCGGCCCGGGAAAGGAGAACGGGCCATAGACGCTGCTGGACAGTTCCACCACCGCGAATGCGCCTGGGTTGCCGGCGACAGCCGTGGCCAACTCGTTGTTACCCGTGGCGTTGGCATTTCGCGCCAGCGTATTGAGCGCGGCAGTGCGCGTCGTGCTGGCCATATTGGTACTACCTTCCACCTGACTCAAGGTTTTGGCGCCACTCAGGGCGGCGGCGTCCACCGCATTCTGCAGGCGCGTCTTGTTCAGCAACATGTGTCCGCCATCCAGCGCCAACGCCGCCATTATCGCCATGGCCGCCAACGCGATTACCATCAATACGCTCACCGATCCTTCCTGGCGCCTTGGCGTCGCAGTGAACGGCCGCTGAATACGAAGATTCATCATCAAGCCCTCGTTTGCCGATACTGATCCGGATCGGCTCCGCCAATACCTTGGTGCCCAGGCACCCCTACCGCCCTGTCAACGAACTTTCACTACACTGGTCTGGATCCCGCGGATGATGGTGAGAGCTCCGCCACCGTCGCCACGTTGCACCACGCGTTTTTGCACCGGGGCGGCGGCCACCACCATGGGGGCCGGCACAACAGGCGCGGCAGGTGCGGCGGTCGCGATTTTTTTCTCGGAGTTCAGCGGATTGCGCAGCGCCAGTTGCAGTTTCCCTTCCGTTTGCGCCGTGACCAGGGTTTCAGCCTCTGCGGTCGTCATCTCCAGCGTCACTGCGCGCACCACCACCGGTTGGGTCTTGTCGGTACCCGCCGTCTGGTCCACCGCTAACACCCGCAAGTTCTCGAGGATGGTCCTGGACACAGCGCTGTTACTGCCAGCATTCGTGGTTTTGGTCGCCAGTACATCGACCCGGTTACCTGGCAGGAGGAAGCCGCCCACACCGACCACATCGTCCACCCGTACCGATATGGCACGTTTGTCTGTGGCAATCAGAGAGGCCAGGGTACTGCCGCCCAAGTGCTCGCTCAGACGTGCACCGCGCATGACGTCGCCACGCAAGATGTCAAACGTTGCGATCTTGCCCACGGCCTTGTCGCTGGAATCGAGCGCATCGTCCGGTATCGTGTCCATGGGCATGCGCACGGTGGTGACCTGTTGGGCCTCGACCATCTGCCCGAAGGGAATTTCTACCGTGGCAACCACCACGCTTCGAAGGTGGTCATCCGGGGTGGCATTGAGCCGTGCGCTCAGCCAGGAGTCGGCCATCCATGCAGCACCAAGGCCCATGACCAGGGAAACACCTATCAGGGGAAGAGTACGAGAGCTCATGTCAGTATCTCCGTATCAAGAAAAGTCGAGCTGGACAAAATAGTTGTGCCAGGCCCATTCCAGCTCCTGCGGCGACAGGTTCCCGGAACCGCCCATATAACGCTGACGATCGAGGGCCATGTTCAGGAGATCGCGGGGATGGCAAGGCACCAGGGGCATGCCTTCACTTGCATACAGCCTTTGCAATACATAACGCACCAACAGCGGGTCGTAAGGAATGCCCAGGCGCTCGCTTTCCTGACGCCAGATCTTTTCGTACTCCTCAGGCTTCAGGTAACCGAATTGCAGCTTGTAGCCAATCCGGCGCAGGAAGGCCTCGTCGGCCAGTTCCAGGGGATTGAGGTTAGTGGAGAACACCAGAATCAGATCGAACGGCAGCTCGCAGTGCCGACCGCCACCCAGGTTGAGAAAGTCGCGTTTCTCTTCCATCGGGACAATCCAGCGATTCAACAGCTCGGCGGGCGCCATGCGCTGGCGCCCCATGTCATCGATGATGAACAGGCCATTACTGGCCTTGAGCTGCAAGGCGGCCTGGTACTGACGGGTGAAGGGGTCATAGCGAACGTCCAGCTGTTCCATGCTCAACTCACCGCCCGTAATGACGATCGGGCGTTTGCAGCACAACAGTCGACGATCGATTCCTTCGTTGAGCATCAGATTGTTCTGTTGACTGTTGTCATCCAGGCGCTGATGCACCTGCGGGTCATAAATCTCGATCACCGACTCGTTGATCACGATGGCATGCGGCACCCAGATGGCCTCGGCGAACAGACGAATCAGCCGACTGCTGACATAGGTCTTGCCGGTACCCGCGGGACCGTAAATCATGATCGCGCGCCCGGAGTTCAGGGCCACACCCAGTTGATCGAGCATCCCCTCCGTGAGTACTACACCGGTAAGGGCCTTGTGCATATCGCTCGAGCTGATGCGACCATGGTGAATGGTCTGGATTTTAATCAGGGAACGGTAGGTACTCACCGGGAAAGGGGCCGCACCAATATAGCCGCTGCGTGACAGGGCATCGCGGGCGGCACTGCGACCGCGTTCAGTCAGGCTATAACGCAGCATCTGCCCAGCCGTCTGGCCCATCTGGCCCAGCACTTCGATACGGCCATCCTTGCGCAGGAACGCCAGGACTTCTTCAAGTACGGCGCCGGTCAGCGCCAGGCGTTCCACCAGCCGCGGCATGTCGAGCACGCCGGCGTCATATAAATGCTTACATACCAACTCGCCGAGAAAACTGTCGGTCAGACCGGTTTCACGGATTGTGCACGGCTGAGGAGCCAGTCGTTGCACCGCTTCCCGTTCATTGGGAAAGGATTCAGTATTGACCATGACGTGCATGACTAATCTCCCAACCCACTGGCAACGAATTGCCAGTAGATGCTGCCCAGAGTGCCGAGCAGGATTGCAACAGCATAAGGAAAGGGCTTTCCGGCCGCCTCGTCCGCACTCGGCGCTAAGTAAGCCCGAGCCTTGAGAATCAGCCAATAACGCCCCAGGGTCTGCAACATCTGACCGTGTACCAGCACGATAAGTAGACCGCACAGGCCGCCGAATACCAGGCTGTATAGGGCAGCCCACAATGCGTAATGGAGCGGTAAGAAGCTGCCAACCATGGCCATCAACTTGACGTCGCCGGCGGCCATGCCCCCAAAGGCATACATCGGCAGAAACAGCGCTAAACAGATCAGGATGCCTAACAGCCCGTCACCCAATCCGCTTATCCCACCTGAATAAGTCTGGCCGGCTAATCCCAAGGCCAGGCCCACGAGGATCAGCAGGTTGGGAATGCGGTGGCGACGAATATCGCTCACCACCGCTACGCCCAGCAGCCCTATCAGCAAAACAGTAGCTATCAGCTGCTCCATGGACATCACCATATCTCCCTAGCGGAAATTGTCATTACGCGCAGGCACCACCACCACCAACGGCGTTGCACAGCGCCGTGATTCGGGTATGCACGTTCGCTCCGAGATTGGTGAAAGCGAGGGCAACAACTGCCGTAATCAACCCACCCGCCACTGCGTATTCCACAATGGTCAGGCCATCTTCGTCTTTGACGAACTTCAGTACCGAAGCCTTGATTGCTTGAATGATCATTTTGCCCACCTCACTCGAATGTTGTTTTTTCCGGAAGGCAGTACGTTCTGCACTGCCTGGATGCAACACTAGTCAGGGGCAAGGCATGGGCGTTAGGAAGATTTTGCACATCACTAGGACTTTTTTGCGGGCGCTTCCAAAAGCGGTTATTGGCCTTTGCAGAAGTAGCAGGAGGGGTCAAACAAGGAATGGCTCGCGAATACCACTGACTTCGATTTACAAGCGACGAGCGGCTGATACCTGGTTCATAGACGACACACCAACAGCCAGTTGCCTGGGACTGATTTCCAGGCAACGCATAGAGCGGGCAGGACTAAAAATCGACTTTTTTATCAGGATTTAATCTGCAAAGTGATAGCACGTTAGCAATACTACTCAGCGAAGAGGGGCCCGTAGAACCGCAGAGTAGAGACATGACGTCCAACATGACCAGAAGGCCATCGCTGCTATGGTTCGATCTGACTCACGATCGTTCCACGAAGGAACTCATCGCGCAGTTCGAGGACACTTGTGACTGCAAACTGGCGAAAAATTCCGTGCTGCCCAGCGGGGAACAGGCAGACATGATCTGCATCCATTTCGATCGTCCCGACACCCCCGGCTTGAGGTTGTTGCTGGAGATCAAACGCACCACTCCTACCATCCCGATTACCATGTTCACCGTGCAGCACTCAGAAGAACTGGCCGTCTGGGCCATGCGCTCCAGTGTCTGGGAGTACATGGTGCTCCCGCTCACCAACGCCGAGAGGAAGCGCTACCTGACGGCACTGCTGCAGCTCTGCGAATTGCGCCGCAATGTCGGTCAGGACAAGACATTGCTGATCGACCACTCGCCCACTCTGCCGGACAGCATCCGCCTGACCTCCGGGCACCAAAAACACCAGGCGTTGAGCCATATCATGCTGTACATCGACCAGCACTTTCGGGACAGCATCGATCAGAGGGATTTGGCCAAGCGCTGCGGCATGACGACATTCCGCTTCAGTCGCCTGTTCAAGGAAGCCAATGGCGTCGGTTTCACCGATTACATCCTGGACAAGCGCATGAGCTTCGCGAAACAACTGCTCGACAACAGCCAGATGCCGATTACCAGCATCGGCTATGAGGCCGGCTTCAAGGATCCTTCCTACTTCGCCCGCGCCTTCAAGCAGTTCGTCAACTGCACGCCCAGCGAATACCGTTTGGCCAGCCAACTTAGAGCGGTAGCAGCGCAACCGCCACTGGAAGATACAACCATTGAAGCACTCGAAAGCCTGGTGCAGAGCCTGGGAAGTTGAGGCAGGTTTTTTACGCGCATAAAAAAAACGCCGCTCAATGAGCGGCGTTTTTTTGAATTTGGAGCGGGAAACGAGACTCGAACTCGCGACCCCGACCTTGGCAAGGTCGTGCTCTACCAACTGAGCTATTCCC
>NZ_JBXAKV010000031.1:0-5140 GCF_058798795.1 Pseudomonas sp. GW822-FHT07A10
GTGAGGCTCCAGCTTTGTGGGCCGGTGCCGGTCGGGTTGGTGCTGCCTTCCTGGCTCAAACGGAACAGGCCGTTCTGCCCGGAGGGCGAAATCGGGACAGACCACAAATAAATTGAAGGAGCAGTATCCAACCCTCGATAAACGTGGTCTGTCCCCGTTTACTTGCACGCGGTTGAGGGTGACTGGCGCACTGGTGGACGCGGTGACAGTGGCGCCGGTGAGGCTCCAGCTTTGTGGGCCGGTGCCGGTCGGGTTGGTGCTGCCTTCCTGGCTCAAACGGAACAGGCCGTTCTGCCCGGAGGGCGAAATCGGGACAGACCACAAATAAATTGAAGGAGCAGTATCCAACCCTCGATAAACGTGGTCTGTCCCCGTTTACTTTCCAAATTTAGCTTCAACAGCAGTCCGCTGCCCATTAACAATAGTCACATTGTCCGCAACACCGTTAACACGTTGCCCATTGATAACAGTTGTGTACTGACGCTCCGCATAAGGAACACTACCGTATAGGTCTCGAAGACCACTTTCGTAGCTTTGAGCCTTATCAATTGCCCGCGTACCACTGACAACCACAGGACTAGTAGTTTCTAGAGCAGTCCCTGCGCCTTTTGCACCAACCAAAGAGCCAAAAAATTACGAAGCTCTAACGACCTTGACCACGACCTCTGTTGACCGCATCCAGAAGCAGTTCTAGCTCAAGGCCATAACCATTCGGCTCGAAGCTTTCCTCTATTCCATTTATCAAAAATTCATTAGAAATCAACTCACAAAGCTCATCCACCTCACTTGATGATAATGAACTATTAAGTAATTTCTCAGCCAGTGCCAGTTGGTGCTCTCCTGCCATAAAGCACAACGCAAATAAAAGCTGTAATTGGGCGCTTGTTAAGAGGCTACTCATTTACCGGTCCCCGCAGCTGATTTCCCCCAACCGGTGACAACTTTACCTTCAGCATTGACCACTATGACTGCATCCGTCCCCGTATACCTAAATGTTGGACCATACTTTGAAGGGACATATTCAATCTTTAGAGGACTAGACCAAGCTCCACTGAGTGCTGACTGGCTTACACCAATGCCACCATCCCTTCCTGCAAATTGCTCCAATGCGTGATTTGAATAGCTAGTGATCTGTGTTGGTGCCCTTGCTCCGGCCGCCTGCTCAGCAACCATTTGCATTTTGAGTCTAGCAGCATTAGCTGCACTGCTTGCTCCTGAGTCAGGAATAGAGGGAATGCCTTTTGCACCGTCGACTTTACTACCAACCCCTTTTGATGTCGATGGTGGCTCTGCAGCTAAAGACCTAACCCCATAAACCCCCGCTAGGGCCGCCGTTGCAGCCTGGAGTGACATCACGAGATCATAACGACTCTCAATCTCACCTCTAGACAATCCCGATTCTTTCACTATTGCCGTTATAGCAGCATCTCTAGTGATACTTTCCGAATCCAAGCCTTGCAGGACAGCCTCAACATTCGCGGCGTCTTCAGGGTATGTCTTTATACAGCAACGAATAGGTTACAGAATCACCGTACTCCACAAGCGCTTGCTTGGCCATTGCAACTAAACGGCCACACTCCACACCTGCTTTATTTCCAGCTGTACATGCCGCTTGAATAGTCGCATCCCTATCCTTATCTAGTTTTTTTGTATCTGCTAATTTTTGTGCTTCTTCGGGCGTAATCGTGCCCTCACGCTCCTTAAGCGTTAGAGCTTTCTTTACGCTTGCCTCTTCAACACTAAGATAATTATTTTCTACCGCATTCTTACTTGCTTGCGCGCCAGCGATAGCATCTGCTGAACTGCCCCCAACAAGCCCACCCGCCAAACCACCGGCCAAGGTCGAAAGCGCCGAAACCTTCTGCTTTTCAGCCTCAGTCAGTTGATCGCTGGTCTTGCCCGGATAGAGCTGACTAGCAACCAGCTCGCCAATGCTTGCCCCTGCCGCTCCAGCTAAAGCTGAGTTCTGCTGGGATTTAGCCAACACCGCCCCGAGCAAGGCATGAGCCATGATCCTGGCTTCAAGGTTGTCGCCTGTACTGTCCTTGATGACACCGGCCAAATAAGGCGCCGATGCTCCCGCTATGGCCTGGCCGATGTTCCCGCCCGCCAATCCTTGAATCGCAGCAGTCACAGCCTGTGCAGCCCTTTGCAGATCGCTACCGGTGCCATACTGCTGCATGACCGTATTGGTGATCTGGGTAGCTATCTGCTCCTTACTTGGATCGGTGTTCCCCTCCTTAATCAGCTTTTGGCGGGCATCCTCGACCGCCAGGGGATCCTTCTGCGCCTTCGCGGCTTCAATCGTCCCTTGAGTACGAATGATGTCCATCGCCTGATTGCCGATATCACCAATCAGCTGCGCCTGGCGCAGGCGGTTCTGTTCTTTCTCCTTGTCGAAAATCGGACTCAAAGCATTGTTGGCGTGTTCGACGTCACGGCTCAGCGATGCCACATCTTGCTGTTGGTGATCTTTGTCGCGAATGGTGATTTCACCGTTCGAAACAGCCGAATAGGTGGTGCTGCTGTCATGCCCATTGTTGTTTGCCCCCACCAGCAACAGGCTGCCCATATTGCTCATGAACATCGAGCCCGCATTCCCACCAGTACCACCACTGACACTTTGATGCTGGCTACTGAAGTCGGCTTTGTTACCGATGTCCGTCCAACCCAGGGTGCCGGTGCTCAGCTTGTTTTTGTCGGCACTGGCAGTGCTGGCGATCACACTGCCATTGAGCTGGGTATGCTCGCCTACAGTGACCTGATAACCATCCTTGCCGGCAAACAGGCCCGTCTGTTCTTGCACGCTATTAAAGTTGGACTTGATCTTGTCCTGGCTGACGCTGAGCGAACCGCTCCCCGTCATGCTGCCGAAGGTGAAGCTTGCGCCACCGCTGACGTTGGCCTGCTTGGACTCGAAACGGTCACTGTCTTGCAGACTGCTCAGAGTCAGGTTGCGACCGATGTCAGCAACCACTTTTTGCGCCGAGGCTTGCGCACCTTCCAAGGTGGTATCCCGGCCGCTATTCAGGGTCAGTTGGTTGCCCGCATTGACGGTAGTCTCCGTCCATACGGTGCCATTACCCTTTTCCTTGCCGGTACCACTATTGGCGTTGGCAAAGATACTCAGACCCGCACCACTGGAGCCCACCCCCAGACTGACGCCGACAGCCCCGCCACCGCTCTTATTGGAACCCTCCAGCTTTTGCGTATTGGCCCCCGCGCGCATATCAATGTCGCGAGCAGCCGACAGCACTACGTCGCGCCCCGCCTGCAGCTTGCTGCCAATGACCGAGATGTCGCCCGTTGCAGCGCCCGGTTGTCCATTACCGGTAGCAATGACATGCAGATCATTACCCGCAGTCAGACTGCTTCCCTGGCTGACACTTTGCTCCTGGACCTGCTTGGAACTGGATTTTTGCGTCCCCAGAGACAAAGCAATACCGACAAAACTACCTTCCTTCGCGCCAGACTCTATTGCCTGAGCGCCCTGCCAAGCCTGATACCCAGACAAACCAGCCTTGATTCCCTGGAGCGCGGCAAGACGAGTGTCATCTTCGTGCTTGGCTTCCTGGGCGGTTTGCACCGCAGTGTTGACGGCCTCCCCCACCACACCCGACAAGGCAAGTGTCAGGCCACTTTTTTTGCTCTCCTGGCTAGTCCGGGTAGAGCTGTCACTCGCGGCGTCGATGATGCTGACATTTTTCCCGATCAGACTAATGTCCTTACCAGCGACCACATCCGAGGCCTTGACTGTAAGGTCCTTACCGGCGGTGATATTCACATTACCCAGCACACTGCCGACCGTGCTGGCCTTCTGGGTCTGGCTCTCGGTGTCCTGCTTATAGGTGTTCTTGGACGACCCCAAGGTGACACCGATCCCGCCGGAACTGATCAAGCCGGATTTCTTGGTCGATTGGCTATGCTGCGCGCTGAAGTGCTCGACATCGCTTTCGATGCGGATGTCATTACGTGCCTGCAGGTTGGTCTCTTCGGTCGACACCACGTTACTGGCGGACACCACCAGGTTGTTACCCGCCTGAACCAGCGTGGTGTTTCCGCTGAGCGTCGATCCCGTCAATGACGTGCTGCTGGAGGAGTCACTGCTCATCTTGCTGGTGCTGGACAGACCGAAACCACCCGACTTGGACTTCGCGGACGCACTGAACTGACTGTTCTGTGCGGCATTCAGATTGACATCGTTGCCAGCAAGAACCTCTAGGGCACCCTTGTCACTGTTCACGGTCGAGCCCGTGATATTGATGTCATTGACCGCGACTACAGTGGTTTTGCCTTCAGCTTGAATAACCGACGAAACGGCTTCTTCATTGCCGCTTTCGGTCATCGTCGACTTTTTCTTACCCCACGAGCCTTTCTTGGTTTTCGAGTAGTAGGAGTAATCACTGTTTTCCGCCGTGTTCAGACTGAGATCATTGCCTGCGTATACATACGCCTCATTGCCTGCGTTCACCCGACTGGCTGTGACCTCAAGATCCTGACCCGCACTCAAGGCAACGTTGCCCCCCGCAGTGACAGTCGTAGACACCTGACGGACGTGATCCTCCTGGCTGGTAACCTTTTTGCTCTTGCCATAGGAATGCTGTTCGTCCGCCGCCGAGGCCAATGTCAGGTCGCCAACGGCGCTCATGTTCACATCGCGTTTGGCGTCGATCTGGCTGGCAATGACCGCCAGGTCACGGCCAGCGGCAATCTTCAGGTCCTGCCCCACATCAACGTCTGAGCCAGATTGGGTGATGGTCTGATTACGATGCCGGCCCCGCTCGCCGCTGACGATCTGCTCAGCTGAAGTGATGTTGACGTCACGGCCGGCGGTGATCGTGGTACCAGCACCGCTTTTCAGCACGCTGCCAACGTTGTTGACGTCGCGTCCGGACTTGAGGGTCAGGTTGTTGGCCGCTTCGATTCGGGCGGCGTTGTCGACGAAGTCGGTCTGCTCGGTGCGGTAACCGCTGCTGCTTTGGTGAGTGGTAACGGTGCGTTCGTTGATCACGTCGCCCCGGGTGGTGGTCAGCGAGACATCACGGCCGGCAATGATGCCGCCGGCCTTGTTGGTCAGGTTGTTGGTGGCCAGCAGGTCGAGGCGATTGCCGGCTTCCACCAGGCCGCTGCTGACCAGGTC
>NZ_JBXAKV010000032.1:0-1442 GCF_058798795.1 Pseudomonas sp. GW822-FHT07A10
CCATCATAAGATGGTTATCTTGTACTGAATACATAGGTGCAAGAGGCGAACCAGGGGAACTGAAACATCTAAGTACCCTGAGGAAAAGAAATCAACCGAGATTCCCTTAGTAGTGGCGAGCGAACGGGGACTAGCCCTTAAGTGGCTTTGAGATTAGCGGAACGCTCTGGAAAGTGCGGCCATAGTGGGTGATAGCCCTGTACGCGAAAATCTCTTAGTCATGAAATCGAGTAGGACGGAGCACGAGAAACTTTGTCTGAATATGGGGGGACCATCCTCCAAGGCTAAATACTACTGACTGACCGATAGTGAACTAGTACCGTGAGGGAAAGGCGAAAAGAACCCCGGAGAGGGGAGTGAAATAGATCCTGAAACCGTATGCGTACAAGCAGTGGGAGCCCACTTTGTTGGGTGACTGCGTACCTTTTGTATAATGGGTCAGCGACTTATTTTCAGTGGCGAGCTTAACCGAATAGGGGAGGCGTAGCGAAAGCGAGTCTTAATAGGGCGTCTAGTCGCTGGGAATAGACCCGAAACCGGGCGATCTATCCATGGGCAGGTTGAAGGTTAGGTAACACTGACTGGAGGACCGAACCGACTACCGTTGAAAAGTTAGCGGATGACCTGTGGATCGGAGTGAAAGGCTAATCAAGCTCGGAGATAGCTGGTTCTCCTCGAAAGCTATTTAGGTAGCGCCTCATGTATCACTGTAGGGGGTAGAGCACTGTTTCGGCTAGGGGGTCATCCCGACTTACCAAACCGATGCAAACTCCGAATACCTACAAGTGCCGAGCATGGGAGACACACGGCGGGTGCTAACGTCCGTCGTGAAAAGGGAAACAACCCAGACCGTCAGCTAAGGTCCCAAAGTTATGGTTAAGTGGGAAACGATGTGGGAAGGCTTAGACAGCTAGGAGGTTGGCTTAGAAGCAGCCACCCTTTAAAGAAAGCGTAATAGCTCACTAGTCGAGTCGGCCTGCGCGGAAGATGTAACGGGGCTCAAACCATACACCGAAGCTACGGGTATCACTTAGGTGATGCGGTAGAGGAGCGTTCTGTAAGCCTGTGAAGGTGAGTTGAGAAGCTTGCTGGAGGTATCAGAAGTGCGAATGCTGACATGAGTAACGACAATGGGTGTGAAAAACACCCACGCCGAAAGACCAAGGTTTCCTGCGCAACGTTAATCGACGCAGGGTTAGTCGGTCCCTAAGGCGAGGCTGAAAAGCGTAGTCGATGGAAAACAGGTTAATATTCCTGTACTTCTGGTTATTGCGATGGAGGGACGGAGAAGGCTAGGCCAGCTTGGCGTTGGTTGTCCAAGTTTAAGGTGGTAGGCTGGAATCTTAGGTAAATCCGGGATTCCAAGGCCGAGAGCTGATGACGAGTGTTCTTTTAGAACACGAAGTGGTTGATGCCATGCTTCCAAGAAAAGCTTCTAAGCT
>NZ_JBXAKV010000032.1:1538-3011 GCF_058798795.1 Pseudomonas sp. GW822-FHT07A10
CCAAGGCCGAGAGCTGATGACGAGTGTTCTTTTAGAACACGAAGTGGTTGATGCCATGCTTCCAAGAAAAGCTTCTAAGCTTCAGGTAACCAGGAACCGTACCCCAAACCGACACAGGTGGTTGGGTAGAGAATACCAAGGCGCTTGAGAGAACTCGGGTGAAGGAACTAGGCAAAATGGCACCGTAACTTCGGGAGAAGGTGCGCCGGTGAGGGTGAAGCATTTACTGCGTAAGCCCACGCCGGTCGAAGATACCAGGCCGCTGCGACTGTTTATTAAAAACACAGCACTCTGCAAACACGAAAGTGGACGTATAGGGTGTGACGCCTGCCCGGTGCCGGAAGGTTAATTGATGGGGTTAGCTAACGCGAAGCTCTTGATCGAAGCCCCGGTAAACGGCGGCCGTAACTATAACGGTCCTAAGGTAGCGAAATTCCTTGTCGGGTAAGTTCCGACCTGCACGAATGGCGTAACGATGGCGGCGCTGTCTCCACCCGAGACTCAGTGAAATTGAAATCGCTGTGAAGATGCAGTGTATCCGCGGCTAGACGGAAAGACCCCGTGAACCTTTACTATAGCTTTGCACTGGACTTTGAATTTGCTTGTGTAGGATAGGTGGGAGGCTTTGAAGCGTGGACGCCAGTTCGCGTGGAGCCATCCTTGAAATACCACCCTGGCAACTTTGAGGTTCTAACTCAGGTCCGTTATCCGGATCGAGGACAGTGTATGGTGGGTAGTTTGACTGGGGCGGTCTCCTCCTAAAGAGTAACGGAGGAGTACGAAGGTGCGCTCAGACCGGTCGGAAATCGGTCGTAGAGTATAAAGGCAAAAGCGCGCTTGACTGCGAGACAGACACGTCGAGCAGGTACGAAAGTAGGTCTTAGTGATCCGGTGGTTCTGTATGGAAGGGCCATCGCTCAACGGATAAAAGGTACTCCGGGGATAACAGGCTGATACCGCCCAAGAGTTCATATCGACGGCGGTGTTTGGCACCTCGATGTCGGCTCATCACATCCTGGGGCTGAAGCCGGTCCCAAGGGTATGGCTGTTCGCCATTTAAAGTGGTACGCGAGCTGGGTTTAGAACGTCGTGAGACAGTTCGGTCCCTATCTGCCGTGGACGTTTGAGATTTGAGAGGGGCTGCTCCTAGTACGAGAGGACCGGAGTGGACGAACCTCTGGTGTTCCGGTTGTCACGCCAGTGGCATTGCCGGGTAGCTATGTTCGGAATAGATAACCGCTGAAAGCATCTAAGCGGGAAACTAGCCTCAAGATGAGATCTCACTGGGACCTTGAGTCCCCTGAAGGGCCGTCGAAGACTACGACGTTGATAGGTTGGGTGTGTAAGCGCTGTGAGGCGTTGAGCTAACCAATACTAATTGCCCGTGAGGCTTGACCATATAACACCCAAGCAATTTGCGCTTAAAAGCCAGATTGCGGTGTGTGAAGACGCAATGAACCGAAAGTTCGCACC
>NZ_JBXAKV010000033.1:0-1424 GCF_058798795.1 Pseudomonas sp. GW822-FHT07A10
GCCATCCCTTTCAAGGTCTTAGGTAAAATCTTCTGAAGTTTCTATCAGGGATACCCGAACGATGTGGGCCGATGTTCTGGAGCGTTTCGAGAAAAAAGCACCTGCCAGCGTTATGGCCAAATTGGCGCTGGAGCACGCTATTGCCCCTGAGTGGGTCGATCAGGTCTTCGAAGAACATCGGCAACGGCAGTATTCTCGTGAGCTACTGTTCTCGACCATCATCAAGCTGATGTCCCTTGTTTCATTGGGTTTGAAGCCATCCCTGCACGCCGCGGCGCGGCAACTGGAAGATCTTCCTGTTAGCCTGGCGGCCCTCTACGACAAGATCAGTCGTACCGAGCCAGCTCTGTTGCGCGCCCTGGTCACGGGCTGTGCGCAGCGCCTGGCTCCAACCATCAAGGAGTTGGGTTGCACGGCGATGCTGCCGGGTTGGCAGGTTCGGGTGGTGGACGGTAATCACTTGGCATCCACTGAGAAACGACTGGGGGCTTTACGCCACGAGCGCGGCGCCGCTCGGCCCGGGTTTTCGGTGGTTGTCTACGACCCCGACCTGGATCAAGTCATCGACCTGCAGGCATGTGAAGATGCCTACGCAAGCGAGCGTGTTTGCGTGCTGCCTCTCTTGGCCGATGCCGAGCCGGGCCAGGTGTGGCTGGCTGATCGACTCTATTGCACGCTCCCGGTCATGGAGGCTTGCGAACAGGTCAAAACCTCCTTTGTCATTCGTCAACAGGCCAAGCATCCACGCTTGATTCAAGAGGGGCATTGGCAAGAACCAGTGCCTGTGAGCACGGGCACCGTGCGTGAACAGATTATTCAGGTTAGAGGCGGTTACCAGTGTCGACGTGTCGAACTGACGCTTCACTCGCCAACAGACTCGGGTGACAGCAGCTTGATGTTCTGGAGCAACCTGCCTGAAAGCGTCAGCGCGCAGCAGATCGCGGAACTCTATCGCCGCCGCTGGAGCATTGAAGGCATGTTCCAGCGACTGGAAGCAATCCTGGAAAGTGAAATCGAAACCCTTGGTAGCCCAAAGGCCGCATTGCTCGGGTTCACTACTGCGGTGTTGGCCTACAACGTCCTGGCCGTACTCAAACGAAGCGTCGAGCAAGCCCATCAGGCTTCCCAGCCTGACGGCTGGGAAGCCTCAACCTATCACTTGGCGGTTCAGGTCCGGAGTGGTTATGAAGGCCTGCAAATTGCACTGCCCTCGGAATGTTTTCCCGTCATACCTCTGGAAAAACTGGCCCAGCGCTTGTTGGAACTGGCCAGAAACATCCAACCAAAACAAGTTGCGAAAAATCCCCGGGGCCCCAAGGTGCCTAAACCCAAAACATGGGTGCAAGGCACTGCGGTGCATGCACATGTTTCAACGGACCGGGTAATCAAGGCCGCCAAAACGAAAAGACCTTGAAAGGGATGGC
>NZ_JBXAKV010000034.1:0-1297 GCF_058798795.1 Pseudomonas sp. GW822-FHT07A10
CTGTAGATACTCTGTTCACGGTCAAGCTTTTAGTAGATGTTTTTCGCTGAAAAGCTTGGCCGTATCGAAATCCTCTCCAGCGCGTATGCAGGCCCACAAGCCTGTCAGGTATTTGCGCATAACCGCACAGATGGCCTGCATTTTTCGTTTTCCACGACCGACTAGCACGTCGTAAAAAGCCTTCACATAAGGATCGCAGCGGATCGCTGACATGGCAGGCATGAACATCGCCGAGCGCAGGTAGGCGTTGCCACCCTTGCTCAGGCGTCCGGGCTTGTCGATGCTCGTTCCAGACTGGGTCAGTCGCACGTCCAGCCCTGCATAACGACTGATCTGGGGGGATTTGAGCGTCACTGGCAGGGTCGTCAGTTCAGCCAGCACTGCAAATGTCGAGACCTCACCCATTCCAGGTGCAGCCATCATGTGATCAAACTGCTCCTGCAAAATTGGACAGCTAGCGATGATGTCTCGCCCGGCCCGCCTAAACCGTTCGATGCGCCTGCCGAACATCGCAATAGCTTCTTCCTCATCCTCAATCAGCATCGCTGAAGTTGTTTCGGTCGCTTGAAGGGCATGCAGCTCATTCTTCGCTCGGGTGCAGTGGCAGGTCAGACGGTTGATATGCCGGCCAATGGCACGCAACTCAAGCTGGGCGGGGCTTGGAGGAGTCCACAAGCGAGGCGTCATGCGTTCGCCGTACTCCGCTAGCAACTGGGCGTCGATGGCGTCCGTTTTACTGTGTTGAAGTATCAGTCTTGCAAAATTGCGGGAGCTTTTCGGGTTGATCACAGAAACCGGCAAGCCTGCAGTGCTTAACTCCAGGGCCAGATCCAGGTAATAAATCCCGGTGGCTTCCATGACCACAGAAAGCGGTTTGAGCGCTAACAGCTTTTTCACGGCAGCCTTGCGCCCCTTGGGCGTTTGAGCGATATCCCACGAGCCAGCTGCACGGCCTTTGTCACGCCATCCCATTGCTGTGGTGCGAGAACCAACATCCAATCCGACGTGAACACTCATGCTTTCCACTCCAAGGAAACTGGGTGAAGATGGCTCCTGGTTCCCCTGACCTCGAACTTCATGCCGCTGCAACCTTGTAATGCGAAGTCCGACTTGTCGGCTTCTCGATACTCTTCGTGGTGGGCAATGAGGCGGGGGAGCCTCTCTACAGACAAGGTCAGGAGCAAGTCCTGCCTTCAGGAGCGGTCGGCCTCCCCCAGAAACACATCTTTGAGACAACACCGAGGAGCTTAGCTGCTCTCGCCGGGTGTTCGGCCAACATACAAGGAGCGAGGCTTGC
>NZ_JBXAKV010000035.1:0-1129 GCF_058798795.1 Pseudomonas sp. GW822-FHT07A10
ATCTCCGGATCAAAGTCTGTTTGCCGACTCCCCGAAGCTTTTCGCAGGCTACCACGTCTTTCATCGCCTCTGACTGCCAAGGCATCCACCGTATGCGCTTCTTCACTTGACCATATAACCCCAAGCAATCTGGTTATACTGTGAAGACGACATTCGCCGAAAATTCGCATGCTCAATTAAGAGCAACTCACAAATTTTACCTTAGCCTGATCCGTTACCAGTGAAAGTAACGTTCAGTCTATCTTTCTATCACATACCCAAATTTTTAAAGAACGATCTAGCCAAAGACTAGAAATCAACATTCACCATCATCACGATGGAATGCTCATTTCTAAGCTTTCAACAACAGAAGCAGTAGTGGTGGAGCCAAACGGGATCGAACCGTTGACCTCCTGCGTGCAAGGCAGGCGCTCTCCCAGCTGAGCTATGGCCCCGTATTTCTACAGGTATTCCCACACAAAATTGGTGGGTCTGGGCAGATTCGAACTGCCGACCTCACCCTTATCAGGGGTGCGCTCTAACCAACTGAGCTACAGACCCAATTTCGGGCTGCTTCGTATCGTCTTCTTCAATGAATCAAGCAATTCGTGTGGGAACTTATGGAGCAGCTGATGTCGTCGATTAAGGAGGTGATCCAGCCGCAGGTTCCCCTACGGCTACCTTGTTACGACTTCACCCCAGTCATGAATCACACCGTGGTAACCGTCCCCCCGAAGGTTAGACTAGCTACTTCTGGTGCAACCCACTCCCATGGTGTGACGGGCGGTGTGTACAAGGCCCGGGAACGTATTCACCGCGACATTCTGATTCGCGATTACTAGCGATTCCGACTTCACGCAGTCGAGTTGCAGACTGCGATCCGGACTACGATCGGTTTTGTGGGATTAGCTCCACCTCGCGGCTTGGCAACCCTCTGTACCGACCATTGTAGCACGTGTGTAGCCCAGGCCGTAAGGGCCATGATGACTTGACGTCATCCCCACCTTCCTCCGGTTTGTCACCGGCAGTCTCCTTAGAGTGCCCACCATTACGTGCTGGTAACTAAGGACAAGGGTTGCGCTCGTTACGGGACTTAACCCAACATCTCACGACACGAGCTGACGACAGCCATGCAGCACCTGTCTCAATG
>NZ_JBXAKV010000036.1:0-125 GCF_058798795.1 Pseudomonas sp. GW822-FHT07A10
ACTTCGTTATGGCTCTCGCCGGCCTGCAACGATTGCACGGCACTGGCGACGCCATTGGTGCCGTTGGCCAGGGTGTAAGTCCATTGACCGGTGCTGTCGACGGCGATCGAGCCATAAGTGCCGGT
>NZ_JBXAKV010000036.1:224-1062 GCF_058798795.1 Pseudomonas sp. GW822-FHT07A10
TGGTGAATACTTCGTTATGAGTCTCGCCGGCCTGCAACGATTGCACCGCACTGGCAACGCCATTGGTGCCGTTGGCCAGGGTGTAAGTCCATTGACCGGTGCTGTCGACGGCGATCGAGCCATAAGTGCCGGTATTGGACCCGGCAATGCTCCAAGTGGCGGTGGCCGCATGATCGATGTCGCTCGAGCTGAACTGGCCACTGACGCTGAGGGTGGTGTCTTCCTGCACGTTGCCGGCATCATTACCCGACGCGAAGCTGAGCACCGGCGCGTCATTGCTGCCGGTGACGGTCACGGTCACCTGTTGGGTGTCGACGCCGCCCAGGCCATCGCTGACCTGGATGGTGAATACTTCGTTATGAGTCTCGCCGGCCTGCAACGATTGCACCGCACTGGCAACGCCATTGGTGCCGTTGGCCAGGGTGTAAGTCCATTGACCGGTGCTGTCGACGGCGATCGAGCCGTAGGTTCCAGTTGCCGAGCCATTGATCGACCAGGTGGCGGTGGCATTGTGATCGATGTCGCTCGAGCTGAATTGGCCACTGACACTGAGCGTGGTGTCTTCCTGCACGGTGCCGGCATCGTTGCCGCTGGCGAAACTGAGCACGGGCGCATCGTTGCTGCCGGTGACAGTGACGGTCACCTGCTGGGTGTCGACGCCGCCGAGGCCATCGCTGACCTGCACGCTGAACACTTCGTTATGACTTTCGCCGGCCTTCAGCGATTGCACGGCACTGGCGACGCCATCGGTGCCGTTGGCCAGGGTGTAGGTCCATTGACCGCTGCTGTCGACGGCGATCGAGCCATAAGTGCCGGTATTGGACCCGGCAATACTCCA
>NZ_JBXAKV010000037.1:0-759 GCF_058798795.1 Pseudomonas sp. GW822-FHT07A10
CCTGGCCAACGGCACCGATGGCGTTGCCAGTGCGGTGCAATCGCTGAAGGTCGGCGAGACTCATAACGAAGTGTTCAGCGTGCAGGTCAGCGACGACTTGGGCGGCGTCGACACCCAGCAGGTGACCGTCACTGTCACCGGCAGCAATGACGCCCCGGTGCTGAGCTTCGCGTCGGGCAGCGATGCCGGCAACGTGCAGGAAGACACCACCCTCAGCGTCAGTGGCCAGTTCAGCTCGAGCGACATCGATCACGCGGCCACCGCCACCTGGAGCATTGCCGGGTCCAATACCGGCACCTACGGCTCGATCGCCGTCGACGGCACGGGCCAGTGGACGTACACCCTGGCCAACGGCACCAATGGCGTCGCCAGTGCCGTGCAATCGTTGCAGGCCGGCGAGAGCCATAACGAAGTGTTCACCATCCAGGTCAGCGATGGCCTCGGCGGCGTCGACACCCAGCAAGTGACCGTCACCGTCACCGGCAGCAACGACGCCGCCGTGCTGTCCTCGGCCAGTGTCACACTGACCGAAACCAATGCTCCGCTGACTACGGGTGGTAGCCTGACCGTCAGTGATATCGACAGCGCCGCAACCTTCGTCGGCCAAACCAACACCGCCGGCAGCTACGGCCAGTTCTCCATCGGCACCGACGGCGCCTGGACCTACGTCGCCAATTCCGCGCACAACGAGTTCGCCGCCGGCACCACCTACACCGACACCTTCGCGGTGAGCAGCGCCGATGGCACCGCTACTTCGGT
>NZ_JBXAKV010000038.1:0-557 GCF_058798795.1 Pseudomonas sp. GW822-FHT07A10
ATCAGCGACGTCGACAGCGCCGCAACCTTCGTCGCCCAAACCAACACCGCCGGCAGCTACGGCCAGTTCTCCATCGGCACCGGCGGTGCCTGGACCTACGTCGCCAATTCCGCGCACAACGAGTTCGCTGCCGGCACCACCTACACCGACACCTTCGCGGTGAGCAGTGCCGACGGCACCCTCACTTCGGTCACCGTGCACATCCTCGGTACCAACGATGCGGCCGTGCTGTCCGCTGGCACCGCCAACCTCACCGAGACCAATGCCGCCGTCGACATCTCCACCGCCGGCACCCTGACCATCAGCGACGTCGACAGCGCCGCAACCTTCGTCGCCCAAACCAACACCGCCGGCAGCTACGGCCAGTTCTCCATCGGTACCGACGGAGCCTGGACCTACGTCGCCAGCTCCGCCCACAACGAGTTCGCCGCCGGCACCACCTACACCGACACCTTCGCGGTGAGCAGCGCCGATGGCACCGCTACTTCGGTCACCGTGCACATCCTCGGCACCAACGATGCGGCCGTGCTGTCCGCCGACGTCGCCAACCTCACCGA
>NZ_JBXAKV010000039.1:0-509 GCF_058798795.1 Pseudomonas sp. GW822-FHT07A10
CCCACAAAGCTGGAGCCTCACCGGCGCCACTGTCACCGCGTCCACCAGTGCGCCAGTCACCCTCAACCGCGTGCAAGGCTTGCCGAGCAATGCTGGCAAATCCCAACCGCACAAATACCTGATCGAAACCAACCCGGTACTCACCGACCTCAAGCAATTCATGAGCTCGGATTACCTGTTGTCGAACCTGGGCTACGACCCCGACCAAAGTGCCAAGCGTCTGGGCGATGGTCTTTATGAACAACGCCTGATCCAGCAAGCCGTGGTTGCCCGCACCGGCCAGCGCTTCATCGATGGCCAGACCTCCGACGAGGGCCTGTTCAAGTACCTGATGAATAACGCCATCGCCAGTAAGACGGAGCTCAACCTGTCCTTGGGTGTCAGCCTGACCTCTGAACAAGTCGCGGCCCTGACCCACGATATTGTCTGGATGGAAAATGCCGAGGTGAACGGCGAGCAAGTGCTGGTGCCGGTGCTGTACCTGGCCAACGCCAACAATCGCCTGGCCG